>JBAXOX010000028.1:0-47295 GCA_037133015.1 Acidobacteriota bacterium
GACTAGCGAAACACGACAGAAAGCCGGGGGCCGATTCTGCGGGACCTTATGGAACCGGCGCCCCGGCGGACGACCGCGAACGGACAACGATGCGTCCGTTGGGCCGCACGATCACCGAGTCAATCGGTTCGCCGTTCCGGAATGCGGATCGCGCGGCGGGGTCGTAGAAGCGCACGCCCCCGTTCTGTCGCAGATCCGCCATGGCGGGCCAGTCCAGTTGGCCCAGGGCGCTCGACCGAGAAAACCGCTGGCGGAAGGCGTCCTCCTCTGGCGGCTCGAGCACGAAATACGGGTGATAGCCGGC
This sequence comes from Acidobacteriota bacterium, assembly GCA_037133015.1. Lineage (GTDB taxonomy): Bacteria > Acidobacteriota > Vicinamibacteria > Vicinamibacterales > JAKQTR01 > JBAXOX01. Next base: position 305 of record JBAXOX010000028.1, read on the forward strand.
CCGACGCAGGTGGGCGACAGCACGATCCAGCCAGGCCGGGTCGAGCCAGTCCCAACGAAGCGTCAGGCGGCCGCCGTAATACCGCAGGCTTCCAGAATGTTGCACGCAGATAAAGACCGATCGGGGAGGCAAGTGGCTCGACGCATACTGCCCGGCGGTCACGTAGCGCTGTTCTCCGTCGCGGAGATCGAACGCCAGTCGGGCCTGCGCGGTCTGGAGGTACACGGCGGCGAGGACCAGCGTGGCCAGCGCACAGACCGGGGCGCGCCATGCCGCCGGCGCACGACCGACGATCTGGGACACGACCCACGCTGCCATCGCCAGCATCACCGGGAGAGCCGGCAGCAAAAAGCGCAGATACCACCATTCCTCGAACGGCGAGTAGACCAGATAGCAGCACACCACGGTGACGGCGAATGCGGCAGACAGCAAGAGGCGGCCCACGGCCGGCGTCTCGCTTGTGGGGTCACCTCGGAGACGACGAGTCCACCACGCGAGCAGGGGCGCCGCGCAGGCCAGATACACGAACGGCGTCTGCGTGTCCCAGAGCCACACCGGGTAACGCGCCAGGTTGTCGGGAACGAAGGCCAGAGCGAACAGATTTCTTGCCGCGCCGTAGCCCGACATCAGCGGATCGCCGTACAGCCGGTCGCTCAACGCCAGCAGAAACACAACGGCCAGGCCTGGAGCCACGCCGAATTCCAGCAGGGCCTTGGCCGTGGCGCCGCGCGACCGCGATCGCATCCAGGCTTCGTAGGCGACCCAGGGCCCCACGCACAGAGCCAGTGGCGCCAGATTCGGACGCGTGAGCAGGGCGAGTGCCGTGCACAGGCCGGCCCCGAGAAACCGTCCCCGAACCAGCAACGCGAGCGTGGTCATCCACCACGCCGTCACCGCGACGTCGCTCATCGGTTGGAACAGGTGGAACAGAAACACCGGACTGCACGCGAGCAGAATGGCGGTGATCGCGGCAGGCGTCTCGCCAACCACTGCGCGAGCCCATACAAACGCCGACCAGATGGCCAGCGCGCCCAGCAATGGCACAATCCAGAAGGCCGCAGGCGGGCCGGCAGCCTTCACGGCCAGCGCCATCACCAGTGGCAGTCCCGGTGGGTACGTCGGCACGCTCACCCCAGGAACCACGGCGGGGCGGTAGCCCAGCGGCGAGAAAGTCCAGTCGGCTGCCGGCCAGGGCGACTCGAGCGCGATCGGATTGGCGGTGGCCAGATCGCCGTTCGCCCAGAGCATCGACTGGCTCACGTACCCGTAGGCGTCGGCGCTCCCGGCGACAAAATCCCCCCAACCGAAACCGGCCGCCAGCACGACAACCGCGGTGGCGGCGGCAAGGCCCTGCGCCAGGCGCCCGCTACCCCCTGTCGCCAGCGTCGTCTCGTCCGATCGCCGGGCGCGCATCAAGACGACGAGTACCGCCGAGATCACCGCCACGGCCCCCGCCGTCAACGGGCGATGCCCCCGAATCAACACGGGGCCAATCTCGAACGAGAATCCCCCCGTGGCAATTTCCGCGATGGCGACCAACGCCGCCGCGGCCGCAAGCACGAGCAGGAACAGTCGGGCCACGCGGAAAGCCGAGTGTCCGGGGCCTATCGAACGGTCCATCACGTGTTACGGCACCATGGGCAACAAGCGGGTGTTTCCGGGGGCGCGTTTGGCGGGCAGCGTCACCTCGCCTCGCTGGCCTTTCTCGTACTCGGCCCTGTAGAACGAGGCCTTCAGTCCGCCGTCGATAATATCCCACGGCAGTACGCGGTCCTGGCTCCGGTCGCGGAACACGTAGAAATCGGCATCGATGCCGGTTTCCGCCAGCGCCGCTCGCCATTGCCCGCCGTTGCGCTCGGCGGCCACAATCACAGGCGCGACTCGCCGGTCGCCCAAAGACATCAACGCCTGATAGAACGAGTGCCGCTCCGACTTGAGGGAGAAGTACACGTTGTCGAGACCGGCGACCAGTGTTCTCAGCCGCTTGAGCTTCCGCTCCGTCAGTTTCGGTGCCTCCATCGGAAGCCACTGGTACGCGGTGCCCGGCTTCGGAACCAGCGGATTGACACTCGCGCTGATTCGACCGACTCTCCCGCGCGGTCGTCCGTGCGCCATCATGCGGTCGCGAATCGCGGCCGTCAGATCGCGAATCGCCTCCAGGTCGTCGTCGTCTTCGGTCGGGAGCCCCACCATGTAGTACAGCTTCAGGTTCTCGATGCCGCTCGCAAAGATCTGGTCCGCCCTGGCCAGGATGTCCTGGTTGGTCATCGCCTTGTTGATCACCCGCCGGAGGCGGTCAGAACCCGTTTCCGGTGCGATGGTCAACGATCGCTCACCGCTTTTCTGCAGCAGGCGAATGATGGGTTCGGTCAGGTCGTCGAGCCGAAGCGAGGCGGGGCTGATGGCGTAGCCCATCTCGACCAGGCCCGCCAGCAGGCGTTCGATCTCGGGATGGTCGCACAGCGCGATCGACACGAGGCCGATCCGGCTGGCGTGCGGGCGGGCGGCCTCGGCAAGCGCCAGGATGCGATCGGCGGGAAACGCGCGCACCGGCAGGTAGTTGTAGCCGGCCCAGCAGAACCGGCACAAATTCGAGCACCCGCGCACCACCTCGACCAGCAGGCGCGATCCGAACTCGGTGGCCGGGGTAAAGATACTGGTTGTCGGCGGATCGATCGCGGCGGTGGTGGCGAGAGCCGCTTTGCGAACCGGCACCGGCGCTCCGCTGTCGGGCACAGGCTCAAACGCCTCGATGCGGCCGTCCGGTTCGTAGCGCACCTGGTAGAGCGACGGCACGTAGAAGCCGCGCACCTGCGCCAGCGTCCGAAGACCGTCGGCGCGGGCGTCGCCCGACAGCAGGTGCTCGACCAGTGCCGGCACGAGCACCTCGCCTTCGCCGGCGGCAATCACGTCGGCAAACGGGGCCAACGGTTCGGGATTGACGAACGTGACGGCACCACCCACCACCACCAGCGGATGGCGGGCATCGCGGTCGGCGGCATAGACCGGCAGGCCCGCCAACCGCAGGATCGAGACGACGTTGGTGTAGTCCCACTCGAACGAGACCGAGAACGCCAGCACGTCCATGTCGCGCACCGGTGTCTGCGACTCGAGTGTGACGATCGAACCAGGCGACTCCAGTTGGCTGGCCAGCGAGGTCTTCGGTGGCAAGAACACCCGCTCGCACACGACCGCGTCGTGGGCGTTGAACAGCCTGTAGACCGACTGGAACCCCAGGTTCGACATGCCGACGAAATACGAATTGGGAAAGGCGAGGGCGACGCGCAACCGTCCGTGATGGGCCTTGCGGACGTATCCCACCTCGCGTGCGAGGGTCTCCCGTGCGTGATCGTGATGTGACGTCTGGCGCATGCGTGGCCGGAGGCTTGACAGGTCCGAGCAACGGGCGAGCCCGAGTCGTCGAACACCTGACGCTCAGGCGGCGACGTTCGAAGATGCCGTGGATGTACTCAGTGTACCACGCACCGGCAGACCGACCGGCCGCTTGTGCGCCCGGTTGCCGATCGACCGGCTACCCGCCTGGCGTTACGCCTGCTTCAATCGCCGCAGAAAGGCCGGCACCTCAATGGCCTCGGCTTCGTCTGCCGTCCCCGTCGGCATCTCTCGCGGAACCGGATCAGACGCGACATGGGCCGTCACCGGCATCCCAACGCCGAAACGACGGGTCAACGACAGGGCTGGTCCATTGGTGGACTGCCGGAGGTTGAGCCACTGCGTGTAGTGGATTAGATCAACGGGCGTCTGGCCGGCGTTGCCCGGCACGACCCGGCGCGACCCTTCGCGGTCGAAACCGGTGGCAATGACGGTGATTTTGACTTTCCCATGAAGCGACGGATCGATCACGGCGCCAAAGATGATGTTGGCGTCCTCGTGCGCGGCTTCCTGCACGATCGAGTTGGCCTCGCTCACCTCGATGAGGGATAAATCGGGGCTGCCCGTCACGTTGATGATCACGCCGCGGGCGCCTTCGATCGAGGCGTCTTCGAGCAGCGGGCTCGAGATCGCCGTCCTCGCGGCATCGACCGCGCGCGTCGGGCCTTCGCCCACGCCGGTGCCCATCACGGCCACGCCCATGCCGGTCAGGATGGTTTTCACGTCGGCGAAATCGAGGTTGATCAGGCCGGGCACCAGAATCAGGTCCGAAATGCCCTGGATGGCCTGCCGCAGCACGTCGTCGGCAGTGGCAAACGCGTCGACCAGCGGTTGGTCGCGGGCAATGGTCGCCAGCAGCCGTTCGTTCGGAATGGTGATGATGCTGTCGACGCACTCGCGAAGGGCTCCCAACCCCGCCTCGGCCTGCTTCGACCGCTTGCGCCCCTCGAACTTGAACGGGCGGGTCACCACGGCGATCGTGAGCGCACCGAGTTCGGAGGCCAGCGACGCGATCACGGGAGCGGCGCCCGTGCCGGTGCCGCCCCCGAGCCCGGTCGTCACGAACACGAGGTCGGCGCCGTCGAGGGCCTGGATGATCCGCTCGGTGTCCTCGAGGGCGGCCTGCCGGCCGACGTTGGGATCGGCGCCTGCGCCGAGGCCCTTGGTCAGGCGTTCGCCCAGCTGGATCTTGGTGGGCGCAGTACTCTGCCGCAACGCCTGCATGTCGGTGTTGGCGACGATGAATTCGACGCCCTGAAAGCCTTCCCGCATCATGCGATTGACGGCGTTGCTTCCGCCTCCGCCGACGCCGATCACCTTGATACGAGCGCCCGTGTGCGGCTCGTCGCCAATGGTGAGTCGAAGCGGCGCGTCAGCGCGGTACGGGTCGGTCTGGGATGGGGTCTGGTTCGGGTTCGACATCAACGGCCTCCACTACTCGTGTGCAACGTAATCGCGGGCTCCGGCTGGCTACCCGCGTGTGTCATCGATGAAAAAGAACTGTTTGAACACGCCGATCAAACTGTCGGTCAGCCGACCGAACGACGACGCCCCGGCGTGTTCGATGGCGTGCACGCGCTGCTGACGGGCGCGCAGCAGCAATCCGACTGCCGTGGCCAGCGAAGGGTTGGCCACGTGGTCTGCCAGACCGCCAACCCCGCTCGGCACGCCGCGCCTCACGGGCAGATCGAAAATCTGCTCGGCAATCTCCGGCATGCCCTCGAGGTTGGCTGCCCCGCCGGTGAGCACGATGCCCGAGTTGAGCAGGCGCTCGTAGCCGGCGCGATGGATCTCGTCCCACACCAGGTGGAACATCTCCTCCGCCCTCGGCTGCACGACCTCCGACAGGATGCGCCGGGCCATCGTCCTGGCGGGCCGCCCGCCCACGCTCGCCACCTCCATCGATTCGTCGTCGCCCACCATCGCGGACAACGCGCAGCCGCACTTCCGCTTGAGTTTCTCGGCCTCCGGAATCGGCATGCGCAGCCCGACGGCGATGTCGCTGGTGAAGTGGTCGCCGCCAATCGGCACCACGGCGGTATGCCACAGGCAGCCGCGCTCGAAGATGGCGAGGTCGCAGGTGCCGCCGCCGATATCGACGACCGCGACGCCAAGTTCCTTCTCGTCCTGGGTGAGCACGGCATCGCTGGCGGCGAGTTGCTCGAGGACCGATTCTTTGACGTTGACGCCGGCCCGATTGACGCAGGCCACGAGATTCTGCGTCGTCGTGGTTCCGCCGGTGACGATGTGGACGTTGACTTCGAGGCGCGACCCCGTCATGCCGACCGGGTCGTTGACGCCGTCCTCTTCGTCGACGACGAAATCCTGGGGCAGCACGTGCAGGATTTCGCGCCCGCTCGGCAGACTCACCGCGCGGGCCGTCTCGATCGCCCGCCGGACGTCGTCGCGCGTGATTTCGCGGTTCTTGCCGGCAACCGCCACGACGCCGCGGCTGTTGAAGCCCTTGATGTGAGTACCGGACAGCCCGAGATAGACGTTGTCGATCTCGACGCCGGCAGTCAGTTCGGCCTCCTCGATGGCCTTGCGAATCGACTCGACCGCCGCTTCGAGATTGACGACCGCGCCGCGGCGAATGCCCTGGGACTCGACCACACCCAGGCCAATGATGCCGATGTCGCGCCCTTCGAGAAATTCGCCGACGATCGCCGCCACTTTCGAGGTGCCGATGTCGAGCCCGACCAGATGCCGCTCTTTGCGTCCCACTCGTCCTCCGCCCCTAGGGCTGGTCTGGCTCGCGCGCGTCGCGCGAGGGTGGTGTGGTAACCGGAGTGCGCGAAGCCGCGGCCGCCAGATGCGCGGGGCCGACGTACACGCGCTCGCCAAAGCGAAGGTCCACGTAGTCGATGTCGGGCACCCGCTCGCGCAGCGTCGCTTGCAACTCCGTGTAGGACTGCAGCCGCTCGGCGAACAGCGTGTCGCCCAGACGAATCACCGCGGAGTCGCCGTTGAGGATCACGTGGAGGTCGTGGGCGTCGTTGGCGTCGATTTGCGAGACCCGCGCGGCCAGCGCCGGCTTGCTTCGCAGGTCGGCCATCAACCGTCCGACCGCCTGTGCCCGCTCGGGGTCGACACGGGGCCTGGGCGAACCGGCGTCGCGGATCAACCCGTCGATCATCGGAAGATCCAGGTCCGCGTAGCGCGGACCGAATTCGTCAATGGTGCCCGTCGCGTCGACCAGATGGAGTTCGTGCCCGATGCGGGCCAGGCCGAGCGGCGTGCGTTCGCGGATCTCGATCTCGACGGTGGCCGGCAGACGCCGCCGCAGGGTGGCGTCGGCAACCCAGGGTGAGGCGAGCAGCCGCGACCGCCAGCGCACCAGGTCGGTCGCCAGCACGTTGTCGCCCTTGAGGCCGTCAACCAACGCGATGATCTCCCCGGCCGACACGCGGTGGTTGCCCGTCACCGTGATGTGCTGCACCCGGAGCCATCGCAGGTCGGCAACCGCGCGCGCCGACCAGTATCCGCCTGCTCCCAGGATGATCGCCGCCACCGCGATCCGTGCCAGGCGGGCCACGGACCGTCCGCGCGGCCGGCGCCGCCGCGGCGTGTAGATCTGACTTCGAAGGAAGTGCTTGTCGGACGGGATCGTGACGGCCATCTCAGCGCCCTCCTTCCCGGCGTCGAAGCTCGGCCAGCACGCGCTCACCAAGGCTATTGATCGATCCGGCCCCGAGCATCAGGACGACGTCGCCCGGCCGAGCCACCGCCAGCACCGTTGGCACAACGGCGTCGAGCGTCTTCGAGACATGAACCGGCCGAGCCCGATGCGCGTTGATCGCCGAGGCGAGCGCCTCGACGGTCGCGCCCGGAATCGGATCTTCGCCGGCCGCGTAGATGTCGGTCAGGACGACCTCGTCGGCCTGTTGCAGCGCTGGACCGAACCGGTCCATCAGCATCGACGTCCTGGTGTAGCGATGGGGCTGGACCACCGCGATGATCCGGCGCGCCAGTGTCGCGCGAGCCGCCTCGATCACCGCGGCGATCTCGGTCGGATGGTGGCCATAGTCGTCAATCACCAGCACGCCATCGGCCTCGCCGCGCCGCTGGAACCGACGGTCCGCGCCGGTAAACGACGCGAGTGCATCGACCACGACGGCGAGCGGCACGCCCAGTTCCAGTCCAACCGATACGGCCGCCAGCCCGTTCCTCAGGTTGTGGCGTCCCGGCACCTGCAGCCGCAGGTCGCGGGGCTCGAACGCCGTCCCGGCGGCATGCCCGAGCGCGGCAAGTCCGCGAGGGCTGACGTTGACCCGGCAGATCCACTGCTCCTGATCCTGCCGCACGTCGGATCCGGTCACGTCGGCCCCGTCGGACTCGAGGCCGTAGGTCACCACGCGGCGTGTCATGCGCGGCAGCAGCGCCCGCACGTGCTCGTCGTCGGCGCACGCCACGATGGCGCCGTAGAACGGGACCTTGTTGGCGAAGTCGAGAAACGCGCCGCACAGGTCGTCGAAGTCGCGATACGCCTCGAGGTGTTCGTGGTCGATGTTAGTGATGACGGCGACGGTCGGCGTGAGCCGAAGAAACGACCGGTCGCTTTCGTCGGCTTCGACCACCATGTACGGCCCGCTGCCCAATCTCGCGTTGCTGCCGAATGCGCTGAGCTTGCCGCCGATGACGGCCGTCGGGTCGAGGCCCGCCCGCTCGAGCACGACCGCGATCATCGAGGTCGTCGTGGTCTTGCCGTGCGCGCCCCCGACCGCGATGCCCGACCGGAGCCGCATCAGTTCGGCCAGCATCTCGGCCCGCGCAATCACCGGAATGGTCCGTCGACGCGCCTCGGCAACTTCGGGATTGTCCGGACGGACCGCCGACGACACGACGACGACATCGGCCTCGCCCACGTGCGCGGCGGCATGCCCGAGTTCGACCCGCGCGCCCAGCGACCGCAGGCGCCCGGTGACGTCGCTCGATTTCTGGTCGGATCCCGACACCGCGTAGCCGAGGTTGACCAGCAACTCGGCAATGCCACTCATGCCGATGCCGCCAATCCCGACGAAATGCACGCGCCTGGTCCGCCCCAACATCGTCACGTCCTATCCTTCGACCGACGCTTGTTGGGAAATGTTCAAGAGCATACCCATGCCCGCCAGGCTGACGATCAGTGACGAGCCCCCGGCGCTGACAAACGGCAGCGGAATCCCCTTGGTCGGCATCATGCCGAGCACCACGCTGATGTTGACAAAGGCCTGGACCGCAATCATCGCGGTGAGGCCAATCGCCAGCAGCGACCCGAAGGCGTCGGGCGCCCGCGAGGCGACGCGCAAGCCGCGCCACGTGACAATCGCGAAGCACGCCAGCATCAGCGACGCGCCGATCAGGCCGAGTTCTTCGGCCGTGACCGCGTAGATGAAGTCGGTGTGGGGATACGGCAGGTAGAACATTTTCTGGATGCTTTCGCCCAGACCCCGCCCGGTCACCCCGCCCGTGCCGACGGCAATCAGCGACTGCAGGATCTGGAACCCGTCGCCGCGGGGATCCTGCTCGGGGTGGAGGAAGATCAGGAATCGCCTGACGCGATACGGCTCCCAGAGGGCCACGCCGACCAGCAGCGGAGCCAGGCCGAGTCCGATGAGCGCCAGGTACCGGATGGGGATGCCCGCCGCAAAGACCATCATCACCACGACCGCCAGCACCGCGACCGCGCTGCCGAAATCCGGCTCGAACAGGATGAGCGCCACCACGACGGCCAGCGCAACCGCGATCGGCCCGAGTGCGTAGCGCAGTTCCCTGATCCGATCCATCCGCTGCTCGAGCACCGCCGCGGCAAACATGACCATCGCGATCTTGGCGAGCTCGGACGGCTGAATGCCGACGCCAGCCAGCCGGAACCATCGGCGGGTCCCGTTGATTTTCGGCCCGACGATCAGCACCGCGGCCAAGGCGAGAATCGTCACGCCCAGCGTGACCCAGACCACCGTCGGCACCCGGTAGAGGTGATAGTTGAACTTCATGGTGACCGCCATCGCGGCCAACCCGAGGACTGTGAACAGGAGCTGTTTGACGAGGAACTGTCCCGACTGGCTGCTGTCTTGAGGCGTCAGCATGCTCGACGCGCTGTACACCATCACCAGGCCCGAGAAGGCCAGAACGATGGTGGTGTAGAACAGCATGCGGTCGGATTTCAGCTTTCGCGCCATGATTCCTGCTCTGCCCTAAAGTTCGCCGGCCATTCCGCCGACATCACGAGAGACCGTACGCACACGGGATTCATACCGCCGGGTGTCGGGCCGTCAGCAGTCATCAGTCAGCCACCGGGTAGGAACACCAGCTACCCGCGCCGGGGCGGCGCGGGGCCCAGCAGCCGGGTTCCAACGTCGTTGAGCCGACTGACGACTGCTCACGGCCCGACCCACACCCGCTTCTCCTCGTTCACACTCGTGCTCGCCCCACGCAGTCACGCCGCACGTGACCGGCGCCCGCACCAGAGCCGCACTCACCGTCGCGCTCGCACCGGCACCCGAACTCGCACTGGCGCCGGGACCCGAACGCGCCTCGCCCCGCACTCACACACGCACTCACACACGCACTCACACACGCACTCACACTCACACGCTGCGCAAACGCGACACCTCGTCCTTGAAGGCGCGGCCTCTCGCCGCGTAATCGGTAAACATGTCGAAACTGGCGCAGGCCGGGGCCAACAGGACGGTGCCCCCGCCAGAGGCCGCCTTCCGGGCTGCGGCGACCGCGTCGGCCATCGACGTCGCCGCGATCACGCAGATGTCTGTCCCGAGCGCGGCGAGGATGAGCGGCGTCGCCTCGCCAATGGCCACCACAATCGCGCGCCGCGCGACCAGCGAGGCGCGCAGGCTCCCGAAGTCGCCGCCCTTGAATCGGCCGCCCATCACCACGACAAGACCATCGCCGAAGGTGGCGATGGCCTGCCCCGCGGCATCGATGTTGGTCGCCTTCGAGTCGTTGACGTACCGCACGCCGTCGATCTGATCGACCCACTCCATAGCGTGTTCGAGTCCGCGGAATGCCGACACGGCGGCCGCGATGGGCGCCGGCGGCACATTCGCCAACCGGGCGATCGCCGCCGCGGCGAGCACGTCGGCCATCAGGTGCGTGCCCAGCAACTTGACGTCCGAGGTCCGCACCAGCGGGGTGTCCTGGCCGCCATCCCGTTCGACCACGTACTCGCCGGCCACGATCACGTCGGCCTCGGCGGCATCGGTGCGCAGCGAAAACTGCCGGAGGCGGGCGCGTCCGCGCCGCGCCAATTCCAGCGTCTGGGGATCGTCGGCGTTGACCACCGCCCAGTCCGCCTCGGTCTGCCGCGCGAAGATGCGGGCCTTCGCGTCGGCATATTCCTGCCGGTTCGCGTGGCGATCGAGGTGATCGGCGGTGAGGTTCAGCAGCGCCGCGATCCACGGATGGAACGTGTCGGCGGTCTCCAGCTGAAAGCTGCTGACCTCCACGACGTGAATCGAGTCGGGCGTCGACGCCCCCACCTGGCCCGACAGCGGTCGGCCGATGTTGCCGCCTACCAGCACGTGGTGCCCGGCCTGCTCGAGAATGGTGCCCGTCAACGCGGTGGTGGTCGACTTGCCCTTGGTGCCGGTCACGGCGATGACGCGCCCGCGCAGCCACCGGAACGCGAGCTCGACCTCGCCGATAATCGGGACGCCGCGTGTTCGCGCCGCCAGCAGCGCCGGTTGGGACAGCGGGACGCCGGGGCTCAGCACGACGAGGTCGGCGGCGTCGAACAGGCCAGCCGGATGCGATCCGAGCACGAGCGTCACGCCCGCCTTCGCCAGTTCGTCAGCGGAGTCGATGGCGGGACGCAGGTCGGTCAGCGTCACGCTGGCGCCGCGGTCGACCAGCAGGCGCGCGGCGGACACGCCGCTGCGGGCGCCTCCCACCACGACCACCTGTTGCCCGCGCACGCTGAACTCGCTCATCCTGATCGCCTCTGTGTTCCGGCCCACCGCCCGATTCGTCTCATGTCCGATCACGACGGCAGCCACTCGGCTTTCACCAGATCCACCACCACGTCCATCCGGGTGCCGCGCGACCCTTTCACCAGCACGAGGTCGCCTCGCCGCAGCCCGCCCGACAGCAGGCCGGCGGCATCCCGGCTCGTCAGCACCTGCGTCACCGCGTCCGGGTCGAGGCCCGCCTCGACGGCCCCGTCGGCCATGGCGCGAGCCGAGGCACCGCCCACCGTGATCAGTCGAGTCACGCCCGCCTCCGCGACGGCCCGGCCACACTCCTGGTGCCACCGGATCTGCCGATCGCCCAACTCGAGCATCTCGCCCAGCACGGCGACGCGCCGGGTAAAGCCGCGCTCCCCGGCCACCATGTCCAGCATGCGTCGAAGGGCGTGCGGGTTCGAGTTGTAGGAGTCGTCGATCACGACGATGCCGTCGCGCAGCCGTACGATCTCGCCCCGCCTGGGCGCCGGAGTCAGGCCGGCGGTCCGGGCCGCAATCACGTCGAGCGCCACCCCGAACTGCAGGGCCACTGCCGCACCGGCCAGCACATTGGCGAGGTGTCCCATGCCGAGCAGCGGCACGACGAAGTCGGCCGTTCCCATCGGCGTGGTGACGACCGCGGTGGTGCCCGCGATCCCGTGGTCCACCACGTCGGTGGCCATCACGTCGGCCGGCACGCCGATGCCGAAGGTCACGATCCGCGCGGCCGACCCCAGGACGCGCGCCATCACGAGCGGGTCTGCGGCGTTGGCGACGACGACGGTCTGGGCCGTGGCCCCTTCGAGCATCTCGGCCTTCGCGTCGGCAATCGCGTCAATCGAGCCGAAGAACTCCGCGTGGACGTCGGCCACGTTGGTCCACACCCGCACGTCGGGATCGGCCAATTTGGTCAGCAGCCGGATCTCGCCGGCGTGGCTCATGCCCATCTCGAGGACGGCGACGTCTGGGCCGTGGCGCAATTCGAGCAGCGACAACGGCAGACCGATGTGGTTGTTGAGGTTGCCTCGGGTGGCGAAGACGCGGTACCCGGTCTCGAGGTACGCCGCCGCCACGTCCTTCGTGGTGGTCTTGCCTGCGCTGCCGGTCACCGTGATCACGCGTGTCTCCGAGGCTCGGCGAATCGCGTGGGCCAGGTTCTGCAGGGCCCGCGTCGTGTCGGCCACCTGGATGAGGATGGCCGCAGCGGCGGTCGACCGCGACACCGCGGAGACGTCGGAGACGACGAACCCTCGGGCGCCGGCCGATTCGGCGGCGTCGATGAATCGATGACCGTCGAGCCGGTCGCCGACGATCGCGAAGAACAGGTCGCCGGGCCGGAGCGTGCGAGAGTCGATCGAGTACCCACCCACCACCGAGGAGGGAGAGCCAGACACGAGCACCCCGCCCATCGCGCGAGCCATCGACGCGGCCGTCAAGTCGACCCGGCTGGCGCCGACCGGCACGATCGGCGAGGGATCGAATCCTGTTGGGGTCACGTCTTCCGCTCCTCTCGACGATCGGTGAGCGCGTCGAGTGCGATCGCCACGTCGTCAAAGGGAAGCTCGCGGTCGCGCATCACCTGGGTCTTCTCGTGCCCCTTCCCGGCAATCACGATCACGTCGCCGGGACCGGCCTCCCGGATCGTTCGCACGATCGCATCGCGGCGGTCGGCGCGGCGCACCCACGCCGTGGTGGTCGGCCGCCTGCCTGGCGTCGCGGTCGCCGCCGTCAGGCGCTCCCGCTCGGCGGCCGGCGCGATCCCGCGTTCGATTTCGTCGATGATGGCCTCTGGATCCTCGGTTCGCGGATTGTCGGAGGTGAGCACCACCAGGTCGCTCAGCCGGGCCGCCACCGCGCCCATCAGCGGGCGCTTGGTGCGGTCGCGGTTTCCGCCGCAACCGAATACGGTCATCATCCGCGCCTTGGCGAGCGGCCGCACGGCCTCGAGCAGGTTCTTGAGCGCGTCGTCGGTGTGCGCGTAGTCCACGATCACTACCACGTCGTCGTGGGCCGAGCTGACCACCTGGAAACGTCCCGGCACCGCCGTCACGGCCGACAACCCCACTTCGATCGCCGCGAGCGGCAGCCCCAATCCGACACCGGTGGCCGCAGCCGCCAGCAGGTTGTAGAGGTTGAACCGCCCGGCGAGCCGCGAGTTGACCCGGAGGATGCCGGCCGGCGTCTGCGCCTCGAACTGCAGCCCCATCAGCGAGGCTGGCAGCGAGACGGGCATCACGTCGGCATTCCGATCGACCGCGAAGGTGATGGCCGTCCGATACGACTCGGCCAGCGAGGCCACGCGGGCGTCGTCGAGGTTCAGCACGACGGGCGCCCCGGCCGGCAGCATCTCGAAGAGCCGGCGCTTGGCCGCGAAGTACGTCTCCATGTCGCGGTGATAGTCGAGGTGGTCGCGCGTGAGGTTGGTAAACACCCCGGCGGCGAAACGCGTGTCGTCAACGCGCCGCAAGGCGAGGGCGTGCGACGACACTTCCATGACACAGGCACGGCAGCCGGCCGCGACCATCTCGCGAAGCATGCGCTGCAGGTCGATCGCCTCCGGCGTGGTGCGCGACGCCTCGCGCACCTGATCGCCGACCCGGTACTGCACGGTGCCCATCAGCCCGCAGCCAAGACCGGCGGCCTCCAGGATTTCGCGGATCAGATAGCCGGTCGTGGTCTTGCCGTTGGTGCCGGTGATGCCCACCAGCGACAACTGGTGGCTCGGATGATCGAAGAACAACGACGCCAGCACGGCCATCGCAAGGCGCCCGTCGCGCACGCGCACCCACGGCGCCGACACCTGGGGTGGAGGGTCTTGATCCGAGACGACCGCAAGCGCCCCCTTGGCCACGGCCTGCGGGGCGAACGTGGCACCGTGGACATGCTCCCCGCGCACGCCCAGAAACACCGCGCCGGGCGTGACTTTCCGCGAGTCGTACTCAAGGGCTCCGACCTGGCGGCCGGCGAACGAATCGCTGCCCGCCGGGAGACCGGGATCGGTCGTGAGGCCGCGCGCGTCGAGGGCGGTGATGAGTTCGCGAAGCGTCATTGCGGCGACGACAACGGAGGGGTGATGGTGACGCGGTCGAGCCACAGCCGGCACGTCGTGCCCGGCTCGAGTGGAGTGCCTGGAGCAGGGTCCTGGTCGATCACGATGCCGTCGCCGGTCAGTCTCGACATCAGGCCGAGACGCGCGAAACGCCGAATCGCCTCGCGGGCGCCCAAGCCCCGCACGTCGGGCACGACGGGCGATCCGGTGACCACGTCGAGGCGCGATGCCCTGACGCGATTGGTGGTCGGCGTCAGCGTCGGGACCTCGACGGCCGACGACGCGCTGACGACAATCGGGGGAACGGGGTTGACGGTATGCGGCACACCCAGATGCCGCAGCGCTGCTTCCGCAATCCGCTTGAACACCGGCGCGGCGACCACACCGCCGTAGAACTCGCCGCGATGCGGAGAATCGATCACGACGATCACGGTGATGGCGGGCCGGCGAGACGGCACGAACCCGACGAACGAGGCGTGATAGTCGGTCTTGGAGTACCGCCCGCCCACGATCTTGGCGGCCGTGCCGGTCTTTCCCGCGACGGTGTAGCCGGCGACGGCGGCGGAGGTCGCTGTCCCGCGCTGGACGACCTGCTCCATGATCGCCAGCAGTTCGGCGGCGGTGTCGGGCGTGATCGTGCGCCGCAATTCGAGCGGTTTCACCTCGGTGCGCAAACCACCACGCCTCAGCGCGCGAATCACACGCGGTTGCACGAGCACGCCGCCGTTGGCGACCGACGACACGGCCGCGGCCATCTGCAGCGGCGTCACCCCGATTTCGTACCCCATCGACACCGACGCCAGCGTGCTGTCGTTCCACCGGCCGGGATCCGACACGATGCCCGCGGTTTCGCCTTGCAGATCGGGACAGATGCGCGTGCCGAACCCGAAGCGCCGGACGTACCGGCCGAGGCGCTCGGCGCCGAGGCGCAAGCCGATCTTGATCGCCCCGACGTTGCTCGATTTCACGATGACGTCAGTGAAGCTGAGCACACCTGAGGCGTGCACGTCCTTGACCTCGCGCGACCCGATGTGGATGGCGCCGGCGCTGACATCGATCAGTTCGTCGGTGCGGAACGCCTGTTCTTCGATCGCCGCCGACGCGGTGACGACCTTGAAGGTGGAGCCTGGCTCGTACGGTTCCTGCACGCCCCGGTTGCGAAGATCGTCCGCCTTCGAATCGTTGTACGCGTTCGGGTTGTAGGTGGGATCGTTGGCGAGCGCCAGCACCTCGCCGGTGTGCGGATCCATCACGATGGCCGTCCCGCCGGCGGCGCGATGGTACGTGACGGCGTCGTGCAGCTCCCGCTCGACAATGTGCTGCAACACGCGGTCGATGGTCAGTTCGACGGTCGCCCCGTCGGTCGGCGCGCGCTTGACCCGCTTGGTGAACACGTTGCGGTTGACGTCGACCTCGACCAGCACGGCCCCTTTGTGGCCGCTGATCTTCGAGTCGTAAGCCGCTTCGATGCCGCCCAGACCCGTGCCCTCGCCTCCGACGTACCCGATGACGTGCGCAGCCAGTTCGCGGTTCGGGTAGTAGCGCCGCTGCTCGGTCATCAGGCTGATGCCGGGCAGCTTGAGCGCCGCCACGCGCGCCGCCTCGTCTGGCGGAATCCGCCGCCGGAGATACACGAAGGCACGCGTTTGCCGCAGGCGCTTGGCGTAGAGGCTCTGTTCGTCGGGGGCACATCCGCCAATCGCCTGGCAGATCCGGCCGAGCGTGGCATCGGGGTCCTGCACTTCTTTCGGCACCGCGCAGATCGATTCGGCGTCCACACTGAGCGCCAGGGTCTGGCCGTTGCGATCGACGATGTCGCCGCGCCGGGCCGGCACCTCGACGGTGTGCTTCTGCTGCTGGTCGGCCCTCGCCACGAAATCGTCGTGCCGGTAGACCTGAAGCCAGACCAGGCGCGCCTCGATCGCCACCACCCACAGGGCGAAGAACACCGCCGCGCACAGCACGCGGGTACGGATGGTCGACTGCCAGCCGCGATGTGTCGGATCGCTCATGTGCCCTCCATCCGGGCCCCAACCTCAACGTGCCCCGCGCCAGCTCTCACCGACGCGCCACCAACCCCTTCGCGGGCGCCGGAGACGGCGTCACCCGCTCGATGACGATGGCATCCCCGTTGGCCGGGGCCACCAGATTCAAGGCCGGCGCCAGCTGCTCAATCCGCTTGAGCGACCGCAGCGACTCGAGTTCGACGCGCAGGTGGTAGTTCGCCACCTCTTCGGCCGTCCGTGCCTTCTGCAGTTTCTCGACGTCGTAGCCGAGCTGCCGGACCGCCGCCTGCTGCCAGAGCGTCACCAGCACCGCGACCACCAGCACCGCGACCGCCAGCACGGTCAACCACATCTCCCGGTGGCGCGCCCGATCGATTTCTCGAACGGGCCGATTGAGAATGTCCTTTTGAAGGGCAAACCCCATCCCACTTGCGGCCTTGCTGATTTCGGCCATGCGCCGTCACCCAATCCGTTCGATGGCCCGAAGCCTCGCGCTTCTGGCGCGGGGATTCTGCCGGGTTTCTTCGTCGCCAGGGACCACGGATTTCTTCGTCATCACCCGGTAGATCGGCTGCTCGAGGGCCAGTGCGCGAAACGTGTGCTTGACGGGCCGATCTTCCAGCGAATGAAACGTCACCACCGCAAACCGCCCGCCCACCCGCAACCGGCCGCACACGGCCCGAAGAAACGTGTCCAGCCCGTCGAGTTCGGCGTTCACCCAAATCCGGACAGCCTGAAACGTCCGCGTCGCCGGGTCGATTCGTCCGCGTCGCGCGACCACGCGACGCACAATCGCGGCCAACTGACCGGTGGTCTGCAGCGGCGCCACCCGACGCGCCGCCACGATGGCACGGGCAATCGCCCTCGACCGACGCTCCTCTCCAAACTCGAAGATCACGTCGGCCAGCTCCGTCTCACTCGCCTGCATCAGCCGCTGGGCCGCGGTCGCCCCGCCGCTGCGATCCATGCGCATGTCGAGCGGTTCGTCTCGCTGAAAACTGAATCCCCGGCCAGGCTCCTCCAGCTGCATCGACGACAGGCCGAGATCGGCCAGCGCGCCGTCGACGCCCTCGATTCCCCGCTCGTCGAGCAGCCTCGGCAACTCGCGGTAGTCGGCGTGCACCAACTCCACCCCGGTCCGCCACTCGCCCAACGCACCGGCCGCCAGATCCAACGCCTGCGCGTCCCGGTCGATCCCCAGCACCCGTGTGGCCCCCGATTCCATCAGCGCCCGCGTGTGCCCGCCGAGCCCCACGGTGCAATCGACGAACAGCCCGCCCCGCGAAGGATCCAGCGCCGCCAGAACCTCCGCAGTCATCACCGGCACGTGTACGGCCATCGACCGGCTCCCGGGGCGCGCTAAATGCCGAACTGCGCCAGCGCGCGCGCATCGTCATCGGTAAACGGATCGCCGGCCAACTGGGTCACGAAGCGCTCGTGGTTCCAGACCTCGAGATGGTCGTACTGCCCGAACACGTCAACCTCTCCCGTCATGGCGGCCCCGTCTCGCAGCCGCGGATGAATCAAGACGCGTCCCTGGTTGTCGAGTTCGGCGGTCTGACCGTAATAATTGACGCGGCTGAAGAACCGGAGGCGCGAGGGATGCGTCGAGGGAATCTGCGCGAGCTTGCGTTCGATCTCGATCCAGACGGGCATGGGGTAGATGCGGACAGACTCCCCCGTCAGGCTCGTGACGAAAAGGTCACGACCGTACTGGGCTTCGAGAACGCTTCGAAACCCGGTGGGGATTTTGAGCCTGGCCTTGTCATCGATCCTGGCCGGCGCGTTCCCTCTGAAGACGGCAATCTGGTCCACTTTGCTCCACCTCAGACCACCCCGGATATTAGAGGACGGCCTGGGGCTTGTCAACGCCAAAATCCTGTCCCAGCAGCAGTTACGGAGTTGTGCTTACGTATTTTGTTCGCCTTTTGGGCGTCTGTTCGGCTGCTGACGGGCAGGCATGGTAGGATTTCCAATTCGGGTTCTCAGGGCAATTCCGTCCCGGCCGACCCGATCACCATCCACCATGCTTCGTACCGCACTGATTGGCTATCCGCAGGTCGGGAAATCGGCCCTGTTTCAATTGATGACCGCCGCCCGCGACGGGGGGCGTCCATCGCACGGCAAAGCCGAGGTGACCATCGGCGTGGCGCGCGTGCCGGATCCCCGGCTCGACGTGCTCACCGCGATGTTCAATCCGCGCAAGCGGGTGCCGGCTACCGTCGAGTTCGCCGATATCCCCGGACGCGCCTCCGGCACGGGCGCCGAAGCCCTGCTCGACGTGGTCGCGTATCGCAACGCCGATGCGCTGGTGCACGTGCTGCGCGCGTTCGTCGATCCGGCCATCGCGCATGCCTCAGGCTCGATCGATCCACGGCGCGACGCACGAACCATGGAAGACGAGCTCATCCTGGCCGATCTGGCCGTGGTCGAAAAGCGATTGGATCGGCTCGCCAAAGATCTCAAGAAGGGCCGCACCCCCGAACTGGAACGCGAACAGGACATCCTGGCGCGGTGCCGGATTCAGCTCGAGTCGGGCGCGCCGCTGCGCGCGATGGGCCTTGGCGATGACGACCGGCGCCGGCTCCGCGGCTTCCAATTCCTCTCGGCCAAACCGCTGCTGCTCGTGGTCAACGTCGACGAGGCCGACCTGATGGGCGATCATGGAGCCTCGGCGGCACTTGACGGGGTGGTGGCGCGATACGATCTGGGCTCGGTCGCATCGGGCGCGGCAACGGGCCTGGTCGCCATTTGCGCGAAGATCGAACTCGAAATCGCGCAACTGGAACCGGGCGACGCGGCGGCCTTTCTGGCCGACCTCGGGCTCAAGGAATCCGGACTCGACCGCGTCATTCGCGCCAGCTACGACCTGCTGGGCTACATTTCGTTCTTCACGGTCGGCGAAGACGAGTGCCGCGCGTGGTCGATTCCGCAGAACCTCTCGGCCCAGGCCGCCGCCGGAGAGATCCACACGGATCTGTCGCGAGGGTTCATTCGGGCGGAGGTCGTCGCCTACGAGAGACTCACCTCACGCCAGACGATGCAGGCGTGCCGCGAGCACGGCGAGGTCCGGCTCGAAGGCAAAGAGTACGTCGTCGTGGATGGCGACATCATGAATATTCGTTTCGCGACGTGATGCCCTGATCGACACCGATGGCCATCCGCACTGTCCTGGTCTGTGAAGCGCAGGTCCCGCTGATTCGAGGCGGCGCGGAGAGCCACGTGCGGCAACTGGTGGCCCAGCTCGAGACGCGCGGCTATCAGGTCGGCCTGGTCTCGGTGCCGTTCAAGTGGTATCCCAAACAGGAAATTCTGGCGCACGCGGCGGCGTGGCGGCTGCTCGACCTGACCGAGAGCAATGGCGTCCCGATCGACGCGGTGATTGCGACAAAGTTCCCGTCGTACTTCGTGCGGCACCCGAACAAGTCGGCCTGGCTCATCCACCAGTATCGGGCGGCGTACGAGTTGTGCGGCACGCCCTACAGCGACTTCGCCCACGTGGACCTCGACGTCGGGCTGCGGCAAACGCTGATCGACCTCGACACCCGGATGCTCGGCGAGTGCCGGCGCCTCTACACGAATGCGCAGAACACCGCCAATCGCGTCGCAAAGTACAACGGCCTTCGCGCCGAACCGCTGTATCATCCACCCAGACTGGCCGCGCGGATCGCGCCCGGCCCCTACGGCCCCTACATCCTGCTGGTGGGGCGGCTGGAGACCGTCAAGCGCGCCGATCTGGGCATTCGCGCGATCGCCGCGACACCTGCGCCCACGCGCCTGGTGATCGCAGGCACCGGCACCCAGGACGAGGCGCTCCGCCGGCTGGCCGCCAAACTGGGCGTGGCCGACCGCGTCGAGTTTGCCGGAGCGGTGGACGACGACGATCTGCTCCGGCTGTATGCGGGTGCGCTGGCTGTGTTGTACGCGCCGTTCGACGAGGATTTCGGGTACGTGACGCTCGAGGCGTTTCTCGCGCACAAACCCGTCATCACGGCGAACGATTCGGGGGGCACGCTCGAATTCGTCGATCACGGGGTCAACGGCTACGTCTGCGATCCGGAGCCCGAGGCGATCGCGGACGCGTTCTCGCGGCTGGCGCACGACGTGGCGAACGCCAAGGCGATGGGTGATGCCGGATACGAACGCGCGCGGCTCGTCACGTGGGACGGCGTCGTCGAGAAGTTGTTGGGTGAGTAGCGCGATGAAGTTAATCATCCAGATACCGTGCCTCAACGAGGCCGAGACGCTCCCCGAGACGCTCCGCGACATTCCGCGGTCGATTCCCGGCGTCGATCGGGTCGAGATTCTGGTGGTCGACGACGGATCGCGCGACGGCACGTCCGAGGTGGCCCGTCGGCACGGTGTCGAGCATGTCGTCCGGTTTTCGCGCCGGCGCGGTCTGGCGTCGGCCTTCAATGCGGGGCTGGACGCCTCCCTCAAACTGGGCGCCGACATCATCGTCAATACCGACGGCGACAACCAGTATGTGGGCCAGGAGATCCCGAGGCTGATCGCGCCGCTGCTGGCCGGAGAGGCCGACGTGGTGATCGGCGATCGCAACGTGCAGGATCTCGACACGATGTCGCCGATGAAGAAACTCCTGCAGCGGCTCGGCAGTTGGGTGGTGCGCCAGGTGTCAGACACCGAGGTGCCCGACACGACGAGCGGGTTCCGGGCCTACACGCGCGAAGCGGCTCTGCGGCTGACGATCGTGTCGGACTTCAGCTACACGCTCGAATCGATCATCCAGGCTGGCAAGAAGCGCATCGCGATTGCGCACGTGCCCATCCGGACGAACCCGCGCACCCGCAAGTCGCGTCTGTTTTCCAGTGTCTGGACGTACGTGAAAGCGTCGTCGGCCACCATCGTGCGCATCTACGCGATGTACGAACCGCTCAAGGTCTTCGGACTGATCGGCCTGATGGTGTTTCTGTCGGGCATCGCGATCACGGGGCGCTTCCTCTATTACTTTCTCGCCGGCGCCGGCCAGGGACACGTCCAGTCGCTGATTGTGTCGGCGGTGCTGATGATCGTCGGTTTCCAGATTGCCCTGATCGGCCTGGTGGCCGACGTCATCTCGGGCAACCGGAAACTGCTCGAAGACCTGCTGTATCGCGTCAGGCGGATGGAACTGGTCGCCACCACCGACCAGGCGCGGCCAGGCTCGCGCGCCGACGACGCTGCGCCAAGCGACGTGCGGGGTGATCCGCGTGGCTGAACTCTCGTCGACCTCGATCGTGGTTCCGGCCTTCAACGAAGAAGACGCCATCGGCCCGCTGGTCGAGCGGCTTCGGGCCGCCGGCGCGTGGCACGAGATCCTGGTGATCGACGACGGGTCGACCGATGCCACGGCCGCGCGGGCGCTGGCGGCGGGCGCCACCCTCGTCCGTCATCCGTACAACAAGGGAAACGGCGCCGCGGTCAAGTCGGGCATCCGCCACGCCACCGGCGAGTTCATCCTCATCATTGACGGCGACGGTCAGCACCGAACCGGGGACGCGGCGAGACTGGTGGCGCGGCTCGGCGAGTACGATCTGGTGATCGGCGCCCGCTCGATGAGCACGCAGGCGACCCGGGTCCGGCTGATGGGCAACAGCGCGCTCAACTGGCTGGCCAGCTACATGACCGACCGCCGGGTACCGGACTTGACGTCGGGCTTCCGCGGCGCGCGGGCCGCGTGCCTGCGCGAGTTCATCCACCTGCTGCCCAACGGGTTCTCGACGCCCACCACGACGACCCTGGCGTTCATCAAGGCGGGCTACAACGTGGCGTTCGAGCCCATCGACGCCGACGCGCGGGCGGGCCAGTCGAAGATCAGGCTCGCTCGCGACGGCGTCAAGTTCCTCTTGATCGTCCTCAAAATTGTCACCCTCTTCAATCCGCTCAAGGTGTTCCTGCCGATCGCCGTCGGCTCGTGCGTCGCCGGCGCGGGGTACGCGGCGTGGACGATTGCCACGCAGTCCCATATCGCGAACACGTCGGTGCTGCTCATCATGCTCGGCGTGATCGTGTTCCTCGTGGGCCTGGTCTCGGAACAGATCGCCTCGCTCAGATTCGAGCGGCGAGAGTAAGGCGCCGATCCGATGAGCACTGATCGGGACGGCCGTGCGGCGTCGGCCCTGGGCTGGGTTGCCCGACCGCTGGTGGTCTCGGCGCTGCTGACCGGGCTGGTGCTGCGGCTCGCCTTCGGACTCGGCTACTGGGTGGACAAGCCGCTGACGCACGACGAACACGAGTACCTGCTGCTGGCCGAGAACATCGCCGCGGGCCGCGGATTTCAGTACCTGCTGCCGGACGGGGCGGCCGCCCCGGGCGAACATTTCGGCCGCGCGCCGCTGTACCCGTTGTGGCTGGCCGGCGTGATGCGGCTGACCGGCGAGGGTCTCGGGGCCGCCGGGTCGGCACCCGATGGCACGCGCGCGCCATCCCCGGCACTGGTCTGGGCGATCAAGATCACGCAGGCCGGTCTCGGGGTTCTGATTGTGGGGCTCATGGCCTGGCTCGCCCAACGTGCGGCAGGCCCCGCCGCCGCGGCCATCGGCGCGTGGCTTGCGGCACTCTACCCGCCGTTGATCTGGACGCCGGCGTACGTCTTGAGCGAAACGCTTTACAGTGCGCTGGCGCTCGGGTGTGTCGTGCTCATTGAGAACGGTGTGCGGACCGGGACGCCGATGCCGCGATCGGGTCGGGTCGCCCTCGGTCGGCCCGACGCGTGGCGGATCACCGCCGCGGGTGTGCTCGCCGGTCTGGCCGTGCTCACGCGTCCGGCCATGCTCTTCTTTGTCGGGCTCGCCGTGCCATGGATGTGGCGGCGACGCGGCGTGCCGGCCGCCGGCCTGCTCCTGCTGTCGACGCTGCTGGTGGTCGCCCCGTGGACGGTCCGCAACCTCGGCGAGTACGGCCGGTTCGTGCTGGTCGCGTCCGAAGGCGGCATCACGTTCTGGACCGGCAACCATCCACTCGCCACCGGCGAAGGCGACATGGCAGCCAACGTCGCCATCAAGCGCGCCAACGTCGCGTTTCGCGCCGCGCATCCCGGGTTGAGCCCCGAGCAGCTCGAGCCCCTGTATTACCAGGACGCGATCGGCTGGATCGTGGCGCACCCGTTTCGGTTCGCGCAGTTGCTGGCGCAGAAGGCGTTCTACACCGTGGTGCCAGTCGGCCCGTCGTACCAGTTGCACTCGCCACGCTACTTCTGGGCGTCGGTGCTGGCGTACCTCGCGGTGCTGCCGTTCGGCGTGCTGGGACTGATCCGCCGCGCCGCGCCGCAGCCCCTGCTGGTGCTGGCCTCGGCATCGGTGCTGGTCTGCCTGGTCTTTTTTCCTCAGGAGCGTTTCCGAATCCCGGTGATCGACCCGACGCTCCTGGTCTGCGCGGCGAGCTGGGGTGCCGCCCGCATGGGACACGCGGCATGAACGTTCTGGTGATCATCCCGACGTACAACGAGCGGGAGAACCTGCCCGCGCTGGCGCGGCAGATCCTCGATGCGTTTCCGTACCGCGTGCTGGTGGTCGACGATCACTCCCCGGATGGCACCGGCGATCTGGCCGACCAGCTCGCCGGTGAGTACCCGGGCCGGCTCGACGTGCTCCACCGCACCGGTGAGCGCGGGCTGGGACGGTCGTACGTGGACGGCTTTCGCTGGGCGCTGGCGACCGATGCCGATCTGATCTGCCAGATGGACGCCGACTTCTCCCACGACCCGCGATACCTGCCCGATCTGGTGAACGCGGCCGACACCTACGATCTGGTGCAGGGGTCGCGCTACCTCAACGGGGTGAGCGTGGTGAACTGGCCTCTGCGCCGGATCATCTTGAGCGTGTTCGCCAATTGGTACGTCCGCACGATCACCGGCTTGACGGTCCACGACGTCACCGGCGGCTACCGCTGCTGGCGCCGCGAGGCGCTGCAGCGACTGCGGCCCGAGCGCATCCTCTCGCGCCGGTACGCCTTCATGGTCGAGTCGGTGTTCGAAGCCGCGCGCCTCGGCCTGCGCATCGGCGAATCGCCCATCATCTTCGTCGAGCGGCGCGTGGGCGCCTCGAAGATGTCGGGCGC
Source organism: Acidobacteriota bacterium (assembly GCA_037133015.1). Lineage (GTDB taxonomy): Bacteria > Acidobacteriota > Vicinamibacteria > Vicinamibacterales > JAKQTR01 > JBAXOX01. The sequence continues at coordinate 24,751 of JBAXOX010000028.1, forward strand.
GGTGCTCGCCGAATCGATGGTCTTCCCGTGGCGCCTGGTGTGGCGCAACCGCGGCCGCATCCGCGCGCCCCGGGAGGCCGGCCGCTCGTGACCGCCCGCCACGTGGTCGTGATGGTGACGACGTCGTACCCGCGGTTTGCGGGCGACACGATCGGGACCTTCATGGAACCGATTGCCAAGGGCGTCGCGGCACGCGGGCACCAGGTCCACGTGGTCCTGCCGTGGCACCCGCGTCTGGCGCGACCGCCACTCGAGGACGGCATTCACTTTCATCCCGTTCGCTACGCGCCCCACCCGTCTGTGAATGTCTTCGGGTACGCCGAGTCGCTGCGCGCCGACGTGCACCTGCGACTCGCAGCCTTCGTCGCGGCCCCGCTGGCGTTGCAGGCGCTGGTTCGCGCCACCCGCCGGGTCGCCGCCGAGGTGAGGGCCACGCTTCTGCACGGACACTGGCTGATTCCCGGAGGCGCCATCGTCTCTGCCGCCGGCACGGCGCTGCCGATGGTCGCCAGCCTGCACGGATCGGACGTGTACGTGGCCGAACGCCACGCGATCGCGCGCCTCGGTGCCCGCTTCGCGCTCGGGCGTGTCGACTGGATCACCGCGTGCAGCGACGATCTGCGCGACCGCGCGATTGCGCTCGGGGCGGCTTCCGATCGCATCGACACGATCCCGTACGGCGTCGACGTCGAACAGTTTCGGCCCGACCCGGACGCCCGGGCCGCATGCCGCCGAGCGCTGGGCATCGGCCCGTCAGACGTGATGGTGTTTACCGCCGGCCGGTTCGTGCGCAAGAAGGGATTCGAGTACCTCATCGATGCGGTGGGCCGGCTCGCCACGCGATGTCCGGCCATCCACCTGGTGATCGCAGGCGGCGGAGATCTGGAAGACGAACTGCGATTCCGGGTTCGCGATCGCGGCCTCGACGGACGGGTGCGGTTTGTCGGCGTGCTCTCGCAGCCCGACGTGGCCAGGCATCTTGCGGCGGCCGACATCGCCGCAATGCCATCGGTGCACGACGAGGCGGGCAACGTGGACGGGCTGCCCAATACGGTGATGGAGGCCCTGGCGTCGGGCACGCCGCTGGTCGCCACAACCGCGGGCGGCATCCCGTCGGTCGTCGCCGATCAGCGCAACGGACTCCTGGTGCCGGAGCGCGACGTGCCGGCCCTCGAGGCCGCGATCGAACGGCTGGCGACCCAGCCGGACGTGCGCGCGGCCCTCGGCGCCGCGGCCAGAGCCGAGGCGGTCGCGTCCCGAACCTGGGATCGGGTCGCCGAACGGATGGAACAGGTGTACGATCGAGCGTCTTGTCGGCGCGAAATGCGCCGTGGTACCGTACGGAATTCTTGATGGACGCACCTCCACACGCGCCGGGGCTGAGCATCTTCTTCCCGGCCTACAACGATAGCGGCACGATCGCCAGCATGGTCATCGGCGCCATGGCGTCGGCACGCGCCCTCACGCCCGATTTCGAGGTGCTCGTCATCAACGACGGCAGCCACGATTCCACCCCGCAGATCGCCGACGAACTGGCGCGCCTGTATCCCGAGGTGCGGGTGGTCCACCACCCGGGCAATCGCGGATACGGCGGCGCCCTGCAGAGCGGGTTCGCCAACGCCACCAAGGAATACATTTTCTATACCGACGGCGACGCGCAGTACGACCCTTCTGAACTGGCGGTGCTCTGGGCCAGACTCGGCCCCGGCGTGGATCTGGTCAACGGCTACAAGATCAGCCGCTCCGATCCGCTGCACCGCATCATCATCGGCCGCATCTATCACCACACCGTCAAGGTGCTGTTCGGGCTGAAAGTTCGGGACGTCGACTGTGATTTCAGGCTGATGCGCCGGGCCATCTTCGAGACGGTCCGCCTCGAAAAGACCAGCGGCGTCATCTGCCTGGAGATGATGAAGAAGATCCAGGACGCCGGCTTCGCCATCGTCGAAGCGCCGGTGCACCACTACCACCGGGCGTACGGCAAGTCGCAGTTCTTCAACTTCAGGCGCATCGTCAAGACGGCCATCGACGTGTTCAAACTCTGGTGGGCGCTGGTGATCCGGCGTGAACACCTGTCGGACAGCCGACGCGGAGTACCGGGGTCATGACGCTGGACGAGACGTTCTACCGCAATCGATCCGTGATGATCACCGGCGGGCTCGGGTTCATCGGCAGCAACCTGGCGCACCGGTTGGCCGATCTGGGCGCCGACGTCCTGCTCGTGGACTCGCTGATCCCCGACTACGGCGGCAATCTCTACAACATCGAGGACATCAAGGACCGCGTGCGGGTCAACATCGCCGACGTCCGGCAGCAGAGCACGATGAACTACCTCGTGCGTCACGTGGACGTGATCTTCAATCTGGCCGGACAGGTCAGCCACATCGACAGCATGCGCGACCCGTACACCGACCTGGAAATCAACTGCCGCAGCCAGTTGTCGTTGCTCGAGGCCTGCCGCCGAAACAACCCGCACGCCAAAGTCGTGTATGCGGGCACACGGCAGGTGTACGGCAAGCCGGATTCGCTGCCGGTCACCGAACGGCATCTGGTGAGGCCGACCGACGTCAACGGCATCAACAAAGTGGCGGGCGAGTACTATCACCTCGTCTACAACAATGTCTTCGGGGTGCGCGCCTGCTCACTGCGCCTCACCAACGTGTACGGGCCGCGCCAGCTCGTCAAGCACAACCGGCAGGGATTCATCGGCTGGTTCATCCGGCTGGTGGTCGAGGACGGCGAGATCGAGATCTACGGGGATGGATCGCAACTGCGCGATTTCGTGTTCGTCGACGACGCCGCCGACGCGTTTCTGGCGGCCGGCGCCTCGGATGCGTGCAACGGCGAGGTCTTCAATGTCGGCGGCCTCGAGCCAACGAGCCATCGGGATCTGGTTCGGCTGCTGATCGAGGTCGCCGGATCGGGCCGCGTGCGCCACGTGGAATGGCCCGCCGAAAAGAAGGCGATCGACATCGGCAGTTTCTATGCGGACTCGAGCCGGTTTACCGCGGCGACCCTCTGGCAGCCGCACGTCGGGCTGCGCGAGGGCCTGAGCCGGACCGTGGCGTTCTACCGGGCGCATCTGGCCAGGTACCTGGAGCCGGCGCCCCCGGCATCGGAGTCTGCATGACGCCGCCGCGCGTGCGCTTCATGCACCTCGCGCCGGGCGAGGAAGCCGCGGCGGTTGACGCCGCCATCCGCCGCGTCATCGACCGCGGATGGTACGTGCTCGGCCCCGAAGTGGACGCGTTCGAAGCGTCGTTTGCCGGCGCGTGCCAGGCCTCACACGCCATCGGCGTGGGAACCGGCACCGACGCGATCGCCATCATCCTGCGCGGCCTGGGCATCGGCGCGGGCGACGAGGTCATCACCACACCGCTGTCGGCGGCTTACACGGCGCTGGCGTGCATGATGGTGGGCGCGCGTCCCGTGTTCGCGGATCTCGATCCCGCGCGGCTGACGCTGGACCCGTCGGCGGTCGAGGCGCAGATCACGCCGCGCACCAAGGCCATCCTGCCGGTGCATCTGTACGGGCAGCCTGCCGACATGCCCGCGATCATGGACATCGCCTCCCGGCATCACCTCGCCGTGGTCGAGGATTGCTGTCAGGCGCACCTGGCGACGTGCGGGGGCCGGCCGGTCGGAAGCTTCGGCGTCGCCGCCGCCTACAGTTTCTATCCCACCAAGAATCTCGGCGCCCTGGGCGATGGTGGCGCGATTACCACCAGCGATGCCGCGCTGGCCGACAGATGTAAACGGCTCCGCAATGGCGGGCAGACCGATCGGTACCATCACGCCGAAATGGGTGTGAACAGCCGGCTCGACGAGATACAGGCCGCCATCCTGTCTGCGCGGCTGCCCTACCTGAAGGGATGGACCGATGCGCGGCGACGCGTCGCGACCATCTATCGGCGCCTCCTCTCCGGCACAGCGGTCGAGGTGCCGCCGGAACGCGATCCCGGACACGTGTACCACTTGTTCCCGGTGCTGTCAGACGATCGCGATCGGCTGCACGCACGGCTGCGTGAATCGGGCATCGAGACGCTCATCCACTACCCCGTGCCGATTCCGAGACAGCCGGCGCTCGCCTCGCAGCAGCCGGCGCAGTGCCCGATTGCGGACCGCGTCTGTGCGCGCATCGTGTCGGTGCCGCTCTATCCGGGAATCCCGACATCGGAGGTCGAACTGGTGGCAGACGCCGTTGCCCGGTTCACTCCCTGACATCATGCTGCTGGCCATCGCCGGGGTCTTCGTCCTCATCTACCTGCCGGGCGCGTGCATCTTTGGGTTGCCCCTCGGCGGCCGAAAGCAACGGGCGGCGCTCGAGGCCGACGAACGCGCCTTCTGGGCGATCATCATCAGCGTGACGCTCTCGACGCTGGTCGCGCTGGCCTTGATCGCGGCGGGGGTCTACACGTTGGGTCGCCTGATCGCGGCCGACCTCGCCATCGCGGGGGCGGCGGCTGTCACGATTCTGATCCACCGCCGACACGCGCCGGCCGATCCGCCCGCAGCCAAACCGACCTACGCGGCGCTGCTGCCCGTGGTGCTCGTCCTGCTGGGGCTCTTCCTGTTCTTCCCGTCGGCCGAGTATCTGATGGGCGGCAAGGACCCCGGCACCTATGTCAACGAAGGCATCCAGATCGCCAAGCACGGCGGGGTGACGATCCCCGACTCCACGCTGGCGTTGCTGCCGGCCGAGAGCCGCAGTCTGTTTGTGTCCCCCGATAGCGAACACATCAACGAGGGCACCACCTTCATGGGGTTCTTCGTCCTCGACATCAGCCGGGGCACCGTGATCGGTCAGTTCCCGCACGGATATCCGGCGTGGATCGCGATCGGCTACGGCCTGGCTGGCATCACCGGCGCGCTGTCGGCGGTGGGGTTCTGGGGGCTGCTTGGCCTGCTGTCGGTGTATTTCGCCGCGGCCCGCCTGGTCGGCCGGTTGCCGGCCTTCGTCGGTGCCGCGCTGCTCGCCATCAACGTCGCCACCGTCTGGTTCGCGCGGTACCCGAACTCCGAACTGATGCAGCAAGCCCTGCTGTTTGCCAGTCTGCTCGCCCTGGCACGCGCGGTCGGCCGCGACGAGATCGGCGGCGACGAGATCGGCGGCGACAGTCTCTTCGGGTTCGTGGCCGGGGCACTGCTCGGCGTCCAGTTGTTCGATCGCATCGACACCCTTCTGTTGATGGCGGCGGTGGGAGGGGGCATCCTTCTGCTGGTGGCCGACGGCAAGCGCCCGCGGTGGTGGTTCTGGCTGCCGCTCGCCGGGCTGACCGGCCTGGCCGGCGCGTACTACGCCGGACCGATGAAGTATTACGCGTCGACGCCGCTCGCCCCGCTTCATGGTCCGGCGGGGATCCTCGGAGGGGCGGCCGCCTTCGTGGTCGCGGGTGTCGGCATCCACCTCGCCGCGCGCCGATGGCCAACCCCGACCCAGTGGTGTCGCCGGTGGCTGCCGCGCGTGCTGGCGGTCGGAATCGTCGCCGCGGCCGCCTATGGCTTCTTCTGGCGGGTGCCGTTCGAGACGGTTCGCGACTATGCCGCCAGCGTTACGCTGCATCAGGGACTCGCGGCCAACGACGCGTTCTCGATGCGGCACTACGCGTGGTACGTCGGCGCGGCCGGCCTGGCGGCGGCGGTGCTGGGACTGGCGCTGGTCACGTGGCGATCGTTCTGGCGGGATCCGGTGATGCTGACGGTGGCGATCTCGCTCTCCACCTTCTTCTTCTACAAAACGCGGATCGTGCCGGAGCACTTCTGGCTGGCGCGACGCTACCTCACCGTGATTCTGCCGATCACCTGCGTGATGGCCTCCGCCGGGGCACTGGTCGGCGTGCAGACGTGGTGGGAACGGCGTGCCGCCGCCCGTCCCGGCGCGCACGTCCGGCTCTGGCCCTCGCTGGTGAGCGCAGGGGCCGGCCTCGCGTTTGTCTGCTGGCTTGGATGGCAGTTCGCCTCGGCCACCGGTGCGATTGTCGGCCACGTCGAATACGCCGGGTTGGTGGGGCAACTCGACACGCTGAGCCGTCGGTTCGGGGATCGCGATCTGGTGCTGGTCGAATCGCGCAATTCGTCGGACGCCCATGCGCTGGCGACTCCGCTCGCCTACGTCTACGGCCGGCACGTCCTGCAGGTGCTCTCGCCGCGACCGGACCGGGCGGCGTTCGATCGATTCTGCCAGTGGGCCACCGGCACCTTCGCGCACGTCTACTTTCTCGCCGACGGAGGCACCGACATCACGCCGCGCGGGATCGCGATCGCCGCGGTGGCCAGCCAGAGCTTCGAACTTCCGGAGTACGAGTCGGCGCTGAACGCCTATCCGCAGGGGATTCGGCACAAGAAATTCTCGTTGAGCCTGTTCCAGCTGTCGCGAACCGACGAGCCGATCGTCAAGACCGAGATCGACGTCGGGACGCTGGACGATGTGTGGGTGTTGCGATTCTACGCGAAGGAACGGGAGGGCGATGTCACGTTCCGCTGGGTTCGCAATATGTCGTTTGTCACGCTGATGGGCATCGATCCGGACAGCCGGCGGATCACGCTCAGCATGAGCAACGGCGGTCGGCCCGCCCGCGCGGGCGTGGCGCGGCTGCAGGCCTACCTCAACGATCACCTGCTCGGCGAGGTCGACGTGGCCGACGGTTTCCACCCATACAGTGTGCCCATCGATCCGGCCGTCGCCGCCGAAGCGGCGCAACGACCCGGAGCGTCCGTGCTGAGGCTGATGTGTACGACGTGGTCGCCCAGGCAACTGACCGGCGTCCCCGACGATCGCCAGCTTGGCGTGATGCTCGACCGGGTTCGAGTCGAGCGACTCCCGTGAGGGTCCGTGCTCAATATTGCTGACGCCCGGGAACGTCGATTCGTCGCAGCCGCCGACGCGCTGCTGCGCGCGGCTGGCAGCCTCAGCCGGCGACGCGCCCGTCCGCCGCGTAACCAGATCGAGCGCATCCTGGTCCTTCGACTCGAACGCATCGGCGACCTGATGATGTCGCTGCCCGCGCTCCACGTGTTGCGGCAGGCGGCGCCACACGCCCAGATCGATTTGGTGACCGGATCCTGGAACGAGCCCCTCGCCCGGCTCATCACGGGCGTCGACCGGGTCGAGACGCTCGACGCACGATGGCTCAGCCGCGGGGCCGGAGGCCTGGGAATGGCCGCGCTGGCCAGACGGGCGTGGCGCTGGCGGCGCCGGCACTATGATGTCGCCATCAACCTCGAGGGCGACATTCGCAGCAATCTGCTGCTGGCGCTGGCGGGATCTCGGTGGACCGCGGGCTTCGACATGGCCGGGGGGGGACCGGTGCTCGACGAGGCGGTGGCCTTCGTGGCCGCCGATCACACCACTTCCAACGCCGTCGCCCTGGTGGCCACGGCGCTGGGTGAAGCGCTGCCCTCGAGGGGGACGCGTATCGGGACGGCTCGCGAGGCCGCCGCCGCTCTTCCGCTCGCCGGGTTGCGCCTGCCGCCGGAGGCTCGCGCCAGGGCCGCGCAACTGCTGCATCTCGACGCGCACACCACGTTGCCGCTCGTCGGGATCCAGACCGGCGCGGGTCGCCTGGTGAAGCAGTGGCCGTCCGACCGGTTGGCCGCGGTCGCCGCACGGCTCAGCACGGAGTGTCGCGCCACCATCGTGCTCACCGGATCGCAAGAGGATCGCGGGGCCGCCGACCTCATCACGTCGGCGCTTCCTGCATCGGCTGCCGTCATCGACCTGGTGGGAACCGACGACCTGGTGACGCTCGCCGCCGTGCTGGAGCGGCTGTCTCTGCTCATCACGCCCGACACCGGCCCCATGCACATGGCGGCCGCCCTCGGCACGCCGGTGGTCGCTATCTTCGGCCCATCGTCGCCGGATCGCTGGGGCCCGCTGGCCACACACGCCAGGATTCTGAGAGTCGAGTTGCCGTGCAGCCCGTGCAATCGCATCCGCCGTCCCCCCGATCGGTGCGTCGGACACACCCCGGACTGCCTCGCGTCGATCCGCGTCGAAGAGGTCTACGCCGCGGCTGCCGAGCTGCTGCGCGACGCCCCGGCCCGCGAGGTCGCGCCGTCGTGACAGACGACGCCCTGCTCCGCATCGAGACGGCGGAAGGCAGCCGACAGGTCCGGCTCGGCGACTACCTGTCGCTGGCGGAAATCGAACAGGCAGACCGCGACGCGATCGCCTGGATCAAGCGCGTGCGGGTGGCCGAGGTCGCCGGCCGCCCTCTGCGCGAACAGTTGACCTACCGCGGCGAGTCGCTGTGGTGGTTCGTCGAAATCTACCTGCACCGGATGCGCGTAATCGAAACGCTGCATCGCGCGGTGACCGCGACCGAGAATCTGTTTCGCACCGAGCGCCCGCGGTCGGTGACGCTGGTTGAGGGCGACCCGATCGCCCGGTCGGTGATCGAGCAGGGGGCACGCCGCCACGGCGCGGCGTGGCACGGCGCGTCGTGCGGAGCGTGGTTCCACGCGCGCCGTTTCGGATACACACTCGCCAAGGGCGCCCTCCTCCTCGTGCAGGCGCTCGTCTCGCACGTGCGAATCGGCTGCCGCCCGCCCGTGCGCCCGGCCGGCACGGTGGCCGTCGCCGCCTTCGTGCATACCGCGTTCTGGCGATCGACCGCCGATCGCGAGGCGTACGTCGGTCCGGTGCTCAGAGAACTGGTCGCGTGCGTGCCGCCGGAGCGTCTGGTGTTCGTGGGACTCGGGCCGCGCACCGTGTTCCGCGCCCGCACGATGGCCAGCCAGCTCCGCAACTGGAAGGGCACAATCCCCGACGTGCAGTCCATCGAAGCGTACGCGGGCCTTGGCGCCACGCGGGGGGCGCTCCGCTACGGCGCGTCCAGCGTGCGAGTCTGCCGGCAGCTGTGGCAAAGCGCCGATCTGCGGCGCGCCGCCGTCATCGGCGGTTACCGCTTGTGGCCGTTCATCCGCCACGAACTGGCGGGCGTGGCCTGCTTGCAACTGCCGTGGTCGGTGCGCGTGATGGACGAAATCGCGGCCGCGCTCGACCGGGTGCAGCCGCGTGTCGCGCTGACGTATGCCGAGGCCGGCGGCTGGGGCCGCGCGCTGGTTGTCGAGGCCCGGCGCCGCGGTATCCCGGTGTGCGGCATCCAGCACGGGTTCATTCACCGGCATTGGATGAACTACCTGCACGAACCCGATGAGATGGCGCCCGCATTCGGAATGCCCGGATTTCCTCGCCCGGATCTGACGCTGCTCTTCGATCGGTTCGCCATGGAACACCTCGTGACACGCGGGGCGTTTCCCTCCTCGTCGCTCGACATCATGGGCAATCCCCGGCTGGACGAACTGGCGGCGGCCGCGCGCGAACAGACCGACCAGACCAGGCTCGCGACACGCGAACACCTGGGCGTGGATTCCCGGGCTCGGGTGGTGCTGCTCGCCACGAAATACCGCGAACGGGCGCACGCGGCGCTGCTCGCGCTGTTCGAGGCCGTCCGATCGATGCCGGGTGTCCACCTCGTGGTGCGGTGCCATCCGGCGGAAACGCCCGACCCGTACCTCGCGCTGGCGCGCGGCGCTCCGACGATTTCGGTGGCGCCCAGCCACGTCGATCTGGTGTCGTCGCTCGCGGTGTCGGATCTGGTGGTGACGGTCAATTCGACGGTCGCCCTCGAAGCGATGGCGCTCGGAATTCCGGCGCTCGCCTTGAATCTGCCCAATTACCTGTCGCCCCTGGTCGAGGCGGGAGTGATGTACGGGGCCGAGGCGACCGGCCAGGTCGAGGCCGTGTTGCAAGTCGCCCTCGCCGACGATGCCTCGCGGGTGGAGTTTCGCGCACGACAACAGGCGTTCATGGCAAAATACGACATGCTGCCTTCCGGAACGGCTGCCAATCGAGCGGTCCGCGCAATCCTGACGCTCGCCGATTCAACAGGCCGGTAGTGTGACGCGCGACAGTACGGATATGGAAGAGGTCAGATTCGGACTCGTCGGATGCGGTCGCGTGTCGTCACGGCACGTTGACGCGCTGGTGCGGCACGTGCCGGGCGCGCGCCTGGTCGCGGTCTGCGACGTGGTGGCCGACCGCGCGCAACGCTACGCTGCCCAGTTCGGCATCCCGGCCTTCGCCTCGACCCTCGACATGTACCGCGCGGTAGACATCGACGTGGTCGACATCGCCACGCCCAGCGGCGATCACTATGCACGGGCCATGGAAGCGCTGGCGCACGACAAGCACGTCGTCGTCGAAAAGCCGGTTGCGCTGAGGCCGGAGCATGCGCAGGCCATGATCCGGGAGGCCGCGGCGCGAGGACGCCACCTGTGGGTCTCCCACCAGAACCGCTACAACAGGGCCCTTGCGCGCGCCAGAGAGGAAGTCGCGTCGGGACGCCTCGGCACACCGGTCCTGGGCACGGTGCGCGTTCGCTGGTCCCGCGATCAGTCGTATTACGACGCCGACAACTGGCACGGCACGTGGCTGATGGACGGCGGAGTCGCGTCCCAGCAGGCGATCCACCATCTCGACGCCCTGTTGTGGTGCATGGGCCCGGTCGAATATGTGGATGCCTCCTGCGCCACGCGACTGGTGCGGATGGAGTGCGAAGACCTGGCGGTGGCCACGCTGCGCTTCGAGAGCGGCGCGCTCGGCATCATCGAGGCCACCACCGCCACGCGGCCCCGCGACATCGAAGCCTCGCTGTCGGTGCTGGGAGAAGGCGGCGTCATCGCCCTGGGCGGCCTGGCGATGAATCGCATCGAGCACTGGGACTTTGCCGAGCCCCGCGACTACGACCAGACGGTCAAGACCGACTATTTCGAATACGTGCCCAACGCGTACGGATTCGGCCACGACACGCTCTACAACCGCGTGGTGCGATCGGTGCGCGACCAGGGCCCCGTCGAAATCCCGGGCGACGAAGGCCTGCGGTCGATCGAGTTGCTGCACGCGATCTACGCCAGCCACGAGCGCGGCGCCCGCGTGGACATGGCCCGGCGGCCGGTATCGAGCAAGCTCGGGCTTGCGTCGATCGCGCGATCGGCGGCGACGTCAACTCGTGGCGGCGCGGCCGATATTGCCGCCTGTCTGTCGAATCGCGTCGATCGGCTGAGTCGGACAGATGGCGCCGTGGCGGGCATCATCGGCGAGCAGCCGTCGCGGACGGCCAAGAGCCCGAGCATCTGGAATCACGCGATCAGGCAACTCGGCATCGACGCCTCGTTCGTGTCGTTCGACGTGGTTGCTGGCCAGTTGGCGCCTCTGGTGAAGGCGCTGCGCGCCTGGCCCCCGTACGTCGGCGGCAGCGTGGCAGTGCCCTACAAGGTGGAGATCGCGCATCACCTGGACGACCTGACGCCGGCCGCTCGACTGATCGGCGCGGTCAATGCGATCTTTCGAGATCCCCAGGGCCGCCTGATTGGCGACAACACCGACGCCGCCGGCGCGGTTGCCGCGCTGGTGTCGGGCGGCATCGGTTCGGCGCCGTTCGTGCCGTCGCTGTCCGCGCTGCGCGTGCTCCTGATTGGCGCGGGTGGCGCCGGACGCGCGGTCGCCCTGGCGCTGGCCGACGCGCTCGGCGAGGGGTCGCTCGTCGTCTCGAGCCGCTCGCCGGCGCAGGCCGACCAGGTGGCGGAGGTCGCGGGCACCCGACATCAGCGCGTCTCGTCGGTGGCGTTTCGCGACGTGCCGTCGGTGCTGGCGCAGACCGATCTGCTGGTCAACTGCACCTCGTGCGGCCAGTTGGGCGTGCGCGCCTCGGAACCAGGCCGCATCTATACGCTCGAACCGTATTCTCCGCTGGCCGACGCGTCCCCGACCGACGTCGCCGCCGCTACAGACGAGGCAGCGGGGCTCCGCGCGTGTGTGACAGCCAACCTCGACGGCATCGAGCGCAACACGCACGAATCGTTCGCCAGGCTGATGGCATTGCCGACATCGGCGCGCGTCTTCGACATCGTCTACGCGCCCGCCGAGACGGTGTTGCTCCGCCAGGCGAGGATGACAGGACATCCCACGCTCAACGGCAAGCTGATGAATCTCCAGCAGGCCGTCACCGCCATGTTCGACGTGGTGTTCAGAGACTATTTCGCCGCGCGCGGCCTGGCGACCGACGCGACGCGCGAGGCCATTCTGCGAAGCATGGCGGAAATCTGGTAATCGCGTGATGACACGATGAGTGCGCCCGTTTCCAATCCGCGCGTGGTGGCCGTGATCCCGGCTCGCGGGGGCTCGAAAGGCCTGCCCGGCAAACATCTGAAGCTGCTTGCCGGAAAGCCGCTGCTGGCTTACGCCATCGAGCCGGCGCTGCGGACCACGCTCATCAACCGGGTGATCGTCACGACCGATTCCCAGGAAATCGCCGACGCCGCGCGCGCGCTGGGCGCCGAGGCGCCGTTCCTGCGGCCAGGCGACCTGGCCGACGATGCGGCGACCACGGAGGCGGCGCTGCAGCACGCGGTGCTGTGGCTCGACGAGCACGAAGGGTACCGCGCCGACATCGTGGTGTTCTTGACGTGCACGGCGATCTTCCGCCAACAGGCCTGGCTCGAAGAAGCGGTGCGCCGGCTGATCCAACGCCCGGATCTCGACACGGTGTTTGTGGGCCTGCGCACGCACAAGAACTTCTGGCGCCGGTCCGGGACCGGGTGGGCCCGGCTGGCCTCCGACATCCCGTACGGATCGCGCCAGAACCGCGAGGCGTTGTTGCGCGAAGAAACACCGACCGCCTGCGCGACCCGCGCCGATCTGATTCGAGGAGGCCGGCGCGTCGGCCCGAACGTGGATATCATCGAGACCGACGACGACCGCGTGATGCTCGACCTGCACTCCGACTTCGACTTGTGGCTGGCCGAGCAGGTGCTGGTGGAATGGCCGAAACTCGGCCGCCCGATATAGGCAGGACTCGCATCATGAAAGACATTTCGGCAAACGACCTTCGCGACAACATCCCGCTGGTGGCCAGGCAGCACGACGGGCACAAGACCACCGTGCGTGTGGGCAACGTCGAGATCGGCGGCAAAGCGCTCGTGGTGATCGCGGGCCCGTGCGCGGTGGAAACAGAGGAGTTGACGCTCGACATCGCCAGGGCCGTCAAAGCCGCCGGGGCGACCATGTTGCGCGGCGGCGCCTTCAAGCCGCTCACGTTCCCGTACCGCCGGGGCTTCATGGTGGAGATCGGCGAGCCGGGACTGGCATTCCTGCGGCGTGCGGCCGACGCCACGGGACTGCCTGTGGTCACCGAAGTGATCGATGTCCGGCTGGTCGAAAAGATCGCGCAGTACGCCGACATGCTCCAGATCGGCGCGCGCAACATGGCCAACTTCCCGCTCCTGCAGGAAGTCGCCCGGTCCGGGAAACCCGTGCTGCTGAAGCGCCACTTCGGCGCCAGCCTGCGCGACTGGCTCGGCGCGGCCGAGTACCTCTACTACTACGGCAACACGCAGGTGGTGCTGTGCGAACGGGGCGTGGTCGCGCCCCACACCCACGAAGTGACCTCCCGCTTCATCGTCGATCTTCAGGTGGTGCCAGCCGTGCGCGAGTACTCGCACCTGCCGGTCATCGTCGATCCGAGCCATTCGACGTTCAAGCGGAGCTATGTGGCCCCGATTGCGTGCGGCGCGATCGGCGTGGGAGCCGACGGCATCATCATCGACGTGCACCGCGAACCGGAGAAAGCCGCCGTCGATCCGTTGCAGGCCTTGAGCTACGACGCGTTCGGCGATCTGATGAAGACGATCCGGGGACTGGCTCCCGTGCTGGGGCGCACGGCGTGAGCACAACGCCTGTGCCGATGAGCGGCGTGCCGTTGGACGTGATCCTCTCGGTTGACGAGTGGCGCGGCAACGGCATCGTGAGCGCCAGAGGCCTGCTCGCCAGGGTGGCCGATGTCGGGGCCACGTCGATCAAAGTGATCGCGTGCCGGCCCGATCAGTATTCGACACGCGCGGTGCACGTCACGCAGGTGTTTCCAGCAGCCGATTCGAGGATCGCCGCCATCGCGGCGGGCGCACCGGGAGCGTCGGCCGCCATCCTGGCGGACATCCGGTCGATGCTCGGCCCGTTGCCTCTGGTCGTCGCGCCCTACGACATCACGTCGTGCCGCGAGGCCGCCAACAGTGGCATCGACACGTGGCAAGTCGACGAAGCCATGAACGCCAACGTCCCGATGCTGGACCTGCTGGCACGGGTGGCGCGGCGGGTGTACTTCTGCACGTGGGGCTGCACCGAGCGCGAAATCGACGCGGCGCGCACCATTCTGCACGCCACCGAGTTGGTGTTCCTTCACCGCGTGCATGCGCGTCCGCCATCGGCCCTGCTGCGCGACTGCGCGAGGATCGCGTACCTGGCTGGCCTGGGGCATCGCATCGGCTGGCAGTCGGCCCGGCCGACTCGAAGCCAGACCGTGCTGGCGCTGGCCCTCGGCGGATCGGTGGTGGAGATTGCTGCGACGGCGGGCGGTCTGGATGCCGCCGAAGCCGCCACGCGCCTGGCCGGCCAGACAGGCATGCTGCGCGGCCTGGCCGAGTCGAGCCGCCAGGCGCTGCTCGGGTGTTCCCCTGGCGAACTCGACGAGATCGATCAGTTGCGCCCGGGCCTGGTCGCCGCGTGTGCGATCCCGGCCGGGACGCTGCTGACGCCAGACATGATTGCGCTGCGGGCGCCGGCTCTCGGACTGGCCGCCGAACATCTGGGCGCGACGGTCGGCCGACGAACCACGTACGACCTGCGCACCGACGATCCGATTACCTTCGGGGTGGTGTCGTGAAGGCCGGCATCGTGGTTCGCACCAAGAACGAAGAGGCCTGGATCGGACAGGTGCTTGGCGCCCTTGGCCGGCAGGTGGATGTCGACACCGACGTGGTGGTGGTGGACAACGACTCCAACGACCGCACCGTCGAGATTGCCGGGCGGTACCCGTGTCGCATCGTGTCGATCTCGGACCGGGATTTTACCCACGGCCGGGCGCTCAACCTCGGCGTGCGCGAGACCCGCTTCGATCTGGTGGCGATCCTGTCCGGCCACTGCATTCCGGCCAACGACCGCTGGCTGCTGCGCCTGTGTGCCAACTTCTCGACGCCTTCGATTGCCGGCGTCTACGGACGTCAGGAGCCGCTGCCCGACAGCACCGCGTTCGACAAGCGTGATCTGTGGACCACCTTCGGCCTCGACCGCCGCACGCAGCGACACGATCACTTCTTCCACAACGCGAACTCGATGCTCCGTCGGTCGGTCTGGGAGCAGGTCGCATTTGACGAAGACCTTCCCGGCGTCGAAGACCGGGACTGGGCGAAACGGGTGCAGGAACTCGGCTGGCAGATCGCGTACGAGCCGCACGCCAGTGTCTATCATCACCACGGCATCCACCAGGGCCGCGACGAGGGCCGAGCCGCGCGGGTGGCTCGCGTGATTGAACTGATCCAGAACCGGACCACTGGAGAATCGTTGTGAGCAGCCAACCCGGACTCCGATCGCTCGGCATCATTCCCGTGCGCGAGGCGGATGTCATCGCGGCGGGCGGGCCCATCCAGCTCGCCGGACGCCCGC
Organism: Acidobacteriota bacterium; assembly: GCA_037133015.1. Lineage (GTDB taxonomy): Bacteria > Acidobacteriota > Vicinamibacteria > Vicinamibacterales > JAKQTR01 > JBAXOX01. The sequence continues at coordinate 40,250 of JBAXOX010000028.1, forward strand.
TGCTGGCCTACACGATTGAGGCGGCGCGCGAGGCCACCCGGCTTTCCCGCGTCGTGGTGAGCACCGATGGACGCGCGGCGGCCGATCTGGCGCGGTCGCTTGGCGCCGACGTCCCGTTTATGCGCCCGGCCGAACTCGCCAGGCCTGGCGTCGGCATCTGGCAGGTGCTGCAACACTGCCTGAACTGGCTGCAGGACGAGCAAGGCGATCGATTCGATACCATCGTCATGCTCGAGGCCAGCCACCCGGTGAGGCCGCGCGGACTGGTGGACAGCGTGGTGGACGCGCTCACCTCGAGCCAGTTCGACAGCGTGTTGACCGCGCACGAAGAGCGTCACGCGTTCTGGATGCAGACGCCGGAGGGAGAGATTCGGCCCGTCGCGCTCGATCACGAATCGTCGAGGCAGAAGCGGCCGCCGTTGTTTCGCGAAGTCGCGGGTCTGGCGTGCGCGAGCCGGCACGGGGTGGTGGCCGCCGGACGCGGGCCGGGCCGCAACGTGGGCATCGTCCCGGTGCGATCGTGGTTCGGGCTGATCGATACGCAGGATCCGTTTGGCCTGCTGGTGGCCGAGAAGCTGATCGAAGCGGCCCGCGAACAACCCGCGCTCAGCGGCGGCCCGCTGGTGGGTCTGCCCGACGACGGGCCGCGGTAGACCGATGCCGCGTCCATCAGGCCGAGTGCGGCACGCGCGGGTGACGCCGCCGCAAACGCGAATGCGGCATCAACGCCGTCAGACAGACGACGGCCGGCGTCCAGAGAGGTTCGCGGCTGGATATCGGCGTTCGCCAGACTCATAAGAAGGACCGCGGTCGGGCCGGGTACGCCCGCCGAACCGGTTCGGTTGCGGGGAGAACACATGCGTGCATTGATTACGGGCGGGGCCGGGTTCATCGGATCACATTTGTCAGAGGCGCTGTTGCGGGACGGCCATCAGGTGGCGATTCTCGACAATTTGTCGACCGGGTCGATTGAGAACATCGCCCACCTGAAGAGCCACCCGTCCTTCAGCTACACGATCGACACCGTCGAGCACGAGCCCGTGCTGGCCGAACTGGTGGACGGATGCGACGTGGTGTTCCATCTGGCTGCGGCCGTGGGGGTCCGGCTTATCGTCGAGGAACCGGTTCGCACGATCGAGACCAATGTGCACGGCACCGAGGTCGTGCTCCAGCACGCCAACAAGAAGAAGAAGCTCGTGCTCATCGCGTCCACCTCAGAGGTGTACGGCAAGAGCATTGACGTGCCGTTCCGCGAAAGCGGAGACCTGCAACTGGGGGCGACCTCCAAGCACCGCTGGGCGTATGCCTGCAGCAAGGCGATCGACGAGTTTCTCGCGCTGGCGTACTGGAAGGAACGCCGCCTGCCGGTGGTCATCGTGCGGCTGTTCAACACGGTGGGCCCGCGTCAGACCGGCCGGTACGGAATGGTGTTGCCGACGTTTGTCCGCCAGGCCTTGGCCGGTCAACCTATCACCGTGTATGGCGACGGCACGCAGACCCGGTGTTTCGGTTACGTGGGCGATGTGGTCGGCGCGCTGGTCAAGCTGGTGGGAGAGCCGCGCGCGATCGGCGACGTGTTCAACGTGGGCAACGACCAGGAAATCTCGATTCGCGGGCTCGCCGAGCGCATCAAGTTGCTCACCGGCAGCACCTCCGAGATCGTCACGCTGCCCTACGACGAGGTCTACGAGACCGGATTCGAAGACATGGCGAGACGCGTCCCCGATCTGGGCAAGATTCGGAATCTGATTGGGTACACGCCGACCGTCCAGCTCGATCGGATCATCGAAGAGGTGGCCGAGTACACGCGGCAGCGTCCGACGTCGGTTTAGCCAATCGGGAGCGTCGAGAACGGGACGGGTCGTCCACGCCGGCCTTCCGTATCTCGAGACCGAGAACATCGTCGCCGCGCTTGAGTTCGCCGAGGCGTCCCCTGACGCTCTTGTGGCGCACGTCAGCCGGGCCGCCTGGACGTCGGTGGCCCGCAAACCCGATTCGGCTAGACTACATCCATGACGTTCCTGCGATCGCTTGCCGTCGCGGCGGTGATGACCGCCTTCGCTTCGCCCGTCCCAGCCCAGCCTCAAGCGCCTGATCCTGCGCGCCCGGCTGGCGCCCAGGTCGACTACCACGTGCACGTCAAGGGCGATCTGACGCTCGACGAAGCCCTGCGGCGGTCGCGCGAGTCGGGCATCTACTACGGCGTGGCGATCAACGGCGGGCAGAGCTTCCCCATCGCCAGCGACGAGGGCCTTGAGGCGTTCCTCCGCGAGATGGCCGGGAAGCCGGTCTACAAAGCGTTTCAGGCGGAAGGCCGAGAGTGGGTGCGGCTCTTCTCGCGCAAGACGCTCGAGAAGTTCGATTACGTCTTCACGGACTCGATGACGTGGACCGACGACGGTGGCAAGCGGATGCGCCTGTGGATTGCGGAGGAGGTCGGCACCATCGCGAATCCCGACCGGTTCATGGACATGCTGGTCGACCGCGCGCTCGGCATCTTCGCCGGCGAACCCATCGACATCTACGTGAACCCGACGTACATCCCGGACCAGCTCGCGACGGACTACGATCGGCTCTGGACGCAGGCGCGCATGAAGAAGATCGTCGACAGCCTGGCTGCGCACGGCATCGCCATGGAGCTCAACAACCGCCGGCGCCTGCCGGGGGCGGCCTTCATCGAACTGGCGAAGCAAGCGGGCGTGAAGTTCGCGTGCGGAACAAACAACGCCGGAGCGGCCGACCTCGGGCGCAACGAATTCTGCGCCGAGATGATCCGGGTGCACCAACTCGGCCCGCAGCACTTGTGGACACCGCCCGCCGACGGCGCGAAGGCGGTCCAGCGGCGGACGCTGTTGAAGTAGTCGGCGGGGACGCAGGGCTGCGTCAGGAACCTGATTGAAACCGCTGGAGGCGATCGCGAGATGCGACCACCTCCCCACCACGACGAGCGCCGGAGCCGCGATGCCGGCGGCGGCGTCCGCGATCGACGCCAACGGCACGGCGATCGTGCCGCTGGCGATCTTGCCGCTTGGTCGTGGCCGCCTGGCGGCGCGTGGCAGGCCAGGGGGCGAACCTCGCGCGGGTTACGCGCTGCGGTAAAGCTTGGTCAGCACGAACTCGTTGTGCCGCAGGACCTCGGCGCACGTGAGCCGGCCGTTGATCGTGCGCTCCAGCAACTGCAGCGTGGCATCAGCGGCCTGATCGAGGTTCATCTCGATCCGCAGCATCGCGCTCAGGTCGACGTCGATGTGCTCCGACATCGTTGCCACCGTCAGTGGATTGGCGGACAGCTTGATCACCGGAATGACCGGATTGCCGATCACGTTGCCCTGTCCGGTCGGAAAGAAGTGCACGACCGATCCCGCCGCCGCGCACAACGTCACCATCTCGGCCGCCGCCGACGAGGAGTCCATGAAGCTCAGGCCCGGCTTGCGCGGCTCGTGGGCCGGCTCCAGGAAGTCGACGATCGTGCAGCGCCCCGCCTTCTGGATGTTCCCGAGAGCCTTCTCTTCGATGGTCGTCAGACCTCCGCGAATATTGCCCTCGGTCGGCTGGGACCCGACCAGGCTCACGCCCTGCGACTCGACCAGCGCCTGATAGTCGTCGAACGCCGCCTTGAAGCGCTTCGCGACCTCGGGTGTCTCGCACAGTTCCATCACGAGGTCTTCGGCGCCGGTGACCTCGGTGGTTTCCCCGAAAATGAGTGTCGCACCTGCCGCGGCGAGACGTTCGAACGAGCGCCCGACGGTCGGGTTGGCCGCCAGGCCCGACGTCGTGTCGGACTCCCCGCACTTGCAGCTCATGGTCAACTGGCTCACCGGGAACGGCTCGCGCCGGATCTCGGTGGCGTCGTGCACGAATTCCTTCGCCTTGCGCGAGGCGGCCTCGATCGTCTTCAGATCCCCGGATCGCTCGATGCTGAACCCGGCGACGGGCTTGCCGGTCCTGGCGATCTCCTGGACGATGCGGTCGGTCCACTTCGGCTCGATGCCAATGACGATGGCCGCCGCGCAGTTGGGGTTGCGGCCCTGGCCGGCGAGGGTGCGGAAGGTCAGTTCGAGGTCGGCACCGAATTGCAGCCGCCCGTACGGGTGCGGCAGCGCCATCGTGCCCCTGATGTTGTGGGCGACGGCTTCGGCGGCGGCGTTCGACAGGTCATCGACCGGGATGATGAGGACGTAGTTGCGGACACCGAAGCGCCCGTCCGGGCGGCGATAGCCGGTGAGTGTGAGATCCTGTGCGGTGATCATGACGTCCACCTCTTCGTCGTGAGGCAATGTGTGTGCACGTGGCCGCCTTTCGGCGAGGCCTTGGTGGCCACGCCGATGACCCGCCCGTATTCGGTGACGTCTTTGCCCTTGGGAATGTCGCGCATGGCGACCTTGTGGCCGAGCGGGACGGCGTCGACGAGCCGGACGGTGGCGACGGGCTGGCCTTCGAGGGTGACGGCGCCGATGTCCGCGCCCGCCGCCAGGTCGGCGACGGCCACGCCAACATCGTCAGTTGGTTTGTGAATCAGAATTCCATGTGTCATGTAGTGTTCCTCAGCGAGCGGTGGGGGGCGCTCCCGATCGCGATCACGATTTCCGAGAATCATAGCTACAAACAGGGGAGGAGAGGAAGTCTTTCTTCGCGGTGCGCCTTTTTGAGTTGACCGGTAAACCACACCGTGAATCTCGCAATACGACCCGCCGGCCCGTTCAGAACCCGCTGCCGCGTGTCTGCAGTACGGGGATCGTGGCGTTCGCGCGCGGCATGACGCCGATGCGCGACCCCGGCGGCAGGTCGCGCACCGCGCGCACGATTGCGGCCTGAAAATCAGACACCGGTTCGAGCAGCAGGCGCGCGGCCACCGCGGGGGCCATCTGCGAGTAGAGGCGGATGGTCACGCGCGAGGCGTCGCGTGAAATCTGGAACGCCTTATGCGGCCCGATGCGGTAGCCTTCGCGCGCGAACCGCGCGAGCACCGCGGCGTGCGACGTCATGGCCGGGTCCGCCATCCACGCCTCGTACGCCTCGCTGCCCGAGCCGTCATCGCAGGCGGCCGCCAGCAGCACCGTGCCGCCGGCTCTGGTCACCAGCGTCGCGTGGGCCAGGGCCTTCTGGGCCTGGTACACGTTGACGTCCTTCGGGTAGCCCCCGGGCGACACGATCATCAGGTCGAAGGGCGCCGTCACCTCGACCTGGTTGATGCGGCGCACCAGCGGGATGCCCGCACGCATCACGTCCACGGGTGGGCCGGCGAGCACCCGGATGATCTGCTTGTCCCCGCCGAGGATGACATTGAGCACCAGGTGAACGCCGATGCGCGCGCCGATGTCCTCGATGTCCTGCCGGCAGGGGTTGTCCTCGTACCGGCCGATCGCGGCGAGTGGCCTCGCCATCATCGAGTGATTGTGCGTGATGGTCGCGTACCCGGCGAGACCGATGGCGGCGCTCTTGACGCCGCCCGAGAACCCGACGAACTGGTGCGGCTCGATCACGCCCACGACCACGCGCAGCGCTTGTGCGCAGAACTCGCGGTTGGCGACCACGGGGGTGCCGCGGGGCGTGTCGCCGAGCGACACGAGTCCCGCCGCGTCGCGGGCGTCGTGCGAGATCACGCGGTACCGCGAGAGGATCGCTGGCGGCACGACGTCGCCGAACTGCGCCGCCGGCATCGGTGCGTGCGTCCCGGTGGCAATCACGAAGACGATCTCGTCGTCCGGCACGCCAGCCCGCGCCAGGTACTCGACCAGCGGTGGCAGCAGGTGCGCGTGGGGCACGGGACGCGTGCGATCGTTGATCGCGATGGCGCATCCGCCACCGTGATACCGGGGCAGGCCGGCCGCATCCAGCGCCGCAGCGACGGCCGCCACCGGATCGGCGACGGGTTCGGCGGAGGCAGGCTCGATCTGCTCGATCACGTGGCCGGCAAGCCGCGCGGCGGCCAGATCGCAGTCGAGGTGGGCGTGGCCGTAGGGCAGGCGGTAGGTGCTCATGTCGGACTCCGGCTCTTGCCGCGAGAGGATACAGGAAACGCGGCGGGCCTGTCGCGCGGGGCCTGGCCTGGTCTCCGCTCCGCGCGGCCCGTGTGATAACGTTGCTCGAGACGACGGCATTCCTGTGAAACGCGAAATAACACTTCGGGACATCGGCAAACAACTCGGTCTCTCGGCGATGACCGTGTCGCTCGCGCTGCGCGACAGTTCCCGGATTTCGGACGCGACGAAGCGGCGGGTGCGCACCGCCGTGCGCAACATCAACTTCGTCCCGAACCAGCTCGCCCGCGCCCTCGCGACGGGTCGCTCCAACCTGATCGGGGTCATCGTCCCCAACAGTTCGGACCTGTATTACGCGGAGGTCATCCGCGCCATCGAAGACGCGGCGAGCGCGAACCGCTTCCACGTGCTGCTCTGCAACGGATCCTACCGGATGCAGACGTACACGGCACGCGTGCGCGACATGCGTCGCCTGCACATGAATGGGATCATCGCGGCGCCGCCGTTCACAGCCGAACGCCCGCGGCTGCCCCAATTCTGGAAGGACCTGAGCCACAGCGACTTCAAGGTCGTTCTCATCAATCGGCAACTCGACCCGCCGATCTTCCATCAGGTCGCCGCTGACTATATGGCGGGCGTCGACCTGGTGGCCGCCGCCCTGGCCGAACGCGGCCACCGCCGGGTCGCCTACATCTCGGGCGAACCCGAGGTCCTGCCGTTCCGGCAGCGCCTGGAGGTGTTCCGCCGGTGCGTGCGCGATTGCGGGTTTGAGCGCGATGACGCGCTGTTCGAGCGGGGCGCGTTGACGGCCGCCGGCGGCTACGAGGCGTGCCGCCGGTTGTGGAAGGCAAACCGTCGCAAGCCGACCGCCATCGTCGCCTCCAACGACACGTCCGCGGTGGGCGTGTTGCGCTATCTCGACGATGTGGGCGCCCGCGTACCGGGCGATGTGTCGATCGCGAGTTTCGACGGCACGCCCTTCGCCGACTTCATGCACTGCAGCCTGACGACGGTGGTGACGCCGATGTACGACATCGGCCGGCAGGCGTTCCGGACGCTGCTCGA
>JBAXOX010000029.1:0-46508 GCA_037133015.1 Acidobacteriota bacterium
ACGTATGGAGTCTGTTAAATGGGACATGCTGAACACCGAGGCGAGGCCGTCACGGACGGAGAAACTTCAGCGACTCTTTGAGCTAGCGGCCGGCCAGGCTGGCCACTTCACTGCGGCGCAGGCCCGGGATCTGGGCTACAGCGCCCGCAGCCTCGTGCACCACGTCGCCGCTGCGCACGTCGAACGGGTGAGCCGCGGCTTCTACCGGCTCGTGGGCGTGCCCGTCGGTCCGCACGAAGACATCATAGCGGCATGGCTACGGCTCGAGCCACGCGGCGCGGTGGTGTCGCATGACACCGCGCTTGCCTTGTACGAATTGGCGCCGTCCCGTTCGTATGAGATTCATCTGACGCTGCCCCGGAAGAGCCGACCTCGCACGCCGCACACCGCCGCCGTCGCCTTGCACACGACAACCGTTCCGCTGCGGCGCGATGAAATGACGAACCGTTTTGGGGTGCAGTTGACATCGGCCGCAAGGACCATCGCTGACGTCGCCGATATCGGTGCCGACCCCAGCGTCGTCATCGAGGCGACAGGCCGCGCCGTCGCGACCGGCCTCGTGTCTCCCAAGGAACTGCGCGCCGCGGTGAGGCGCCGCTCTGCTCGAGTCCGACAACTCGTTGAAAGGGCTCTCCGGGAGGCGAGCGTCCGTGCGTGAGTACGCCGCGCGTGCCGCGTTTCGAGCCGCCGTCGAAGCCCGACTACGCGAGCGCGCCCGTCGCCTCTCGGCGCCCGCAACGACCAGGCGAAGTCTGTCCAGCCGAAGCAACGGGAGGAGCGTGCCGCGCTGGACCGTTGCGAAGGCGGACCACCGATCATAACATTCCTCGGATCCGCTGATTCCGCTGGAATGCCCCTCTCGCCGTGGGGTTGATACGGGGTTTGGCACTGGATTTGTCGGCGGATGCCTACGCTTCGAACTGCGGCATGTCTGCTCCCTCTTCGTGGCGGGCAGCACTTCAGCCACGGTGCGGCCTGAAGCGACATGGAACTCCGGGTCGAGAGGATCCGGCGAAGCAACCGGGACGACAACCATGGCCCGACATCCGTCATTCGATTGCCAGGCGAACCGCTCTCAGTGTAGGCCCGCAGGCGGCTTGAGCCACTGGTACTCCCACGTCCAGGGCATCCTCATCTCGCCGAGGATGGCACGAGTCAAGTCGGGGTAGATGCGCTCGGCCCGCACGTCGTTCGAGAGCAAGACCAGACAGCGTTTCCGACGCTCGAGACAGATGACCAGGTTGGCCGTCCAGTCGTTGTGCCCGCCCTTGAACCACACCTCTCCGCGGGCATCCTGAAAGGTGATCACGCCAAGACCGGCCGCCAGGCCGATGGTCGCGTTGGCGGGGTTGGTCTCGGGTGCGAGTGTCGGAAAGTGGTGGGCCGACGTGATCGCCACCTGTGGCCGCATCATCTCGGCGCGAGCGGCAGAGGACAGCCCGTCGCCTCGCACGATGCCGGCCCAGAGCCGGGCCTGATCGTCGATATCCGTGTCCATGGAGCCGGCCGCACTCACGCTCGACCGCTCGTCGTGCGGTTCGGGTGTACCGTCGATCCGAAACCCGTCCGCCAGATTCACACGGAAGTCCGGTCGCCATTGCATGCTGGTGCGCGTCATGCCGAACCGATCGAAGACGCGGGTCTGCATCTCGCGTCCGACATCGAGACCCAAGGCCTGCTCGAGCACGAGTTGGGCGATGTAGAAGCCCTCCCCGGAGTAACCGTACCGGGTGCCGGGATCGGAGTGGAAGCGGAGTTTACCGTCCTCTTCCAGCCATCGGAAGTTGGCGAACCCTGAGGTATGCGTGAGCAGGATCCGTAGCGTCAGCGCCCTCCAGCGCACGTCGCCTACCAGATCGTGATAGTCGTCGTACTCGGGCAGCGGGCGCGGGAGCAGGTCCGCGATCGACCGATCGAGGTTCAGCCGTCCTTCATCCACCAGTTGCATGACCACGTAGGTGAAGGCGGTCTTGGTGAGCGACGCGCCGTACATGATCGTCTGGGTGGTGAGCGGATCGCGTGCCGCGTTCCGAATCCCGTATGCGGCGACACGAACTACCGTGCCGTTTTCGATGACCCCGAGGGCTAACCCCTGGACGCGCTCGTGTTCCAATGGAGCGTAAACGCCCGGGTGGCGGGGTTGAACGAGATCGTGCCGAACGCGTTGAACGTGACGGTGCCATCCGGGTCGTATCCGCGGCCCTCGATGACCTTGATCGAGCCGTCCAGCATCGGTCCAATCCGCTCCGTTTGCGTGATCGTGTGCCTCTGGCCGGAGGGCAGCATGGTCCAGGCGGTCCCGCGCCATACGCCGTCCATGAACTTCAGCGCAGCCGGGGCCTCGCGCTGTGCCGCAATGAGCGTGGCGGGGTCGGGGCGCCCCTGGCCCAGACCCGCCGCCGGTCCGACCATCGTCATCAACAAGAACACCGCCGCCGTGAGCTGATGTCTTCGCACGTCGTTCGTTCCTCGGGCGGCGCACGGACCAAGGCGCGAACCGTGGGCCGCGAAGTGCGCATGGTGTTGAGTAATCCGGATGTTACCACACCGATAAGGTGGCGCGGACCCTGGCGTGACGGGCCGCACCGAGCAGGCGGCCGGCCGACGAGAGGTCGTGGGCGCGACGACCCGTCTTCTTCGCCAGGCGGACGAGTACCTTGGGGCCGAACTCGCGGAGGACGCCTGCCACGAATACGGAGGGTGCAACGCGGCCAAGGCTAAGGCTATGCTGAAGGCAGACAGGCGTCCACGAACAGGAGCAACCTATGACGCGGATCGGCATCGGCGTTCTCGTCTTCTGCCTCGGTGGACTCGTGACAACTCAAGCAACCAAGTGGGCACACAACTTGCCTTCTGGAGAGGAGAAGCAGATGCGGCTCGGCAACTTCTCGGTGAGTCTTGCCGTCAAGGACATCGGCGCGTCGCGCGCGTTCTACGAGAAACTCGGCTTTCGAGTGATCATGGGCGATCAGGCGAAGAACTGGTTGATTCTCCAGAACGACACCAGCACGATCGGCCTCTTCCAAGGGATGATCAGCAAGAACACCCTGACGTTCAATCCGGGCTGGGACAGAAACGCCGCCACGTTGCCGGACTTCGATGACGTTCGTGCCATTCAGCGAACGCTCAAGAGTCGCGGCCTCACGCTCGCGCCGGAGGCGGACGAGTCGACTTCAGGACCGGCAAACTTGATGGTGATGGATCCCGATGGGAATCCAATCCTAATCGACCAGCACGTGCCCAGCCCCAAGCAGTGAAGTGGTGCCCGATGTCCGTCACGGTCATGCTGCGCCGCGCGAGAATGACCTATGACTGCCGAAGACTTCCGACGGATCGCACTCGGGATGGATGGCGCAACTGAGAGTGCGCACATGGCGCATCCCGACTTCAGGGTCAACGGCCGGCTCTTCGCGACGTTGCACCGCGACCACCTGTCGGGCATGGTCAAGCTGCGGATCGACAGACCTGCGCGAAACCTCACAGCCGCATGCAGCGGACGGCGCTGTGCGCCGCCGCTGATGCCGAGCGTTCGACGGCAGGGCGGACCGCAGACATGAGGGCGGGCGAACGGCTTCACCTGCCGACAGGGAGTGTGCTGATGCGAAAGGTCGTCAGTCCGAACAAGAGACGCTGGACTCGTGCCGCGTTCGTCGTGGGAGTCTGCTTGACTATCGGCGGCGGCGTCGTCGGCAGATCACAAACCGACCAGACGACGGAGGCGGTCATGAAGACCCGAGCGAGCGGAAGCTTTGAGGTCAACCTCGCGCCACTGCCCCTCGACGCCAAGGCCGCAGATGCTGCGCTCGGTCGGATGTCCATCGACAAGGTATTCCTCGGCGATCTCGAAGCAACCAGCAAGGGCGAGATGTTGACCGCGATAACTGGCGTCAAAGGCTCGGCTGGCTACGTTGCCATCGAGCGGGTTGGCGGGAAACTGAACGGTCGTAGCGGGACTTTCGTCCTCCAGCACACGGGCACCATGACGCGAGGCGAACAGCAGCTCTCGGTCATGGTCGTGCCGGACTCGGGAACCGATCAGTTGACGGGCCTGGTGGGCAGGATGACGATCAAGATCGAGGGTACAAAGCACTTGTACGACTTTGAGTACACCCTCCCGGTGAAGTGACGACACGCACGCGCGCTTGCAGCCGCCAGCGTTGGGCCGACAATGTTGGGAGCTACGTGAACGCGACGATCGATCACGTCTTCATCTGTTGATCCGTAGGTGGCTCCGAAGCCGACGCGCTGACGCACCTGGGGCTGAGGGAGGGTACCGCCAACACAGATCCCGGCCAGGGCACGGGAGCAGGGCCGGATCGAGGACTTTCTCGTCCACGAGGCCGCACACATCTTCCACAACTGCAAGCGACACACGATGGGGCTTCCCGAAACCTCCAGACGCGAATGGCCGCTCGACATCGCGTATGACAAGCGCGAGACGTTTGCTTATTCATGCGAGGCGTGCAGCCGCGTCCTTGAACATGGATCATCACGGCAGGCTCAGCTGGCGCTGGTCCGAGAACTGGCTGACGGTCACGTACCTGGGACGGGCCACCTGGACGCACAGGAATACGTGAGTATCCTCACGGAGGCTGCGGGTGCCCGAAACGGTTGGAAGCATATTCTCAGCCGGTGCGCGCCTCCCCGCCGTCGCCGCGTGCCCTCTTGACTGCGACCACGTTTAGTGGTCATATGACCACTTATGATGGTCAAGACAATGTCTAGCCCGTTCGGCGGACAGGCCCGCACAAGAGTCCTCGTGAGCCTTCGTCTGCTGGAGTCCAGTTTCCCTCGCGAGCTGTCGCGGGTCCTCGCTGTTCCAGTGTCCGCAGTCTCGAGGGCGCTCGCCGGACTTGAGCGGGACGCATTGGTGGTGGGCCGCCTGGTGGGGCGAAGCCGGGTCTACACGCTGAACCCCGCCTATTTCGCCGGTCCGGAACTTGCGGCATACCTGTTCCGATTGGCAGACGCCGATACGGCGCTGCGAACGGCGGCATCACGGCTTCGACGAAGACCACGTCGAGCAGGGAAACCGCTGTGAAGCTGACCTCGACCTCTACGCTGCCTGAAGTGGCCGTCGCAGTGGGCGCCCAACTTCGGAGGCACGGCATTGCGGCGGTGCTCACGGGCGGCGCATGCGTGTCGGTCTATACGGACGGATCCTACGTGTCGAAAGACGCTGACTTTGTTATTCAGGGACGAGTCCAGCAGGCCGCCCTCGATGGCGCGCTCGGGGAGCTCGGTTTCGTACGGAAGGGCGATCGGTACGTACATCCTGACGTCGAGTTCTACCTCGAATTCCCGCCGGGCCCACTGGCCATCGGAGCCGATCTCTCCATTCGACCAACTGAAGTGTCGATGGCCGACGATGTCGCGCTCGCGCTGTCGCCGACTGATTCGTGCCGCGACCGGCTCGCCGCCTTCTACCACTGGCGCGATCACCAAAGCTTGCGGCTCGCCGTTGCCGTCGCTCGCCATCAGGCCGTCGATCTCGAAGCCATTCGGAAATGGAGCCGCGCCGAGGGCAGTCTCGAGGACTACGAGGAGTTCCTCACCGAGCTCCGACGAAGCGGATGAGTAACCGTTTGTACCGTCTCCACAATGTCTCCACAACCGGGGTCGATTCCAGAGGACCCGGGAGGACGCCAGTGCACTACGAGGCGGCTGAGAAGGCTCGCTCTATCAAGCACTTAAGCCAGAAGCGTAACGCCATCAACCAGTTAGAGGGACGTGCCCGTTAGGGTTCGACTCCCGCCGCCTCCACCAGACTTCGCTCACCCTCGGCTTGCCTACGCCTCGGGTGAGCTTCGTCTTGGCAAACCACCACTCACGCGAAGTCTGTCTCGCCGAAGCAACGGGAGGAGCGTATCGCGCTGGACCGTTGCGAAGGCGGGCCGACTCGGTCGCTACGCTCCCTCGCTCATGGTGCCCTGAGCGAACCATCGTCAGGCAGCAAGTCGAAGGGCACCAGGCTTCGTGGCGAGGCGGAAGGGTAAGCCGCGGTGGGCGCCGTTCTGCCGTCCACGGCGGCGGCAGCGTCCACGCCGTGGTCGCACTCAGGGAAGACGTGCGCGATTGACACCACGTGACGGGGCACGACCGCCGCTCCGAATCGTCAATATCCCGCCAGACATCTTCGAACTCGACCTGGAGAGCCATGACATCGGGGGCGCGACCGCGAGCAGTGGCCGGATTTGACCTGTCCACCGAGGCCCGCAGCGGCGATCGAGCTCAGTAGTTGCGGCGTGAGGTTTACGGTTCCGTCGCCGTTTCGTCGAAGAGTTATTTCGCGTCCGTGGTAACCTGCCTGTGGGCCCTTCGAATAATGCAATCAGGATGCAGTGAACCCCTCGTCCGGGACACGTGCACATGCGCTGGCGATTCATCGTCATCGACGACGCCGTTGGGGCGTCTCAAATAGAAGAAGCACTGCCGGTCGAGAACTGCACGATTGCGCGGCGCCGTTGGGACGAGTGTCCGCCCTCCGGACTCGGCCCCACGTCAGCCGACCTCGTCCTCGCGATCGCTGTCGGGGATTCCGCACGGCCCATCAAGTGGTTCAGCGCGCTCCGCGAGCATCCCTCGGCCGTTCCGGTCCTTGCGGTGCTTCCGCCTCGCGTCGGCAATCCGCTCCTGCAACTCGCCGCCGATGCTAGCGCCGACTTCGTTGTCTGTCCGGTGGAGCGGGAGGTGATGCGACACCGCCTCGGGCGCATCCTGGGCAGCCCGTCCACGCACGCCGACGACGTTCGCGACCGGCTCCTCAGCGAGATGGCGCTCAAGCAGCTCGTCGGATCCAATGCGGAGTTTCTCGAGACGATCGCGCAAATCCCGCCGATCGCCCGCAGCAACCGGCCGGTGCTCATCACGGGCCCTACCGGCTCGGGCAAGGAACTCTGCGCGCGCGCGATACACCATCTTGGCCGCCGACGTGACCGTCCGTTCATCGCTGTCGAATGCGGCGCGTTCCCGGACCACCTCTTCGAGAACGAGATGTTCGGCCACGCGCGCGGCGCCTTCACCGATGCGCACCGCGACCAGCGCGGTCTGATTGCCATGGCGGAGGGCGGGACCTTGTTCCTGGACGAGATCGACTCGCTGTCGCCCTCGGCCCAGGGCAAGCTGCTGCGCTTCCTGCAAGAGCGGCTCTACCGTCCGCTCGGCGCCGACCGCTTCGTGCCGGCCGATGTGAACGTCCTGGCGGCGACCAATCGGGACCTCGACGCGCTCGTCGCCGAACAGCGCTTCCGCTCCGATCTCTTCTTCCGACTGAGCGTGCTCCGCCTCCACATTATGGCCCTCGCCGAGCGGCCCGACGACATTCCGATCCTGGCACGGCACTTCCTCGACACCGCGAGTGCCGAGGAGCAGCTGCCTCGCAAGGCGCTGACCCCGGCGGCCGCGGCCGAACTGCAGCGCCACGGGTGGCCGGGCAACGTGCGCGAGCTGCACAACGTGATGCAGCGCGTCTTCTTCCTGGCGAGCGGGACTCAAGTCCACGCCGCACACATTGCCGCCGCGCTCGCCCGCCACACCGACGCCGTGCCGGCGGAGACGGGAGCCTTCAGGGTCGAGCGTGCGCGCGCCATCGAGGCATTCGAGCGGCATTACGTGACGGAAATGCTGAAGGCGCACAACGGCAACGTCACGCGGGCGGCACAGCGCGCTGGACAGGACCGCCGGGCGTTCGGACGCCTGGTGAAGCGCCTCAACCTCGGCCGGCAGGCCGGTTAATCTCGATCGCTCGCGCTCAATCGCCCCGATCGGGCGGGACGATATCGACCCACCCCCGGGTCATCGCCGTCACCGCCGCTTTCCCCTACGCGACCTAAACGCGGGCCGCGTGCGCTTCGCACGCGCAGGCGCAGCCGCGCGCGCCGGACGCGCCCGACGGGTGGGTCTCCGCGATCCCACCGGCGCGGTCCATCGCCCTGAACGCTGACGTTTTGCCGCGATTCGCTCGCAGGCGCGCTGGCCTGCTGCTTGCACAGGGGTGAGCGTCTTGGCACCAGATGAGCCTGCCGACGTCGCGGCCGTCAAACAAGTGCTGAGTTACTTTGTCCTTCACCCTCTCGCCGCGGACGATCTCGAAGGGATCGCGCGCTGGCGTTTGCTGGAAGAGATGATCATCAGCCGGATCGACGAAACCAATCGGGCGCTCGCGTGGCTCGTGGCGCAGGGTTTCCTCCATGTGCACACGAACGGGCCCGGGCCGATCTTCAGTCTGAATCCCGACAACCTCGACGACGCGCAGGCGTTTCTCGCGGACCAGGACGCGGGCGCCGACGCCGGACCCAAGGGGCGGGACTAGTCGTGGCGAACTTTCTGTCCATTGCCGCGGCCGGCAAGAGCATCGAACGGGTGCTGAACGCGGCGTTCGGTCAGGCGCCGGTGCCGGTTCAGGGCAAGACCACGAAGGCGTATCTGGTACGCGCCGAAGATTTCGACCGCCACTCGGCCGCCACGATCGTCGTCCGCCCGGCGCTGTCGATCTTCCTGTACCGCGTAGACCTCAACAAGACGATGCGCGCGGCGTGGGCCGGCATCACCGCCAACACCGGCGTACCCCATTTGCCCCTCGATCTGCACTTCCTGATGACGCCGTGGGGCGACAACGCGGAGGCCGAGGGCGCCATCCTCGGCCGTGCCATGCAGGTGCTCGATTCGACGCCCATCCTGAGCGGCCCACTGCTTCATCAGTCGGGCGAGTGGTCGCCGACCGATGCCGTCCACGTGCTCATGGACGAGATCTCGACGGAAGCCGTCATGCGGACGTTCGACTCGCTCGACGCGGACTACCGCATCAGCGTCCCTTACATCGCGCGTGTGATTCGCCTTGACGGCAGCAAGGTGTCGCCGGCGCCCGAGGTGGCCACGGTCGTCACCGGAGTGCAGCCGCTGTGAACACGGCGAACGCCTTCCTGCCTTCGGTCTACTCGGAGCGGATCCAGCGCCTCGTGCTTGGCATCGAGCCGACCGACGCCCAACGGCGCGCGCGCATCGCGCACCCGGTTCAGGTGGTGGTGGATGGTCCTCCGCATCTGGCGGGCGAGACAGTGGTGAGCGGATTCGACGGCCTGCCGGATCCGATAGGCCGACTGGCCGCCATCCCGCGGCACAACTCGTGCCGTCACGCCCTGGTGTTTCCCCCGGCCGTGAAGACACCGGTGGCCATTCGGCTGTTCGACGTGCAGCGCCGGTTCGCGCCGCGCCGTATCAGCTATCCCCTGCCGGCCACCATCGAGACCGCGCCGCCGCCCTCGCGGGTGAGGCGACCGGCGCTCTTCCCTGGCGCCGCGTACGACATCAGCCCCACAGCGACCGGTCTGCGCGGGCGCGTGACGTGGGGGAAACCGACGACGGGCGAAGTGCCGGCCCGGTGGGTGCGGGTCACGGCGTCCATCAACGGGCACGTCGTGGGGCGCGCCCACGGTGACGACCGTGGTGAGTTCGTCCTGCTGCTGCAGAACGAGGCCGGCGGGCTTGGCGACCTGCCGTCGTCGCTGGTGGCGCAGGTCACGGTCTTTGGGCCGGGCGGCCCCCAGCCAGTTCTCCCCGGCGATCCACTCGGCGACCTGCCGGTCGAGATCCTGACCGCCGACCCCGATGACGTGTCGTCGGGCGAGAAGCTGCCCGCCGGCTACGCGGCGACGGCCCTGAGCGCACGAGCGGTGACATTCGAACTCGGCACCCTGCTAACTGGGCAGGACAAGTTTTTCTTTCACGTGTAGACGCGAGTCGAAGACAAGGAGCGAACGATGCCCGAATACCTGGCCCCGGGAGTCTATGTCGAAGAGGTCAGCTTCCGATCCAAATCGATCGAAGGCGTGCCGACGAGCACGACCGGCTTTGCCGGCATGACGCGCTTCGGCCCCGTGCAGTACCCCGGCGGACCGAAGACGACCGAGCCGAGGCTGATCACGAGTTTCACCGAGTTCGAGAGCGTGTACGGCGGGCTGCAGGTCCTTCACGCGCCGCTCGACGCGGACGAACGACTGAGCTTCGTGGCGCATGCGGCCCGTGCGTTCTTCATGAACGGCGGCACGCGCCTGTATGTCTCCCGCGTCTTCAGTCCGCGGGGGCTGGATCCGAACTTCGACTACGGCGTCGCCTCGCTGCCACTCGCGGTGAGTGGATCCACCGCCACGTGGCGGGCGCGCTGGCCAGGACGTCTGGGCAACGCTTGGGTCATCGTGCAGGCGGTTCGCAGCAAGAACGCGGCCTACAAAGACGCGAGCTTCGGAAACGCGGTGCAGGTGGGAGGCGCCAAGCAGGGCGCGATCGTCGAGGTCACCGCCGGCCCCAAGCCGGTCGCCGACGGCGCGCCGCTCGTGCTGGCGAACTTGGCGCAGATCTCAATCGACCCCAACGACGGCCGGCAGGTGTTCAACCGCGGCGGCGTCACGTTCCTGCCGAACAACACCGACATCATCCAGAACGTCACCCTGCGCGTGACGGTACGGACAGACGATCAGAACGTCTCGGTGACGGACGCCGTCGAGACGGACCCGGTTACCAAGCGCTACATCGGTCAGATTCTGCAGCGGGACAATCCGGAGAACGAGAACGCCACCCTCTGGCTCGACTGGAACGCCGCCGCCGCCATCGGCAACGACGTGGCCGCCAATCTGATGGTGGCGCTGGTCGCCGCGTCGGGTCAGCGCCTGTCGGGGGGCCACGATGGGGTCGCCGCGAGCCCGTCCGACCTGGCGGGCAAGGATGCCGACCCCGACGACGTCACCCGGAAGGCCACGGGGCTCGCCGCGCTCGGCGAACTCGACGACATCGCCATCGTGGCGCTGCCCGACGCCGGCACCCTCGACAGCCTGGCGGCGATCGAGACGGCCGCCGACCTGCTCATCGCGCACGCCGAGAACCTGCGGTACCGCATCGCGGTCGTGGATCCGCCGCAGCGCTGCTCGATGACGCAGATCCGCAACTTCCGCGGCGGGTATGACACCGAGTACGCGGCCCTCTACCACCCGTGGATCGAGATCCTCGATCCGAACGACCGCCCGCAGCAGGGTGCCCCGCCGCGCCGGCTCACGCTGCCGCCGAGCGGGTTCGTAACCGGCATCTACGCGCGCACCGACATTCAGCGCGGCGTCTACAAGGCGCCGGCCAACGAGGTCGTGCGCGGGCTGACCAAGTTCGAGCTCAATATCAACAAGCCGCGGCAGGATGTCCTCAATCCCGAGGGGATCAACGCGCTCCGCTTCTTCGAAGGGCGCGGCAATCGCGTCTGGGGCGCGCGGACGATGAGCTCGGATCCGGAGTGGAAGTACGTCAACGTCCGGCGGCTGTTCATCTACCTCGAGCACTCGATTGACAAGGGCACACAGTGGGCGGTCTTTGAGCCGAACAACGAGCGCCTGTGGGCCAACATCCGCAGCACAATCGAGGACTTCCTGCTCGTGCAGTGGAAGTCCGGCGCCCTGATGGGCAGCAAACCCGAAGAGGCGTTCTTCGTCCGCTGCGACCGCACGACGATGACCCAGAACGACCTCGACAACGGCCGCTTGATCTGCCTGATCGGCGTGGCGCCGACCTACCCGGCCGAATTTGTGATCTTCCGTATCGGCCAGTGGACCGCGGATGCGAACAGTTAACGGCCGGCAACAGACTGACCGGAGGCATTGATGGCTACGTTTCGGGACAACCCATACGGCTCGTTCAACTTCCTCGTGTCGCTCGGCAGCGCGCAGGGCGACGGATCGGAAGGCACGATCGTGGGCGGCTTCTCGGACGCGTCGGGGCTGGGGTTCGAGGTCAGCTACTCGGACTACCGCAACGGCAACGAGAAGGTGAACACCGTGCGGCACGTGCCGAACACGTTCAAGAACGACGAAGTCACGCTCAAACGCGGCATGGTCGGGTCGCCCGACCTGTTCGCGTGGCTCAAGGGGGTGCGAGACGGCACGGCGGACCCGCGCACGGTCACGATCATGCTGCTCGACGAGGCCCGAACCACGGTCGCGACCTTCAAGTTGCAACGCGCGCAGCCCAAGAAGTGGGTCGGCCCGACGCTCGCCGCCAAGGGTGGGGGCGAAGTGG
This sequence comes from Acidobacteriota bacterium, assembly GCA_037133015.1. Lineage (GTDB taxonomy): Bacteria > Acidobacteriota > Vicinamibacteria > Vicinamibacterales > JAKQTR01 > JBAXOX01. The sequence goes on from JBAXOX010000029.1 coordinate 12,055, forward strand.
CGATGGAAGAACTCCATCTGGTTCATGAAGGCATCGAGTACCAGTAGCGGAGTCCTGCGGTGAACGCGTCCACCCTCGTCACGCTCACGCTCGGCGCGCCCGGTCTCTACCAGGTCGCCGACAACCCCATCCGCGCGCTCACGGGCGTGCGGATGGACGTGTGCGCGTTCGTCGGCGTGGCGCCCAGGGGGCCGTCGCGCGATCCGTACTTCGCCAGACCGTGGGCGCCCCAACCGCCGGCCGACGACGGATCGACCGTCCGTCTGGCGACGCCGGTGCCGGTCGAGAGTTGGAACGCCTACACGCGACTGTTCGGCGCGTTCGAGGGCCCCGGCCTGCTGCCGTACGCGGTGGCCTCCTTCTTCGACAACGGCGGGCGCCGCGCCTACATCGTGCGCATCGTCCACCGGTACCGCAAGCCCGACGGAACGGCCGACGAGGCCCAGAACGCGGCCGGATGCGCGCAGGCGCCCTTCGAAGGCCTGACGGCGACCGGTGGCCGCGCGGTCTGGGTCCGCGCGCGCAGCGAGGGCGCGTGGGGCAATGGCCTGCGGGCCAGGCTGTCGCTGTCGGCGCGCACGCTCGGCCTGCCCGCCTCGGCGTTCTTCGTGGATCGGCTTCGCGTGCCCGTGGGGTTTGGCTTGGCGCCGGGTACGACGCTGCGCCTGTGGCTCGGAGGCGGGGCGAAGGCCATCCGGCGCGTCACGACCGTGCTCGACGACTGGAATCCGCTCGACGGCTCGCGACAGACGTGGGCCTGGCTCGACGCGCCAACGGTCTCGCCTGCGGTCGCAGGCGACGTCGTCGAAGCGACGGTCACGATCCTTGATGGCGTGAACCCGGTCGAGACCCATGAGGGCGTCGGGGTGTGTGCGAGTCATCCCCGGTGGCTGGCGTCGGTCCTCGTGAACGACTCCGACCTGCTCTATCCCTGCGACAACCCGTCGCTCCCCGGCGATCCGCTCGCGTCGTGGATCGACGCCGATCTCGGAGTCGATCCCACGCTCCCCAGTTTCGGAACGCGGCTGTTCGAGAAGGGCGCCGATCGCTACGGCGACATCGTGCCGGAGGATTTCTTCGACCCAGAGTGGGTCCTCGGGGACGAGGATCCCGGGTGCGGTGTCCACGCTCTGGTCGACGTCGCCGATCTGTCGCTCGTGGTGGCACCGGACCTGTACTCGCCCGGTCGCCTGCCGCCGGTCGAGATCGTCACCGGCCCCGCCAACTTCGCGGGCTCCGCGTTTGCCGAGTGTGTGGCGCCGGCGCCAGGGCCAGCGCAGGCCGCGCCGCCGGCAGACCTCACAGGGCTCCGCCTCGATCCGCTGCAGCAATTGGACACGATCGCCGCGCTCCAGCGGCGTCTCACCGACCTGGCGGACGACCTGCAGAGCTTCATCGTGCTGCTCGACGTGCCGCCCGGTCTCAGTCAGAAGCAGGCGTTGTCCTGGCGGGCCACGTTCGACACCGCGTACGCGGCGGCGTATCACCCCTGGCTCGATGTGGCCCGGTCCGACGATCGCCGGCGGGCGCTGCTGCGCGTCAATCCCGCCGCTCTCGCAGCGGGCATCATCGCGCAGCGCGAGACAGAGTCTGGCGTGCCGTACGGCCCGGCCAACGTCATCGCGGTCAACGTGGTGGCCGTGGCGGACCGCGTGTCGCCCGCGCGGCACGACGAATTGCACCAGCACGCCATCAACGTCTACCTGCCGGAGCGAGACGGCGTCCGCCTCACCTCGGCGCGCACGCTGTCGCTCGATCCAGCGTGGCGGCAGCTGAACGTGCGGCGCCTGATCACGATGATCCGGCGCGCACTCGCCCTGCAGATGCAGTGGGCCACCTTCGAGCCCAACGGTCCACGGCTGCGCGTGCAGGTCGCACGCATGCTGGAATCCTTCCTCAGACGGCTCTATCACGCCAATGCCTTCACGGGCGCCACGGAGGCCGACGCCTTCTTCGTCACGTGCGACGACACGTTCAACACTCCGCTCGTCCAGCGTGCCGGTGAGCTCATCGCGCTGGTGGGCGTGGCGCCGGCCGAGCCGCTCGAGTTCATCGTGCTCCAACTGGCGCGGTCGGGCGATTCCATCCTGACGCTGGAGGCCAACTGATGGCGGCCGACGGCCTGGCGGGCACGTTCAACTTCCGCATCACGCTCAACCGCAGCGATGGCAGCACCCCGCCGCTCGGCGATGGCGGCTTCCAGGAGTGCTCGGGCCTGCAGATCGAGATGGATGTGCAGGAGATTATCGAGGGCGGACGCAACGACGGCACCGTCCGCCAAGTCGGACGAGGCAAGTACAGCCCGATCGTGCTCAGGCGTGGGATGTTGTTTCCCGATGGCGGCACGGTCGACAACGCGCTGTGGGCCTGGATCCAGAACGTGTTGAGCGGCGTGCGGCCCGTCGCGCGGTACGACGGGGTGATCGAGGTCTTGTCGGGCGACCGGCAGAACACGGTGGCCACCTGGACATTCGACCGCGGCCTGCCGCAGAAGATCGCCGGCCCGCAACTCAACGCCAAGAGCGGCGAAATCGCCATCGAAGAGCTGACCATCGTGCACGAGGGACTGCGCCTCCAGCGCTGAAGGACCATGCCCACTCTCAAGAAGGCCACGCTCCAGGAAATCAAGGCGGACGCCAGCGCCGCCCCGATCGGCGCTGAAATCGAGGTGCAGTTCAACCCGGCCTCCCTCACACTTGAGCTCGCAAACCGGGTCGAGGGCGGCGACACGCGCGGCCGTCAGAACCGCCAGTACCTCGGCAAGACGTCCACAACGCTCAGCTTCGATCTGCACTTCGACACCGCGGACCTCGGCACGCCCGATGCGCCGGTCTCGGTGCGGACGCTGACCGCCCAGGTCGAGCGCTTCGTCCTGCCGAAGGGGGAAGGCAACACCAAGCAGGCGCCGCCGAAGTGCCGGTTCCATTGGGACGAGCTGGTCATCGACGGGATCATCGAATCGGTCTCGATCGACTTCGACCTGTTCGCTTCGAACGGCACGCCCCTGCGCGCGAAGCTGGGCGTGAGCATCAAGGAGCAGGACGCGAAGTACGAGTTGCTCCAATCGGGGCCGGGCGCCAACCAGGCCGCCGGCGCGACCGCCCCTGGGGCGGCGAGCACCGCGCCTGGCCGCGGGGGAGGTCCGCCCGCCGACCGCAGCGCGGACGCGCTCGCCGGCGAATCGGTTGCGGATTTCGCCGCGCGCATGGGACTGGACCCGTCAGCCTGGCGCGGCATCGCCGCGTCGACCAGTCTGGGCGCGTCGAGCTCGCTTTCGCTCCAGGCCGGACGGTCGATCGACTTCAGCTCCGCGTTGTCGGCGGGCGCCGGCGTCAGCACAGCGGTCGGCGTGGACGCGGGGGTGAGCCTCTCGCTCGGCGGAGCCTTCGGCATCGACCCTACCGTGGCGCGCGGCGCCAATGTGGCGGCGACGCCCGCGGCTGCCGGCTTCGCGCTATCGGCATCGGGTGGCCTGGGCGCGGCGATCGAGACCGTCGCGAGCGTGAAGGCCGCCAACGCGGCCAGCGACGCGCGCCGATCGTTTGGCCCGGCCGTGCCGTCGGCGGCGCCCACCGCGCTGCTGGCGGCCGTCCCTTCGCCCTCGAGCACGCCCAGACCGTCGAGGCCAGATCAGACGCGGACGCCGCTCGCGCTGAGCGGCCTGCCAACGCCTGGCGCACAAGCCGCCGCGCCCGCGGCCCCGGCGCCGCCGTTGGCCGACACGCGTGCGTCCTCCTTCGGTTTTGGCGTCCCGCTTCGGCCGCGCGTCTCTGGCGCCGCCGACCTGCGTGCCAGCACGGTCGCGGGACGCGTGCCGCTCCGGCCTCGCGGGCCGGATGCCGGCATCCTGCCCTCGACCGATCCGTCCACGCCGCCCTGGACGCGGCTGCCGCCTGACGCCGTGCAGCGCGCCGCCGATCAGGCCCAGGCCCGCCGCCGTCCCGAGAGGCCGTGCGGGTGCCAGGGGCGCTGTCGCCATGGAGCCGGCTCATGCCCGTAACGATTGGAGAACTGACGACCGAGGTCATCGCCGAAGCCGACACGCCAGCCGGCGACGCCACGGCGCATCCACGGGATCCGAGCGAGACGGCCGGGCTGCGCGCCGAACTGGCCGCGCTGCTCGACCATCGGGTCCGGACGCGGGCGGAAGGGTTCGATGACTGACCTCTTCTCGTCGAAGGCGCCCGTGTTCAAGGTGGACGGCCAGGTGCGCGGCGAGCTCGCGCGCGATGTGTCGTCGCTCGAGATCGACGAGTCCACCGACGGCCTCAAGACGATGGTGCTGCGCCTCATCGCGGAAGGGCCGCGGGATCAGGCGGAGGAAGAACAGCAGCTGTACCTCGACGGGGCCATCGTCGCCTTCGGTAAGGACATCGAAGTGTCCATCGGGCCGAGTGACGACGCCCGCATCATCTTCACCGGCACGATCAGCGCCATCGAAGCCACCTTCAGCGAGGGCGGCGAGCCGCACGTCACCGTCTTTGCCGAAGACAGGCTGATGACGCTGCGCATGACGCGGCACATCAAGACGTGGGAGCACGTGACCGACGCCGACATGGCCACCGCGATCGCGTCGGCCAACGGGTTGAACAGCGATGCCGCGGCGCCGGGCCCCACCTACGACGTCGTTCAACAGTGGAACCAGAGCGACCTGGCGTTCCTGCGCGAGCGCGCGCGACTCATCCAGGCCGAGATCTGGTTCGAGAACGACACCCTCTGCTTCAAGTCCCGCGGCCAGCGGACGGCGACCGCCTTGACGCTCGTCCAGGGTCGCGACCTGCTGCACGTGCGCGTACGGGCGGACCTCGCGCACCAGCGGACGAGGGTCACCACGAGCGGGTACGACGCGAGCGCACGGGACAGCCTCAATGAAGAGGCAGACAGCGACGCCGTGGACGCGGAGATCTCCGGCGGGCGCACGGGACCCGCCGTCCTGCAGCAGGCCTTCGGCCCGCGCGCGTCGTTTCGCGTGCGAGACGTGCCAATCGCCTCGATCGAAGCCAGCGCCTGGGCTCGGGCCGACATGCTCCGGCGCGCCCGCAGCTTCGTCACCGCCCTCGGCACGACCGACGGCTCGCCCAACATGGTGGTCGGCAGCCGGCTGACACTCGATCGGGTCGGCACGCCCTTCAGCGGCGACGGCTACTACGTGGTGCACGTATCGCACACCTACAACCTCACCAGCGGCTACCGCACGCACTTCGAGGCGCAGCGGGCCACGATCAGCGGAGCCTGACATGCGGATCGACGCCTCTAGGCCCGACGGCGACGCCCCGCGCTACTTCGGCGTGTACCCGGCCATTGTCACTGACATCACCAAGGACGGGAACCGCCTGGGCCGGATCGAACTGAAGTTTCCGTGGCTGGGCGACGAAGGGCGGGACGTGCGCGCCCTCGCCACGCTCTGCACGCCGTACGCGGACGACGACCAGGGCTTCGAGATGATTCCGGCAGTGGACTCGCAGGTGATCGTGGGGTTCGAGGCTGGCCAGCTCACGCGGCCCTACATCCTCGGCGCCTGCTGGAACGGTCGCGAACGACTGCCGCAGGATCCGGAACAGGCCAACAACAAGCGGCTGATCAAGTCGCGATCGGGGAGTCTGCTGGAATTCGACGACACCGAGGGTGCCGCCAAGGTGACGGTCTCGATGCAGAGCGGCCACGTCGTCGTCCTCGACGACGGTGCGCAGGAGGTGAGGGTCCAGCACGCGAACGGCTCGCTCGTGAAGATCAACGCGGCGGGCCAGATCACGGTGACGGCCAACGCCACGGTGGAGATCAACGCCTCGGCCGTCAACGTCCATGCCGGTTCGGCCATCTTCGACGGCCTCGTCCAGTGCCAGACCCTGATCACCAACTCGGTCGTGTCGTCGTCGTACACGCCCGGCGCGGGCAACGTGTGGTGAACGCATGACACATCCCCCCGAACGCGACTGGATGATCGTGGCGCCGTGGTGGCAGTGGACGCCTCCCGGCTCGCTGCCCGCGCACGTGCCGGTGACGCCGGAGCCAGCCCGAGGCCGCGTGTCGAAGCCCGTCTTCCAGAAGTACGACTCGCCCCGACTGGTCAACGACTTCATCGCGGATCCCCAGCGCTGCCTGACGTTCGTGACCGACGACCTCGTGCACGCGCTGCAGCCGGCACCGGAACCATCGACGAACAAGGCCGGCAAGTTCTTTCGGCTGTCGGCCGCCGTGCAGCGCGACGGCACGCGCGTGGATCGGCAGTACGTGCCGGACGGCACCGAGACGCGCAAGATCTTCCTCGACACGCACAAACGGTTCTATCTCGTGGTCTGCGACATCCGCTGCGACGCCACGGGCTTCCCGAAGGCGGCGCGCGACAAGATCTGCAAGGCGGGCTTCGTCGTGCGGCGGCGCACCACGACGCCGCCGAGCGAGAGCGTGGCGGAAGTGAAGCCCATCCTGGGCCGCCTCTCGGCCGGCCGCGCGCAGTTGGCGCGCGTGAACCAGCTGACGGATCTCGAACACGCCGCGCGCCAGGCCTCGACGGGCGCGGACGCCGGCGCTCCAGGCGGCGCCTCGATGAGCGACGCGAAGCTGCAGTCGCTGCTGAACGCCCGGACGTCGCTCCGGAATCTGGTGGCCGAGGAAAAGGGCCGGTTCGACGCGTGGGTGAAACGCTTTGGGGTGGTGCCGCAGCTACACGGATGGTTCCCATCCCCGCAGGGCTTCAGCAAGGTGGGGGCCTGGGCACCCGTCGATGAGATGCCCGCCGAGCGTGGCGCCGAGTCCAGCTTCCCGCTCTACCCGCTGATTCCGGACAAGAACGACCCGACCCATGCCGGCCACTTTGGCTCGATCTACTTCGGCGTGCTCCCGACCTCCTCGCACGACACCGACGAGCGCGGGCGGGCCCGCTTCGACGACCAGGAATTCTACGAAGTGCGCTGCTGGGTGCAACGTCACCGCGCGTCGCACGACGCCGATCAGCCGTGCCGGTGCCCGGACGGCCTCTTCTGGAGCCTGCCGACACGGCCGTACAAGCGGGCCTCGCAATTCGACCTGACGGGCACGAGCCATCAGCCGGTCACCATTCAACTGCCCGATCTCAACGTCCTCGCGGCGCAAGCCAAGCCGTCGCTCGGCGTCGGCCTGGCCAAGCCAAAGGGGTCGCTGATGGTCACGGCAGACAAGGGCGGCAAGCCGCAGAACAAGGGGCTGACGGGCGTGCCGGAGATCTGCTTCTTCCCGATCCCGCTCATCACGATCGTCGCCACGTTCGTGTTCGAGCTGTTCCTGCCGGTGGTGATGCTGCTGTTTCAGCTGTGGTGGATGCTCGCCTTGAAATTCTGCATCCCGCCCGAGATCGGCCTGAGCGCGGGCATCACCGCGGAGATTGGATCGAGCGGGAACATCGGCATCAGCGCCGACCTGGACGTGGACGCGACCATCGAGGCGCACATCGACGCCGACGTGCGCGCGCGGCTCGACGCCGCCGTCGGGGTCTCGGGCAGGACGGATCTGTTGGCGCAGTACTCGTCGATTGCCGTGGCCAATGCCGACATCGGCGCCACGGGCGCGGCAGGGTCGGCGGGCGCGGGCGGCGGCGTGCCCGCACACCCGCCGTCGGTGGTCGCCAATCTGGAGTACGAGCCCGAGGTGGTGCACGCATGAGCACGCACGCCTACCTGGGCCGCGGATGGAACTACCCCCTGGCGCCGAACGGCGCTGGCCGGATGGCCTACGCCGCGGGTCCCGACAAAGTGGCGCAGTCCATCTGGATCATCTTGGACACCGACCCGGGAGAGCGGGTGATGCGGCCCATCTTCGGGTGCGGCCTGCGGCGGTATCTGATGGCGCCCAACACGAGCGCCACCCGCGCGTTGATCAAGCACGACGTGGATGTCGCGCTGGCGAACTTCGAGCCGCGCATCGCGGTGACCGACCTGCAGGTAACGCCCGGCGACGACCCGGCGCTCGTGCTCATCCGCCTCGCGTACGTGACCGTCCGCGACAACCGGCCGGGCAACCTCGTGTACCCGTTCTACCTGGAGTAGCGCCCGTGCCCTTGCCAAGCCCGATTCTCGACGACCGGTCGTACCAGCAGCTGCGCGACGAGTTGATCCGACGGATTCCGGTCTACGCGCCGGAATGGACCGACCACAACGCGAGCGACCCTGGGATTGCGCTCATCGAGTTGTTCGCGTTTCTCGGCGAGAACCTGCTGTTCCGGTTCAACCAAATTCCCGATGCGACCAAGCTCGCGTTTCTCAACACGCTCCAGATTCCGCTGCGGCCTGCCGTGCCGGCCCGCGCCATGGTCACGCTGAAGAGCAAAGGCGTCCACGGCCGGGTCCCGGTGCCGCTCGGTACCGAGCTCCGGGCAGGCGCCACCCCGTTCGAGACCGTCACGGAGGTGTCGGTCTGGCCGCTCGAGATCACGACGGTGGGCAAGATCATCGCGGCGGCCCCGACCTCGCCCGATGCGATCGAGTTCACCCAGGCGTCGATCGATGCACGCGGCGGGATTCGGGCGGGTGAGCAGGCCGCGTACTACACGACCGAGACCTTGCCTGACGACCCGTGGGCCACCGGCGCGAAGCCGCTCGACTTCTCGGCCGCAGCCCTGCCGGTCGACTTCGGCAAGTCGGTGGATGGTGCGGTCTGGGTCGCGGTACGCGGCATCGCCGACACCGATCTCACCGCGCTCGGTGGTGGGGTGATCACCCTTGGATTCGTGCCCGACCCGGTGCTGCCGTCCATCGACCAGATCGCACCGTGTCCCGGCGTGCGGCAGAGCGCTGACGCCGGCACGGAGATGCTCTGGGACGCGTCAACCGGCATCCTGGACACCGATGGCCGTCCCACGTACGCCGGCCTGGCGGTCGTCGCCGACACGACCAACGGCCTCTCGGCTCAGGGCACGGTCCGGCTGCAACTGCCGGCGTCGCTGACGACCCTCGGGGTCTTCATGCTGTCGGACGTCGATCGCGCGGGCACCGACACGTTTCCGCCGCAGATTCCGGACGCGCAGCTGGCCGCCAGCGTGATCTTCTGGCTGCGCGGTACCCGCCGCGATCCCTCGCGCCCGCTCGGCAAGATCCTGTTTGTCGGCGTCAACGCCACCGACGTCGTGCAAATGATCAAGGCGCCGCCAGAGTTCGTCGGTGTCGGCACGGCCCAGGCGTCGCAGTCGTACGGGCTGGTGCATCGTCCCGTGATTGCCGGCACGACGCGCATTCAGGTGGAGGAAGCCGCCGGCGATTGGACCGATTGGCAGGCCGTCGACGGGTTCGGGGAGAGCCAGGAAGACTCGTGCCACTACGTGCTCGATCCGGGCGCGGCGACCATCACGTTCGGGAATGGCGTCCGCGGACGGGCCCCGCAGATCGGGCAGCGCATCCGCGCGCTTGAGTACCGGTACGGGGGAGGGCCGGACGGCAACGTCGGCGCGAAGGCCATCGCCAAGGTGGTCGGGGTGGGCAACGTCTCGGTGTCCAACCCGCTGCCTGCGGTCGGCGGCGCGCCGGCCGAGACGATTGCCGAGGGACTCGAGCGTGTGCCGGGCGAGTTCCGGCGGCACGACCGCGCAGTGACCGAGAGCGACTTCAAGGAGCTCGCGCTCGCCACGCCCGGGGCCGGAGTCGGCCGGGCCGATTGCCTCGCGCTGTTCGATCCCCGCACGAAGATTCTGGACGCCGCCGGCGTCGTGAGCGTCGTCGTTTGGCCGCGCGAAGACGTGGCTCATCCCAATGCGCCGCGGCCCGATCGGAATCTCCTGCGCCAGGTGTGTCAGTGGCTCGACCGGCGCCGACTGATCACGACCGAGCTCAACGTCATCCCTCCGACGTACAGGCGGATCGCCGTCGCCGTCGGCCTGCAGGCCAGACCCGGCTATGGCATTGACGCCGTGCGGCGATGGGTCGAACTCGTCGTTCGGCAGTATCTGGCGCCCCTCCCCCCGTACGGGCCTGACGGCGGCGGTTGGCCGCTCGGCCGCGCCGTGTACGGCCCCGAGCTCGAGGCGGCGGCCCTGCAGGTGGAAGGCGTCCAGTTTATCGAGTGCCTGCGACTCGCGGAGTGGAACCAGGCGACCGGGGCGTGGGTGGAAGCGTCGGTCGTGCCCGCGCGCGACAGCGCCGGGGCGTGCTCGCCGCGGGAGACCATCGCGCTCGAGCCGTGGGAGGTTCCCGAGCTGGCCGAAATCACTGTCGTGCAGGGTCCGGCGCTGGCGCCAGGCCAGACGCTGGGCCCGCTGCCGCCGCCGCTCGTACCGATTCCGATTCCGACCATCAAGAGCGAGTGCTGACGATGTCGGATCTGCGACCCTTCGCGCTGGTGCGGACCGGAGACCAATGGGCCCGGTGCTCCTTCGACCGCACCAACCTCGACGTCGAGGCGGGTGTGATCGAATTGGCGTGGACGACGGCCACCACGGACTCGGCCGCGCCAGCCCCCACCATCGGGGCCGGGCTGGCCTTGGACAACGAGTGCCGCGTGTACCACAGTGTGGTGTCCGACAACTCGCTGGAAGTCGGTCGGGTCGATCGCATCTTGTGGAAGGCGACCGATCCGCTAGGACCGGTGGCCAGCCAGCCGTCGCCGAAGCGGCTGTTCCAGGGACAGCCCGACGCCGCGCTCGGAGACTTCAGCGCCGGCGATGTCGAGGCGCCCCTGGTCGAGCCGCGCGGCCTCGCCGTTGACGTGAACGATCGACTCTTCGTCGCCGACACGGGCGCCGACCGGATCCTCGTGTACGACCTGTGGAGCGATCGGCTCCTTCGGCGCGTTGCGCTGCCCCGCGCCAGGCCGACTGACCTGGCTGCCCACGGCACCGGCGTCTTTGCCGTGCTCTCGGGAACGCGGCAACTCGTGCGGCTGACGGCACGCTCGGGCCCGGACCCGGTCGCACTGCCATCCGGTTGCACGACGCCGTCACGGGTCGCGGTTTCGCCCGCCGGGCGCCTGGCGGTGCTCGACAGCGCCGGCACGCTTGACGCCCGCGTGCTCTTTGCCGACGCCACATCCGCGGGTCTTTCGGCCGAGTGGGCCACCGACATTGAGTGGGAGTCCGAGTCCGTCCTCGTCATTGCTCGCCGGCCCGGCGCCGACTTCCTGCGCGTGCAGGTGCACTCGGATCAGGCGCCGGTGCAACTGCCCTCTCTACGCGCCCGTGAGTACGACGGCCTCGGCATCGTCGCCACGCCTGCGACGGCGGCACCGGGGACCGCGTGCACGTGCGGCGTCAGTCGTCGCATCGGCTACTGGACGGGACACGGATTTAGAAACGCGGTGCCCGCCAGGCTGATCTTCAATCGGGTCGGCCGCGTCACGACCTTCCGGCTCGACAGCGGTGCGTATCAGACGGTCTGGGGACGGCTGTTCATCGACGCGTGCATCCCCGCCGGCGCCGACCTTCGAGCCCACTGCCTCGTGCTCGACGAGGCCGATGATGAGACGGCGATGACGCGGGTAGCCCCTGCGAACATTGCCGGCGTGACGGTCGCCCACCCAGATCTGTCGCCGCCCCTGCCACCGGTCGTCGCGGTGCCTGGCCCTGACGAGGTGGGCCAGAGACTGCACCTGCGCGAGAGCGGACGCGAGCTGCCGTGGACGCAACCGGCGGCCGGTGACCGGTTCCGCACGTACGAGGCGCCGATTAACGCGCCCGCGGGCCGCTACCTGTGGATCACCCTCGAGCTGAGCGGTAACACGCGAGTCTCGCCAAAGGTGCAGGGCCTCAGAGCCGAACATCCGGCGCACGACTACCTGGGAAGGCTACCGCGGACGTTTTCCCGCGACCCCCAGGCGGCCTCGTTTCTCCTGCGCTACCTCGCGATGTTCGAAGGCTTCCTCGGCAACATCGAGGCGCGCAGCGTCGAGCGCGACCTGCTGCTCGACCCGTGCTCGGCGCCAGACGAGTGCCTGCCCTGGCTGGCGAGTTTCGTCGGCCTCACGCTCGACGAGCGCTGGGCGATGTCGCCCGCGGCGTGTTGTACCACCCCCGCCGATGCGCGGCGCCGCATCATCAAGGAGGCGACGTGGCTGTTTCGGTACCGCGGCACGGTCCACGGGTTGAAACGCTTCATCGAGCTGTACGTCGGCGTCCCCGTGATCGTGATCGAGCACTTCCGGATGCGTGGCCTCGGGGCCGTCACGCTCGGTGAGGACCCCTCGGTCGAGTCGAGCTCGGTCGTAGGCATGGGCTTCCAGATCGGCGGCGCGGTCGGAAGCGCGGCGCCGACGGCCGCCATGGGCACCATTGGGGATGCGTTCCGGACGCACGCCCATCGCTTCACGGTGATCGTGCCGGCGCCGCTCACGGAGGGACAGCTCGATGTCGTGAAGACCATCATCGACGTGCACCGTCCGGCGCACACGATGTTCGACGTGTGCACGGCGGGCGCGGGCATGCGCGTGGGCCGCGGACTGATGCTGGAGATCTCGTCCAGTGTCGGCCCGACGGGCGCCTTCTCGACCTTCCAGATCGGCGACTCGGTGCTCGGGCGCGGCGCCATCGTGGGGCGGCCGCCAGAGGGCGCGACGGTGGGCTCGGGCCGCCTGGGCCCGAACCTGAGGGTTGGGTAACGCCATGCTGTCCATCGCCATCGACCACGTCACGACTCGCTATCGGCTCCAGCCCGGAGGCAAGCGCCATCAGGCGCGCCTGGCCCGCGTCGTGGACGACGCGCTCCATCGCGTGCTGGAGACCGAGTTGGAGCGTGCAGGCGTCGCCGCGACCGGTCACCTCTGTATTCGCGAGCTCGCGGCCACAGCGAGCCTGCGCCTGCGTGAACCCGACGAGGCACTGGCCGATCGCCTGGGCGCAGCCATCGCCGCTGCCATTGCCATTGCGGCCCACGGCCATGACGGTGCCGAGGATGGCGCGGTCGTCCTGTACGATTCGCGGGCGCAGGCCCTCGCCGATCTGGCGGCTTGCGCCCTGACGGGACGGTTCGAGCGCAGTTGGGCCTGGACGCAATTGGGCCTCTGGCACGTGGACTTCGCGCTGCCGCCCTCGGTGGCCGCGGACCAAGTGGCCCGCGAGCTGACGCGCGAACCAGCCCTCGCCCCGGCTGTGATCGCCCACCTGGCCGCCACGTGTCCGGCGGCCTTCGCCGCGATGATCGCGCACGTGACGCCAGAGCGATGGTCCGAGTTGGCGCGTGCGGCCATCAACGCGTCCGGACGCGCCGCGGACCTGATGGCGCCTGGCGCGCCGCGCAAGTTGGCCGACGCCACGCTGTTGACGATCGCCCGCCTCGTCGCCGAGCAATCGGCGATCGGACGGGAGCTGGCGGCCTCGCGCCGTTCCCTGCCTGCGGCCACGCGCCGGACCATCGCCGCCCTGGCGATCCTCGAGATCGAGCCAGGCATCCTACAGCGGGGCGCCGACCACGCCCGCGCGCTGTTGGCGGCGGTCGAGGTCGCCCTCGCGGAGACCGAGGACCTACAGGCCGCGCACGCGGCAGACCGCCTCGTCGGTCCCCGCCATGGCGACACGCCAGCCGTCGAGCGCCGGCCCGACGGTCTCTGGACACCGCCGAGCGAACCGACGCCACGTGTGGCCAGCGCGATCGCCTCGCCGTCTCTGGCGAGGACCAGCGCCGGCGGTCTGTTGTACCTGATCAATCTGGCCGCACGGATCGGCCTGCCCGACGCGCTGCTGCGCGACGAACGCGTGAGCGGACGCGGCCTTCGCTGGGCGATGCATCAGCTGGCCATGAGCCTGGCGTCGGTCGAAGCCACCGATCCGGCGGCGATGGCGTTCGCCGGCCTGGCGCCGCACGCACGACCGCCGTCCTCGCTCCAGCCGCCGGCGACGGAGGCCGAGCAGGACGCGATGTCCGAGGGCCGTGACGCGCTGGTACAGGCCCTCCGCGTGGCGCTCGGTCGCCCGAGCGACAGCGATACCACGATGCTCGCGTTCGTGTGTCAACGCCGCGCCCACATCACTGCCGATCCGGGCTGGATCGACGTGCACCTGTCGCTCGACGATGTGTCCGTGGAGATTCGGAGCGCGGGCCTCGACCTCGATCCGGGCTGGGTCGCCTGGCTGGGTGTCGTCGTGAGGTTCGTGTATGCCTGAGACCATACACGACACCTCGGCTGCGACGGCGACGGATGCCTCGGCGTGTGCCGCCCACATGGCCCACCAGGTCGCACTCATGGCCGGCCGGCTGGCCGGTCTCATCGAGCGTGCGGCGCCGCCGCAGGGCGGCCCGCTGGTGCAGGGTCTGGGATTCCTGTCCGCGATGCGGGAGGCCGCGCGCAGCCATCCACCGGACCCGACCGGCATGCTGCCGCTTCAGCGTCTGGCGGAGCAGCTGACGCTGACACCCGAGGAGATCGACCTGATCGTGCTCGCGGCAATGGCCGACGAGCACGAGGGCTACGCGAGCGTCCTGCGCACGCTCAACCCCCGAGGCGAGCCGCAGGCGACCGCGGGGTTGGCCGCCCAGATCTGGTGCGACGGCCTCGACCGTCGCGCGTTGCTCCGCCAGACGCTGTGTACCGGTGCGGCCGTGCGCCACGGGATGCTCAGGCTGATAAGCGACGCGCCGTTCTTCGAGCGGACGCTGACGCTCGCCGAAGGACTCTGGCCCGTGCTCTGCGGCATCGACGTCTACCCGACGTCACTGTCGGGGCGCGTCGTTCGGGCGGTCACGACAGGGCTTGAGGTCTGGCTCGAGTCGGCGGAGGCCACGCGCGCCATCCGGGTGCTGCGATTCGCCGACCCGCACGTGATCCTCGTCGTCGGAGAATCCGAAACCATCGCCCGGCACCGGGCCGTCGCGCTGGCGGCCGCGGCAGGGCGTCACGCCGCGGTGTTCGACATCGCCCCGACCGCCGCGCCGGGCGCCAACCGACTCGCGCAGCTGCACACGCTGGCGCGGGGGGCGGTGCCCGTGTTCGAGATCGTCGCGGCCGATGCCGCCGCGCCCGCGCCGATCACACGGCTCGAGTGTATCGCCGGACCGGTCCTCGTCTGCTCGAGGCGCGCGGCCATTGTCGATACGGGAGGGAGCGCACCGGTCACGGTGCTGGACATCCAGCCGCTCGGCGCGACGGCCCGCGAACGCATGTGGCGCGCGACATTGCCCGAACTCGCGGACCAGGCGGAGACGCTCGCCGTTCGCTACGCGGTCGAGCCGGCGGTCGCCGCCGACGTCGTCGCCGATCTGCGAGCCCGATCGGCCGTGACCCACGAGGCCATCGATCTGCCCTCCGTGGCCGACGCCGTGCGGGCGCGCTGCGCGTTGCCGGCCGGCGCCGGCCTGCGTCTGGTTCGCCCCACGGCCACGTGGAGTCAGCTCGTCCTGCGGCCGGACCGCCGGATGCTGCTCCTCGAAGCGCTCAACCGGCTCCTGCACCAGCGTCAGGTGCTCGACACGTGGAAGTTCCTCGACGGGCGGCCCGGCGCGCGTGGTGTGCGTGTGCTCCTCAGCGGCCCCCCGGGCACCGGCAAGACGCTCTCGGCCGAGGTGATGGCGGAGAGTCTCGGCGTGGATCTGCTGACCGTCGATATCTCGCGCCTCGTGTCCAAGTGGATCGGCGAGACCGAGAAGCACCTGGCCCAGGCGTTCGACGCCGCCGAGCGCACGCAGGCCGTCCTGCTGTTCGACGAAGCCGACGCGCTCTTCGGCAAGCGGACGGACGTGTCCGACGCCCACGACCGCTACGCCAATCTCGAGACCGCGTATCTGCTCTCGCGACTCGAGCGATTCGAGGGCCTGGTGATCCTGTCCACCAATCTCAAGCACAACATCGATCCGGCATTCCTGCGGCGCCTCGAGTTCGTCGTCGAACTGGACGAGCCCGGTGTGGCCGAGCGCGAGGCGCTCTGGCGGTGCCATCTCCCGGCGCACGCGCCGGTGGCGAGCGACGTCAGCGTGCAGGAACTGGCGGAGCTCTACCCCATCGTCGGCGGGCTGATTCGCAACGCGTCGGTCGCGGCCGGATTCCTGGCGGCGGCGGCGGGCACGGCCATCGGCCGCCAGCATCTAGTCGGCGCCGTGCGCAGAGAGTACGACAAGTCGGCAAAGGCATTTCCGGGCGCGCCGGCAGGCGTGTCCCTGGTCTAAGGAGGCACCGTGGCTGTAACGCTTCTCCAGTACTGGCAGCAGCAACTCGGCATCTACCAGGCCGAGCAGGCCGCAGCCGAGACCGCACTGGCGCGCGCGCAGGTGAGTCTGGCGGCGGCGCGTCGCGCCGTCGGCACCGACCAGCAGGCGCTCGCCAAGACCAATGGCGACATCGCGACCGCACGTGCGGCCCTACAGGACACCACCATCCCTGCCAACGCCCAGGCGCTGATTGTGACGATCACGGGACTCCTCGTCACGGCGCGAACCCAGCAGGGCAGGCTGCTCGACGACCAGGACGCCGCCGCCTCGGCCCAGGCAGCCATCGATGCGGCCGCCGCGACCCTGGCGCGCGCGGCCGGGCAGGTCGCCGGCATCCAGGCCACGATCGCCACCGTGAAGGTGGAGGATGCGCAACGGCAGGCGCTGCGAACGGCTGTTGGCGCCTCCCCGCTCGCGACCCTCAAGGCCGATGCCGCGGCGTCCCTCGGCAGCCAGAGTCTGACGGACGCCACGACGCGACTCGGCAAGAACGTTCCGGCCGAGATCCTCGCTATCGCCAAGAAGCGGCACGCGACCCGCGCCAGCCGGCTCGCCGGTCTGCAGACGGTCGTCAACCACGCGCGTGACGCGCGCGGCACCGGTCAGCAGACCGACGGCGGCGCCGACGGCCTGGCGGCGAACAAGGCCGTGGCCTTCGCTCGCGCCGGGGACACGCTCGCCACCTACGTGGCCACCGCCGAGCATCGCCTTGCCCGAGCCCACGCCGTGATCGGCCTGCTCGAAGCGATCGAGCTCGACGCCACCAGGCCCGACGTGCTGAGCGCCCCCGAGAAGACGCAGTTGGCGGCACTCGCTGCGCTGGGCGCCGCCGCCGAGCCGACGGCAGAGGCCCTCGATGCCGACTTCCGCGCGGTCTTCACCGCCGAAGATGCGCTCGCGGCCCAGGTCCTGACCTCGATCGCGGCGCACGTCGATGCGGTCGGCGCCGATCCCCAAATCGCCTCGAAGCAAGCGGCCATCGCAACCGCGCGAACAACGTTTACGAATGCGGTCGCCGCGTTCGCCGCCGCGAACAAGGGCGACCTCGACCGGTGGGAGGCGGTGATTCCCGACCCGGCCTGGACGATCCTGGCCGACTACGAAGACGCGATCGCGGCGCTCAACGAACTCTCGGCACTCGATCCGACCACGCTCGTGGCCGCGCTGGACAGCGCGGAGAACGACTACGCGACCGCGCTCGGCGCGGCCGCGATGGCCAGGCGACGAACCGACCATCTGACCGACGAAATCAACTTCAGGCAGGGCCTGCTCGAAGCCGCGCGGGCGGCCCTCGGCGCCAGGCTCCCCAGCGCCGTGCGCGGCGACGTTTACTAGGAGATTCACGCGATGCCTACGACGATTGTCGACAAGACCGCGTGTGAGGCGGCCGGCCTCAACCAGGAGAACGGGCTGCTCCCGATCAGTCCGTTCACCGCCCTGCAGTTCCACTTCGGCATGCTGCTCGGCGTGGACGACCTCGAGACGGGCCAGGCCTACCCCCGCGGCAAGATTCGCCTGCACAACGCCTGGCTGCACCGCGAGGGCGTCGTCTGGGGGCTCAACGTCGCGTTCAACACGCGCGGCGAGCTCACCGTGGACCGGGGGCTGGCGCTCGACGGGGCCGGCCACGAACTGCACCTCGATCGGCTCGCATGCGTCGATCTCGGCCAGTGGTACGGGGCGCACCAGAAGGACCCCGGCTTCACGTTCGCCGACGAGCCTGGCGGCGGCAAACAGTTCAGCGCGCACGTGGTGGCGCGCTTCAAGGCCTGTCTCACGCGGCCCGTGCCCTCGATCGTCGAGCCCTGCGTTGGCAGCCAGACCGACACGGCGTACTCGCGGGTCTTCGAAACCGTGGAGCTGCTCATTCTGCCCGGGCTCTCGGTCCCCAAGGATCGCGGCTACCACCGGCTCCGCGTGCTCTTCGCGGTCGAAGACGACAGTGCGGCCTACGCGGACGCAACGGCGCGCCGGCTGGCCATCCAGGCGCTGCCCACCGAGCAGCAGCCGAAGGCCTACCTCCAGGCCCTGCGTGAGTTCGCGGCGCTCGACGAGATCGATCTGGCGCCGCAAGCAGCCACGGCCACCGAGCCGGCCTCGATCTTCCCAGAGGACCCGACCGACGTGGTCCTGGCGGACATCGCCGACGTCATCGTCAGAACGGGACCGAACAACACCTGGGCGCTCGTCCAGCCGGCCGCGCCGCCCATCGTCACGGTCCGCCCGTCTCATATCGCCACGGCGACTATCCAGGAACTGCTCTGCGGGCCGTTGTCCGTCGGCACCGCCCCTGCGCCGGCGCCCGCGCCACGGGAACCGCAGGCGCCGTCCGGGCCGACCGTCACCGACGTGAGCCTGTCTGCCAAGTCGCTCACGTTTACCACGAGCCGCGCGATTGCCCCCGCCACGCTCGAGCCCCAGGCCTTTGTCGTCAGCGACTACAACGACACCGACGGCTGGAGCGAGCTCGACATCAGGAGCGTGGCTGTACAGGGCAACGGCAGCGTGCGGATCGACCTGAAAGAGGCGCCCGCGGGCACCTTGGTGCGCTTGATCATCCGCGGCACGGGACCCGCACCCCTGCTGTCGGCCGACGACCACCAGCCGCTCGGCGCACCCGGATCGAGCGGCGCGGACGATGGCATTGATTTCGCCAAGATGTTCAAGAGGAGCGAGTGATGGCCACCAGCGTGACGAACGGCAAGGGCTCGCCACTGCTCGTCGTGAGCGGCGGGAGCGGGATCACGGTGATCGATCCGTCGACGCCCCTCAGGCGGCTCAACTACTTCGACGGAAGGTTCCTGCGCGCAGACGACCTCGACGTCGAGCAGCAGTACCTGCGGCGCCTCGTCGCCCTGTCCAACCAGGGGCTCGGCTCGGGCGTCGTCTACGGCTACGATACGAGCCTCGCCGGTGGTGACGCGGTCCAGATCGGCCCGGGGCTGGCCGTCGATCCGTCGGGACGAGTCCTGCTGCTGCAGACCGCGGTCACGCACAGTATTCAGGCGCTGATCGACGCGTCACGCACGCAGCCGGCGGCCGCGCCAGACGTCAGCGGGAAGACCGGAACAGGGGCGTTCACCGACTGCGTGGAGATCGTGGCGCCGCCCTCGCGGGTCGTCCTGCAAACGAGCGACCTCTACGTGATTGCGATCTGCGCGGCCGAGGCGCTGTGCGGCCAGGCCGACGTGTACGGCAAGCTGTGCGAAGAGGCCTGCGTGACGAGCACCGATCGTCCGTACCGTCTCGACGGCATCGTGCTCCGCGCGATTCCGCTGCAGCTCGTCACCTCGTCTCCCGCCTCGAAGATGGTCAACATCGACGCGAACCTCTACTGGCGGTCGAAGGTTGCCCACTCCTGGTTCGGCGACGAAACCCGGAAACATCCCGACGCCATCTCACGCGCCGGGTTGCTCTCGGAGGTCTGGTGCCTGGGGGCCGGGTACTCGAGCAGTTGTTGCGAGGTGCCGCTGGCGGTGGTCGCCCGTGCAGGCGCGACGACCCTATTTCTCGACGCCTGGATCGTGCGCCGCGAGCGCATGGACGCGCCGGCCCGTCGCTACTGGCAGTGGACGATGCGGATGCGCCCGTGGGACGTGTTTCTTGCGCAGGTGCTCCAGTTCCAGTGCCAGCTGGCCGACCTGCTGTCGGGGATCGTCACGCCGGGCGACCGCGCAGCCAATCCCTGCGAGCCGCAACACGAGGCGATCACCGAGGCCGTGGATTTCGTCGAACGTGTCCGAGCCGGGTTGGCCGGCTACCGGAACCTTCCCGTGGACGCCGCCCCTGGCGGGCAGCCGGCGCTGCTGTCGCTGTCGCTGTCCCATATCTCGGACCTGCGCGACAAGCTGCATGTGGTCCTCAACGCGGGACGGACGCTGGTTCGGACGAAGGATCGGATCCTGATCCGCGGGGGCATTATCGAGCTGCCGCCGGCGGGCTATCTGCCCGTGCTCACGGGCACGAGCGTGACGGTCAACGAACAGGTGCGCGCGCTCCTGGGGGACGGACTCGACCTGCGCTTTTGCATCACGACGACCGACGACGTCGCCCACGCCGTCGAGCAGGCGCAGCACATGGACCGCATCTCGCTGCTGCAGGGCCTCGACGACCCGTCGAACAAGCCGCATGTCGACATCCTCGTGCCGGAAGGCACGGCGACTGCGGCCGCAGCGGTGAGCGCTGGTGTGTACGACGCGAGCCTGAGTTTCAGCACGAGGCAGACGGGCGGCCTCCTGTACCGTGGCGCGGCGCGCGAAGAGACCCTGGCCTCGGGCGGGACGGCCCTGTATCTTGCCGCCACCGGGCTGAGCCAGAGCGTCATCGCGAAGTTCAATGCCATGGCGAAGGAAGCCGCCAGCGCGAAGCCGGTGCAGCCGCTCGCCGTGACGCCGGACATCGCCACCAACACCTTCGTGACCGCGCCCAAGGCGACGGCCGCGAAGTTCGACAGCCTGGTGGGCAATGCCGGCACCGTGGCGCGGAAGTTCACCCTCGCCACCGGCGTCTCGCTTGGCCGCAAGGCGGAGACCGCCACCGAATTGCGGGCCATCTCCACCTACGGCTCGGTCGACGGGTTGTGGCTGACGGCGCGGGCCGATCAGGATCTGCGGACCCTCGGCGTCGGCCAGCAGACGCCGGTCGGCCTCCGCGTGGTGCTCGGCATGCACCCAGCTTCGCCCGAGGCGTTCGAGGTGAGCTTCCACGGCACGCTGGCGGTCGCCCAGGCGTCGGCCACCGTCCTCACAGGCACGCTGAGCGGGATCTACGCGTTCGGCATCTTGAGGGAAGACCAGGGGCAGCAGAAGACCACGGAGTTCCTGATCACGGAGCGCGGCCACTGGCCCGCCACGATCACCTATGCGGGTGACGAGACGGATGGGTCCATCACGCTCGACGTCTCGATGCCGGTGGTCGCGGGGGCGACGGTCAGGTTCTCGAAGACCTACATCGGGGGCAACGCGCGGGTTCTGTACGAACTGGCCGTCGTGCCAACCGCGGGCGGCGCGGCAGGGACGCCGGTCACGATGGGCCGGCTTCGACTGGTCGCCGATAGTCAGGTCGTTCAGCCCGCCAACGTGCACCACCAGTACGCCGAGACGGGACTGGACATCGTGCAGGCGGCCCTGATCGTCAGCGAGCCCACGATCAAGGCCACGGCGGATGCGCAGTTGTTCCCGCCCCTGCCGCCCGCCACCGCCGAGGTCGCGATCCAGGCCGTCCGCGACTGGGTGATGTTCACCCGGCGCCGCGAGACACAGTGCGCGGTCGTGGCCGCACCGGTCGAGGTCCTGCCGCCCCGCCGCTACCGCATTCTCAATGTGCTCGCCAAGAATAAGGAGGACGCGGCGCGTCAGGTGGAGCAGCTCACGGCGTTGGCGCAAGACCCGCCGAGCTTCGCGAGGACACTGGTGTCGCTCATGGCCCGCGACGAGCACGCGCTTGTGGTCAACTTCCCGGGCGGGAGCGCCACGACGGACACCGACCCGTCGGCCATCGAGTCCGACTGGCGCACGTTCTTCAGACCCGGGGAGTCGATCGTCTACGCCGCCGTGGGCGCGCAGGGCGAGACCGACGCCGCGTTGCAGCTCAATCGGCTCCACACCTTCGAGAGCGCCATCGCCGCCGACAGTACGGAGACGCCAACAGCGAAGGAGGTCTCGATCCTGCCGTACCCCGATGCGGCCGTCCCGCTCGGCGCCGACGGCATCATGTTGTTCATCACGGTCACGCTCGACGTGGCGGTGCGGCAGCACGTGTATCTCGCGAACGCGGACGGTCTGAAGCTGGTCACGACCGCTCTTGAAGGCGGTCCGAACGCCCCGCCCCTGGCGACGATGCTCGGCAGGATCGACGACGTCGGGACCGCCAGCTACACGGTCTCTGCCGCCGGTGCCGTGACCGTCGACGAGGCGGCCGTGCTCGGGACAATCGCGGCCCTGGCGCCGCAGCCGGCCATACGGGCCGTGTCCTTCGTCGTCACGCCGCAAGGCGCCTCGGCTGCGGACGCGGCACACGCCCTGGATGCCGGGGTCCAGATCGTGAAGGCGTCAACGCCTGGCGCTCAGACGACCAAGACGTTCGTGTACGCGGGCACCTGGCCCGTGGCCGAGTCGTCGATCCTCGTCATTCAGGAGTCACCGCGGTAGCACCGGCGCCGTGCCCCCGCGATGCCGAAGGAACGGCCTGACCCCGTGTCTGGAGGCGACGCACGTCCGCCTGCATGGCCGTGCGAGCGAGCCTGAGCCGGGCCCCCTCTGGGGCGAATGCCGAACGCACGTCGGTACGGTCCAATGGCCCGGGGCCGGCAGCGGACCATGCGACGCACAACCCGATCTGGACTGTGCTCGCCCTGCAGACGGGCCAGAACCAGGCGAGAGCCGTCGGCGACAAGGCCGAGCCCTCGTCCCCGATCCACCTTGCGGGCCGGACGGCGGAAGGTGGGCGCAGGGCAGAGGCGGTGGCGCGCCATGCCACGAATCAGTCCGCGGTTCTCCGGCATGAGGAGCGCGGCGACGCGGAGCGGCACGGTTTCCAATAGTTGGGGGGCGCCCACTCCTTGGGCGCAATATGAAATCATTCGCCACAAACGCCTGCGAACCGCCAGCAGCGAAGAAGACGCGATCAACCGACACCGAATCGCCGCTGCCGATTCAGTCGACCTCGGAAAGGGCGTTCAATCCGCTCTGGCACAGTGTGGCCACCCGCACCGGAGCAACCGGCGCGGCGGGCGACGCGACACCGCCACGTCCCGCCCGGCACGCGGTGGCCACACCGTCGCCACGGATCCAATCGTTACGCGATCGACGGCCCGCTCGGCATGCGGCCGATGACCGTGAGCCGACACTGGTCGAACCCGATCTCGACGCCCTTCAATTCAAGCTGACGATCGGCGCTCCGAACGACCCCTTCGAGCAAGAGGCCGACCGATCCGCGGCCGTCGCGATATCGGGCGGCAGGGTTCAACTCCGTTCCACGACGCCATCGAACGTGTCGCATTCCGCGTCTCCAGCCTCCGGGGGCCGTAGCGGCGGCCAGCGCCCGCTCGCCGCGCGCATCAGTTCAGCCGAAGGCGGGCGACCGCTGTCCGATGGCCTGCGCGGCGATATGGAGCAGGCCTTCGGCACCGATTTTTCCAACGTACGAATTCACGACACCGCCGTGGATCGAGAGGATGCCGAAACCCTGGGGGCGCGCGCGTTCACTCACAGGAATGGGATCTGGTTAGGGCCGGGCGCCAGTACCGACGACCGCACCTTGATGGCTCACGAGCTCACGCACGTCGTGCAACAGGGCGCCAGCATCCGGCGAACACCGGCTGGAGAGACAGAGCGACACGACGCCGTCGAGGCGCGGTGCGAACCCCCGGCCAGCGAATTACCCGTCAGCGATACCCCGGACATTCAAGCCCACTGGTACAACTTCAGCATCCCGTTCACTGACTATGAGTTTGATCCCAGCATCAGTGGCATCAAGACGGCCGCCGGATTGGCCAAGGAGACCGTCGTCGATACCGCGGTCTGGTTCAAAGACAAGGCCGTGGATGCGTTTCGATGGGTCTTCAACAAGATCAAGGGGTTGATCGATAGCGGCATCGATTGGTTGAAGAGCCAATTCGCCAAGATCGAAGGGTTTGCCAAGTCGGCGTTCGACACGATCAGAAACGGTCTGAGCTCGCTGCTGGCCAGCGTCACCTCACCGATCGATCTGTTGACCAGCGCGTTCACATCGATGGACGCCGACGTGCTCGGCACTGCCTGGAATCTGCTCACGTCCGGCGCCGCGATGGTGTTGAAGGGCATCAAGACCACCATCGATGGAGTCCTGGGAATCGCGACGGGATTCTGGGACACGGTCTTCGGTTTTGTCACCGGCCTATTCGACACCGTCGAGGGCATCATCGACAGCTGGCCGTTCCGGCAACTCCCCGGCGCCCTGCAGCGCGCCGCCAGGGCCTTGTTCGATGACATCCGCGCGTTGTGGGACACGATCCGCAACTTCCTCAAGGACCTGATCACACGGCTGACGACATATGCGGACACCATCATCGACTCGCTCACCAATTTCGTCAGCAACGTCGTTGGCCACGGCATTCAAGCCGTGATCAACGCGGTCAGGGCGATTCGCAATGCGTGGAACTTTGTCGAGGAAGTCGCCTCCGATCCCATCGGTTACATCCGCCCGCATACCGACACCCTCGCCGCCAGGCTAAACGCCGAAGCGCCGCCCAAGGCGATCGCATTGGGCAATGACACACTACGGGAGCACTTCACACGCGAGGTGTCCGCCGACGGAACAGACGTCGTCGTTCAGCGCCAGCCCGCAGACACCAAGCCGACACGCAGCAGAGCCTCGTTCAGCGAGGTGGGTGACGGCTTTGCCACGGCGATCACAGCGGCCTGGGCAGGCCTGGATATCGGCAAGATGCTGCTCGACAGCATCGTCAACATGTTCTGGCCGCCGGCGACCATCCGCGCCATCGGTCACGAATTTTCCGAACTGTGGAACACCGACTGGGCCAACGCGGCCGGCAGCCTGTTCGCGCCGCGCGCTCCGTGGGATGACTTCTGGGGCTTCTGGGCCGACGTCTGGTCGAACATCCTGGTGCTGCTCGATTTCCCGCTGGCGCTGTGGCGGCGCCTCAACAGCGTGCTGATGCTGTTGATGGGTTACGTCACCATCATCCTGATCATCATCTTTGCGATCGCCGGCGGCGTCTTGGGTGCCGCTGCCGGCGGCGTTGGCGCCATTCCCGGGGCCATCGCCGGTGCCGGCGTCGGATTGGAACTTTCCGCGGCGATAGGCGAGGCGCTGCTGGTCTCGTACTTCGCGGCAGAGGGAATCTCCGTCGTCAAAGCCTTCATCGACCTCTTTACCGCGCGGCAAACCCAGACCGAGAAGAACCGCGACTACGTGCAGATTGCCGGCAGCCTGATCGGCATGGCGGTCGCCGCGATCCTGGTCGCCATCATGTGGCTGTTCTCGTCAATGCTCGGCGCCCTGGTCCGAGGAATCAAGGGCGGAGGCAAACCGGCGGTCGAGCCAGTGAAATCCGCAGCAAAGACAGCGCCGGCGGCCGACCCTGTGAAACCGGTCGAGCCGGTGAAGCCGGCTGAACCGGTCAAGCCTGCGGACCCCGTTCAACCGGTTGAACCCGCCAAGCCTGTGGAGCCGGCGAAGCCTGTGGAGCCAGCGAGGCCCGTGGAGCCGCCGAAACCTGCGGAACCGGCGAAACCGGGAAAGCCAGAGGAGCCGAGTCAGTCGTCGAAGGACGACACCAAGCCGGCGAAACCGAAAGAATCCGAACCGGTGTCGGATGTCGAGGGTAAACCCAACACCTACAAGGTCAACGACACGTCCGCACTCAAGGCTACCAAGCCGTCGCGGGTTCAAGGCCTGAAGAACGAGGCGGTCTGGCACTGGAAACTGTACGTGGAACTGCCGAACGGCAAGATCGCAGTGTTCTGCGAAGTAAATATCCGGTTCCGAGGCAGCCCCGATCTGAACCTGCACCCGCAAACCGCGACGGTGGAAGGGATGCCGGGGTCCGTGTTCCTCGAGCGGGGCAACTTCACGTGGACCAACGAAGCGCTGAAGATGGTGATCGAAAGCTACACGGAGAAATTCGGAGCCGCGCCAAAGAATCTGGGCGGTTGGCTGGCCAAGAAGAACCTGGCCAACTTCCAAAACGAATTTGCGAGGATCCGCAGGGCCAATCCGGGAATGTCCAATGGGGACATTGGCGCGCTGGCGGTCAAGGAGATTTCGTTCGGCAAACAACGCATCCCCTTCGGCTACGACCAGTTTCATGTCAGCATTGCGACAGTCGGAAAGGTCCTGCTCGAGGATGGGACGATGGAAACCGTGCCCACGATGGTGCGAATAGAGGCCGGCACAACCCCGTTTGAACCCGGCACGGTTCCGCTAATCCCACCACCGGATGTCGAGAATCAGGATAGTGAGGACGAGTGAGCGGCCAGTGATTGCGAACTTGAATCAGCTGCCGGCCGGGTTGCTGCAGGAAGCACGTGCCCTGACCGATCGCGGCGCGGTGCAGGCACTGTTGATGGCGCAGACCAGTCCCGAGTGCTGGGACTACCTTGTGCCGTTCATCGAAGACGTCGTGTTTGGCTATCAAGCCGCCGCCAGTTGGTTGGTCGGGCAAGTGGTCGTACCAGATTTTTCATTGCGAGATCAGCTGACGCTGACCCGCTCCGCGCTATCAGCACCCGTCGGCGGCGCGTTCACCCGTCGGATCATTCCTGCGCTGGACGATTGGCGCAGCAATGCTTCCTGGATTGGCGCACCCGCGTTGGTGCTGCCCAGCGCCGACTACCGCTTCCGGGTGCCCGCGCAGGCCATCGGCATGGGAAATGCCGCCACCGAGGACGTCGCCAACGCAACGGTCGTCGTGCGCCGATGGATTGCCGCCCGCCTCGCGCAAGCGGTGAAAGACAGGCGATCCGCCCAATCGATTGAACAATTGGCCGCGACACTCACACGCCTCCCGGCCATCGCCGAGTGGAGCGAAGATGCCAGGCGCGCCGCCAGCGCACTTGTTCGCGAGTATCACGAACTGGGAGAGGGCAACAATGCCATTCCAGGGATGCGAGGGCCGGATGACTGGTACTCTTGATTCCGTCCCAGTTCACTCGTCCAGGTTCTTCAGTTCTTTGTTCGTGTTTACGTCCACG
Organism: Acidobacteriota bacterium; assembly: GCA_037133015.1. GTDB lineage: Bacteria > Acidobacteriota > Vicinamibacteria > Vicinamibacterales > JAKQTR01 > JBAXOX01. The sequence goes on from JBAXOX010000029.1 coordinate 38,840, forward strand.
TTCGGCGTTCGCCGCATCACGGTCCCCGTCACGAGCTTCGACGAGGAAACGAAGCGCGAGAGCGCGTTTCACAGCGGTACGGTGAGCCGATAGCCGAAGTGCCGGACGTAATTCGCGCATTCGGTCGGTTCGCAGAGATGCAGGGCGCGGGCGATGAGTGCGTTAACGTGGTCGAAGGAGCGCGGCTTGAGCGCGCGCAGAAACGCTTTCAGCTTGGCGGCGGCCTGCTCGATCGGATCGACGTCGGGGCTGTAGGGCGGCAAGAACCGGAGCATCGCGCCGGCACGTTCGATGGCGACGCGCACCTCGGGCTGTTTGTGTACGGCGAGGTTATCGAGGATCACGACATCGCCAGACTGTAAGGTCGGCACGAGCACCTGTTCGACATCGTCGCCAATCCGGCGAATGTCCGCAGCGCGTCGCGGAGCTCGGCGAGCGTAGCATCCGGATGCGCTGCGACTCACGCCTTGAGCCGATCCTCCCGACCTGCCAACACGCGTCCGCGAAACGTCGTCGGCTTGCGCGGCGCAATCGATCCCGTCTCCCGCCACCGCTGCTTGAGTGCGTCGACCCACGCCAGGCTCACGTGATGCCGCTCCGCCAACACCTTCGAGGGAATCCCCGCGTCGGCGCCTTTGATCACCCGCTCGCGCCGCGGGACATGCCGAAGGTCGCACGCGATCAGCTCGCGTCGGTGTCCAAGGCCTCGGTGGACAGCTGAAAACCGGCCAGTCGTGGACGCAGTTCAACGACAACTGCACCTGCGGCGTTCGGGGACACGACTCGGGCGGCGTGGATGCACAGCTCGCCGGCAGGAGGAACCTGTATCCGATGGCCTCGTATCCGCGACAGCGCCGGTCGAACATCCGCGCCAGCATCTGAACGTTGAGGTCGGCGCAGTCGTACACGCGCACCTCCCGCTTGCCGTCATACGCGGCGTTCGGGAAAGGACTCGATGGCGAGGATCCACGTCGTTCGCCCCGCACCGCTGAGCACGGCATGCGATCGTCGTGTGAGACCCCTAACCGGGGACGCTCGAGCGTGCTTTCGAAACCCACTCGGCGCCGGGCGGTTCGCTGAAGGGCTGAACAGGGACGTGCGCATAGCGCACCTCGAGGATCTGCAGATCCTGTGACCCGCCTGGGGCGTGAAGCGCTACGCGGTCGCCTGGGCCGAACGTCATCAAGGCGCGCGCCAGCGGCGACAACCAGCTGACATGGCGGCGATTCAGATCAACTTCGTCAGCGCCGACGACGGTCACGACCTGTTCCAGGCCAGCGCCATTGACGTAGCGCACCGTGGCGCCGAAGAAGACCTGCGTCGCGGCCCGCCCGCTTCGTGGCAACGCCGGGTCCACGACATGAGCGGCGTCGATCCGTTTCGTGAGAGCATGGATCCGTCCATCGATCTGGCGCAGCCGTCGCTTGCCGTACCGATAGTCGGCATTATCGCTGCGGTCGCCATTGCCCGCCGCCCAGGCCACTACTTCGGTGACCGCCGGCCGTTCCCGGGTCAGCAGAAACTGGAGTTCATCCCGGAGGCGCTGCAGGCCGCCCGGAGTGATGTAGTTCTTGACGGGCTCTCTCGCGACCTTCGTGATCATCCGGCTCAACCCATTCAATCAGATTCCGTGGACCGAGGGCGAGAATTCCACAACCATGGCGGCTTTCGGTGTACCTGTGGCGTAGCTGCCCCATCAGAATCTGAATCGGTCGGCTCGGCAACATTCGCTCCCTCGTCGCAACCGGGGACCACTCCACGTGATTCCGAGTGGCTCAACGAATCGACTCTGGCAATTGGGAGCAATCGGGCGTGGGATTGGGTGTATCCGAGTAATGGGTGTCAATGGGCGCAACATTGGTTCACGCTCCGACCCGACACGATCGAGATCACCACGGAAGTCTTGAGCCTGATCGATCGGCCTGCTCGGCCTAACCGGGGCGGGCAAGTCTACACTCATGCGCATTCTGGCCACGGTCTCCAAACCGACCGAGGGACGCGTGATGTGGGACGGCGTCGATACGGCGGCGCAGCCGGATGCCGTCCGCACGACTCTCGGGTACTTGCCGCAGGACTTCGGGGTGTACCCGCACCTCACGCCGGTTGAATTCCTGAGCTACCTGGCCGCGGCAAAGGGACTGTCCCCTGGGCGCACGCGCCAGCGGGTCGGCAACGGCAGGCGACTCGGAGGCGCTGACGTTCCGGCGGGGAGCCAACAACTTCTCAAGCCGCTTCGGCCATCCACACCTTGATGATGGACTGCCTGGTCACACCGATCCGCCCTGCCTCGTCGTGGCGCGGTGTTGGATCGGCACCTCCGCCTCATCCCGATCCCGCCGCCTGCTCCAGCGCGTCCACCAGTTCCTGCACCCGAATGGGTTTGCTCACGTAGTCGTCCATGCCCGCAGCCAGGCAGGCGTCGCGGTCGCCTTCCATCGCGTTCGCGGTCATGGCGATGATGCGCGGCTGAGGCCCGTCACTCCCGCGAATCCGACGCGTCGCTTCCAGTCCATCCATTTCCGGCATCTGCACATCCATCAACACCACGTCGTAGTGTTGCCGACCGACCGATTCGAGGCCCTCCAGGCCGTTCGAGGCCACGTCCGCCCGATAACCCATTTGCGAGAGGAGACGCAGCGCCAGCTTCTGGTTCACGTGGTTGTCTTCGACGAGCAAGATCCGCAGCGGATGCCTCCGAGCCATCTCCGGGTCGATCGTCACACGCTCGGGCGACCGCCGCTCCTCCCCCGGCAGCACGCGGTGGCCATCCAGCAGCGTCACGACCGTGTCGTACAACTGCCAGTGCTTCAGCGGCTTGCTCAGGTGCGCCGCGAAGATCCCCCCCGGCGCGCCGACGTCACCTCGGCCGAGCGAACTGAACAGGACGATCGGCAGGGCCGCGGCCACGGTTCGGATTTCGCGGGCCAGTGTCAGGCCGTCCATTTCTGGCATGTGCATGTCGACGATGGCGAGGTCGAACCGCTCGCCGGCCCGAAGCCACGCGATCGCCTGCCGGGGAGATTCGGTGTCAAGGCTCTCCATCCCCCACTTCCGCGTCTGCGCCACCAGGATTCGACGGTTGGTCGCGTGATCGTCGACCACCAGGAGCCGCCGGCCCGCCAGCCTCCGCTCCCCTTCGGCGAACTGGTGCAACGGCCGGCTGGGCAACTGGGCGATTGGCGCTTCGATGGTGAAATGGAAGGTCGATCCGCATCCCGCGCCCTCGCTTGCGACCCACATCCGGCCGCCCATCATCTCGGCCAGTTGCTTGCTGATGGCCAGACCCAGGCCAGTCCCGCCGTACTTTCTCGTCGTCGACGAGTCGGCCTGCGTAAACGACTGGAAGAGTCGCGTCTGCGCGTCGGCAGACAGTCCGATGCCCGTGTCCCGAACGGCAAACTCCAGTGTCGCCATGCGGCCGGCCGTGCGGCCCGCGACCGTCACGACGACCTCGCCATGCTCGGTGAACTTCACGGCATTGCTCAGCAGGTTCAGCAGGATCTGCCGGAGACGGGTGATGTCGCCCGTGACCACTGGCGGCACCGAGTCGTCCAGCACGTAGGCGACCTCGATCCGCTTGCCGGTCGCGCTGGCGGCGACCAGGTCCAGAGCCGACTCGACGCACTCGCGGACGTCGAAGGGCTGGTCCTCCAGCTCCATCCGGCCCGCTTCGATCTTGCTGAAATCCAGGATTTCGTTGATCAGGTTCAGCAGGGTCTCGCCAGAGCTGAGAATCGTGTCGGCGCAGTCGCGCTGTTCGTTCGTGAGCGGGGTGTCGAGCAACAGTCCGCTCATGCCGATCACGGCGTTCATCGGCGTGCGGATCTCATGGCTCATCGTCGCCAGGAACGCGCTCTTGGCCCGGTTGGCAAAATCGGCGGCCTGACGGGCCGCTTGAGCGTCGGCGTAGAGCCTGGCATTCTGCAACGTCACACCGAGGCTGGACGCCAGCGTCGTCAGCAGGTTGACTCTCGCCTCCGGAAAGGCCTGCTCGCTCGAATCCTCGAGCGTGATCAATCCAATCACCTGATCGTTTGCCACAATGGGCACGCCCACAAAGGACCGCGTGAGGGTTGCCCCCGGCGACACCAGTTCGTTCCATTCCGTCCGGCGTTGCGCCAGATTGTCGTTAATCACCAGGGCCTGGCGCGTCTTGACGATCTGTCCGGTCAACCCGGCGCCCAGCGGCCGCGGATCGAGGAACCGACGTGCGCCTCCCTCGACGGCGTACACACACTCGACCGTATGGCCCTCACGATTGATCAAGCAAATGCTGGTCGACTCGGCGTTGAAGATGTTCCAGATGCGCTCGCCGATCAGTTCGGCAATGGTGGTGAATTCGAGTTCCTTGGCCAGTTCCTGTCCCACCGCATTGATCAGCGCCAGCTCGGATGTGCGTCGCTCTGTTTCTTTGAGTAAGCGTTGCGTCTCTTCAAACAACCGCGCGTTTTCGAGCGAGGCGCCCAGTGCCGCCGCGATGGTCAACAGTAAATGGAGTTCCGCGTCGGTGAAGTCGCGCCCATCGGGCGAAATCGACACCGTCACGGCGCCAGTGACCTGCGTGTTGCCGATAATCGGCACAGCGACCACCGAGACGGCCGATTCGTCTTGCCACTCCAGCAGTTGCGTATCCAGCCGAATGCGGGTGCCTGCGCACTGGCGATTGACGATCAACGGCGACTTGGACTCAATCAGTTTCGTGCCAGAGCCCTGAATGGGAGTCGGGTCGACAGTACGCTGTTCGCCGCGGACCGACACGTAGGGGAAATGGCACCGATGCGATTCACGGTCGAAGCGCAGCAGCATGACCTGGTCGGCGCCAAAGATGTCGCGCACATGATTCCCGCCGATTTCAAAGATGCCGGCGGGGTCGAGCGTGCTGGCCAGCGCCTGCTGCATCCGATTGACGAAGGCATACTCGTGCGCCCGGCGTTCCACCTCCTCCATCAATTTCCAGCGTTTCAAGGCCAACGCCGCCTGGTTCGCAAAAAAGGACAGCGATTCGATCTCACGGGGAGAGAATTCGCGCGGTTGGCGATAATTCAGCCAGAGAATCCCGATGCTCGTGTGCCCGGCCCGCAACGGAAACGCAATGATCGAGTGAATGCCCAGGGCGCGGACTCCCGGATTGATGTCCGCGGGATCGTTGACAATCACGGGATGCTCGGAGCGCATGATCCGCCACGTCAACCCGTCTGGGCGCGGCTTGACCCGTTGATAAAACGACATGGCCAGGCCGCTGGTGTCCCAATACCGAAAACTCCCGTCAGCCTCCAGCATGTTGAGCGAAACGATTTCCGCGTCGAATGCGGTGCGCATGAAATGGACAATGAGATCCGCCATTTCCTGAGCGGTGGTGGAGGCGAGCATCTTGGTGCTGGTTTCGAAGAAACGGGTCGTCGCCTTGGCGAGAGACTGGAGTTCGTCGAAGAGGCGCGCATTCTGGATCGCGGCACCCAGGTGGGTCGCGAGGGTGGTCAGGAGGACGACGCTGGGTTCCGGGAACGCGTGTGCCTGGTTGCTTTCAAGCGCAATCAAGCCGATCACCAGATCGCCTTTCAGGATCGGGACGCCGACAAAGGACTTGTAGGAGGACGTGCTCGACGAATCCATGCTGCCGAAGTCGGCACGACGTTCCGACAGACGATCGTTGATGACCAGGGCACGCTTGGTGCGCACGATGTGACCCGACACCCCGTCGGCCAGCGGCATCGGTGCGACTCGTTGACGTGTGCCGTTTTCAAAGAAATAGGCGAACTCCACGCACTTCTTGAGGTGATCGACGAGGCGAATACTGATGGCCGGGCTGTTGAACATCGCCCGCAGCGTGTCGCCGATGAGCGTGATCGTCGCTTCAAAATCAAGCCCCTGCGCGAACGCCTGCCCTACGCTGTTGACCAGTGCGAGTTCGGCGGTGCGTTGTTGCTCCGCTTCGACGAGGCGTCGATTGTCGGCGCGAGCGCGTGCCAGTTCCCTGGCAAGACGTGGGGCCGTCTGAAGAGGCTCCGTGGCCTTGCGGGTGCGCGTTGGAGAGGGCAGCGTGGGTCTGCTCTTGGGCATAAACCAGTTCCACGATAGGCATGATAGTTCGGCGCCCGCCCGGCCGCGGTCGTCAGCAATTGAGAGGGCGCGATCAGGCCGAAGCCCCGGCGAGCGAGCAGACAGTGGGGCCGACGGGCTTCATCGCCGCCCCTCTGCAGATTCAGCCGCCGTCGCGGGCTCAGCCGAGCGACTCGGCGATGATCGGGAGCGCTTTCTTCATCTCCGCCATCGTCCCGAAGCAGAGGCGCATATGGCTTTCGAGTCCCGGGAACTGCCGGCCCACGGCCACGCCCTTCTTCACGAGGCCGGCTTTGAAGGCCTTCGAGTCGCGCTTGATGTTCACCATCATGAAGTTCGCCTCGCCGGCGCTCATCTGGTAGCCGAGATCGGCGAAGAACTTCCGCGTGTACGCCTTGACCTCGCGGTTGCGCTTCACTTCGTCCTCGATGTGCCGGGTGTCGTTGAGCCCGGCGACCGCGGCCTGCAGCGTGAGCTGATTGGTGTTCGAGCCCAGATTCCACGACTTGACCTTCTCCAGCGTCTCGGGCCGGCCGACCATGTAGCCCAACCGGAGCCCGGCCATGCCGAATACCTTTGAGAAGGTCCGCGTCACGACAACGCGGGGATTGGTCAGGGCGATCGGCATCAGCGTCCCGTACGCGGCGAGATCGACGTACTCGAAGTAGGCCTCGTCGACGAGGATCGTGGTGTCAGGCGACGTGCGATTGACCGTCTCGACGAACGCCATCACGTCACTCTTCGAGTGGACGGTGGCGGTCGGGTTGTTCGGGTTGCAGAAGAACACGAGCCCAGCCCCCTTCGCCGCCGCCGCCATGCGATCAAGGTCGAGACCAAGCGTGCCGTCCACCGGCACGAGGGTCACCGGCGACCCGATGAACTTGGCGAACTCGCCCGGCGCCTCGAACGTCGGGCCGGCGCCCATATACGCCCGGTCCTTTGCGGTGAACGCCTGCACGGCCGAGCGGAGCAGCTCACCCGAGCCACAGCCGAGGAGGACGTTCTCGGGCGCGACGTGCTGGATGCGCGCGATCGTGTTGATGACGTCGTCCTCGGCGAGGACCGGGTACCGATTGCACTCGTCGAGGTGCGCGCGAATCGCCTCGAGGGCGAGCGTCCCTGGGCCGGACGGATTCTCGTTGCTGTCAATGCGGATGACACCTGGCTGAACCGCCATCCGGCGGTCGGCGCGGCGCTGCGCCTGGCCCTGAGGTGAAAGGGCAACAGACGCCTCGCGGCCACGCCACGCGATGGCGGCATGCGCAGGGATCGCAAGCGCGGCGGCGGAGCCGGCGCCGACAGTCGTCAGGAATCCACGGCGGGAAACAGTCATCACATTCCTCCTAGGATTCCCCGATGGTAGTGCCGACGATGGGCGTTCGTCCACCTTCGTAGTGGCCGGTCCCTCCTACATGGGTCGTGGCTTCCGGAGCACGGCGCCCGGATCGCCCGGGCGCGAACGGCGAGAATACCGCGAATATGTGAGCGTTGAGCAACGCCGCGAGGCGGGATGCCCCGCCCGGAAGGCGCAATCGATTCAGTTGGGACAGGCCACTAGATCTTCCGGCTGTCGTACGCCCAGTGGAGGGCGGCTTGTCGCTGCCGCCTC
>JBAXOX010000030.1:0-44324 GCA_037133015.1 Acidobacteriota bacterium
GCTAAAGCCCCACCCCCCCCAAGCCGACATGACAGGAGACGGTTTCGAGACCTGCGTGAGCGGCACGGACGCCGCCCGCCAGAACGGGTCTCGCCACCGGTCAGGAGACGGCGTCGAGACCTGCGTGAGCGGCACGGACGCCGCCCGCCAGAACGGGCCTCGCCACCGGTCAGAGGACGGTGTCGAGACCTGCGTGAGCGGCATGCTTGCCGCCCGCCAGAACGGGTCTCGCCACCGGTCAGAGGACGGTGTCAAGACCTGCGTGAGCGGCACGGACGCCGCCCGCCAGAACGGGCCTCGCCAGCGGTCAGAGGACGGCGTCGAGACCTGCGTCAGGGACAGTTTTAAGAACCGCGCGGTTGATTTACGGCATAGCTCAGTCCTGATGTTCAATTACACCGATCATGTCCGCCGCCTGATGGAGGACATCGTCTCCCGTGTGCCGGCGCTGTCGGCCATCGACATGCGCGACGTCCTCGTGTTCGCCCGGCTTGGCCGCAGCCACACGCATGGCGCCTACGCGACGTGTCACAGCCTGATGCTGCCCGACAGCGATCCGGCGTACTACTTCTGGCGAGACCGCCGGACCGGTCGGCTCACGCGGCGGTCAGAGTGGTTCGTCACGCGGACGCCGCAGGTGCGCGTGGGCGGCCGGCGCGTCACCCATCTGATTTCGCTGTCGCTGCCGCGATTCTGCGACCAGACGCTGACCGGATCGGTCAAACACGAAACCTACCCGCACGGGTTCGACTGGCACGCCAAGCTCGACACCATTGTCCACGAGCTGTACCACGTGGACCCGCACGGCGGCGGTATTCGCACCACCCCGCGCGCCGATGGGCGGATGTCGGCGCAGACGCACACCGCGCAGTTTTTCCGGGACGTGTCGCGCATGGTGCGCGAGTATCTCGACAGCGGTCCGGACCCGGCCACGGCGGCGTTTCTGGCATTCAGCTTTGCCGAACTCACGGCGCGGTACGGCGCGGTGGCGGCGACCGCGTTCCGGGGGTTTCCCTCGTTTCCGCAGCGGTTCCGGGAGCCGGCCCTCGAACAACCGCGGACCCCGCGGGTCGCGCACATCGTGCCCCTGGGCGACGGGTCGCACCAGCGCTTCTATGCCGACGCGGACCTGGCCACGCGGGTCTTCTCAGCCACCTCGAGCCGGCGCATCGTCGCCACGCCGTCGCCAGCCATCATCAAAGGGATCCATCCCAGGCAGCCGTCCAGCGTCGCGGCCCACCGCCGCGCCAGACCCTGATTCCCGTGACGTCGGGTATCGATCCTGTTTTCGGCCGTGCCCGCTCGGGGCCCCCGTAGTAGGATGCTGCCGTCTGCCCGGGTCATAAGCTGGAGGATCTCATGCGTTCGTGGAAACTGCTCGCGATGATGGTGGTGGTGGCTGGAGGGGTTGCCAGTTCGGCGGCGTACGCCGGCGACGCCAGCGATGCGTTTGCGCAACCGGTGTGGCAGACGTGTCAGCCCGATGCGGTGCGGGCCAGTCTGTGGCAGGTGAACTGGATCGCGCCCGCCGAAAGGGTGCAGCCGGCCGCGATGAGGTGGCGCATCAGCGCGGCGGTCGCGGCGCAGGATCAAGCGGCGCAGGAGCAGGCTGGACGCTCTGATCAGTCCCGGCCCAGGCCCAGGACCGTCGCCTTCGAATACAGCGACGCGTACAAGGTGCGGGCCAAGATCCACACGCTGGCCAGCATCCCCACGCTGCCGCTGTTTGTCGCCGAATACCTGGTCGGCCAGAACCTCTACACCCATCCCGGGACCGCATCCGATTCGGCGCGCGGCGCACACGGCGCGCTGGCCGCCTCCACCGCCGTGTTGTTCGGCATCAACACGGTGACGGGCGTCTGGAATCTGATCGAAGCCAGCAAGGATCCCAATCATCGCGCCAAGCGGACGATCCACGGCATCCTGATGATCATCGCCGACGCGGGCTTCGTCGCCACCGGGGCGACGGCCTCCGAGTCGGAACACGGACGGATCAGCGGATCGCGCAGCACCCACCGCGCGATCGCGCTCACCTCGATGGGGGTCGCGACGGTGAGCTATCTGATGATGCTGTTCGGGGGAAACTGAGCCGGCTCGCCCGCGACCCGCGCCACGCTGCAGGCTTTGGCCGCGCTGACCGCGCCGCCCACGCCGCAGGCTCTGACCGCGCCGCGCGCGTCGCCGGCGGCAGCCCGGCTCCGTGATGAGAGAGGTCGGCGCGATCCTGGCTGATGGAGACTGGCGTGCTCGCCCGGGCACGTGTCAGGGCAGCCGATCGGGCACCGCGACCCGCCTGGCGCCCGCGTAGCGCTGCGACCAATACGGCGAGGTGAGGGCTTCGACACGCACCACGCCCCGCGAATTCGGCGCGTGCACGAACGCGTCGCGGCTGGTGGCCATGCCGACGTGCGTGATGCCCGGTCCGGTTGTGATGAAGAAGACCAGGTCGCCCGCGCGCACCTCCTCGCGGGTGACCGGGCGCCCGGCCGTCGCCTGCTTCGTGACGTTGCGCGGCAGATCCACGCCGCCCTGGCGATAGACGTACCAGACGAATCCGCTGCAATCGAACCCCGATGGCGTGGTGCCTCCGAGCACGTAGGGGGTGCCCAGATACCGGAGCGCGGTACGCACGACGGCCGAGTCGGTCGCCGCCTCGGCCGTCGGCTGTCGAGGCGGCAGCACACGCAGCGTCGAACCCGGGTTCGACGCGCAACCGGTGAGCAGGGATGCGGACACTCCCAACGCGAACAGCCACGCGCGAACTCGACGGATAGCCACCTCGGTGGTCTATCGGTCGAAGTCTGCTTCCCAATCAGATCCCGGGTCTCGCGTCGGCCCGGCCGATTTCCACATTCGGCGTCTAAAGCAGAGTGTGATACCAATAGAGGTGCCTGCCAGCGATCACTCGATTTGTCCGATCGGGGCTGCGGCCCTGTCCTTTATCAACCATGGCCTCGACCCAGAGGCGGAGGCGGTGAACGTGACGATGCAGGCTCCACAATCGGTGGTGGATGCGATCCAGTGGTGGGCGCATCTTTACAGCAAGACGAAACCGGTGTCGGTGGGGGTGATGTCGGTGCACTTCGCGGGGTTGCTGCTCGGCGGCGGCGCCGCGGTGGCCGCCGATCGCGAAACGCTCCGGGCGGCGAAGCAAGACGACCCGGTTCGCGCCGATCACCTCGAGTTCCTGGGGAGCGTCCACACGATCGCCATTGCCGGACTGGTGATGCTGATGGGGTCGGGCCTGCTCATTCTACTGGCCGACCTCGAGACGTTCTGGGCGTCGAAGGTGTTCTGGACCAAGATGACGCTGGTCGCGCTGCTTCTGGCGAACGGGCTGGTGATGCGTCGCGCCGAGCGTCTGGCGGGCGCGAATCCCGAGTTCGCCTGGATGCAGTTGAAGTGGACCTCGATCGCCAGCCTCGTGCTGTGGTTCGCCATTGTGCTGGCGAGCACGATTCTGGCGGCCACCGCGTAACCGGACATGCCAACGCCCATCAACGGCCCATCCACTCCTCACTCGTGCGCGTCGTGCGAATGTCTGAATCCGCGGCGGGATTTTCTCCGGCAGGCCGCGCTGCTGGCGGTCGGCCTGGTGGCCGGAAGCGGCGGCTTGGCGGCAGCCGACCGTCTCCCGATTGTGATCGGCGAGGCCGTCGGCCGGGCCGGCGACGAAATCACCTACCCGATCCCGGCGAGCGACGGGGTGACCATCGACCGCGACAACGCGGTGATTGTCGTGCGGTTTCAGGGGAAGGTGATGGCCTTCAACCTGTCGTGTCCGCACCAGAACGCCGCCGTGCGCTGGCGCCAGCCGGACATGCGCTTCGAGTGCAGCAAGCACGATTCGGTCTACAGCCCCGACGGCATCTATGTCGGCGGGCGCGCCACACGCAACATGGATCGGTTCGCCATCAAGCGCCAAGGCCAGACCATCATCGTCAACGTGGCGCAGATGATTGCCTCCGACGAGCAGAAAGCGGCGTGGGATGCGGCGATCGTCGCGGTCTAAACGCGATCACCGGCCCTGATACGCGTGGAGCCTGGCGGGCGTCCCCAGGTCGCTCCATCCGCAGGCGGGAACCCGGACCACCGCGAGGATCGGGGCCGACTTGGTCAGCACGTCCCGGGACAGGTCGAGGCTCGGCAGTGATTCGTAGAATTGCGTGAGGGGAGGCGCCGCGGCACCGGCCCGCTCGCGGCGGACAAACGACTGCACCAGCTCCGGGATGGTGCGTCCGCAGGCCCGCACCAGCGCCATGGCTTGGGCGACGATCATGAAGCTGTTGATCATCGCGCCCCGATCCATCAGCGATCGCGCCGCGGCGAGACTGGGTTTTTCGGCGAACTGTGCCACTCCCGGCGCGGCCCCGTCGCCGGCAGGCAGAATCCAGCCATATTCCGGGTCGCACACCTCCGGCGTCATGCCCAACAACACGATGCGGCGGGCCGACAAGCGCCGCCTGGCCAGCACCTTGGCCAGCGCCTCCCGCAGCACCTCTTCGTCGGCGACGAAGTGATCGGATGGCAGCAGCAGGACCCTCGCTCTCGCGTCCCTCCGGAACACGACGTGGCTGACGGCCAGCAGCACACCGACGGCGGTGCCGCGGTTCTGTGGTTGGACCAGGATGTTTTTCGGGTCCACGTCAGACAACTCGGTTTCCCAGTAGCCCCGATGGTGATCGGCCACGACAAACAGGATGTGATCGCGGGGGACCAGTTTGAGTGCGCGGGCGAACGCCCAGCGAATCATCGAGTCGCGCGCGCCAAACGCGCAGTACTGTTTGGGAACCGACCGGCCGTCGTTGCCCACCGTCAGCGCGGCCACCCGCTGCCCGTCGCCGCCTGCCAGGACGATCGCCCACGCGTGCCTGTTCATGCCAGCCCCCTTTCGTGCGTCGAGTTGCATCGACGGCCCCGTGTGGTGGTCGATCACAGAGGCCGCGCTCCCTCAGCACTCGATCCTGCAGGCACCGGGCGAGGCCGCCAAGGTGCGCCGAAGAACCAAGCCCGGGTTGTCCGTGGCGGGATTGTAGCGTTCAAGACTGCTGGAACCTGACGGCGAACGCGTCGTGCGTGCGGTGTGCGAACCGCATTCCCCCGTTGATCCCAGTGCAAATCGCTCGCCGATCGTCTGGCCCGGAATTCCGCGGCAATTCCCGCGATCTCGACGGGCATGGTGATAGGCGACCCGGCAAGATCCTCACTCCTGCCGGTAAGAATGACTCGATGTCCTCGCGCCGGCCTCGGGCCGGCCTCGCGCGCCTTGACACTCCGCTGGCCGTTCTGCACAATGCGCACATGGAGCAAACGCTCCTCCTTAACGCGTCGTACGAGCCACTGAAGGTGGTTGATTGGCGAAAGGCCGTGACCCTGTGGTGCCAGGGCAAGGTCGAAGTCATCTCTGTGTACGATCGCGAGATTCGCAGCGTGTCGTTTACGTTTCGGCTTCCGTCGGTGATTCGGCTGCTGCGGTATGTGCGGATTCGGCATCGGTTCGACTACGTGCCGTTCTCCCGGGCCAACATCTACGCTCGCGACGAACACACCTGTCAGTACTGCGGGCGGCAACTGGCGACCAGCGAACTGACCTTCGACCATGTTGTCCCGGTGGCCCAGGGTGGTCGAAAGGCATGGGAAAACATCGTCACGTGCTGCGTGTCCTGCAATCGGCGCAAGGGCGGCCGGACGCCGGCCGAAGCGAGGATGCATCTGGTTCGGATGCCGAAACGGCCCGAGTCGGTGCCGGCCCTGCGCATTACCATCGGGCTTCGCCAGGCACCGGACGGTTGGCGCGACTATTTGTACTGGAACGTCGAACTTGACGACGAGTAATTCGCCGTCGGCCACACGGCTCGAAGCTGGCTCAACGCCTGGCATCGGAACGGCCCCGGGGTCGGGAAGCGGGGTGTTTCGTGTCTGAGGAAATCTGCGCCCGCGTCGTATCGGTCGAACCGCCCTGGGCGGTGCCCGGCGCGCGTGTCGTCGTGAGGGGCACCGGGTTTCCGGTGGCCGCAGAACGCCTGCCCGTGGTTCGGGTGGGGGGCCTGGTGGCGCACGTCGCCGCGGCTGCCGGCACACGTCTGGGCATCGTGGTCCCGGCCGAGGCACCGGGCGGCCGGGCCGAGATCACGGTCGAGGGCGCGACCGGCCACGCCGATCTCGAGATTGGCCTGGTGGTGGCCAAGGCGGTCCATCAAGTTGACAATCCGGCGATCGCGTCGGCCGGCACGCTCTACACGACGTGCAGCGGACGACGAGGCCAGCAGGTGCCGGTGTCGGTCTATCGAGTGGGTGCCGACCTGGTTCAGGAGTCGTATCTCAGCGGGATCGTCAATGCCACGTCGATGGCGTTCGACGCCCACGGATCCTTGCACATCTCGAGCCGGTTCGACGGCACCGTGTACCGGGTCAAACCGGACCACACGCTGGAGGTGGCGGCCGGCGAACTGGGAGTGGCGTGCGGGATCGCGTTCGGTTCGGACGGGACGCTGTATGTGGGTGATCGCGGCGGGACGATTTTCCGCATCAGCCCGACCGGACGCGTGACGCCGTTTGTGACGCTGCCGGCCAGCGTGGTGGCGTTCCATCTGGCGATCGGTCCCGAGGACAATTTATACGTCGCCGCGCCGACCTTCGACACCTGCGACCGGGTGTATCGGGTGAGCCGGACCGGAGACATCCATGTGATGTCGACGCAGTTCGGGCGTCCCCAGGGGTTGGCCTGCGATGCCGACGGCCATCTCTACGTGTCGGAGGCGGTCGCCGGTGGCGCCGGACTGTACCGGGTGTTCGATGGCCGGCCGCGAGAGCTCGTACTGGCGGCGTCGGCGCTGGTAGGTGTGGCGTTCGATCCGCGTGGCGGGCTGGTGGTGGCGTCCAACGATACCGTGTACCGCCTCGACGTGCCGCTGCGGCCGTGGGTGGCGCGCGCGTAAGGGCGGACCCGTTGAAACGCGCCGCTGCGGGGTTACCTGTGGTTGTTCCTGTCTGCTGTCGACTGTGCTGAGTGCCTGCTGACACCGCTTATGTCCTTGAAACAACTCATCGCCGTGAAATCGCTCGACCGGCTGGTTCGCGATACCGAAGAGCCGTCGCAACAGCTCAAGCGGACGCTCGGTCCGGTTCAGCTGACCGCCCTGGGCATTGGCGCGATCATTGGCGCCGGCATCTTCTCGTCGGTCGGGTCGGCGGCGGCCGGCGGAGCCGATCACCTCGGGGCTGGCCCGGCCGTCGTGCTGTCGTTCGTGCTGACGGCGGTGGCGTGCGGGTTTGCCGCGTTGTGTTATTGCGAGTTTGCGGCGATGGTGCCGGTGTCGGGGTCGGCCTACACCTACGCGTACGCCACGCTCGGCGAGCTGATCGCGTGGGTGATTGGCTGGGATCTGATTCTCGAGTACGCCATCGGCAACGTGGCGGTGGCGGTGTCGTGGTCGGGGTACTTTCAGGAATTGCTCCGCGGGCTCGGCCTGGAGTGGCCTCGCTGGCTCGGCACCGATTTCCGGTCGGCCGGACAGGCGGCGACCCAACTGGCCGACACCATTGCCGCGCATGGCGACGTCGCGTCGTTGGGGCCGGTAGTGGCGCGCGCGGCGGACGCGTTTAACGCGGCGCCCAGGATCTCTGGTGTGCCCATCATCGTGGACCTGCCCGCGTTTCTGATCGTCGCGTTTATCACGTGGGTGCTGGTCCGGGGCATCCAGGAGAGCGCGTGGCTCAATTCGGCGATGGTCGGGCTGAAGCTGGTCATCATCGCGTTTTTCGTGATCGTGGGCGCCTTCTACGTCAAGCCCGAGCATTGGACTCCGTTTGCGCCCAACGGGTTCAAGGGCGTGTCGAGTGCTGCCGCGATCATCTTCTTCGCCTACATCGGGTTCGACGCGGTGTCGACGGCGGCCGAAGAGACGAAGAACCCGCAGCGCGACATGCCGATTGCGATGATTGCGAGCCTGCTCATCTGCACCGTGATCTACATCCTGGTGGCGCTGGTGCTCACCGGCCTGCTCCGATGGGATCAGCTGGGCACGGCCGAGCCGCTGGCCACCGCCTTTTCGTCGCTCGGGATGACGTGGGCGGCGGGCATCATTTCGCTGGGCGCGGTGTTTGCCACCACGAGCGTGCTGGTGGTGTTCCAGCTGGGGCAGCCGCGCATCTTCTTCTCGATGGCCCGCGACGGCCTGCTGCCGGCGTGGGCGGCCAGGGTGCACCCGAAATACCGCACGCCGCACGTCACCACGATCATCACCGGCCTGGTCGTGGCGTCGTTTGCGAGCTTCATGAACATCAACGAAGTCGTCGAGTTGACCAATATCGGGACGTTGTTCGCGTTCGTGCTGGTGGCCATCGGCGTCATCATCCTGCGCCACACGAATCCGGACCGGCCTCGGCCGTTCCGGACGCCGTTCGTCCCGGCGGTGCCGCTGCTGGCGGTGGTGATGTGCACGTACTTGATGTTCCAGTTGCCCCGGATCACCTGGGAGCGGTTCTTTATCTGGCTGGCGATCGGCCTGGTGATTTATTTCGCCTATGGCATTCGTCACAGCGTGCTGCGGGCGGCCAGCGTGGACAAGTGAGGCGGCATGATGCGTGACGACACGGGGAGCGGAGCATGAGCAGCGGAAGCGTGATCGGGATGGTCCTGGTCGTGGTGTTGCTGGCGGTCGCGGTCGTGTTCGTCAAGCGGTGACAACGCACGGGATGTCGCCGCGGTTCGCGGCCGTCGTCGCGCGTCTGGGGTCTTGACGGGCTGACCGGATGCGTGAGGGCGCGAGAGGGTGACGATTCGAGGCGGGAGGCGCGGGCCCGATGTCGGTATTCGATCAGGAAGAGGTACCCAGAACTGGCGGGGTGGGCCGCGTGCTGGCCATGGGGGCCGGCGTAATCGCCCTGCTGGCTGCGGCGTACGTGGGCGTGACGGTGCTGATGCCCGAGAAACCGGCGCCCAAAGCGGATCCGCCGCCCGCGCGCAGCGAGCCGGTGGCCCGCCGGGCTCCGAAGCCGGTCGAGCCGGAGGCGGCGCCGGAAGAACCGAAGGCGGCGCGCAGGCCGGCGCCCAAGAAGGTCGCGCCGGCGGTGGCCGTGGTCGTGCCGGATGCGCCCGCCGGTCCGGTGCTCGTGATCGAGAGCGACGTGCCGGGCGCCTCGGTGTTTGTCGATCGCAAGTACCTCGGCACCACGCCGCTGCGATCGACGGAGGTGTCGGCGGGCACGCATCAACTCAACGCGTCTGCCTCGGGCGAGGACGGCCTGGTGCAGACCATCGACGTCAACGGCACCGGCGACACGACCGTCACGCTCAAATTCCGCGAGGTGCGCCTGAGCGCCCAGGTGGCGGTGATCCACAAACACACCTTCGGATCGTGCGCGGGCACGCTCGCCGCGACGCCCGCCGGCATCAGTTACCAGACCGACAACGCCAAGGATGCCTTCACGATCCCGCTGGGCGCACTCGAGGCGTTCGAGATCGAGTATCTGAAGAAGGAACTCAAGGTGAAGCAGCGCGGCGGGCGCACCTGGAACTTTACCGACAAGTCGGACAACGCCGACAAACTGTTCGTCTTCCACCGCGACGTGTCGAAGGCCCGCGAGAAGCTGGCAGTCCTGCCCAAGTAGCGGGTTCCGCCCACCATAGACCGCGCGGCGCTCGGGCAGGCGGGCGTGTGCCTCGCGCGGGTGATGCTCCAGGTTGCGGCCGCGGATCCCGAACCGGTCCCCACCCTTGTGGAACCGTCGCCCGGTTCTATGAGGTCGAGGACCAGAATTGGGCCAGCAGGCCGGCGGCGACGCGGCGGCGATAGGCGGCGGTCGATCGGATGTCGTCGATCGGCGCGATTTCTGTCTGCAGGATGCGCTGGGCCTCGGACATCGACGCCCCGTTGGCCAGCGCACGTTCGGTGAGAGGGACGCGGACCACGGTCGGGGCGACGCTGCCGAAACTGACGCGGGGCTGTGCGGCGCGGACGCCGGCCACCACCACCTTCGAGATCGACTGCGCGGCCCGCGTGCCCACTTTCCGGAAGAACTGCATCCCGTCGACGGCCGGGATTTCGACGGCGGTGATCAGTTCGTCGCCGCGCATCACGCTGGTTCGATAGCCGGTAAAGAAGTCTGTCACCCGGACCTTCCTCACGCCATCACGACTCTGCAGTTCGACGATCGCGTCGGCGGCGGCCAGCACCGGCAACGTGTCGCCGGCCGGGGATCCGTTGGCGATGTTGCCGCCGATGGTGCCGCGATTCTGCACCTGCACGGCGCCAATCTCGTGGGCGGCAGCGACCAGCATCGGAAGATGCCGGCCGACCAGGCGAGAGGCGATGATGTCGGTGTAGGTGGTCAGGGCCCCGATTCGCAGGACGTCATGCGCGCGATGGATGCCGCGCAGTTCGTCCAGCCGCCACAGATCGAGATAGCGCGTGTGCACCGGCGCGCCGGCATTCAAGCCCACGTAGATGTCGGTGCAGCCGGCCAGCGGGACCATCGGTCCCTCGTCGTGCAACAACCGCAGCGCCTCGCGAAGGGATCGTGGGCGTCGGAGTGCGAGACGTGACATTGCCGTTCTCACGTCTTGTTTCTCCCGCGCTGCCCGCCCCGGTCGGCGCCCGGCTGCCGGCCCGGTTCGAGGGACCGTTTCGCAACCGGCTTTCCCGCCGCTTTGATCGCCCGGTAAATCCCCTCGTAGCCGGTGCATCGGCAGAGGTTGCCCGCCAGCCCGATGCGCGCCTGCGTGCGTGTGGGGCGGGGGCCGAGCGCCACCGCCGCCATCACCATGCCCGGGGTGCAGATGCCGCACTGCGTGCCGCCGTGCTCGACGAAGGCGCGCTGCAGGGGATGGCGCCCGTTGAGCGCTTCGATCGTGGACACGCGAGCGCCCTCCACGTGGGTCACCGGCACCAGACACGCATTGACGGCCTGGCCGTCGACCAGGACCGTGCACGCGCCGCATTCGCCTTCGCCGCAGCCCTCTTTGGTGCCGGTCAGGTGGCAGTCTTCGCGCAGCACGTCGAGCAGGCGTCGCATCGGATGCGCGCGGAGGGCGACCCGCTTCCCGTTGAGCACAAAGGTGATCGTCGTCGCGGCCTTCTTGGCGGGTTGCTTTTTCATGCGCGCTTCTTACGTCTGTCGTTTCGCATCGAGTGCGCGGGATCTGGCGACCCGGCCGCCACGATAGGCTGCGCGGCCATCACGCGCTCGGGCGTGGCCGGCACCTGGCGAAGGTCGAGGCCCAGGCTGCGAATCGCGTTGACCACGGCCGGGGCGACGCCGTCGAACGGCATTTCTCCGACGCCTTTCGCGCCGTATGGCCCGTAGGCGTACGGCCGCTCCAGAATGACGACATCCATCGGCGGCGTGTCGAGGGTGGTGGGCACGATGTAATTGGTCAGCTGCGCGTTGGCCATCGCTCCCCCGCGCATCACCACCTCTTCGAGCAGCGCGAAGCCGAGACCTTGCGCGGTGCCGCCCTCGATTTGGCCCCGCACGCCCAGCGGGAAGATCGCCTTGCCGACCTCCTGCGCCGTGGTGACGCGGGTGGGCCTCACTTCGAAGGTCACCGGGTCGAATTCGACTTCCACCACCTCGCATCCCCATCCGAACGAGCCGTACGCCGATCCCCGATACGTGTCGTCGTCCCAGACCAGCCCGGGCGGCGGTTCGTATTGCATGGTGATGACCAGCGGGCCGTGCGCGCGCCTGAAGGATCGTGGTGAGCGCGATCCCAGCCGCGACCGCATCGCTTCGGCGCAGCGCCTGAGCAATTCGCCAACCACCATCGTCGTGCGCGAGGCGACGGTTGGTCCGCTATCGGGCACAAACGCGGTGTCGGCGGCTTCGATCTCGACCGCCGCCAGCGGAAGGCCCATCGTGTCGGCGACGATTTGGGCGTGGACGGTGCGCTGGCCCTGGCCAATATCGGTGCTGGCCGCCAGTACGCGCACGCCGCGGTCGGTCAGTTCCAGCGAGGCCTTCGACGCCAGATACGCTTCGCCGCTACCGGTGAAGCCGGATCCGTGGAAAAACAGCGACATGCCGATTCCGCGAGTAGTGCCTCGAAACGCCCGCCGTTTCCTGTGAAATTCGCTTCGCTCGATGGTCGCGCGCAGCACGTCGAGCGCCGCGGTATCGGGGCCAAGCGTCTGGCCCGTCGCGGTGACGTCGCCGGGCCTGAGGGCGTTCTGCTCGCGCAACCGGACCGGATCGAGGCCCAACGCCTCGGCGATGCGCTCCATGTGGACGTCGGCCGCGAACAGCGTCTGCGGCGCGCCGAATCCGCGAAACGCGCCATTGGGCGGCGTGTTGGTCCTGACCACGCGCCCGTCGATCCGCACGTGATCGCACCGATAGGGGCCAGTGGCATGGATACATCCGCGCGAGAGCACCACCGGGCTGAGCGTGCAGTACGCCCCGCCATCCATCAGCACGTCGATGTCCATCGCCACCAGCGTGCCGTCGCGCCGCACGCCGGTTCGGTGCCGCACCACCGAGGGGTGGCGCTTGGTGGTGGCAAGCAGATCCTCCATCCGGTCGTACACCAGTTTGACCGGGCGCCCCGATTTGAGGGCGAGCAGGGCGGCGTGTCCCGCGATGATGGACGGATAGTCTTCCTTCCCGCCGAAGCCGCCGCCGGTTTCGGCTTGCACGACGCGCACCTTGTCGGGGGGCAGCGCGAGCAGACGGCAGAGCGCCTTGTGCACGTAGTAGGGGCACTGCAGCGATCCGTAGATCGTGATCCCGCCCTGTTCGGGCACCGCGATCATGCCGTTGGGTTCGATGTACAGATGTTCCTGGTGGCCGGTCCGGTACTCGCCTTCGACGACCAGGTCGGCGCGCGCGAACCCCTCGTCCAGCGATCCTTTGTCGATGCGGACGTGCTTGAAGACGTGCGTCGAGGTCGCCGCGTCGAACCACGGCTCGGCGGGACGGTAGTCGATCTCGACCGAGGCGGCGAGCAGGCGCTCGGGATCGGCGTGCGCGATCAGCACCACCGGCTCGGCGACGTGCTGCACGGCGAGGCTGGCGAGGCAGGGCTGGTCGTCGGTGATGAGCGACACCACGTTGGGGCCGGGGATGTCGTCGGCGCCGACGATGGTGAAGCCGGTGCGATCGAAGGCGAACCGGATGCCGGTAATGTCGCCGCACGGGATCGACGATCGAATCGTCCTGCCGTACAGCATGCCCGGCCACACGAGGTCGTCCACGTAGCGGGCCGAGCCCGCCGTCTTGGCTGCCCCATCGGGGCGAGTGACGTTGCGACCGACGTGCCGCCTCATCGGGAACCTCCGGGGCGATCTGATTATAGCGTTGCGCGTGCTAAAATCGGGGATTCGGCGATCGCCAGAAGGCGTCGCAAAGGCGGGCGAGATCCGACCGGGTCTTGTCGCGGCCGGGTTCCACGGCGTCATCGACCGGGCGCGCGTGGACGTGTTGAGCCACGTGCCCTATGATCCACCGCTGGATTTCCGTTCGCGGCGCCCGCGTCCACAATCTCAAGAACATCGACGTGGACATTCCGCGCAATCAACTCGTGGTGGTCACCGGGCTGTCGGGATCCGGCAAGTCGTCGCTCGCCTTCGACACGCTGTACGCCGAAGGCCAGCGCCGGTACGTGGAGTCGCTGTCGGCCTACGCCCGCCAGTTCCTCGAGCAGATGGAGAAGCCGGACGTCGATTCGATCGAGGGCCTTTCGCCGGCGCTGTCGATCGAGCAGAAGACCACCGGCTCGAATCCGCGGTCCACGGTGGGGACGGTCACCGAGATCTACGACTATCTGCGGCTGCTGTTCGCCAACATCGGGGTGGCGCATTGCCCGGTGTGCGACCGCGAGATTGCGTCGCAGACCGTCGATCAGATCGCCAGCCTGGTGATGGACTATCCGCACGACACCCGCATCAGTGTGCTGGCGCCGGTGGTGCGGGGGCGGAAGGGCGAGTTCAAGAAGGAACTGGCCGGATGGCGTCAGCGGGGCTTCCTCAAGGTGCGCGTGGACGGCGTGCTCAAGGCCCTCGAGGACGACATTCCGCTCGACCGCCGCCGCAATCACGCCATCGAGATTGTCGTCGATCGCCTCATCGTCAGGCCGGGTATCGAGCGACGGCTGATGGAATCGGTGGAGATGGCGCTGGGCCTGGCCGGCGATATGGTGGTGATCAACTCGCTGGACGAAGGCGATCGGCTGTTTTCGCGCACGCTGGCCTGCGTCGTGTGCGGCGTCAGCATTCCCGAACTCTCGCCTCGCGCCTTCTCGTTCAATTCCCCGCACGGCGGATGTCCCGATTGCCAGGGGCTTGGCGCGCTGTGGGATTTCGATCCCGCCCGCCTGGTGCCCGATCCGACACGTTCGCTGGCCGAGGGCGCCATCGCGCCCTGGGCGCGGGGCGACGCCCGGCTGGTCTCGGAGGCGATTGCCGCGTTGGGCCGGAACTTCGACATCGACATCGCGGTGCCGTTCGGCAAGCTGCCCCGCAAGTCGCGCGATCTGCTGCTGTTTGGTCCGGCATCGGGCAGCCGTGCCAAAGAGGGCAACGGGACCAGGCCGGAGGGGAAGAAACGGTCGGCCGCCGCCCGCGAACGCGATCCGTACGGCCAGGGATTCGAAGGCCTGATTCCGAATCTGCGGAGGCGGTACGAACAGGCGGCCTGGACCGATCAGGCCGATCTGGAGCCCTACCGCGCCCTGCGCCCTTGCCAGAGCTGTCACGGCGACCGTCTGCGCCCCGAGAGCCGCGCGGTACGCGTGGGGACGCGGACCATTTCCGAGTACGTCGGCCTTCCGATGACCGACGCGCTCGGGTCGATGGCCGACCTGGCGCTGACCGAGAGACAGGAGCTGGTGGCCGGACGCATCCGGCGCGAAATTGTCGAGCGGCTCCGATTCCTGGTCGACGTCGGCGTCGGCTACCTGACACTGGGCCGCAGCGCGGCGACGCTGTCGGGAGGCGAGGCGCAGCGGATCCGCCTGGCGACCCAGATCGGCGCCAACCTGCGGGGCGTGCTGTACGTGCTCGACGAGCCGTCCATTGGGCTGCACCAACGGGACAACCAGCGGCTCCTCACCACGCTCAGGCGGCTGCGCGACCTGGGCAACACGGTGGTGGTGGTCGAGCACGACGAAGAGACGATTCGCAGCGCCGACTACGTCATAGATCTGGGCCCTGGCGCCGGCGAGCACGGCGGACGCGTGATGTTCCAGGGCACGCCCCAGGCGCTGCTGTCCGACGATCGCACGTCGCTCACCGGACAGTATCTTCGGGGCGAACGGGCGATCTCGGTGCCGCGCTCCAGGCGCCTGCCGCTGCGGGGCGATCTGATCATCCGCGGCGCGTCGGCCAACAACCTGAAGCACATCGACGTCCGCATTCCGATCGGGATGCTTACCGCGGTGACCGGCGTGTCGGGCTCGGGAAAATCCACCCTGATCAACGACATTCTCTATCGGGCGTTGGCCCGCCTGTTCTACCGCGCCACCGACGAGCCCGGGCCCCATACCGCCATCGAAGGCATGGACCTGCTCGACAAGGTGATCGAGATCGACCAATCCCCGATCGGCCGGACGCCGCGTTCGAATCCGGCCACCTACACCGGGTTATTCACCTTCATCCGCGAGTTGTTTGCGTGGCTGCCGGAGGCCAAGGCGCACGGATTCAAGCCCGGCCGTTTTTCCTTCAACGTCAAGGGCGGCCGCTGCGAAACCTGCCAGGGCGACGGCGTGATGGCGATCGAAATGCACTTTCTCCCCAACGTCTACGTGACGTGCGAGGAGTGCAAGGGGCGCCGCTACAACCGGGAGACGCTCGACATCAAGTACCGGGGGCGCTCGATCGCCGAAATACTCGACCTGACCGTCGACCAGGCGCTGCCGTTGCTCGAACCGTTTCCCGCGATCGCCGTCAAACTTCGGACGCTGCAGGACGTGGGCCTCGGCTACATCAAGCTGGGCCAGTCGGCGACCACGCTCAGCGGCGGCGAAGCCCAGCGCGTCAAGCTGTCGAAGGAACTGTCGCGGCGCGGCACCGGCCGCACGCTCTACATCCTCGACGAGCCGACCACCGGCCTGCACTTCGACGATGTCAAGAAACTGCTGGACGTGGTGACCAAGCTGGCCGACCAGGGCAACACGGTGGTCGTCATCGAGCACAACCTCGACGTCATCAAGACGGCCGACCATTTGATCGATCTCGGGCCCGAGGGCGGAGAGGGCGGTGGCCGCATCGTCGCGCAAGGATCGCCCGAGGAAGTCGCGGCCAACGACGCCTCCTACACGGGGCGCGTGTTGAAGGCCTTTCTGCTTGGCAACGCCCCGTAAGGCGGCTACACTCGACACTTACCGATCAGCCTCCATCCCCGGAACCTCGTGACGTCAGGTAGGCGCATGGCCCAAGACGGCTTCGCGGCGCGTGGCGTCGGGACACTCTGGCGAGGCTTCGCGGCCGCGCGAGGCACGGCGGCGTGGCTCAAGCAGTTTCTGACGGTCTCGCTCTCGCTGCTCGTCGTCGCGCTGGCCGCGGGCGGCTACATCTTCTATCGCTGGGAAGCACGCAGCATCCAGTCCCAGAAATACAACGAGATCGCCGCCATCGCGCAGATGAAGGTCGATCAGATCCTGAACTGGAAGCACGAGCGTCTGTCGGACGTCCACCGGTTTGTCGAGAGCCCGTCCGAACGGTCGGCGGTGACCGCGTGGATCCGCGATCAGACTCAGACGACGCTGCGCGACGAACTGCGGAGCCGGCTGGTGCTCGAAAAGGACGTGGGCGAGTACGCCGACGTCTTCGTGGTCGGTCCCGACGCCGGGCTGCTCCTGTCGGCGCGGGCGGCGCCAGGGCCCATGAATGCGGCCGTCCGGCAGTCGGTGGAAATGGCGGTCGCCACCGCGGGCCCCGTCCTCGGCGACTTCTATCGAACCGGTTCGGGCGCAGCCGGAATCGACGCCGCCGAAGCGTTGCGGGATCCGTCGGGCCGCGTCATCGCGGTATTCGTCCTGACCAGCGCGGCGTCGGATTTTCTCGATCCGATGCTTCAGTCGTGGCCCACGCCCAGCCGGAGTGCCGAAACGCTGCTCGGGCGTCGCGACGGCGGCGACGTGCTGGTGTTGAACCAGCTTCGCCACCGCCCGGCCACCGCGCTCTCGATGCGCGAGCCCCTGTCGAATACCGTTTTGCCGGCGGCGCAGGCCGTGCTCGGAACGACGGGACTGTTCTTCGGCCGCGACTACCGCGGCATCGAGGTGCTCGCCGACCTCCGAGGGGTGCCGGGGACCCCGTGGTCCATGGTCACCAAGGTCGATACCGCCGAGATTCTGTCTGAAGTGAGCTTTCGGGCGGTCGCCATCTGGCTGGTCGTCACGGCGATGAGTCTCTTCGTGGTGGCCGCCGCCGCCTACGGTTACCGGACGCGCCAGTCGACCGAGCGCAAGTCGGCGACCGACGTGATTCGGGCCAGCGAGACGATGCTCAAGGAGTCGCAGCGGATCGCGGCGCTCGGGCATTACGTGTTCGATGTGGTCGCCGGAACCTGGAGCAGCTCCGAGGGGCTCGACCGCGTGTATGGGATTGACGGCGGTTACCCGCGCACCGTCGAAGGCTGGGCAGGACTGGTGCATCCCGAGCATCGAGCCGACGTCCTCTCCCATCTGACGCAGCACGTTCTGACGCAGGGACTTCCCTTCGACCTCGAGTACCGCGTGGTCCGGGTGTGCGACGGGGCCATCCGCTGGGTGCACGGCGTCGGCGCGCTCGACAAGAATCTCGAGGGGCTTCCGGTTCGGATGTTCGGGACGATTCAGGACGTCACCGAGCGTCGGCAGCTCGAAGAGACGTTGCGCGTGCGCAACGAGGAGCTGGTCCGGTTTATTTACACCGTGTCGCACGACTTGAAGAGCCCGCTGGTGACCATCCGCACGTTTCTGGGCTTCCTCGAAGACGATTGCAGGCAGAACGACCCGGAGCGTGTGGAAAAAGACATCGGCTTCATCCGCCGCGCCGCCGACAAGATGGCGGATTTGCTCGACGATCTGCTGGAGCTCTCGCGCGTGGGCCGGAAGGCCAGCGACCCTGAAGAGGTGTCGCTCCAGGGCTGGTCGGCGAAGCGATGGACATGGTGGCTGGACGTCTCGCCCAGCGCCAGGTGGCGGTGACCGTCACCGAGGCGCCGATTATCATCCAGGGCGACCGACGCCGCCTGGTCGAGGTGTTCGAGAACCTGCTCGACAATGCCGCCAAGTTCATGGGCGACCAGGCAGAACCCCGGATCGAGGTTGGCGTTGACGAATCGGGTGCCCAGCCCATATTCTTCGTGCGCGACAATGGCGTTGGGATCGACCCGCGTCACGCATCGAAACTGTTCGGGTTGTTCGAGAAACTCCATCCCGAGTCGGAGGGCACCGGCATCGGTCTGGCGCTGGTCAAACGCATCGTCGAAGTGCACGGTGGCCGGATCTGGATGGAATCGCCCGGGCCCGGCCAGGGTTCGACGTTTCGGTTCACCTTGGCGCGCAGCCGCCGCCAGGCGGCCCCGCATCCGGAGGCATCGTGAAGATCACTGGTGATCCCGTCCGCATCCTGCTTGTCGAAGACGACGCCGGGCACGCCGAGATCGTCAGGCGCAACATGGAAGCCTGCCGTATCGCCAACGCCCTTCATCACGTCGAAGACGGCCAGGCGGCGCTCGACTATCTGTATCGGCTCGGCCGGTTCGCCGCGGCCGGTTCGGCACCGCGCCCGGAACTGATTCTGCTCGACCTGCGCCTGCCGAAGGTCGATGGCCAGGAGGTGTTGCGGCGGATCAAGACCGATAACGACCTCAGGTCCATCCCGGTCGTGGTGTTGACGACGTCGCAGGCCGAAGTCGATCTGATGGCGGCCTACGACCACGGCGCCTGCAGTTATCTGGTCAAGCCGGTGGACTTCGAGAAGTTCAGGCAGATGCTCGAGGCGTTCGGTTTCTACTGGCTGATGTGGAACCAGTACCCGAAGGCGAGCGAATCGGCGGAGGACTGAGACCGATGTGTTCGATGAACCCCGGCCGATCTGGAGCGAGGCTGTGAATCCGGTTCGTCTGCGCGTCCTGCTGGTGGAGGATGCCGAGCCGCACGTCGAGGCGATTCGCCGCGCGTTCGCGCGTGCCGCGCTGGGTGTCGAGGTCCGCGTGGCCGCCTCCCTGCACGAATACCGGATGGCGGTGGCCGTCGAGATTCCGGACATCGCCCTGATGGATCTGAATCTGCCGGACGGCCGGTCGCTGGATCTGCTCACGTCGCCGCCCGAGGACGGATTGTTTCCGATCGTCGTGATGACCAGCCACGGCGACGAAGACACGGCGGTCGCCGCGCTCAAGGCTGGCGCCCTCGACTACGTCGTCAAGACGCCCGAAGCCTTTCTCGACATGCCGCACACCGTCGACCGCGTGATGCGCGAATGGCGCGTGCGGATGGAACGCGCAGAGGCCATCGCGCAACTGCGCGACCGGGAGGCGCGCTACCGTGCGGTGACCGAGACGGCCACCACCGGGTTCTTCGCACTCGATGCCAGCGGACGCGTGATCGACGTCAATCAGGCGTACATCGCCCGGTCGGGCTTCAGCCGGGAGCAACTCGTGATGATGCACGTCTCCGATCTCGAGGCCAAGGAGTCGGCGGAGGAAACCGCCCGTCACCTCAAGCAGATCGTCGAGTCGGGGGGCGGCACGTTTGAGACGCAGCACCGTGCCAGCGACGGCACCACGTGGCATGTCGAGATCCACGCGTCGTACTGGCCGATCGGCGGCGGACTCTGCTTCGTGTTCGCCAACGACATCACGGCGAGGCGTTCGCTCGAGGCCCAGTTGCGCGAGTCGCAAAAACTGGAGGCGGTTGGCCAGTTGGCCGGGGGCGTGGCGCACGACTACAACAATATCCTTGCGGCGACGGTGATGACGCTGGGATTGCTCGAGGAGCGGACCGATTTGAGCACCGAGGTTCGCCAGGCCATTGGCGATTTGCAGGGCTTGGCCGACCGATCCGTCAAGCTGACCCGGCAACTGCTGCAGTTCAGCCGACGGTCGCCGCTTCACGTGCGCACGGCGGATCTCAATCGGGTCTTGACCGATCTCCACCAGATGTTGAGGCGCCTGATCGGGGAGCACATCGAATTCGAATTCGCGGCGGACCCGGCGCTGCCTCGGATCCAGGCCGACGGCGGCATGATCGAGCAGATTGCCACCAACCTGTGCGTCAACGCCCGCGACGCGATGCCCAAGGGCGGGAGTCTGTCGCTGCGCACGTCGACGATCGATATCGATCCGGCCCGGGCCAGGACCCATCCCGACGCGCGGGTCGGACGGTTTGCGTGCCTGTCGGTCAGTGATAGTGGCGTGGGCATGACGCCCGATGTGGTCGGTCGGATTTTCGAGCCGTTCTTCACCACCAAAGAGAAGGGCAAGGGCACCGGCCTCGGCTTGTCCACCGTGTTCGGGATTGCCAGGCAGCACAACGGGTGGGTCGAAGTGGAGAGCGCTGCTGGGGTGGGCTCGACGTTCCGGGTGCTGTTGCCGGCCGATGAGGCCCCGTGCGTCGATGCCGCCGATGCGGCTGCCGAACCGGTCAAGGGGGGACACGAAGTGATTCTCCTGGTGGAGGACGAGTTGACCGTGCGCAACTCCATCTCGCTGGTGTTGATCCGCCACGGGTATCGCGTGTTTCAGGCGGGCGACGGCAGCGAGGCTCAGCGCGTCTGGCGTACGTGCGGCGCACGGATCGACCTGCTCTACACCGACATGATCATGCCCGGGGGGATGACCGGCCTGGACCTGGCGCGGCAGCTGAGAACCCAGCAGCCCGATCTGAAGGTCGTGATTTCGAGCGGGTACAGCGACGAACTGACGGGGCCGGCGAGTCAACCGAATCCCGAGTTCCTGTACTTGCCCAAGCCGGTCTTCTCTTCGAGTATGTTGGCCGCCATTCGGGCGACGCTGGACGGGGCCCAACCCGGCCTCGGCCGGGTCGAGAGACCGGCGCGCGGTTAAGGTTTATCGGTACGCGGCCGATTACCGCCTCAGACGCGGCGCGCTGCCACGCCGCAGCGGTCTTGGTGCCGCTGGCGACAGGAGGGAGGGGAACGGTGATTGCCGTCACACGCCTCGACGGGCAGAATCTGTTTGTCAATGCCGATCTGATCGAGAGCATCGAGCAGACGCCCGACACGATTATTTCCTTTACCAGCGGCCACAAGATGCTGGTCCGCGACCATCCCAACGATCTGGCCCACCGTGTGATCGCCTATAAACGGGCGACGCTGGGGCCGCTGACCGAGCAGCCCGACGACCCGATGCTGCCCGCCGAGCGGAAGATTCCGGACCCGTTATGAAGCGCGAGAGGACCGTTCGCATCGACGTGGCGTCGTTTATCGGCGTCCCGCTGGCGCTCGGCCTGATTCTGCTGGGCCAGTGGTGGGAAGGCGGATCGATCCTGTCGCTGGTGCAGCCGACCGCCGCCATGATCGTGTTTGGCGGGACGTTCGGCGCGGTGATGCTGAGTTTTTCGCGCAACGACATCCTGCGAGCCGTGGCCGCGCTGAAGACGGTGTTCCTCTGGGACGGCGAATCGCCGTTGAAAACGATCGACACCATTCTCCAATACGCCTACCGGGCGCGCAAAGACGGCATCCTGTCGCTCGATTCGGATCTCGACAAGATTACCGACCCGTTCTTCGAGAAGGCTGTGCGGCAACTGGTCGACTCGACCAATCCGCAGACGCTTCGCGACGTGCTCGAGATCGAGAGCCGCGGACGCGAAGACTACGACGAAATTCCGGCCAAGGTGTACGAAGCGGCGGGCGGCTACGCGCCCACCATCGGCATTCTCGGCGCGGTGATCGGGTTGATCCAGGTGATGCAGCAGCTCCAGGATCCGACCAAGCTGGGCCAGGGCATTGCGGTGGCGTTCGTGGCGACGGTGTACGGCGTGGGATCGGCCAACCTGTTTTTTCTGCCGGCGGCCACCAAGTTGAAGATGAAGGCCCGGCACGAGGCGCGCCGGCGCGAGCTGATGCTCGAAGGTGTGCTGGCCATTCAGGAGGGCCTGTTCCCGCGCATCATCCAGGAAAAGCTCTGCGGCTTCGCCGCGCAGGTCGCGCCCAAACAGGAAAAGCCACACCGTGTTTAGCAACACCCGGAGACGCCACGAGACACCCGTCGAGGTGCCCAAGCCCAAGCCGAGGCCGCGCAGACCCCGGACGCCCGAGTATCCCAATCACGAACGGTGGCTGGTGTCCTACGCGGACTTCATCACGCTGATGTTCGCGGTGTTCGCGATGATGTACTCGCTGTCGGTGGTCGATGCGAAGAAATTCAAGACGGCCGCCGAATCGCTGCGGGCCGCATTCAACGGCGCGCCGCCGGCGGACCTTCGCACGGCCGGCACCGTCGCCTTCAACGACAAGTCGAATCCGCCGACCGCGGCGCAGCCGGGCGCTGGAGGCCTGGTTGATTTGAAGGCCGTGCGGGCCCAGTTGCAGGATCGGCTGGCGAAGGCGATCGGCGCCAACCAGGTTGAGATGACCATGGACCACCGCGGGCTGGTGATCTCGATTCGCGAGGCGGGATCGTTTCCGACCAGCCAGGCCGAGTTGTCTCCGATCGCGCAGGGCATTCTGGCCGAGATCGGGCTGGCGCTCGCCAACGTCGGCAACAGCGTGCGCATCGAGGGGCACACCGACGACGTGCCGATTCATACCGATCGATTCGCGTCGAACTGGGAGTTGTCGACCACGCGCGCCACCACGGTGGTCCGGTTCATGATCGAACGTGCGAACATCCCGCCCAAGCGGCTCTCGGCGGCCGGGTACGCCGAATTCATGCCCAGAGTGCCGGCCGGATCGGAGGCCGCCCGGGCCCGGAACCGGCGGGTCGATTTGATCGTGCTCAGCCCGCCTACGCAAGCGGCCGAAGAGCCCGTCGCGCCCGCGCCGCGGCCTCCAGCCGCGTAGCTGAGTGCCGGGGCTTCCGACCCGGCCTCCACCGGACAGTGAGCGATGCCGGTCGGTCGCGTGGGCGATGCCGCTCAGTCGCGTGGGCGGATGGCCGGCGAGTCGTGTGGGCGATGCCGGCGCGTCGCGTAGAGGCCTGGCCTTCAGACCCGGCACCTGGGCGCGTGGGCTACAGCGACGAGGTGTGGGCGACGTGGTGGCGCCGCAGAACGCGCTCGGCTGCGCGGATGCCCCGGTACTGCGCTTCCTCGAACAGCGACAGCCCGCTCAGGTCCGAGTGGGCGAAGTGCAGCGGGCCCTCGATGGCGGCCATTCGCTGCCTCGCCCCGCCCCAGACGAAACCGGGACGCGGGCACACCATCGCGTGGCCCCACAGCATCACGTCGAGGCCGGTCACCAGTGACGCGATGTCGGGATGCGGGCGCGACAAGTCGTTGATCGCGAAGTCGGCCCACCCCTGCCAGCCTGGCGCCATCAGCCGCGCGCGCGCATCGGCGGTGGGCCGTCCGGCCAGCGCGTGGTAGAACGTGAGGACCGTCTGGCGCGGCCGACTCTGCAGGCTCTGGTGCGTCGCCACCACGTAGCCCAGCGACGGGCTCTGGTAGACCACGTTGTCCCATGCCAGCGGCACACCCGGTCTGGCAGCCGGAAATTCCCGCAGCGTCAGGTTGGCCACCATCCAGGGCGCGTACTCGAACTGGTCGAGATCGCGCCGGACCTCGGCCGACAGCGTTGAGACGGTGTGCCTGGCGAACACCGAGGGGCACGCAAACACCACATCGTCGGCCACCAGCCGGGTGGTCCGCTTCTCGCCGGGGTGGTAGACGTCGACGCTCGCCCCCGTGCCGGTCGGATCGACACGAAACACCAAGGCCCCACGCGTCACGTGAGGGTCGAGTGCGCGCGCCAACCGTTCGACAATCCAGCCAATCCCCTCCGGCCAGGTGAGCAGCGTGGCGTCCGACACCCGCGCGCTCTCGCCTTCGCGGCTGGCGAAGTAGTGCACGCCCGCCCAGGCCGAGACGTCACTCGAGAAACTGCCGTAGTCGTCGCGACAGCAGTAGTCGACGTACCAGTGGAGCGAGGGCGCGTCGAGCTTTCTGGCGAGGAGGAACTCGCGCATCGAGATGCGGTCGAGCGCCAGCAAGTCGGCGTCGCGGGCGCTCAGGTCCATCGGAATCGCGAACGCCGGCCGGCCAGCCGCGTCGCGCCGTTCGCGATAGCCGGCCATCAGATCCCTGAATTGATTCAGCTGGCCGAGATCGCGCGCACCCACGCCCAGCAGCGGCACGAGGCCGTCCTGCCATTTTCCGTTGATGAAGAGCCGCTCCTCGGGCGCGCTGCAGACGAACGTCTCGTCGTAGAACGGTTTGCCCGACGCGTCGTAGCCCTGGATAATGCCCAGTTCGTCGAACAACTCGCGCACCGCGCGCGACTCGCGCGTGGGAAACGGCACGTAGTGCGCGCCCCAGGGGTACGCGCTCACCTGGTTGCGCCCGGAACGCGCGTTGCCGCCGGTCTCGGATTCGAGTTCCAGAATCTCGAAGTCGGTGAATCCCGACTTGCGAAGCTTCCATCCCGCCGACAGCCCCGCGACCCCGCCGCCCACGATCACCACCGCCACCCGCCGCTCCGAGGTCGGGGCGGGAAGGCCGCCCTGCCGCAGCAAGTGCCCCACGCCCTGGTTCGCGCCGACGATGCGGCCCTCGAACACGCCGCGTCGGCCGCCCGGGCTCGCGCATCCGGCGACGGCCATCGAGGCAGCCACCCCGGCCGATCCGATCAGGAAGTCTCGTCGTTTCATGCGATGGCGCGACCGTGTCGAATCACCGGCGGGTTATTGCGTAACCTGGTGCCACTCGGCGTCGTAGTACTGCACCAGAATCTGATTGTCGAGGCGGTTGATCTCGACCGCCACCGGCTGCATGTCGGGCGGAAACAGGAACATCTGTCGCAGCACGTCCACCGTGAGAAACCGCAATCCGGCAGGCATCGCGGCCGGCAGCTGATACGGCCGGCGCGACGCCATCACGAATCCCCATTCGCCAAACGACGGCACGTAGACGTGATAGGGAAACACCGACAGTCCAACCGACTCAATCGTCTTGGCGACGCACCAGTACGACTTCCTCGCAAACAGCGGCGACGTCGACTGCACGACGATGACGCCCTGGCTTGACAGATGCCGCTCAAGCAGCCGGTAGAACGCGGTGGTGTACAGCTTGCCAATCGAATGGTTGGTCGGATCGGGGAAGTCGACCACGACGAAGTCGTAGAAACCGGGATCCGATTGCAGCCAGATAAAGGCATCTGCGTTGATCACCTTGACCCGGGGATCGGCAAACGCATTGTGGTTGAGCGCCTTGAGGGCGCTGTTGGTCGAGAACAGTTTGGTGACGTCGCCGTCGAGATCCACCAGCGTGATGGTGCCGACATCGGGCCGTTTGACGATTTCGCGGACGGCCAACCCGTCGCCCCCTCCCAGCACGAGCACCTGCGTGGGCCGCGCCACGGTCTGCAGGCCCGGGTGCACCAGCGCTTCGTGATAACGGTATTCGTCTTTCGAGCTGAACTGCAAATGCCCGCCCAGGAAGAGCCGGATGTCGTCCTGCCAGCGGGTGACGATGATGCGCTGGTAGGGCGTGGTCCGGGCCATGATGATCTCGTCGGCGTAGAGTCCCTGCTCGGCATACGTGGTGATCTGATCGGCGACACCGAACCCGGCCGCCAGGACCAGGGCCGCCGCCACGCCCTGTCCGGCCAGCGCCCGCACGCCCGGCAAGTCGCGCCGGAACAGCCACGTGGTCGCCAGCGCGACCACCGCGTTGAGCAACCCGAACAGCAGACACGTCCGCACCAGGCCCAGCTTCGGCCCGAGCAGCAGGGGGAACAGCAGCGACGCGACCAGCGCGCCCAGATAGTCGAATGTGAGCACCTGCGAGACCAGATCCCGGAACTGGATCCGCGACTTGAGGATGCGCAGCAGCAACGGGATTTCGAGACCGACCAGGATGCCGACCGCCACCACGAAGCTGTAGAGCACGAGGCGGAGCGACCCGAGGTACGAAAACGCCAGGAACATCGAGCCTGCCGAGAACCCGCCAACCAGGCCCACCGCGATTTCGATCTGGATGAACCTGGTGATCAGGCCGCGGCCGATGTAGCGCGACAGGTACGATCCCACGCCCATCGCGAACAGGTAGGTGCCGATGATGGTGGAAAACTGGGTGATCGAGTCGCCCAGCAGGTAGCTGGCCAGCGCGCCCGAGACGAGCTCGTAGACGAGCCCGCACGACGCGATGGCAAAGACCGAGATCAGCAGAGCGTAGGTCATGCGTGCCCGTCGCTTTGCCGGTCCGGCGCGAGGCGTGAAGGTGCGGTCGGCCGGCCGGCGGCCTCAGCCGTGAATCGCGGCCGCGATAATGATGCAGAGGCCCAGCGACATCGCGCCGATGACGATGGCCAGCGCCACGTTGTGGTCGTCAATGATTTCCTTCCACAGATGGTACGGCGTCAGTCGGTCGATCACGATAAACGACACGACGAACACGAGGATGCCGAGCAACGCGTAGATCACGGCATTGACGACGGCGGCGACAGGGGAGATGCCAATCATAGGGGTGTCCTCACCTTCTTACGTCGACTCGCAACTACGGCTACGACAGGTGTCCGGCGCACGTGGCCGGTAGCGCTCGCTCAGCGCGACGTCCCGGGGGCACAAAGACGTCACGGTCCTGGTGCATCGCAGGACCGAGGGTGACGGTCGCTTACTTGTGATAATACCGCTGGTACACCGTGCGATAGGCGCCCGGGTTGTCCCGGATCGATTTCGGCACGTTCTTCACTTCGTCGTAGTTGGTGAGGCTCCAGCCGGTGTAGTTCGCCCAGCCCATCAACCCCACCACCATCGCGCCGTACGCCAAGAAAATCGGGATGCGTCTCACGTGCGTTCTCCTGTGACCACGCGGCTACTCGGAATCGGAACTGGAATCGTCGTCGTCGTCGTCGCTCGAGGTCGAGGTGGAGCCGCGGTCGCTTTCGGCCCACCGCTGCGATTCGAACGACCGGCTTCTCAGCCATACCACCACCGGGTAGACGCACAAGGCCAGCAGCGCGAGCGGGAGGAACCAGTAACTGGGCGCGTCGCGATACACCCGCACCTGATAGTCCACCGGGGGCGTCTCCGATTCGGCTTCGATCCGGAGGTAGTACTGGCCGCTCGGCACGCTGGGCAGCACCGCCTCGTCGTTCCGGTCGCCCTCGGACCACGATTCGCCGTCGTCGACGCCCTTGTAGTAACTCACCTCGCGGCCGAAATCGTACGCCTGGCCGGTGTCCATGTTGATGAGCGCCAGGTTGAGATAGATCCAGCGGTTCTCGAGGTTCGTGGTCGTTTCCACGACGACGTTCGAGGTGTGCCCGGCCAGGGCGAACGGTTCGGTCACCTGCGCCTTGCCCCGATCCTGCTGCGTAAACCGGTACGCGTGTTCGAACACCTTGGCGTTCTGCGCGATCGAGCAGGTGCCAATCTGGACGAGGATCGCCAGCAGGACCATCGTCGTGAATGCCCTGCGCACCAGTTTCGATTTCGCCGCAAAGGGCGACGGCTGGTTGCCGTAGACACCCACCCGGTTCGGCATGCCGCTCTTGACGGCGAACGCCTCGGCCACCTCGGCTGGTTCGATGTACTCGCCGAGCGACCACGCCGTCTCGTTCGTGGTGCTCTCTTTACTCAGCATCAAGGGCGGCGCCACGTAGTCGACCACCTGCGTCTTCTCGCCGACTTCGATCTGCCAGTAGAACTCCCCCAGAACGTAGGTGACCCTGGCCTCGGCAATCTGGAACACGTTGTAGGTGTTGTTGAGATAGGCGATGGTCTGGTTGGCGCCCTCTTCGGGCTGCGCGGTGATCGTCTTGACGTCGTTCCAATGGCCGTTGTACTCGGTGAGCCAGCGGAATCCCTTGTAGGGGTTGAAGAGCAGGTACTCGCTCCACTCGTAATCGGTGCTGTCCACGGTAATCGCCCGGCACATGAAGCCGATCAGTTCGTACTTCTCGCCGCGCAGGGTGCCTCGGGTGCCCAGCGGAATCACCGGATGGCGCGTGAGCTTGGCGTCGAACGTCGAGATGACGCGCAGGTCGTCGTTCGACATGTCGACCACCGACCCGCACGAGGCGCAGGCGATCGTGGTGGTCTGTCCGAGGCCGCGCACCTGCAGCGATCCAGCGCAGTTGGGGCACTGAAGTGCCTTGATCGAGGGCGCCTGCGGCGCGGGAATCTTCCCGGGAGCCGGCGACGGGGTGGGCGGAGGGGGAGCGTTACCAGCCATCGATTTGCCTCAAGCCGGAGAGCCGAAGGGTGTCGAAGTCCACGTACGCGCCGAGAAAGACCAGCGGCGGATCCTCGCTGTAATCCAGCGTGGCGAAGAGGGCGTCGGGGCCGGTCAGGTCGGCGACCGGGGCCTCGTAGCCGCCGCCGATGACGAAGGGCAGTTCGCCTTCGCCCGCTACGCAGGTGCCCCGCTCCGAATCGGTCACCTTGTAGGTGCGGCCCTTGAGCGTGAGCGCCTGGCCGGGCTGCAGCGCGTCAAAGGCGGGGATCGGCTCGGTCACCGGGGTCGCAAACGACACCGCCAACGTGCCCTGGGCCTCTCCCAGCCACCCGCTCTTCGCATCGTCGAACCACAGATGCCACTCGTTCCACAGCCCGTGGCTGTACCGAAGCTGGATCCGGCCGACCGTGGTGAAGTGGACGGACTGGTACCAGCCCTGGACGCCCAGCTGGAACGGCGATCCGTCGGTCTGGAGCTCCGCCATCTGGCCGAGGTTCTCGACGTGCAGATCCTTGCGCAGAATCGTGGACCGGCAGTACGCGCAGATGGCGAGGATCGAGATCGACGACTGAAAGGCGTTGGGGGCGCCGCACGTCGGACAGGCGAATCCGCGGCTCATCGCACAACGGCCCCG
The DNA here is from genome assembly GCA_037133015.1 of Acidobacteriota bacterium. Taxonomy (GTDB): domain Bacteria; phylum Acidobacteriota; class Vicinamibacteria; order Vicinamibacterales; family JAKQTR01; genus JBAXOX01. Next base: position 28,920 of record JBAXOX010000030.1, read on the forward strand.
GCATCGGCGGTCGCCATCGCGGCCGGCCGGCGTGGGTCGGCTCCGTAGTCGCGATCGCACTGCGTGGCGCGCACCGCGCAGGGCCCCAGCGTCGGGGCCAGCAGGCCCGACCAGTCGGGGCAGGGCCGCACCGTGCAGCAGAACAGGTTCAGGCTCGCCGACGCGAATTCCGGAAAGGTATGGATCGTCAGGTGCGATTCCTGCAGCATCCAGACCGCGGTGACGCCTCCGGTGGTGGGGAACTGGTGCCACACCGGGCGTCCGATCGGCCGCAATCCCACCCGCTCGACAATCGCCTCGAACAACCGCACCAATGCCTGCGGATCCCGCAGCGGATCCACCTTGCACGCCGACACGTCGATGAGCCATTCCACGCCGTTCACGCCGCGTCAACCTTTCCCCTCAGCGCGGCGATCGATCCACGCGTCCCCGGAAAAGGGGCGCGCGGCCGCTGGCCGACTGGTGAGGCATGCTCGGGCACGAGCACGATCGCGTAGATGATTTCGACATCATACGCGATCGCCAAGGCGATCGGAATCGCGGGTTTTGCGCCCGGTGTCATGGCGGCTGGCGCCCGGCCGCGTGGCGGACGTGGTGCCGCCGAATCGGCGGTGTTAGGCATCGGCCGGGTGGTAGGGAAGAGCGACCGTCACGCAGGTACCGCGTCCCGGCGTACTATCGACACTGATGGCGCCGCCGCCCGCGCGGGCGATGCCGAGCGCGGCGGGCAGGCCCATGCCGCGGCCCAGGAATTTCGTGGAAAAGAAGGGGTCGAAGATTCGGGTGATCGATTCGGCGTCGATGCCGACGCCCCCGTCCTCCACCGAGAGCAGGACGTACCGCCCTGGCATGGGGCGCTCTCTCGCCACCCACCGTCGCGAATCCGATGCGCCGATGTCTTCGATCTGGGTGCGCAGGACGATGCGCCCGGCCTGGCCGGCCATGGCCTCGGCGGCGTTGGTCACCAGGCTCGAGACGACCTGCCGGATCTGGCTCGAGTCGGCCCGAACCCATGCGCTTGCCGCTGTCAGATCGAGATCGATCGTCGAGGCGAGAGACGTCAACGTCGGCAGCACGCGCGCGTGTTCGCGGATTTCGTCGTTCAGGTCGAACCTGGTCGCTCGTGCCAGCCCGCCTCGGCCGGCGTAGGCCAGCAACTGGCTCGTCAGGTTGGCGGCTCGACCTCCCGCGTGCATCACCGATTGCAGGGCCTCGCGCGCGGGGTTGTCGGCCGGCACGTCCTCGAGCGCGAGCGACGAACTGGCCAGCACCGTCTGGAGCAGATTGTTGAACTCGTGCGCGATGCCCGCGGCCAGCGTCACGATGCGCTCCGACTCGCGGCCCCGGTGGAGCGCCTCGTCGATCCGTTTCTGTTCGGTGATATCCCGGGCGACGCCCACCAGCGCGACCGGGATGCCGACCTCGTCGCGGACGATCGAGGTCGAGAGCAAGATCTGGAAGTCGGTGCCGTCCTTCCGGCGATTCCACAATTCTCCGCGCCATCCTCCGGCCAGCGTCTCGGGCAGGACCCGGCTCGTGACCTCGTCGGTGTTCTTGTCGGACCGCACCAGTGCAATGGATTGTCCCAGCAGTTCGGCCTCGGCGAATCCGTACGTGTCGAGAAACGCCTGATTGACGAAGATCAAGCGGTCGTTCATGTCCGTGATGCTGACGCATTCGGCGATCGACCGGACCGTGTGGGCCAGCATCGCCAACTGCCGCTGGGTCCGCCGATTCGTCGTGACGTCCCTACAGCGCCACACGCGCCCGACCACCACGTCTCCGAGCCGGTGAGGGGTGGCCAACAGTTCTATGATCCGGCCGTCGCAAAATTCCAACACGTCAACGCTGTCGGACGCGGGGTCGGTTCGCAAGCGGGCGACGCTGGCCGCAAGGCGCTCTGGCGTGGTCAACTGCGCAGTGGTGTGCCGCATCAACTCGCGATTGGGTCCTCGCACCATCGCTTCGTCGACATTCCACATCGTGAGAAAGAGCCGATTGAACGCCAGGATCGTGCCATCCAGACCCGCCACCAGGACGCCACCAGGGCTCGATTCGAGCACGGCCCGGAGCAGCGCGTTGGTGTGGGCCGTCTCGGCGGCCACCCTGGCGCTGAGATCGGCGTCGGCGACGATGCGGGCGTTGAGGTCGTCGCTCCGCCTCAGGATAAAGTAGCCGCCCAACGCCGCGGCCGCCGCCGAGAACAGGATGGTGATGACGTGGGATTCCCAGAGCGTGATGTCGGCGTGCAGCCACTGTTTGAGGAACTCCTGCACGGCCATCAGGGCGCCGACCGCCGCTGCCAGTGCCGCGATCTCCGCGAGTCGATGGCGCGCGTGGTCGCGCCCGCCCGAGGCGGGTTCCCGGTCGCCCAGATCGCCAGGACCGGCCTTCGCGACGCTGTTGGAGTCGTCAGATGCAGAATGCGCCATCACATGGGGGGTCGCCCCGGCCAATCGGCTTTTCTCGAACAATCCTCCGCCATCGTCCCGTAGCGAACCGGTGATGTCAAGATTGCCGGGAGCCATCGGTCTAGTGCGGCTGCAGCGACTGGGCGGTGGTACGGAATCGCGAGACCAGCGACTGGAGCGTTCGGCCTTCCCGCACCAGCGCGCCGGCGGTCTCCGACGACTCGTGGGCCGACTGGGCGTTGCGCTGCGTGACGCCGTTGATCGAGGCCATCGCGAGGGTGACCAGTTCGAGGCTGCGCTGCTGCTCGGCGCTGTCGGTAGCGATGCGACCCGCCAGCGCGTTGACTTCGCCGACCGCCTCGGCCAGTTTCTGGAGTTGACTGTCGATCTCGTCCGACACCGTGCACCCGTCGGCCGAGAGTCTCGCCGAGGTTTGCAGCAGGTTCTCGGTCTTCTGGGCCGCGTCCTTCGATCGGGTCGCCAGCGCCCGCACCTGATCGGTGACGTGCGCCAAGCCGAGTCCGGTGGCTTCGACGTGCGCGGCTTCGATGGCGGCGTTGACGGCGAGCACGTTGGTGTGCATCGCGATCCGGTTGATATCGTGCACGATCTCGAGCAGTTCGCGGCTCTTGGCGGCGGCCTCGACCCCGGTGCCGGCTGTGGCGCGCACACCCTCTTCGATGCGGCTGGCGGCGGCGGCCGATCCGTCCGCGATGTCGCGCACCGTCTTGGCCACCACCGCGAAGCCGCGGCTCGCCTCGCTGACGCTACCGGCCTGAATCGCGGCGCTCGACGCGAGGCTGTCGGTCTGGTGGGCGATCCCGTTGATCTCCTGGACGACGGTGAGGCTGCCTTCCGCCGAGGTCTGGATCTCGCGCATGGCGGCAATCATGGCCTTGGCCGCTTCGATGCCCTCCTCGACCGAGGTCTTGGCGCGCTTGGTGATGCCGGATGCCCGGTCCGTGCGTTCGGCGGTCCGCACCGCGCCCTGGCCAATCTGAGCCAGAGTGGCCGAGGTTTCCACGAGCGACCGCGCCTGCTCGGCGGCGCCTGCCGCCACGTTCTGGCTGGCTGTGGCAATCTGCTCGCCCGAGTGTGAGACGCGCGACACCGACGCGGCGACCTGCGCGATGGCGTCGTGCAGCGCCGACGCGGTGCCATTCAGCGCGTTCTTGATCTTGGCGTGGTCGCCCTTGTAGGCGCTCTGCATCCTGGCCGTCAGATCGTACTCGGACAGCCGCCCCATCACGCCTCTGGCTTCGGTGATCGGCTCGATGACCGCGTCGAGCGTGCGGTTGACGCCGCCGATCAGGTCGCGCCAGTTGCCTTCGAAGTCCCAGTCGTTGCCGCGCGTGTTCAGCTTGCCGGCCGCGATGGCGCGCACCAGATTCTGCATCTCGTGATGCATGCCGTACATGGTCGCCAGAAACGTGTTGATGTTGCGCTTGATCACGCTGAAGTCGCCCGGGTATTGATCGATGATGAAGTCGGGAATCTGGCCGTGGGCGATCTTGTCGATCGCGCCAGAGGCCATCCGCATCGGCGTCGCCATGGTATCGACGATGTCGTTGACCATGCGAATCATCTCGGCGTCGTCACCGTCGGCCAGCGTCGCATCGCCGCGCACGGAGAGTTGTCCCTGGCGTACCGCAGCGGCGACCTTGGCGACTTCTGCCATCGCGGATCGGTGGTCACCGGTCCGCGCGGGCGCGTGCGGCCTCGGGTCGGTGCCCCACGCCTGACCGGCGGCGGCCGATTCTTCGGGTGTGTGATCCAGTGATGCCGGCGCGGTCGCCAGGCGAAGGTACGGCGGGGTGTCGGGTTGTGCGCTTGTCATACTGGTTTCCGGCGGGGCGCGGTCGCCCTCAATCCGCCCTCAATTGATCGATCACGGCCTGCGCCGCGCGCGGCACGGCGGCGGCCACCTCTGGTGTCATCGGCCTACCCAACTGGTTGAAACACGCCCCTTCGATGCCCACGAGCACGACGCGGGCCGGCATGCGTTCCGGATAGAGATGGCGTCCCGCCTCGATCGCTTCGCGCACGCCGATCCCGTGGGCGGAGACGGCCGACCCGCGCGACAACGGCACCTGATCCCAGTCGAGGACATGGACCGTGCCCGGTGCGGCGCCAAACTGCACCGCGTCCACCACCACCAGCGTCGATTCTCCCTCGAGCCAGTCCAGCAGCGAGAGGCCGCCGGTCCCCAACTGCTCCAGTCGCGACCAGGGCGGCACGCCGCGGTCGGACAGATAGTCGAACACCGCGCCGCCTGCCGCATCGTCGGCCACCAGGCCGTTGCCGATGCAGGCCACCAGCGCCCGGCGGGAATCACCCGTCACTGCCGAACCTCCATCCGTGCGTGGCACACGTCGCCGACCTGCGTAATGGTGGATTTGGCCGGTTTGGCGTAGAGCTCGTTGATCGCGCCGTCGATGAACATGTGGTAGAGCCGGCAGACGTCGCCGCCCAGTTCGGCGTTGCGGCTGCGGCAGACGTTGCGCATCGCGCAGCGGCCGAACGCCAGGTCGATGCCGGTGCCGGTGCTGGTAAACGAGATGTCGGTGCCCTTTCGCACCTGATCGGCAAACGCCTGGACGGTCTGCTCGAGCGTCGGATCGACCAGCGTCACGGGCAGTTTTCGGGCGAAGTGGCGGCCGGCAATCCGGCCCACCGAGGCGGTGGCCCCGCCCATCAACTGGCTGACGGTGGAGGCAAAGATCTCCAGCAGGAACGACACCTCGGTCAGCCCCGCACGGTGATCGTCGAGTGTCATGGTGAGCTCTGGACGCGGGTTCATAGGAAACGCTCCATCCGTCGGCTGAAGTCGAGATCGCGATAGAAGTTCCGCACCACGTGATAGTCGGCGTGCTGCAGCGCGCCCGATGGACAGAGGTAGGCGCACGACAGGCAGGCGATGCAGTCGGCCGCCTCTCGCACCACGGCCTGCTTGGCGGTCTCGTCGTAGTCGAAGACTTTCGTCGGACAAATATCGACGCACATCTGGCAGCCGCGACAGGCCTGATCCCGAATGTCGATGGTCAGCACGATGTCATCTCCTTGCCGTGCGCAGCACCTGCCCTCGCTGGCGAATCACCAGTTCGAGCGGCATCTGTCCCACCGCGTGCGTCGCGCAGGACAGGCACGGGTCGTAGCATCGGATGGCGAACTCGACCGCGTTGAGCACCTGCTCGTCGCCGCGATCGATCACGTGGGTGGTGGCGGCCTGCGCGATGGACTTGTTGATGGCGGCGTAGTTCTGCTGGGTGGCCACAATCAGGTTGGCCGCCCGGACCACGCCGCGCTCGTCGATCGTGTAGTCGTGAATCAGCGTGCCGCGCGGGGCCTCGACGTGCGCGACGCCCCGGCTGCCCTTGAAGGTGACCGGCACCCGCGGCGGGCCCGTGATGGCTTCGTCTTCGATGAGGGCCTTGGCCCGCTCGCAGGCGTAGACCAGCTCGATGACCCGGGCGTAGATTTGCAGCACCACGTGGTTGATCGGATGGCCGAATGCCGACCGCATGTCGTTCAGCAGGCCGTCGGCCGCCGGTGTTCCGGTTGACGCCGCGGCGTTGAGCCTGGCTTGCGGCCCGACGCGGTACATCGCCATCGCGTCGCCGTCGCGCGCCATCACCGGCTTCATGTACGACCAGTCGAAGGTGGATTCCACCAGGTGCGTGTCGTACTCGATCGCGTCGAACTCGTAGCGCTGGCGACCCGTGTCGTCGACCTGTCGAATCAGTCCGTCGTACAAATTCAGCACGCCGTCTTGTGTGGTGCCCTGATGCCACGTGGCCTGATTCCAGCCCGACAACAGACTCGGATGCAGTTCCAGTTGCTTCAGGAGCAGCGACCGCGCCACGCCCGCCAGTTCGACGCCGAGCGGGAGGGCTTCGTCGATCCAGCCGCGCAACACGCGGCGGCGGTCTTCGTCCATGCGGAACGTGACACCGCCGGCCACCGACGTCACCGGGTGCACACCGCGTCCGCCCACCAGTTCGTTGATGCGCTGTCCGATGGTGCGGAGGCGCAGCGCTTTCTTGGCGATCTCGGGGGCCGCTTTGACCACACCCACCACGTTGCGCACCGCCGGATCGGCGTTCAGGCCCATCACCAGATCCGGCCCCTGCAGCACGAACAGCGACAGCGCGTGCGAGTGGATGAAGTGGCCCATGTAGAGCAGTTCGCGAATCAGCTTCGCGGCCGGCGGGGGTTCGACACCCGCCGCGCGATCGAGCGCCTTGGACGCTGCCAGATGGTGCGCCGATGGGCAGACGCCGCAGATGCGGGCGGTGATCTGGGGCATCCGATCGGCTTCCATGCCGACCAGAATCCGCTCGAAGCCCCTGAGTTCGTTGACCACCAGACCCGCGTCTTCGAGCGAGCCATCGTCGGCCAGATCGAGGAACACGCGGGCATGGCCTTCGATGCGGGTGACCGGGTCGATCGAGATCGTCTGTCTCATGCGTCGGCCTCCGCGTCGGCGATCCATTGATCAATCAGAAACGTCGGCTTGCCGCCAATCATGGACGTCGCCATGGCGTAGCTGTAGTGCGACTTCGCCGCATATTCAATCGAGTGCTGCACCGACTCGGCTGGGATGGCCGTCAGCTTCGACATGCGCTCGGCCACCTCGGTGCGAATGTCGCGGTTGGGCTCGGTGAGCACTTGCATGGTCGGGCCCGCGCAACCGGTGCACATCACGCCGTTGTTGGGGCAGGGCGAGGCACACCGATCCAGCGTGACCGATCCGAGGCAGACGTAACCCTGGCTGAGCAAACACTGATCCGGATCGGGGTCGCCTTCGTGGTTGGATTTGATCCGATCCACCGCGGTCTTGACCATCGTCCGCTTGCAGCGCGCGCACACGGTTTCCTGCCGGGTCTTGGGCGGGCGGCCCTGGACCAGGCTCAGCAGCGCTTCCAGAATGAAGGCCGGATGCGGCGGGCACCCGGGCAGATACAGGTCGACCGGAATCACCGAGTCGAGCGGCACGACCCGCGTTTCGAGTGTGTCCACGCGCCGGGTTGGCGGGTGGCCACCGACCGTCGTGCGGTTCTTCCCGTAGGCCGCCTCGAAAATCGATTCGCTCGTGTGCACGATGCCCGCGCCGGGAATGCCGCCGTACACCGCGCAGGTGCCCCACGCGATAATCGTGTCGCACGAGGCCCGCATCTGCTCGGCGGCGTGCCGGTCGTGCTCGTTGCGGATGGCGCCCGACACCAGGCCGACCTCGGCTTTCGGGTAGTCCTTGACGTCGGTCAGAACCGGGCACCGTTGCAGTTGCACCGCGCCCAGCACATCGAGAATCTGTTCGTGGAGATCGACGATGGCCACTTCGCAGCCGCCGCAGACGCTCAACCATTCGGCGTTGACTCGGACCGCGCTCATACGGCACCTGCCTGGGCTGGCTTGACCGTCAGTTTCTTGTAGCAGGCATTCTCGCCGGCATGCACGATGTCGAGCGTGGACTGGCGGCCCATGATGATCTCGAGCGCGCCGGCGAAAAACCCGAACATCATCGTGCAGACCGATCCTTTTTGGGGATGGCCGAAGGTGAAGAGCGACTGCCGGATCATGCAGTCGCGAAACACCAGCATCACCGAATCACCCTCGGGGGTCGTCTCCACCAGCGTCGGCCGGGTTGACGGCTTGAAGCCCTCGAATTCCCACAGGCAGTGGTTATCCTTGAGGATGCGGCGCACTTCGGCGAGCGCCTCTTCGATGTCGTCGGTGCGCCTGGAGTGTTCAGAGAACCGGTGGCCCAGTTCCTTGCCCGCCAGATAGGTGATGCTGTTGGCGGTCTGGCCGACGGCGTCTTCGATGCCGGCCGCCACCGCGCCAAGAAAGCGCATCGTCTCTTGTAATTCCCAGCGAGTCTCTTGCAACGTGTCCATCGTTCGGCTCGATCCGTGGGGCACCTCGTAAATCGGCGCGGTCGGCCAACTCTTGAGACGCCAGCCTCGGAGCGGAGAGAAACTTCATCACGTGGGCGGGAGGGTCTATAATTCACCGATCAATCTGACCGATATAGACTGTGGCTGGATTGCAACACGTTGACGGAACCTGACCGTGGCTCAAATACCACGATCGGTATAAATCAGGGTCCAGTGGCCAGCAGTTGGAAGCGTTTAACATGCTTACGTACAATGAGTTGTGTGCTTTGGACGGTCGCTGATGACTTGGGCATGTAGATTGCTCTGTCCGGCATGGTCCTCCCAGGGACCCACGGAATATAAATGAATTATCAGCGTACTGTTCGTCGTCAGGTGGCCTGTGCCGGTATCGGCCTCCACTCGGGACAAAAAGTGACCCTCACCTTGAAACCCGCGCCGGCGGGTTCCGGGATTCGCTTTCGGCGCAGTGATTTAGCGACGGACATTCCGGCCGATCTGGCCCACGTCAGCGGGACCAACCACGCCACCGGTTTGACGCGCAACGGAGCGAGGGTCGAGACGGTCGAGCACCTGCTGGCTGCGCTGACGAGTCTGGGCATCGACAACGTGACAGTCGAGCTAGACCGCAACGAAGTGCCGGTGATGGATGGGAGCGCCGCGCCGTTCGTGTACCTGCTGCAGGAGGCGGGGGTTCGGACGCTCAACGTGCCGCGCCGGTACCTCAAGGTGCTGCGGCCTGTCACCGTGTCGAGGGGCGACAAGATGATGTCGCTCTATCCGGCCGAACACTTCAAGGTGACCTACAACATCAGCTTCGACCACCCGCTGCTGCGGCACCAGTCGCGGACGCTGGAGATCACCGAAGCGTCGTTTATCGACCACATCGCGCCCGCGCGGACGTTCGGCTTTCTGCACGAGGTCGAAATGCTGCGCCAGCAGGGGCTCGCCCTCGGCGGTTCGCTCGAGAACGCCATCGTGTTGAGCGAGACCGGCGTGCTCAACAACACGCTGCGGTTCGACGACGAGTTCGTGCGCCACAAGATTCTCGACGCGATTGGGGATTTGGCGCTGGTGGGATATCCGATTCTCGGCCACCTGGTGGCCAGCCGAGCCGGTCATGCGCTGCACACCGCGTTCGGGAAGCAGTTGCTGGCCGAGCCCGACGCGTGGAAGATCGTGGAGGTCGAGTCGCCCTCGTCGGTTGCGGTTCCGGCAGGGGTGCCCGTCAGAGCCGTCTGATCAGCCGGCGACGCGCGCGACAACCATCCGGCCGCGGCCCCCATCGCCGCGGCCGTTGCCTTTGGCGCTCAGTCTTTCGCGGCCAGTTTGCGCATGTAGGAACCGAGGCGCTCGTTCTCGTACGTCACGGTGTTGAGAAACAGGCTTTCCTGCAGGTAGGCGCGCCGTTCTTCTTCGGTCATCTGATCGATGAGGACCTGGATCTCGCGCATCATGTCCTCGAAGGATCGTTCGAGCTCGCGGCGGGCGGTGACCTCGTGGAACAGCGTCTCCATGACGGTCAACAAGTCGCCGTCGAGCGCAATCTCGGCACCCGTGCTGGTCTTGATGGTCCGCATGGCTATCCCTCGAAACTGGAGAGCGCGCCCGCCTCGTCGGCGAACAACTGGATGAAATTGTGCGCGCCTGTCATGGTGAGCATGGTTTCGACGCGCTTCTGCACCGAGGCCAGCTTCAACGCGCCGCCGGCGGCCGCAGACTGGCGGTAGAGGTCCATCAGACAGCCGATCGTGGCGCTGTCGATATAGACCACCGGCGACAGGTCGATCACCAGCTTCCTGGTGCCCCCGGTGATCAGCGCGAGCACCGCGGTCGAAAAGTCGGAGAGCAGCGGGTACATCAACCGGCTCTCCCCGACACGGACGATGGTGACATCGCTGACGTGATCGATGGTGTGCTTCATTCTCGTGCTCCAGATCGGCCCGGCTCGCCTCGAACCGGCACCGGCCTTTTTCGTTCGCGCAGGCGGCGCACCTGCCGCGCCAATTCGTGGCGTCCCCTGTTGATGCGAGATTTGACGGTGCCCTCGGGAAGCCCCAGTTGCTGGGCGATTTCCTGATACGACAATTCCTGCATGTCGCGCATCACCACGGCGGTGCGCAGCGGCTCGGCCAGCTGTTGCAGGGCTTCGCGCAACTGCTGGGCCAGGTCGCGGCGCTCGAGCGCGCCGAGCGGGCTCAACTCGGGAGACGCCGGTGCGAGGTCGTCGCTGCGAATGTCGCGGTCGATCGTCTCGCGCTCCTTGCGGACGCTGCGATAGTGATCGATGCACAGGTTGCGGCTGACGCTGATGAGCCAGGTCTGGAAGTTGGCCCGCCGGTCGAAGGTCGCCAGCGAACGGAAGACCTTGAGGAACACGTCCTGCGTGAGGTCTTCGGCCTCGTCGTGCCGGCCGACGAACTTGTAGGCGACGTTGAACACGCGCCGCCAGTACTGGCGCACCACCGCCTCCCAGGCCGATTGGTCGCCCAGCAGGCAACGCTCGATCAGGGCGTCGGAGGCGAGCGATGCCGCGGTGGGTTCGTAGGGAGTCATGCCCTTCGCGTTTCGAGTCGCAATGACGGCCGGGTGTGGCGGCGAGGCGACCGCCATCTCCTCGGTCGCTCAGCACTCACCGTGTTCGAGCGGCCACGCCGACGATCGAGCCCGCCACACGAAGGAACGTGAGTGCGTTTCAGGGTACCGCACGGTCGGGGGGGTGTCAAACCGGCGCGGCCTCCGGTAAGATGCCTCGATTGTGACTTCGTTTGCCTATCGTGACGGTTCGCTGCGATGCGAGGGGGTGTCGATCCCGGAGATCGTCGCCGAGGTGGGCACGCCTCTGTACATTTACAGCGCCGCCGCGATCCGCACGGCGTTCGCCGCGCTCGACGGCGCGTTCGCGGGTTCGCCGCATACCCTGCACTACGCGTTGAAAGCCAATTCGTCGCTGGGCGTTCTCCGCCTGCTGCGATCGCTCGGCGCGCAGGCCGACGCCAATTCGGGCGGCGAGATCGCGGTGGCCAGGCGCGCCGGATTCGCGCCGGCCGAGATCGTGTTTACCGGCGTCGGAAAGACGGTGGAGGAACTCGACCAGGCCGTCGGGCTCGGCCTCAAGGCGATCAATATCGAATCGGACGGCGAGGCCGACCGGCTCGACCGACTGGCCCGGGCGCGAGGCGTCAAGGCGCGGGTGGCGCTTCGGGTGAACCCGGACATCGATCCGAATACGCACGCGCTGATTTCGACCGGCCAGCGGTTCAACAAGTTCGGCGTGCCGATCGAACATGCGCCGGCCGTGCTCCGCGAACTGGCGCGGCGCCCCGGGCTCGAACTGGTGGGATTGCACGTGCACCTCGGATCCCAGATTGTCGAAATGGCGCCGCTCTCCAGGGCCGCACACGCGCTGGCTGGCCTGGCGCAGGAGGCGCGGGCCATGGGCCTGCGGCTGCGGCACCTCGATCTGGGCGGGGGCCTCGGCATTGCCTACGACGGGGCGGCGCCGCCCGATCCCCAGCTCTACGCCGACGCGATTGCGCCCATCGTGCAGGCCACGGGGCTGGATTTGCTGATCGAACCGGGACGCTATCTGGTCGGGCCCGCCGGCATCCTGGTGGGCACGATCGCCGACGTCAAGTGCTACCCGGGATCGCCGCGATTCCTCGTGCTGGATACGGGGATGACGGAGCTGATCCGTCCGGCGCTCTATCAGGCGTATCATCGCATCGCCGCGGTGACGCCGCGAGACGGAGCCGAACAGGACTACGAAGTGGTGGGGCCGCTGTGCGAGACCAGCGACACGCTGGGCCATCAGCGACGGCTCGGCCCGGTCGAGGTCGGCGATACCATGGCGGTGTTCGATGCGGGGGCGTACGGCATCGTGATGGCGTCAAATTACAACCGGAGGCGCCTGCCGGCCGAAGTGTTGGTGGACCACGGGCGATGGCGGACGATCCGCCAGCGCCAGAGCTACGACGACCTGATGGCGCGGGAAGTGTAGAAACCGGGGACGTGATGTCGGGATTGTTGATCGTGTTCGAAGGCCTCGACCAGAGCGGCAAGCAGACGCAGGCGGGCTTGCTGCGGCAGTGGTTCGAGTCGGCCGGCCGACGGGTCGAGTCGATGGCGTTCCCCGACTATACCTCGCCCATCGGCCAGGAGATCCGGACCGCGCTACACGGCGGCCGCCAGTACGGCGCCGACACGATTCAGTTGCTGCAGATCGCCAACCGGCATCAGTGGAAACCCCAGATCGAGCAGTGGCTCGCCGACCGGCGCGTGGTGATCAGCGACCGGTATGCCGCCTCGAGCGTGGCGTATGGCGAGGCGCACGGACTCGACCCGGCGTGGCTCACCGCGATGCAGGTGTACCTGCCGCAGCCGGCGATCACGGTGCTGCTCGATATTGCGCCGGAGGTGTCGGCGGCCCGCAAGGCCCAGAACCGCGACGCCTACGAGCGCGACCTCGCGATGCTGTCGCGGGTGCGCGTGAGCTATCTTCGCCAGGCCGCCCAGCCAGGCTGGATCACCATCGACGCGGCCCGGCCCGCCCAACAGGTGGCCGCCGAGGTGGCTAACGCCGTCGCGTCGCGACTCGCGCAGCCGTCATCACCCGCACCTGCGCTGCGCCCGCCTGTTTGAGCACACGGGCACACGCCTCGAGCGTCGCGCCCGTCGTGCTCACATCGTCGACCAGCAGCACCGTCAACCCCGAGACCGGCGTAACCACCCGACCTCTGAGCCACCGCGGCCAGGGCCACGTCTCGCGCCGCCGGAGGGCAAAGGCGCTTTCGACGTTGGCCAGACGGTCGCGACCTGACAAGTGGACCTGCGGCCGAGTTCGGCGCGTGCGTCGCACCAGGGCGACGACAGGCAGTCCCAGCTGCGCGGCCAGCAGTTCGCTCTGGTTGAAGCCCCGGAGCCGGCGTTTCGACCAATGCAGCGGCACCGGTACGGCGATGTCGGCCCCGGTCAGGACATCGGCGGCGTGTTGTCGCATCAACCGGCCCAGCGGTGAGGCGATCGACGGGCGTCGTTCGTACTTGAGCGCGTGGATGAGCTGCCGGAGCGTGCCCTGGTAGCTGCCAATCGCCCTGGCGCGATCGACCGATCGCGTGGCAGAGGTGCCCGCCGCGCCCGCAGCTCCAGTCGCCCCAGTCGCCCCAGTCGCTCCAGTCGCGTCCGCCGCGCACGACGGGCACACTCGCGCCGGCGATTGCCGCACCGCCGCAGCCTCGGGCGAGACGGCGGGGTGGTCGTCTCGCGCGGCACGGTCCGGCGTGGTGCGTCCCAGGCCCAGCCAGGCCAGGCGTTGGCGGAGCGAGGGAAGCGGGTCGCCGCACCGATCGCAGAGGGGGTGGGGAAACGGCGTGACGGCCGTCCAGCAGGCCTCGCAGACCGATCCGTGACGCAGATGGCGCAGGACCGAGCCGCAGCAGGCGCACGCCGGCGCCAGGACGACGAGCGCCGCCGCCTCGGCACCTCGCGCGAGCTGCCGCACCGCGCCGGGCCGTCGGTCAGGCGGGGGCGTCGGGCACGGTGCCGCGGTCGGCGCTGCCCCAGAGCCGCTCGAGGTTGTAGAAGCGGCGCTGGTCGGCGGAAAAGACGTGCACGACGAAATCGAAGTAGTCGAGCAGGATCCACTCTGATCGGTCATACCCTTCGACGTGCGCGGGTTTGGAGCCCGACGTGGCCAGCGCCGCTTCGATCGCCTCGGCAATCGCCCTGACCTGCCGGGGATGCTGCCCGGTGCAAATCAGGAAGTAGTCGGTAAACGACGGCACCTTCCTCAGGTCGAGCGTCACTACGTCGGTGGCCAGCTTGCCGTAGGCGGCGTTGGCGGCCGCGAGAAGTTCACGGGGCAGTCGCTGGTCGGGCGGTTCGCGTCGCGTCTTGGTTGGGCTCATGCAAGTTGTCCGCCGTTTCGCCCTGCCGGGGGCGTGGGTTCGAAAGAAACGCCATACAGACCGTGGCGCCGGATGTGGGTTTCGACGGCGGGCGGCACCATCCCGGCGATCGATCGGCCGTCCAGGATCCGCGAACGAATGTCGGTGGACGAGACATCGGGGGTTGGAATATCCAGCAAAAACACGCGGGGCGAGACTTCGGTGCGCGTGCTCGGCGCGGCGATCGAGACGGTCTCCATCCGCGTCGTCAGATCCGGGAGTCGCGCCGGCAAGGTGGCGACCGAGGTTCCGGGACGCGACGTCACGACGAAGTGCGCGAGCGACAGCACGTCGGGGTATTCGCGCCAGGTGGCAATTTCTGCAAACGCGTCGGCCCCGGTGAGAAAGAAAATCTGCAATGCGTCGTATCCCGCGGCGTGGAGGCGCCGAAGCGTGTCGCTGGTGTAGGAGGGGCCTGGCCGGCCCAGTTCGACGTCGGAGGCGACCAGGTAAGGGTCGCTGGCGGCGGCGATCGCGACCATCGCGAACCGATGAAACGGCGATGCCGCCGGGCCGCTCGCCCGGTGCGGCGGCGACAGGGACGGGATCAGGAGGATGCGGTCGAGGCCCAGCAGCCGGCGCGCCTGATGGGCGACCGCCAGATGCCCCAGATGAATCGGGTCGAAGGTGCCGCCCAGCACGCCCGTGCGCTTCGCGGTCGTCACTGCGGGTCGGCGGGAGGCGGAGAAAGGGGCTGCCACATCGCTTCGAGCAGCGCAGCGACGCCCTCGCCGGTGACGGCCGAGATGCGATGGAGAGCAATCCGCTTGGTGGCCAGATGTGCCTCGAGTCGATCGACCGCATCGGGATCGGCCACCACGTCGATCTTGTTGGCGGCCGCCAGTTGAGGTTTGTCCGCGAATTCGGGCCGGTAGAGTTCGAGTTCGCGCCGGATCGTGTCGAAGTCTACCACCGGATCGCGACCCGTGGCGCCCGACACGTCGATCATGTGCACCAGCACTCTGGTCCGCTCGAGGTGTCGGAGAAACTGATGGCCCAGTCCGAGTCCTCGATGCGCGCCCTCGATCAGCCCCGGCACGTCGGCCACCACGAAACTGCGGTTGCCGCTCAGGGCCACGACCCCGAGATGCGGCGTCAAGGTGGTAAACGGATAGTCGGCGATCTTGGGCTTGGCCGCGGAGATGCGGGCGATGA
>JBAXOX010000031.1:0-42705 GCA_037133015.1 Acidobacteriota bacterium
CGAACCGGCTGAGCAATCGAACTCGCCGCGTGAGTGGATCTGGCTGCCCGCGACGCCGAACCGAACAGCCCGACATCGAACCGATCAGCGCGGCATCGAACCGGCTGAGCAATCGAACTCGCCGCGTGAGTGGATCTGGCTGCCCGCGACGTCGAACCGATCAGCGCGACATCGAACCGAACAGCGCGACGCCGAACCGAACAGCGCGACATCGAACCGATCCGCGCGGCGCGCGGCTGGAGAAAAGCCTCACGCCGGCAGGACGCGACACCAACCCGTCAGCTCATCGACGGCAGCCAGTGATGATGTCGAAAAACGACTGGGCCCGAAGACTGGCTCCACCAACCAGCGCGCCGTCCACGTCGGGCAGCGCCATCAACTCCCGGATATTGTCGGGCTTGACGCTGCCGCCGTACAGAATGTGGCATTGCTCCGCGGCTCCGGGCGTGAACCGCTCGCGCAGCCACCCGCGGATGTGCGCGTGAGCGTCCCCGGCCTGTTCCGGCGTGGCGTTGCGGCCCGTGCCGATCGCCCACACCGGTTCGTACGCGACCACCAGCCCGGCTGCCTGCGGCGCGGTGAGGCCGGCGAGCGCCTCGTCGAGCTGCCGGTCGAGCACCTCGGTGGTGCGATTCCCGTCTCGTTCGTCCAGCGTTTCGCCAATGCAGACAATGGCGGTGAGATCGGCGCCGAGCGCGGCCATCAACTTCTTGTGGACCACCTCGCCGGTCTCCCCGAACAGCCGCCTGCGCTCCGAGTGGCCGATCAGCACGTAACCCGCGCCGGCATCCTTGATCATCGCGGCGCTCACTTCTCCTGTGAACGCGCCTTCGCGCTCCCAGTGAAGATCCTGGGCGGCGATCCCGATCCGGCTGCCGCCCGCGGCATCGACGGCCGAGGGCAGCGCGAGAAACGGCGGCGCCACCACGATCTCCACGTCGGCGACGCGACTGACCAGCTCGCGGAGTTCCTGGACGTAGGCGAACGTCTCTCCCGCGGTCTTGAACATCTTGAAATTGGCGGCGACGAAAGGAATGCGCATAGCCATCATCGTACCCCTGGAGCTGAAGCCCCAGGGCTCCATCAATTCACTTGTCGCTCAGCGCCGCCACCCCGGGCAGCACGCGGCCGCCGAGGAACTCGAGCGACGCCCCGCCGCCGGTCGAGATGTGCGTAATCTTGTCGGTGACGCCCGCCTTCGCCACTGCCGACACCGAGTCGCCGCCGCCGATAATCGTGGTGCCCGTCACTGCGGCGACGGCGTTGGCCACCGCGGTGGTGCCTGCGTCGAACGGGCTGGTTTCGAAGACACCCATTGGACCGTTCCACACGACGGTCTTTGCCGTCCCAATCAGGCTCGCATAGCGCGCCGAGGTCTTGGGCCCGATGTCGAGTCCCATCCGATCGCCAATCGCCGCATCCGTCACATCCAGCGTCGCGGTCGCAATTCCCGCCTCGATCCTGGCGGCGACGACGTGGTCGACGGGTAACTCCAACCGAATCTTCTGGTCGGCCGCCTTCTTGACGATGGCCCGCGCCGACTCGAGTTTGTCGTCCTCGACAAGCGACGTGCCGACCGGCAAGCCCTGCGCCTTGAAAAACGTGTACGCCATCGCGCCACCAATGAGCAGCGCATCCACCCGGCCGAGGAAGTTCTCGATCACTTCGATCTTGTCCGACACTTTGGCGCCGCCGAGGATGGCGACAAACGGCCGCTCCGGCGATTCGAGGGCGTGCCCGAGATACTTGAGCTCGTCTTCCATCAAGAAGCCCGCCGCCGCCTTCGGCAGCAACCGCGCCATGGCTTCGGTCGAGGCGTGGGCCCGGTGGCTCGATCCAAACGCGTCGTTCACGTACAGGTCGGCCAGTTCCGCCAGCTGTTTCGCGAACGCGGGATCGTTCTTCTCTTCCTGCGGGTGGAAGCGGACATTCTCGAGCAGCACCACACGATTGCCCGCCGCCTGCGCCTCCGTGATGGCCCGTCGGGCCGGTTCGCCGACGCAGTCGTCGGCGAATGTGACCGCGCGCCCCAGCAGCGTCGCCAGGTGCGCCCCGACCGGTCTCAGGCTGAATTCCGGGCTCGGCCCGCCCTTGGGCCGCCCCAGGTGCGACGCCAGAATCACCGTTGCCCCGTGGTCGATCGCGTACGTGATGGTGGGAAGCGACGCCCGGATGCGGGTGTCGTCTTTAATCCGTCCCTCTTTGATCGGGACGTTGAAATCCACGCGAACAAAGACGCGCGTGCCCTGCAGATCGAGATCGCGAATTGAGAGCTTGGCCACCAGATGCCTCCCGGGGAACGCTCAATCAGGGATGAGCCGTCGGGGAACGGGAAAGTGAAAAGACCCTTCTCCCGCCCCCCAGATCGCGCCTAGATCCCCCGGCCCGCCATATACCTCAACAGGTCGACGCAGCGCACCGAGTAGGCCCACTCGTTGTCGTACCACGAGAGCACCTTCACGAAATCGCCGTCCATCACCTTCGTGTACGCCGAGTCGATGATCGACGAGTTCGAATTGCCGCGGAAGTCGATCGACACCAAAGGCGCGTCTTCGACGGCAAGGATGCCCTTGAGCGGGCCGGCCGCCGCCGTGCGGAACGCGGCGTTCACTTCGTCGGCGGTCGTCTTCTTCTCCACCAGCACCGCCAGATCCACCACCGAGACATTCGGCGTCGGCACGCGCATCGCAAATCCGTCGAGCTTGCCCTTGACCGCCGGCAGCACTTCGCCCACCGCCTTCGCGGCTCCCGTGGTCGTCGGAATCATGGAGAGCGCCGCCGCGCGGGCGCGCCGCAGATCCTTGTGCGGCAGGTCGAGCAACTGCTGATCATTAGTGTAGGAATGGATCGTCGTCATCCAGCCCTTCTTGATGCCGTAATTGTCGTGCAGGACCTTGACGAATGGCGCGAGGCAATTGGTGGTGCACGACGCGTTCGAAATCACCACGTGCTTGGCCGGGTCGTACTGCTCGTGGTTGACGCCGAGCACAAACGATCCGTCGGGGCCGGTGGCCGGTGCCGTGATGATGACGCGCTTGGCGCCGCCGGCGATGTGCTTGGCGGCATCTTCGCGCTTGGTGAACCGGCCGGTGGATTCGAACACGACGTCCACGCCCAGGTCCTTCCACGGCAGCAGCGCCGGATCCTTCTGCGAGAGCACTTTGAACTTGTCGCCGTTGACGCTGATCCAGCCGTCGCCGGCCTCGATGGTCGCGTTGAGATTGCCCAGAATCGAGTCGTACTTGAGCAGGTGCGCGAGCGTCTTGGTATCGGTGATGTCGTTGACGGCCACGAAATCGATGTTCTTGTCCGCCATCGCCGCACGGACGATGTTGCGGCCAATCCTGCCAAACCCGTTGATTCCAACTTTGATTGCCATCGCGTCCCTCCAGGGAGCAAAAGGCGATTGTACTGAACGCGTTGCGGCAGGGTCAAACCCGCGTGGTATCTTGATTCGGCTTATGTACGCCCTTTACAGTCTGGCGAGCCTGCTTCTCTTCGCGCTGGCGATGCCGTATTTCGCGTACCAGGCGCTCCGGTACCGCAAGTACGTCGGCAGCCTGTCGGAGCGGTTGGGCCTGCTTCCCCTCTCGCTCAACCTCGATCGCGACCCGTCGATCTGGATTCACGCGGTGTCGGTTGGCGAGGCCCTGACGGCGCGCGCCATTGCCGGCGAACTCAAGGCCCGATACCCCACTCTGCGGCTCTTTATCTCGACCACGACGATGACCGGACAGCAAGTCGCCCGCCGGAGTTTTCAGGTGGCCGACGGCATCTTCTACTTTCCGTTCGACCTGCCGATGATCGTCAACCGGGTGCTCGAGGTGGTGCGGCCCCGCCTGTTCGTGATGATGGAAACCGAGATCTGGCCCAATCTGTTGCGCGCCTGCCGCCAACGCGACATCCGGACGATCGTCATCAACGGCCGAATCTCGGCGCGGTCGTACCCGCGCTACCGGCTCGTGCGGCCGCTGTTCAAGCAGGTGCTCGCGCTGGTCGATCGGTTCTGCGTGCAGGGCGAGGAGACCGCCGGACGGCTCGTGGCGCTCGGGGCGCCCGCCGACCGGATTACGATTACCGGCAGCCTCAAGTTCGACTCGCTCCACGCGACGGGCGGCGCCGCCGCGTCTGGCAAGGGCGCCGAACGGGTGCTGCGTTTTTTCAAGGTGGCGCCGGGACGGCCCGTCATCGTGGCTGGCAGCACGATGCCCGGCGAGAGCGAGATGGTGCTCGGGTGTTTCGAGCGGATTCGCACGCTGGCGCGCCACCCGCTGCTGGTGATCGCGCCGCGCAAGCCGGAGCACTTCGACCAGGTCGAGCGGGCGGCCCGGCAGGCAGGGTTTCGGACGCTTCGACGATCGGCGCTCGCCATCGACGAAGACCCGAAGGCCGACGTCGTCATTCTCGATACGATCGGCGAATTGGCGCACCTGTATCTGGCGGCGACGGTGGTGTTTGTGGGCGGCAGCCTGGTCGATGTCGGCGGCCACAACATTCTGGAGCCCGCCATTCACGGCAAGCCCATCGTGTTCGGCCCGCACATGGAAAACTTTGCGGAAATTGCGCGGTCGTTTCTCGATCACCAGGCGGCCATCCAGGTGCAGACGGCAAGTGAACTGGGAGATACGCTGCTCGCGTTGATCGAGGACCGAGAGCGTCGCGACCGGCTCGGTGCGGCGGCCCGCGGCGTGGTCGAGGCGAACCGGGGCGCCAAAGACCGGAGTCTCGAGGCGATTGCGGCGCTGCTGCCGGTCTGGTCGGCGGCGTCGGGCAACGTCGTGCCGTTTCCATCTGGACGATAGCGCATCACGCTGTGCTGAATTTCCTGTACGCGCAGATCGCCGGGGCCAGACGACGCGCTTCGCGGCGCGCCGGTCGGCAGCGTTGTCTCCACCGCCCGGTGGTGAGCGTCGGGAACCTGCGTGTGGGCGGCAGCGGCAAGACGCCGGTGGTCGCCGACATCGCCCGCGCATTGGTCGCGATGGGCGAGCGGCCGTCGGTGCTGAGCCGCGGGTACGGCAGGCGGCACGCGCCGGCCGGGGTCGTGGTGGTGTCGGATGGCCGGCGGCTGCGGGCCGACATCGGGACCAGCGGCGACGAACCCCTGATGCTGGCCCGCGCGCTCGACGGCGTGCCGGTGCTGGTGGCGGAGGACCGCTATCTGGCAGGCGTGGTTGCCGAGCAGCACCTCGGCGCCACCGTCCACGTGCTCGACGACGGCTTCCAGCATTTGCGGCTGGCTCGAGACATCGACCTGCTGATCGTCAGCGAGGAGGATCTTGCCGATCCCCGAACCCTGCCGGGCGGCCGCCTGCGCGAATCGCTGTCGGCCGCAGCGGTCGCCGATGCGCTGTTGGTGCCCGGTGCCGCGCCCGACGCGGCGGCGGCGATCGGCGAGCGGCTGGGTGTGGGCACCGTCTTTGGGCTTGCCCGGGTGTCGGGCGAGCCCCGGCGGCTCGACGTGCTGTCGGCGGCGGTCGCCGCCTCGCGGCGTTCGCCGGTGTTTGCGGTTGCTGGTCTCGCACGGCCCGATCAGTTCTTCGCCGATCTCTCCCGCGATGGATGGAACGTGGTCGGCCGACGCGGGTTTGCCGACCATCACCGTTTCGGCGCTCGCGATATCGAAGAGATCACCCGCGCCGCGAAGGCGGCCGGCGCAGCGGCGCTGGTGACGACCGAGAAGGATCTGGTGCGGCTGCTGCCGTTTCGCCCGATGCCGTTGCCGCTCGTGTGGGTGCCGCTCATGGTTCGCGTCGAACCCGAGGACCGCTTTCGATCGTGGCTGTCGGCGAGGCTGGCCGACGCACGCCTGCTGCCGCGTCGATGCGCTGACGGCGGCTGCGCTTCGGAGTCGGACCGATGAGGCGCATCCGCTACCTCCTTGAGTACGCGCTGGTGCGCCTCACCATGGGGATCGCGCGCCTGGGTTCGTGGGGCGTGGCGCGGGCGATGGGTTGGGTGGTGGGCCGGCTCTTCTACCTGTTCGACGGCCGCCATCGCCGGATTGCCCTCGCCAATCTGGCTGCCGCGTTTCCGCACCGCCCTGAGGCCGATCGCCGCGCAATCGTGCGGCGCGTGTTCGTCCACTTGGGCCGGATGCTCTTCGAATTGATGAAGTTCAGCGGCCTCACCCGCGAGCAGATGCTCTCGCGCGTGGAGTGGGAAGGCGAGCATTGGGCCGACCAGGCCTACGCGGCCGGGCGAGGCGTACTGTTTTTCACCGGCCACTTCGGCTATTGGGAGCTGCAAGCGATCGCCCACGCTGCCGCATCCAACCGACCAACCGGTGTGCTGGCCCGCGCGCTCGACAACCCGGCGCTCCACACCCTGCTCGAGCGCATTCGCGGCTGCACCGGAAACATCTCGATTTACCGCCGCGGTGCCATCCGGCGGGTCCTGCGGGTGCTGCAGTCGAACCAGAGTGTGGCGATCCTGATCGACCAGCACATCCAGGCTCCGGACGCGGTGTCGGTGGATTTTTTCGATCGGCCCGCCTCCACCACCATTGCCCTCGCCTTGCTGGCCCGGCGCACCGGCGCCGCGGTGATTCCCGTCTTCGCGATGTCGCCGTCGCCGGGGCGGTATCGCATGGTGTTCGAGCACCCGGTGGATCCTCCGCCGGACGATTCGCCAGAGGCCATTCTCGATTTCACGCAGCGCTGCACCGACGTGCTGGAGATGTACGTCAGGCGACATCCCGACCTCTGGCTGTGGATGCATCGCCGGTGGCGGGACGAAGATCGCATCGAGGTCGCCAACGCGCAGCGGGTTCCTGCGGCCGTGGATCCACACGGGGGCGGCCAGCCGTGACGACGATCGTGTTTGCGCCCAATTGGCTGGGCGATGCCGTGATGGCGCTTCCCGCCATCCAGGACGTGCGGCGCCACGCGGCCTCCGGTCGGGTGATGGTCGCGGCGCGGCCGGCCGTCGCCGGCCTGATGAGACTGGCTGGCTGCGGCGATGACGTCATCACCTTGGCCGGGTCGGGCGGGATCTGGTCATTCCGCCGCTTCGGTGGCGACGTGGATGCCATCCGGGCGCCGAAGGCTGATGTCGCGATCCTGCTGCCCAATTCGATGCACGCGGCGCTACTTGCCGCCCGGGCCGGAATCGCCGAGCGTTGGGGTTACGCACGCGACCTGCGGCGCGCACTGCTCTCGCGGGCGGTCGCCAGGCCGCCAGCCGGTCTGCACCAGGTGGACTACTATCGTCATCTGGTCGGCGCACTGGGTATCGAGCACGGGCCTCGCGATCCGCACGTGGAGGCTCCGCCCGCCGCACTCGCCTCGGCCCGATCGCTGCTCGAAGCCGGGGGGTGGACCCGAGACCACGGTCTGGTGGCATTTGCGCCGGGCGCCGCGTACGGCGGGGCCAAGCGCTGGCCGCCCGAACGATTCGCGGCCGTCATCGAGTCGATCGCCGCGGCCTCCGGCATCACGCCGGTGCTGGTGGGCGGTGCGGCCGATTCGGCGGCGGCGATGGCAATCGAGGCAGAACTCGGTAAGATCACTCGACCAGCGTCGCGAGGCGGCCTCATCAACCTGGTGGGTCGAACCGATCTGCCGCAGTTGTGCGGCGTGCTCTCGAGTTGCGCGGTGCTGGTGTCGAACGATTCGGGCGCGATGCACGTCGCGGCCGCGCTGGGTGTGGCCGTGGTCGGGCTGTTTGGTCCGACCAACGAGCGCGCCACCGCGCCGGTCGGTCGGGGCGCGTCTCGGGTGATGACCGCGCCGGCGTGGTGCCGGCCCTGCATGCTGCGCGAGTGTCCGCTGGACCACCGATGCCTGTCGGGCATCACCGTCGAGGCGGTGGCCGGCGCCGTGAAAGAGTTGATTTGATGCAACCACGCCCAGCCGCGTTTCTCGATCGCGATGGCACCTTGAACGAGGAGGCCGGGTACATCGATCGCCTCGAACGGCTCATCCTCTTTCCGTTTGCCGTCGACGCCATGCGTCTGCTCAACCAGATGGGCTATCTGGTCGTTGTCGTCACCAACCAGGCCGGCGTGGCGCAGGGCCTCTACGGCGAGGACTTCGTCGACCAGACGGCCCGGTACCTGGCCGACCGTGCGCGCCTGGGCGGCGCCCGCCTCGACGGTCATTATTACTGTCCGCATTCGCCCGAGGCTGTGGTCGAGCGCTACCGCGTCGAGTGCGAGTGCCGGAAGCCCAAGGCCGGCATGGCCGTGCGCGCCGCGCAGGATCTCAACATCGACCTGCAGCGGTCCGTGGTGATTGGCGATCGCTGGCGCGATCTGGCCGTCGCCCGGGCGACCGGCGGGCGGGGCATCCTGGTGAAGACCGGATACGGCGCCACCGAAGCGGCGATGCCGCCGCCGGGCATGTCGGCCGACGCGGTGTGCGAAAATCTCATCGACGCAGTTGTCTGGCTGCAGGCCCACCCGGTACGGTAGCGCTGTATGGCCCGCATCGTTTCGCTCGACGAACTCGATTCGCTCATCGCCGCCGACCGCCAGGCCGGACGCACCGTTGCGCTGGCCAACGGCGTGTTCGATCTGCTCCACGTCGGTCACATCCGCTACCTGCAGGGGGCCGCCGCCGAAGCCGATCGGCTGATCGTGGCGATCAATGACGATGAATCCGTGCGGGCGTTGAAGGGCGAAGGGCGTCCGGTGATGCACCAGGCAGACCGCGCCGAACTGGTGGCCGCGCTCAGGGGCGTCCACTACGTCGTCATCTTCTCGGGCCCGACCGTCGCCGACCTGCTGCGGCGTTTTCGCCCCGACGTCCATTGCAAGGGCACCGACTACACCATCGAATCGGTGCCCGAGCGGCCCGTCGTGCTGGCGTACGGCGGCCGCACCGCGATTGTCGGCGATCCCAAAGACCATTCGACCCGCGACCTGGTGTCGCGCGTGAAACAGAGCTGAATGGCACGTTCCGTCCTCATCGTCAGGCTCGGCGCCCTTGGCGATCTGGTTCACGCCCTCCCCGCGGTGGCCGCGCTGAGGGAGGTGTGGCCCGACGCCCGGATCGACTGGCTCGTGGACGAGCGCTATCAGGCACTGCTCGCGTTTGTGCCCGTCGTCGATCGCGTCGTCGTGCTGGGAAAGACGGCCGCATCCCGCCTCGGGTTGGTGCGGTCGCTGCGGCAGACCCGCTACGAAGTGGCCCTCGACCTGCAGGGCCTCATCAAGTCGGCCGTGCTGGCACGCCTGTCCGGCGCGCGCGATGTGGTGGGGTTTGCCACGCCGCTCCTGCGGGAGCGCGTCGCACGCCTGTGTTACACGAGGCAAGGTGATGACGACGACACCGGCCACGTGATCGAGAAGAATGTGCGGCTGCTGCGCCTGCTTGGCGTCGCGCCCGAATCTCGAGTGTTTCCGCTGCGGGTTCCCGCCTCGCCTGTCGTCGAGCAAGTTCGCCGCGCTCTCGGCATCGGCGAGGGCGATCGATTCGCGGTGATCAACCCCGGAGCCGGCTGGCCCAACAAGCGATGGCCGCCGGATCGGTTCGGAGAGGTGGCGCACCGGTTGGCGCAGCGGCACGGCTTGCCGTCGGTGGTGCTCTGGGGGCCGGGCGAGCAGTCGCTCGCCGACGAGGTGACGGCGGCCTCGCGTGGCGCGGCCAGACTCGCACCGCCCACCGGATTGGGCGACGTCCTCGCCCTGCTCGGCGCGGCGGCCTTGTTTGTGGCCGGTGACACCGGGCCGCTTCAACTGGCGGCTGCGCTTGGGACCCCCATCGTTGGGATCTTCGGGCCCACCAATCCCTTGCGCAACGGCCCCTGGTCGCAAGCCGACGTCGCGGTCTCGCGATTCGAGCGGTGTGAGTGTCATCATAAGCGGCGGTGCCGGCGGCCGGAGCTCTGTGTGCACACCATTGGAGTCGACGAGATGATGCAGGCGGTCGACGATCGGTGCGAGCGGGTGACGAGTCGTGGCTGACCTGCAGATCCGTCTCGCGCGGCTGCGGGTGCCGCTGGGCTTTTGCGCCGCCGCGGTCGCAGCCGGTTGTGCGCGCCCGAACGCCACCAGCCTGCTCTACGGGATGATCGTCGCGTGCGCGGGCGAAGCCATCCGCGTCTGGGCGGCCGGCCATCTCGAGAAAGGGCGCGAAGTGACGAGGTCGGGCCCGTATCGTTTTTCGCGGCATCCGCTCTACGTGGGATCGACCGTGATGGCGTGCGGGATCGCCGTTGCGACGGCCAGTGTGTGGGTGGCCGGCGTGGCGGCCCTGTATCTGGCGACGACGCTGACGGCGGCCATTAGAACGGAAGAGGCCTTTCTTCGGCGTCAGTTCGGCGACCAGTACGACGACTACTGCCGCGGAAAGGGCGCGGTCGCCGACCGCCCGTTCAGTTGGGCCCGCGCCTGGCGCAATCGCGAGTGGCGGGCGATCGTGGGACTCGGCGTCGCGGGGTTGTTGCTCGCGGCCAAGGCCGCATGGCTGCACTAACGGGAGCGCAGATGGGATCGCGGCTGGCTCGCGCGATGCTCGGATTGGTCGTGGGCGCGGTGGCGGGTGGGCTCGCGCTGATCGTGGCGTACTGGGCGGTGCCGGGTGTGGCGCTCGACATGAGCCGGTATCTGCCCGACCTGACGCCAGGTTTCTACGAACCGGAACTGGCCGGGGGCACCTTCTTCGCCTGGACGGGCGAAGAAGCCAGCCTGGAGTTGCGCGGTGCCGACCGCCGCGTCCCGTGGGAGTGCGCCGTGCGCCTGACCGGCGGCATGCGTCCCGCGCACATCGCACCGCCTTCGGAAGTCGCGTTTTCGGCCGACGGCATCGTCTTGCTGCGGATCGCGCCGGGCGACACGTTCGCCGACTACGCCATCACGGTGCCGCCCAGACCGCAGGCGGCGGGCCTCACACTGACGATTCGGCCATCCGCCTTCTTCATGCCCGGAGACCAGGACCGTCGTCGTCTTGGTGTGGCGGTCGGTCGCGTGGTGTGCGCGCCCCCGGCTGGAGGCTGGGCCTTGCCGCCGGTTGCCGCCATCGGATCGGCAGCGTTGGCCGCCGGGATGTTCGCCGCGGCCGTGGCCGTGCTGGGGGCGAGCGCCGCGGGCACCGTGATCGCCGGCGTCGCGATGGGCGCGATCCAGACGTTTCCGCTGACCGCGCAGTTCGCGCCGTTCACCCAGTACGCCGTGCGCGTCCGATGGATGGCCGTCTGGGCTTGGGGCCTGCTGGCGATTCCTCTGATCTGGCAGGCGATCGGCCGGACGCGGTTGGAGGCCCCGACGCGTTTTATCGCGGTGTTCTCGGCCTCCAGTTTCTACCTGAAGCTACTGGCGCTGCTGCATCCCGCCAAAGATGTGGTCGATGCGATCTTTCAGGCGCACCGCTTCGAATGGGTGCTGGGCGGTCGCTACTACTTCACATCGGTGACGCCGCGCGGCTACAAGTTTCCGTACGCCATCGGGCTGTATCTGGTGGCGGCCCCATTCGCGTCGTTGATGGACCACGTCTCGTTGCTGCGGGTGATCGTCCTGGCGACATGGATGACGGCCGGGGTGGCGTTGTATGTGGTGGCCGCTCGGGTGTGGCGGGACCGGGTGGCTGGCGTGGCGGCGGCGGTGCTGTTCAACTCGGTGCCGATCGTGTTCGACGTCGTGGCGTCGGCCAACCATCCGAATGCCTTCGGCGAGACTGTGGCGCCGCTGGCGATTTGCGCGGTGGCCTGGCTGCTCGAACGGTGGTCGCGACCGGCGATCACCATTCCCGCAGTGGCCGCTCTTGTCCTGATGGCGTTGCTGTCGCACTTGAGCACGTTCGCCACGTTGACGGTGACGCTGCTGGCCGCATCGGTGGCCGGACGGGTGGGCGGAAACCCGGTGGTCAAGCGGCGATCGCTCTGGATCGGTGCGCTGGTCGTCACGATGGTCGGCGTGGCGGTGGCGACGTACTACGGGCACTTTACCGAGACGTACCTCGCCCAGATCACCCGCGTTCGGACCGAGACGGGGCATTTGCCCGCGAGCCGGACCTTTGTGCTCGTCGACCCCACGCAGCGCCGCGACGTCGCGCCCGGCGTGGCGCCCGAGGCCCCGCCGGTGTGGATGCGGGTGGCCCAGCCGGTGGCCCAGGCGGGCACCAGTTTCGGGTGGCCGGCTCTGGCGCTCGCGCTGGTTGGCGCCTGGTCGCTCTACCGAAGCGGTCGTCGCGATGCGCTTACCCTGGTGCTGGCGGGATGGCTCGCGATGTTCCTGTTCTTTTTTGTGCTGGGGATGTGGACGCCGGTCGAGATGCGCTATCACCTGGCGGCGGCCGGCGCGGTGGCGCTGCTCGGAGGCCATGGGGTGTCGGCGCTCTGGCAGCGGTCGACGCTGTGGCGGGGAGCGGCCGTCCTACTGCTGCTCGGCGCGGTTGGGGCCGCGCTGGTCACCTGCGCGGGTTGGCTGGTGTGACCATCACGTGTGGTACCATCCAGTTGACTTTCCGTGACCTATGGCCTTTCGCGACATCGTCGGCCACCGGCGCCAGATTGGCTTGCTCGCGCGCGCCCTCGCGGCTGACGCGCTGCCGCCGAGCCTTGTCTTTTCCGGCCCCGACGGCATCGGCAAGCGGTTGGCCGCGGTGGCGGTCGCTCAAGCCCTCAACTGCCTCGCTCCGCTGACGGATGGCGCCCTCGGCCGGCGCGACGGATGCGGGACGTGCGTCTCGTGCAGCAAGATTGTCAGGCGGATTCACCCCGATATCCTGTGGATCGCGCCCGAGGACGGCGAGGCGATTAAGGTCGACGCCATTCGACACGTGATCGGGCAGGTCACCTACCGTCCCTTCGAGGGTCGGTACCGCGTCGTCATCATCGACCAGGCCGAGCAGATGGGCGATGCCGGCCAGAACGCGTTGCTCAAGACGCTCGAAGAGCCTCCGCAACGGACCGTGGTCATCCTGGTGACGTCGCAGCCCGACGCGCTGCTGGCGACGATTCGGTCGCGCTGTTGCCGGATCCGGTTCGCGGCGCTTGCCCCGTCGGAGATCGCCCGTGCGATGGTGGAACGGCACGGTGTGCCGGAAGGTGATGCGAATGCCGCCGCGGCGCTGGCGGGTGGCAGTTTTCGCCGGGCGCTGGACGCGGGTTCGGGCGAGACCACCGACGCGCGGGCGGTGGCGGTGGCGGTGCTGCACGAGGTGGCGCAGCAGCGCGATCCCCGCGCGCGGCTGGCGGTGGCGTTGACGCTGCTGCAGGGGGCTGCGCGAAAGGGCCAGAAGTCGGCCGGCGCATCCGAGCGAGGCGCGCTGGCGGTCCGGTTGCACGCGCTGGCGTCGGTGATTCGGGACATGACGGTCTTGTCGGCGCACGCCTCCGACGAGGCGTTGATCAATTTCGACATCAAGAGCGATCTGGCGGCGCTGATGACGTGGTTCGACCGGGCGAGACTCGAGCGCGCGTTTGCGATCGTCGGGCGGTCGCTGGCGGCGGTGGAGCGGCACAACGCCAGCCCGAAGATCGTGGCGGACTGGCTGGCGATTCAGTTGTAGCGGTGCGGCGTTCGATCGGCGGCAGAGACAGAGGACTATGAGCGCTGGACTTTCCGGCGCCGCCATCATGCTCAGGACCATCGGGGGAACGATGATCCGCGCGGCGGTGCCGTTTGAATTTTCCCCGGCCTTGGCCGACGGCGACGCCGTTGTCGTCAATCTGGACGGCAGCCCGGTGATCGGCCGCTGTGTGGCCCGATCCCTGTTGATGATGGCGAAGCAACCGGCGGCCGAGAGCCTTCCGCAGGTGGTCCGCCGGGCCACCGCGCAGGATCTGACGCTGCGTCAGCGCCACGAACAGCGCGAGCGCGACGCCTTCCGCCTCGGTGTGATGAAGATTCGCGAGCGGGGCCTCGCGATGAAGCTGGCGCGGGTCGAACAGGCGTTCGACGGATCGAAGCTCGTCTTCTTCTTCACCGCCGAAGAGCGCGTGGATTTTCGCGAACTGGTGCGCGAGCTGGCGTCCGACTTCAAGACGCGGATCGAACTGCGTCAGATTGGCGTGCGCGACGAGGCGCGGATGCTGACCGGGTACGGCACCTGCGGGCGGGCGCTGTGCTGCTGCAGTTGGCTGCACTCGTTCGACCCGGTGTCGATCAAAATGGCCAAGCAGCAGGATCTCGCGCTCAATCCGGCGAGATTGTCGGGCCTGTGCGGGCGGCTGAAGTGCTGCCTCAGGTTCGAACTGCAGGGCGGAACGGGCGTGCCGGCCGTCCACCACGACGAGAGCCTGCCGGAGGGCGGCGACGAGCCCGGGCATCGGCCGCGCCAGGGGAAGGGCGGCCAGGGCCGCCGTCGATGAGCGTGCCTCGTCTCGCCATCACCGTTGGCGATCCGGCGGGCATCGGGCCCGAGATCGTGGAGCGGGCGTGCTCCGACTCCCGCGTGACCGACGTGTGCGAACCGGTGGTGTACGGCCCTGCCGAAGGTCGCCGCTTCCGTCCGGGCGAGCTGTCGGCCGAGGCGGGCCGTGCGGCGTACGACGCGATCGTGGCGGCGGTGCGCGACGCGCAGGCCGGACGCGTGCAGGCGGTGGCCACCGCGCCGGTGAACAAGGAAGCGTTTGCCCTGGCCGGTCTGCCGTGGCGGGGCCACACCGATCTGCTCGCACATCTGACCGGTGCGCCATCGGTCGCGATGATGTTCTACGCCGAGCAGTTGCGCGTCGTGCTTGCCACCATTCATGTGCCGTTGGCCGAGGTCCCGGCCTTGATCACGCGAGCGTCGCTCGAGCAGGTGGTGCGGCTCACCGCGCGCGAGATGCCGCGCTTCGGATTCGCGAAGCCGAGGCTGGCGGTGGCCGGGCTGAACCCGCACGCCGGCGAGCACGGGGTGCTGGGACGCGAGGAGCGCGACATCTTCGAACCCGCGCTGGCGGCGTGCCGTGCGGACGGCATCGACGTGGCCGGGCCGTTTCCCGCCGACACGCTGTTTGTGCGCGCCGCGCGCGGCGCCTACGATGTCGTGATTGCGAGTTATCACGACCAGGGCCTGGTTCCGATCAAACTGCTGGCGTTTGGCACCGCGGTCAACGTCACGCTCGGACTGCCGATCATCCGGACGTCGGTCGATCACGGCACGGCGTTCGACATCGCGGGGCAGCACGTGGCCGACCACGGCAGCCTCGTGGCCGCCATTCTGCTGGCGGTGCGGCTGGCCGCGCACCGGGGATTGCCGACCACGGCGACCGGAGCCGGCGCATGAGCGCGCGCGACGACCAGCAGAAAGAGGAGCGCCGGAAAGCCGAGCGCAACATTGCCGAAAACCGCAAGGCGTACTTCGACTACCACCTGATCGAGACGTTCGAGGCGGGCGTTGCCCTGGTGGGGACCGAGGTGAAGGCCATCCGCGAGGGCCGGGTCAACCTGCGCGACAGTTTTGCCAGGGTGACCGACGGCGAAGTGTTCGTCCACAACATCAACATCGGGGCGTACAGCAGCCGGGGCTACGCCGATCACGAGGCGCTGCGGCCCCGGAAGTTGCTGCTGCACCGTCACGAAATCAGGAAACTGATCGGCAAGACCGCCGAGCGGGGTTTGACGCTGGTGCCGGTGCGGATGTACTTCAAGAACGGCCGCGTCAAGGTGGCCGTCAGCCTGGCGAAAGGCAAGCAGACGCACGACAAGCGCGAGACGATCAGGCGCCGCGAGATCGATCGCGAATCGCGCGCCGCCATCAAATCGCACGGCCGCTAGAGGGTGCGGCCCGCATTGCGGCGGCCTTCGGCCGGATGCTAGCATGCTGAGGTTTTGGGATGCAGGAGGAATAATCATCGTGCTGAAAAATACCAAGATGGTCGCCGGGGTGATTGTGCTGGCGGTCCTCGTCGTGATCGTCGCGATCTGGAACGCGCGGCGCGGCGGCGAGGGGATGACCATCGATCTGGTCGCGCAGTTGGGTGACGCACAGAAGCGGAGCACGTGGAAGCAGACGCCAGAGGCGCTGTTCGGCGTGTCGGAGGTCACCATCGCCGGCAAGACGCACAAGGCGATCTTTGCGCCGCCGGCCTCGCGCATCAAGTTCAAGATCGAAGTGCCCCGGCGCGGCGCGCTCGAAGTGTTCTACGCGCTGCGCGAGGACGCCTGGGCCGCCGAGGGCGACGGCGCCCAATTCCGGATCGGCGTATCGGACGGACGGACCTACGAGGAGTACATGAAGGAAGCCGTCAATCCGAAGACGCGCGACCGCGACCGCAAATGGCTGCCGGCCACCATCGATCTGTCGGCGTACGAAGGACAGATGGTCGAGATCGTCTTGAGCACCGATCCTGGACCGCCCGACAACCGCGACGCGCGCAACGACTTCTGCTTGTGGGGCGACCCGAAGATCAAGGGACGATAGCTGTCGCGTCCCTGCCGTCCATGTTGCGAAGGCGGGAATGCCGCCCGGATTCGGGACGCACGCGCGATCCGCCGCTGTCGGCGGTGCCAGGCGGGTGAGCGCCGCTCGGGTGGTTGGGGAACTGGAGTTCAGGCATGGCGAGTGCGGGCACGATGCAGGTGCCGATGTTGGACCTGCAGGCACAGTATCGACCGCTGCGGGAGCAGATCCTCGACACGCTCACGCGGGTGTGCGACAGCCAGCGATTCATCCTCGGGCCCGAGGTGGACGCCTTCGAGCGGGAAGCGGCCGCGATGCTCGAGGTCCGGCACGCGGTCGGCGTGTCGTCGGGCACCGACGCGCTGCTGATCGCGATGATGGCGCTCGGCATCGGCCACGGCGACGAGGTCGTCACCAGCGCCTATTCATTTTTCGCGACCGGCGGATGCGTGGCCAGGCTCGGCGCCACGCCGGTGTTCGTCGACATCGATCCGGTGTCGTACAACCTGGACGCCTCCGCGCTGGCCT
This sequence comes from Acidobacteriota bacterium, assembly GCA_037133015.1. Lineage (GTDB taxonomy): Bacteria > Acidobacteriota > Vicinamibacteria > Vicinamibacterales > JAKQTR01 > JBAXOX01. Next base: position 16,800 of record JBAXOX010000031.1, read on the forward strand.
CGGCCATCACGCCCCGCACCAAGGCCATTATCCCGGTGCACCTGTACGGCCAGAGTGCCAGCCTCGGCGATATTCTCGCCGTCGCCACGCCGGCCGGCGTGCCCGTGATCGAGGATGCCGCGCAGGCGATCGGGGCGCGGTACCAAGGGCGCCCGGTTGGTGGCATCGGACGGATGGGATGCTTCTCGTTCTTTCCCAGCAAGAACCTCGGCGCGTTCGGGGACGCCGGGCTGGTCACCACCGACAGCGATGAGCTCGCCGCCCTGCTTCGCCGGTTGCGCATGCACGGAGCCGACCAGCAGTACTACCACCGCGTGATCGGCGGAAATTTCCGGATCGACGCATTGCAGGCCGCCGTGCTTCGCGTCAAACTGCCGCACCTGGCCGACTGGACCGAGGGCCGCCGCCGCAATGCCGCGCGCTACGACACCTGGTTCAGGGAACGCGGGCTCACAGACCGCGTCGTCACGCCGGCCGTGCTGGCCGACCGCGACCACATCTTCAACCAGTACGTCGTGCGTGTGCCGAACCGCGACCGCGTCAAAGCCCACCTCGAGTCGCGAGGAGTCGGATGCGCGATCTACTATCCGGTGCCGTTCCACCAACTCGAGTGCTTTGCGTATCTCGGGTATCGGGCCGGCCAGTTTCCGCATGCCGAAGCCGCCTCGCGCGAGACACTGGCCCTGCCGGTGTTCGGCGAGTTGACCCACGTGCAGCAGCGGTACGTCGTCGACGTGATGGCCGAGGCCCTCGACGTCCGGGCGTGAACGTCGTGGTCCCACTGGCGCCGGCAAGACAGGAGTCCGATTCGTGAAGGTTGACATCACCGCCTCGTCGTCTCCCGCCCCGGCGTCGCGCAGCCGGATGCCGAGCGGGACCACGCAGATCTTCATCGGCCTGGTGCTCGGAATCGGGATCGGATACCTGTGGCCCTCCTCCGACATCAACGGCGTGCACACGGCCGGGTACGCCGAACAGATCAAGCCGCTGGCCGACACGTTCTTGCGGATGATCAAGATGATCATCGCGCCGCTGCTGTTCTCGACGCTGGTGGTCGGGATTGCCGGCACCGGCGACTTGAAAGCCATGGGCCGCATCGGCCTCAAGGCGATCATCTATTTCGAGGTCGCCACCACGATCGCGCTCTTTCTCGGCCTGCTTCTCGTCAATCTCTTTCAGCCGGGCGCCGGGGTCCAGGTGGCGTCGATGGGCGTGGACACACTGCGCGCGCTGCAGGAGACCAAGGCGCACAGCGGGTGGGACATGCTCGTGACGCTGTTCCCCACTTCGGTCATCGACGCGATGGCGCGCGGCGACATCCTGCAGTTGGTGGTGTTCTCGATCTTCTTCGGCATCGGCGTCGCGGCGATCGGCGAGAAGGGCCGGCCGGTGGTCGACGTGCTCGAGAGCACGGCGCAGGTGATGTTCAAGTTCACCGGGTACGTGATGCTGTTCGCACCGATTGGCGTGATGGCGGCCATCGCGGCCACCGTCGGCAAAATGGGCCTCGGCATCCTGCTGACGCTCGGTAAACTGGTGCTGCTGATGTACGGCGGCCTCATCCTGTTCGCGGTCATCGTGATCGGCGGCGTGTCGTACCTGATTCGCGTCCCGTTCTTCCTGTTCCTGCGGGCTGTGAAGGAGCCGTTCCTGATCGCATTCACCACCGCCAGCAGCGAAGCCGCGCTGCCCAAGGCGCTCGAAGTGATGGAGCGCTTCGGCTGCCCGAAGAACATCGTCGGGCTCGTGCTGCCGACCGGCTACAGCTTCAACCTCGACGGCACGACGCTGTATCTGTCGCTGGCCAGCGTCTTCGTGGCGCAGTTGTTCGGCGTGCCCATGACGATCGGCCAGCAATTGGTCATGATGCTCACGCTGATGCTCACCAGCAAGGGCGTCGCCGGCGTGCCCCGCGCCGCGCTCGTGGTCCTGACCGCAACGCTTGCCCAGTTCAAGCTGCCGCTTGAGGGCGCCGCGATCCTGCTGGCCATCGACCAGATTCTCGACATGGGCCGTACCGCCGTCAACGTGATGGGCAACTGCATCTCGACCGCGGTGGTGGCCCGGTGGGAGGGCGTGTTCGACGATGCGAAGATGCGGGCGTACGCATCCGGGACGAAAGCGACCTGATGCCGAACCCGATTCTGATCACCGGCGCGGAGGGCCAACTGGCGCGCGCGATCGCCACGCGCTTCGGCGCCGATCACGAGGTGGCGGCTCTGACGCGCGCCGATCTCGACGTCACCGACGACGGCGCCGTCGAGACGGTGCTCTTGGCCATGGCCCCGTCCGTCGTCATCAACTGCGCCAGCGACAACGACGTTGACGGGGCGCAGATTCGGCCGGTGCGGGCGCTCGAGATCAACGCCTTCGGCGTGCGGGCGCTGGCCCGGGCCGTCGGGCGAGCCGGATCAACGCTGGTGCACTACAGCACCGACTTCGTGTTCGACGGGACCGCGACGCGCCCCTATGTCGAAGACGATCGGACCAACCCGCAAAGCGTGTACGCGGCGTCGAAGCTTCTCGGCGAGTGGTTCGCGCTCGACGTCCCCAACGGCTACGTGTTGCGCGTGGAAAGTCTGTTCGGCGCCGCGCAGGCCGGCCGGCCCGCGCGCAGCAGCCTCGACCGCATCGTCAACGGCATCGAGGCAGGCGAAGAGGTGCCGGTGTTCTCCGACCGGACCGTGTCACCCAGCTACGTGCACGACGTGGCCGACGCGACCAGGCGCGTGCTGGAGATGAAGGCGCCGCCCGGGGTGTATCACTGCGTCAACGCGGGGGCCTGCAGCTGGCTCGACGTGGCGCGCGAGGCAGGACGGTTGCTGGGCATCGAGCCACGGTTGCGACCAATCACCCTCGAGAGTGTCGCGCTGAAGGCACCGAGGCCGAAATATTGCGCACTCGACAATTCGCGTCTCGCCGCACTGGGCATCGTCATGCCCACGTGGCAGGATGCCCTGGCCAGGTACATCATCGCCCGCCGCGCGTAGCCGCGCGAGGTCCGGCCATCGTCAGGGCCACGGCGGCACCAACCGGGCGGCGCTCTACGCCAACACCTCGCTTACCAACTTCGTCACCAGCTTGCCCACGGCCAGACACGCCGTCAACCCCGGCGAACTGATGCCCACCGCCTGAACGACCCTCGGGTTGGCCGTGTCGCGCGCGATCAGATAATCGGCAAGCGGCTCGTCTGGTGCGTTGAGATTGGGCCGGATGCCGCTTCCACCCAGCCGCAGATCGCCCAGCTGGATTTCCGGCAGCAGTTGGCGCGTCGGCTCGAGGAACTCTTCCAGATCCAGACGACCGTTTTCGTAATCGTCCTTCCGCAGTTGGTGGTGGATCGTGGGCCCAATCAGCACGCTGCCTCTCGTGGTTCGCGTCAGATGCACGCCAAGGCCGTGTCCCGAGGTGTGCGGCAGCGGGTAGACGAGCGCGTTGACCCACTGGGATTTCGCCGGCGCGATCTCGGCGTATTCGCCCCGGCAGGGGTGGATGCGGAACGACTGGCCGCCGGCCAGCGCCGACACCTCGTCGGCGTACAGGCCCGCGGCGTTGACGACGGCGCGCGCCCGGATGTGCTCGCGTTCGGTGTGCAGGACGATGCCATCCGGATCGATGTCTGCGCCGATCAGCCTGGTGCCAGGCAGCAGGTAGACCCCGGCCTGTTCGCACGTGCGCACCAGCGCCTGGACCAGTTCCTCGGGCTCCACGATGCCGGTGTTCTGCGAGTAGAGCGCCGCCACGCCGGCCGCGTGGGGCTCGACACGCCGGATGAAGGCGCGATCGACCAGACTCAAGCCCTCGACCTGGTTCTCGTCGCCTCGCTGCTTGAGGGCCGCCAGGCCCGCCACTTCGCCGTCGTGGAGCGCGACGATGAGCTTGCCGCACCGGGTGTGCGGGACGCCGTGCTGCTCGCAGAACGCATAGAGCAACCGGGCGCCCTCGACGCAGAGCCGTGTCTTCAGCGTGTCTGCCGGATGATAGATACCCGCGTGAATCACACCGCTGTTGTGCGTGCTGGTGTCCATTCCGCACTTGGGGTGGTGTTCGAGAACGCAAACGTCCAGCCCGGCCCGCGCCAACTCGGCCGCCGAGGCCAGACCCGTGACACCTCCACCGATGACGACGACGTCGATCGACTCCATCTCGCTCCTTACCTTGCGGCAGACTTGCGCCGCGGATGTCATCTTACCGAATTGCGGCATCGCCTTGTGACGCGCGCTGGTCGGCGCGCCCGTCGCCTTGCGTCGCGAGGCACGTACTCATAAGATCAGACGCTGTACGCAACACGGGAGGGGCACTCATGGCGAAGCGCGCGATTATCACCGGGATCACGGGACAGGACGGATCGTACCTGGCCGAACTGCTGCTCGAAAAGGGCTACGAGGTAACCGGCATCATCCGGCGCCTGAGCCATCCGAACTTCGGCCGGATCGAACACCTGCTCGATCGGGTCACGCTGCGGCCGGCCGATCTGCTGGATCAGTTATCGCTGGTGCGCGCCATCGAAGACGTGAAACCCGACGAGTTCTACAACCTCGCGGCGATGTCGTTCGTGCCGGCCTCGTGGGACCAGCCGTTCCTCACCGGCGAGTTCAACGCCCAGGGCGTGACGCGTGTCCTCGAGGCGATTCGCGTGGTCAATCCGAAGATCAAGCTGTACCAGGCGTCGTCGAGCGAGATGTTCGGCAAGGTCCGCGAGGTGCCGCAGACCGAGATGACGCCGTTCTACCCGCGCAGCCCGTATGGCGTATCGAAGGCGTTCGGGCACTACATCACCGTCAACTATCGCGAGAGCTACGGGATGTTCGCGTGCTCGGGAATTCTGTTCAATCACGAGTCGCCCCGCCGCGGACTCGAGTTCGTGACGCGGAAGGTCACCGACTGCGTGGCGCGGATCAAGCTCGGGTTCGCCGACAAGCTGCACCTCGGCAATCTCGAAGCCCGTCGCGACTGGGGCTTCTCGGGCGACTACGTGCGCGCCATGTGGTTGATGCTGCAGCAATCGACCGCCGACGACTACGTGATCGCGACCGGTGTGAGCCACTCGGTCAAAGAACTCGCGCAGTTGGCCTTTGGGCACGCGGGCCTCGAATGGAACAAATACGTGGAAATCGATCCCAACCTGCTGCGGCCGGCCGAGGTCGATCACCTGATTGGCAGCGCCGACAAGGCGCGCAAGATTCTCGGGTGGGAGCCGTCGATTGATTTCAAGGGCCTGATTGGCATGATGGTGGACGCGGATCTGAAGCGCCTCGCCAACTGGAAACCCGCAACCGGGGCGTAAGCGCCGCGTCAGGACGAGACGGTGCCGGAGTCTCCCGGAACGCATCCAGCAGAAGACGTGTCAGGCCGGCATCATCGGCCCGGGGGGGCGTGGGATTGCCGCTGGTTGCGGAGTCGACGAAGGCGGGCGTTCCCGTCACCCGGTTCAACGTCGACGAGCGGAAGGTCGCGGAGTTGACTGCGGGCCGCAGCTACATCGCCGACGTGCCGCCCGGCGGCCGTCGACCCCGCCGAGGTTACAGGCGCTCGGCGATCACGGCGTAGTCGCGATTGCTGAACAGATGCCCGTTCAGCCGATCCACGTTCGCATTGAAGGTCTCCATCATCGCCACTTCTGCCGGTGTCAGGGTGGCGTCGCGACTCACCGCCATCGGCTGCAGCTTGTACTCGGGCGGGTACGGCGACAAGTACCGCACCTCAACATGATGGAACCCGGCCGTCGTCACCAGGAAGCTGAGCGTGTCCGGGTGCAGCGGCCACACGTGGGTCACGTCGCGAATGTAGCTGTCGAAAAACGCCGACCAGCACGCCGGGTTCAGCGTCTCGAGCACGATGCGGGATCCGGGCCTCAGCGCGTGGAACGCCACATCCAGCAGGCGCATCAGGTACCCGGGCTGAAAGTGTTCGACCACCTGCGCGGCGAACAATCCGCCCAGCGAGCGGTCCGGCAGGCCCTCGAGACATGTCAGCGCATCCGCTTCGTCAACAGCAAGGCCACGGCTGCGGCACAGTTCGACCATCTCGTGGTTGATATCGAGGCCGCGCGCCCCGACGCCGCGATCGCGCAACGCCGCGAGAAATTCCCCGCGGCCGCAACCCAGGTCCAGCACGTCGCTGGCGCCATCGAACAACGGCAGGTATCCAGCGATCCGCTCGCTGATCAGGCTTTCGGGCCCGCGGAATTTATGCTCGAAGCCGACATACTTGTAGGCGTTCACCGCATCGGGGTGCGCCGCCGACCGCACACGCGACCCGACGGGTTCGGCGTGTTCGCCTGCAGCGGAACCGGCCGGGACCATCGGGCCGGCCTGGCCGCCGGGCGATGGCACCGCTGCCAGCAGTCGCTCCAATTCTCGTTTGAGAGTGGCGCTGGTCTGATTGACGTTTGCCAGCGTCTCGATTTGGTCGGCGAGGCTGGCGCGGAGTTCGTCGGTGGCCGCCGCGAGCGCCGCCGCGAGCCGCCTGTCCCTGGTTTGCGTCACCTCCCAGCGCATCGCCTGGACCGCGTTGGCTTCCTGAATGTGCGCCGCCATGCCCGATCCCACCACCATCTGGTGGCGGTAGCTCGTATCGACCAGTGGCCAGATGCGCTGCATGTACTGGATGAGGTGGTGGTGAAAGCGGCCGAGCGCCTGCATCTGCGCGCGTAAGTCGGCGGCGGTCGCATCGGCTGACGCTGCGTGGGTGGTGACGGCCTGGTTGAACCGCTGCTGCCGCCGCAGCACGCCGGCGAGCGGGAGGCGGATCAGTTTCCGGATCAGCGCCAGCAGGCGACCCACCAGCGACGGTGCTGGCGGCTCCTGCATCACTTCCCACAGCGGGGCCAACGCGTCGGCTCCGCGAGCGTCGCCCCGATCTGCCGCCGCGCGTGGGGGCTCGATGCTGGGGATGGTGCGGTCGACCGCCTCGAGGGCTTCCCGGTACCGACGCTCCGCGTCCTGCCGTTCGGTGGTCACACGGCTGGCGTCATCCGGCTGCAGCTCAACCTCAGGCACAGTCCCCACCTCGCGTTCTCCTCTCACGACCAGACCAGATCGACGCCCACGTCGGCGGCGATCTCGCGCGCCCGTTCCGCGCCGGTGACCACCAGATGCGCCGGCCAGGAGGGATGCGGACCGGGAGCCGACGCGGCCGCGCGGACCAGCAACGCCTCGTAATCCCCGGCCATCACGTCCACGGTCGCATGCCGGGTCCAATAGCCTCGCGCGGCGCTGCCGAGCCGATCTCGGAGCGCGCGATTTTCGGCCAGGTGGCGGATCGCCAGCGTCAGCATCCGCACCTCGTCGGTCAACTCGACGACAAACGCGATCGGCTCGCGGTCGCTGGCGGGCCGGCATCCAACCGGCAGCGGCCTCATCGATCGCGGATCGAGTGCGGGCACATCCGTCAGATGCGCAAGGTCGCTAATCACGGTCGCCTTGCCGGCAGCCAGGCAGCGCAGCCACGACGCTGAGGTTTCGCGCCCGGTTGGCCATCTCAGGCACAGGCACGCATCGGCCAGCGCGAGATAGCGCCCCAGCTCCGCGTCGGGCACGTAGCCGGTGACCACGACGCGGTCGCCCACGCCCGCCTCCGCGGCATCGCGGCGAACGTCGTAGTACTCGGCTGCCGCGCCCACCGCCAGCAACCACGGCTCGGCGGCAATCCCGCTCGCCTTGATCTGCGCCAACGCCTGCACCACCGACGGCAGCCGTTTCTCCGGGGTGGCCTGGCCGAAGGCGACCAGCACGACGGCGTGATCCGGAATCCCGAGCGCGGATCGCAACGCGCGCGGATCGTCACGGACCGTCGCGGTCAGGTCGCCCACGCCTTGCCGAATCGCGACGACGGTGGCGCCCGGGCAGGCGGCCGACAATTCGTCCGCCAGCAGCGCATTGTGCACGGCGGCGATCGAGGCGGCTTCGACCGGGATCCTGATCATCGGGTGGTCGTAGTAGATAGAGGGGATCGCCTCGCCAAGGCCCGCGATGACCACTTCGTGCAGCGCGCGGGGCGCGCGGGGATGGCAATACGAGAACTCGGCCCGGTACTGGTCGAAGCGCCCGCCCTCGATCAGGCTGGCCGCCCGCGCGTGGTGCAGTTGTCCGTCGTGGATGACGACGAGCCCCGGATACCGCACCATGTACGGCCAGAGGTAGTCGTGGCAGCGCTGGTTGCCCACCTGGTACACGCAGACATCGAACGGCCGGGTGGCGTGCTGCCAGGGAAAATCGTGCGCGCCGCGGATCGGCACGCCGGCCATCGGCGTGACGCGTCCCGCGCCGGGCCCACCCTCTCCGTCGTCGACAAACGCCTCAATGTGATGGCCCGAAGCCAGCCGCGGGAGCAGTTCGGCGCAGTACGCCGCGATGCCGGACCGATCGGGCGGAAGGGGGCTGAACCAGGCAATGCGCATAGGCCCTACCACCGTAGCACGAGTTTGACTTGCCCATGCTCCCCCTGGTCCGATAGCATGATTGCGACTTATGCAGAGCTGGCTTTCGATTGTGCTTCTGGCCGCCCTGGGCATCGCCTTCTCCCTCGGGTCGGTCATTATGGCGAGGGTGCTCGGGCCGCGGAATCCGACGGCCGAGAAGGAAGCGCCGTACGAATGCGGCATGCCGCCGGTGGGCGACGCGCGGGAGCGCCAATCGGTGAAGTTCTATCTGGTGGCGATGATCTTCCTGCTGTTCGACATCGAAGTGGCGTTTCTGTATCCGTGGGCGATGGCCCTGCGCGATCTGCGCTGGACCGGATTCGCGCAGGTGCTCGTCTTTTTCATGATTCTGGTGGCGGGTTATACGTACGTGTGGAAGAAGGGCGCCCTCAATTGGGATCGACCCTGACGCGAAGGCGGCGGCACCTATGATCGAGATTCCGGTTCTGACGACCACCGTCGAGAAGATGGCGCAGTGGGCGCGCCGGTCGTCGGTGTGGCCGGTGACGTTCGGCCTGGCGTGTTGCGCGATCGAAATGATGTCGATGGGCGCGTCGCGCTACGATCTGGCCCGGTTCGGGGCGGAAGTGTTCCGGGCCTCGCCTCGCCAGGCGGATTTGATGATTGTGGCTGGCCGGCTGTCGCGGAAGATGGCGCCCGCCTTGCGGCGCATCTACGACCAGATGCCCGAGCCCAAGTGGGTGATCTCGATGGGCGCGTGCGCGTCGTGTGGCGGCGTGTTCGACAACTACGCGATCGTCCAGGGCGTCGACAAGGTCGTGCCCGTTGATGTGTTCGTCCCCGGCTGCCCCCCTCGGCCGGAAGCCTTGCTCTACGGCATCATCTCGCTGCAGCGGAAGATTGACCAACAGCGGGCGTTCGAATATCCCCGCGGATAGTTTCGTCAGATCCATGGATTCACCCGCGATTGTCGCCGCTCTGGAAGCCCTTGTGCTTGGCGCCCGCGTCGAGGCGCTGGCCGCCATCGACCAGCCGGTTGTGCTGGTTGGTGCCGAGTCGCTGGTGGCGGTGTGTCTGGCGCTACGCGATGCCCCCGGTCTGGGGTTCACCGCCCTGATCGACATCGTCGGCGTCGACATGCTGCCCAGGACGCCGAGATTCGACATCAGCTACAGCCTGGTGGCCACCAGCGTGCCAGCCAGACTGCGCGTCAAGGTGCGCGTGGACGCCGAGTCGGCGCACCTGCCGTCGGTAGTGGGCGTGTGGCCCGCGGCGGGCTTTCTCGAACGCGAAGTCTGGGATCTGCTCGGCGTGTCGTTCGACGGCCACCCCGACTTGCGCCGGCTGCTGACGCCCGAAGACTGGACCGGCCATCCGTTGCGCAAGGACTATCAGGTGCAGATCGACGCGCCGGTGAAGGTGCACGCGCCGCTGCAGATGACCGAAGAACAGTTCCGCGCCAGCATCGAGGGCGACCGACACGTCCGGAAAGGCGACGCCTGATGGCGGACGATTTCGCGCAGGTCGTGTCGGGCACGCTCGAGGCGGCGATTCGCCTGCACGAACTGGCGCGCACCGCGTCGGTCGATGGGACGGTTGCAGCCGCCACCGCCATGGTGACCGCGCTGCGCGCGGGCGGGAAGATCCTGGTGTGCGGCAACGGCGGCAGCGCTTCGGACGCCCAGCATTTCGCCGCCGAGCTGGTGGGCCGGTTCGAGCGCGAGCGGCGCGCCCTGCCGTCGATTGCGCTCACCACCGACACGAGCATTCTGACGGCCATCGGTAACGACTATTCCTACGACCGGGTGTTTGCCCGGCAGGTCGAGGCCATCGGCCGCGCCGGCGACGTGCTGTTGGGCATTTCGACCAGCGGCGGGTCGCGCAACGTGCTCGAAGCTTTTCACACGGCGACCGCGGGCGGCCTGGTCACCGTCGCCCTCACCGGCCGGGACGGTGGTGTGGTGGGCGCGGCGGCCGGCATTCACGTCAACGTGCCGTCGCCGTCGACCGCGCGCGTGCAGGAGGTGCACCGGACGCTGATGCACGCGATGTGCGAGCTGATCGAGCGGGAGTTGTATGCCTGACCTTCGCACCGAAATCATGACCGTCAATATGGGGCCGCAGCACCCCAGCACGCACGGCGTGCTGCGCCTGGTGCTGGAGCTGGACGGCGAGACGGTGCTCTCGGTGATGCCGACGATCGGCTACCTGCACACCGGCATCGAGAAGACCATCGAGCGAAAGAAATGGCAGCAGGTGGTGCCGCTGGTCGAGCGGATGGACTACCTGAGTTCGCACTCGAACTCGCTGAGTTACGCGCTCGCCGTCGAGAAACTGCTCGGCCTCGAGGTTCCCGATCGGGTGAAGTGGATTCGCGTGCTCTTGGTCGAGCTGCAGCGCATCAACAGCCACCTGGTGTGGCTCGGCACCCACGTGATGGATCTGGGCGCCTTCACGGTGATGCTCTACACGTTCCGTGAACGCGAACTCATCCTCAACGTCAACGAGTTGATTGCCGGGTTCCGGATGTTCCCGAGCTACATCCGGGTGGGCGGCTTGCGGGAGGATCTGTCGGACGGCTTCCACAAGGCCGTGCGGGACATCCTCGATCTGCTGCCCGGCAAGATCGACGAGTACGAGGATCTGCTCACCAAGAACCGGATCTTCGTCGACCGCACCCGCGGCATCGGCGTCCTGTCGCGGGCCGACGCGCTGGCCTGGGGGCTGGTGGGACCGATGGCACGCGGGTCCGGGGACACCTACGACGTGCGGAAGGCCTTCCCGTACTGCGGGTACGAGACATTCGACTTCGACGTGCCCATCGGGGCCGCGGGCGACGTGTTCGACCGGTACCTGGTGCGGGTCGACGAGATGCGGCAAAGCGTGCGGATTTGCCAGCAGGCGCTCGCCCGCATCAGCCCGAGGGGCGTGTTTGCCGCTGCAGACCCACGTGTGGTGCCGCCGCCCAAGGACAAGGTGTACGCCGAGATGGAGGCGCTGATCCAGCACTTCCTGATTTTCTCGCAGGGCTTTTCGGTGCCGGCCGGAGAAGCGTACGTGCCGGTCGAAGGCCCGCGCGGCGAGCACGGCTGCCACGTCGTGTCGGACGGGAGCAACCGGCCGTGGCGTGTCAAGATGAGGTCGCCGTCGCTGATGGCCTGTCAAGCGATTGAACTGATGGCCAGAGGCGGGCTGATAGCCGACGTTGTCGCCGTGATCGGCTCGGCCGACGTCGTGATGGGGGATGCGGACCGGTGACTTTCCACCCGAAGATGCCGTACGACACCGGGCTGCACACGTCGGGGCGCCGTGTGCCCGAGCAGGGCGAGCCCTTTGCGTTCACACCCGAGAACCAGGCTCGCCTCGACGAGATTGCGACGCGGTATCCGCCCGAGCGCCGCCGCTCGGCGCTGCTGCCCGCGCTCTACCTGGTGCAGCGCCAGCAGGGCTATATCTCGGGGCATGCGATGCAGTACGTCGCCGACGCGATCGGCGTCACGCCGGCCGAGGTCGAAGACGTCGTGTCGTACTACGCGATGTTCTACTCGCAGCCGGTGGGCAAGTATGTGCTCCAGGTGTGCCGCACGCTGTCGTGCGCGCTCAACGGCGCCGAACGCGTCACCGAGGCGCTGTCGGCCAAATTGGGCATCAAGCCCGGCGAAACCGATTCGACCGGCATGTTCACGCTGATGGAAGTGGAGTGCCTGGGCGCCTGCGATCGGGCGCCGGTGGTGATGGTCAACGATGACTGGCACGAGTGCCTCAAGCCGGGGGACGCGGCCAAGTTGGTCGACGACCTCCGCGCCAAGGGGCCGGACGCGGTGACGGGCTGTCACCTGTGCATCGAGAAGAGGGCGTAGTGGTGCGAGTGATCGCACCTGCCCGCGGCGAGTCGTGATGTCAGAGACGGTGTCGGGGCGCGATTCACCGCGCCCGCGAGTCGGCCCATGACGACCTATGGCATTTGAACCAGTGCTCACCAGTTTCGTTCGCGAGCCCAACAGCTTCACGCTCGACGTGGCGCTCGGGCACGGGGCCTACGAAGGCCTTCGCCAGGCGTTGACGATGGCGCCGGCGCAGGTGATCGAGACCGTGAAGGCCTCCGGATTGCGGGGCCGGGGCGGGGCGGGTTTTCCGGCCGGCATGAAGTGGGGCTTTGTCCCCAAGGACAGCGCCAAGCCCAAGTACGTGTGCTGCAACGCCGACGAAAGCGAGCCGGGCACCTTCAAGGATCACGTGCTGATGGAGCGCAACCCGCACCTGGTGCTCGAGGGGTGTGCGATTGCCTGCTACGCGATTGGCGCCAAGGTGTCGTACATCTACATCCGCGGCGAATTCCACCACGTGGCCGACGTGCTCGAAGGGGCCATCGCCGACGCGAAGGCGCGCGGCTATCTGGGCCACAACATCTTCGGGAGCGGACTCGACTGCGACATCTTCGTGCATCGCGGCGCCGGTGCGTACGAAGCGGGCGAGGAATCGGCGCTGCTCGAGTCGCTCGAAGGCAAACGCGCACAGCCGCGCCTGCGGCCGCCGTTCCCGGCGGTGGTCGGGCTGTACGGCTGCCCGACGGTGATCAACAACGTCGAAACGCTCGCCAACGTGCCGGCCATCATCACCCGAGGGCCGGAGTGGTTCGCCGCGCTCGGCCCCGACAAGAACGGCGGGCCCAAACTGTACTGCATCAGCGGGCACGTCGCCAGACCGGGCGTCTACGAAGCGACGATGAGGACGACGGTCCGGCAGTTGATCGACGACTACGCCGGCGGCATCCGGAACGGCCGCGCGCTGAAGGCCGTGATTCCCGGCGGGTCCTCGACCCCGGTGATGCTGCCCGATGCGATCGACTGCGAAGCCAGCTACGACGGCATTGCGAAGGCCGGGTCGATGCTGGGATCGGCGGCGATGATCGTGATGGACGACAGCACCTGCATGGTGTGGGCGGCCGCCAACCTGATTCACTTTTACCGTCACGAGTCGTGCGGCAAGTGCACGCCGTGCCGGGAAGGGGCCGACTGGATGCTGAAGATCCTGCTCAAGATCGAGCGGGGCGACGGCGAGATGCGCGACCTGGACTTGCTGCAGAGCGTGGCGAACAACATCACCGGCAAGACGCTGTGCCCGTTCGGCGACGCCGAGGTGGCGCCGGTGCTCAGTACGCTCCAGCATTTCCGGCACGAGTACGAGGCACATATCCGCCAGGGGCGGTGTCCGCTGCCGGCGGACTGGCGGTGTTCTCCATGATTCCTCTCTATGTGGCTCAGTTCGGCATCATCCTCGCCGTGTTCGGCCTGCTGCTCGTGTCGGCGGCCATCATGGTGTATTCGGAGCGCAAGGTGGCGGCCATCATCCAGCAGCGGTACGGGCCGTACCTGGTGGGCCCGAAGGGCATGCTCCAGCCGATTGCCGACGTCATCAAGCTGATTTTCAAAGAGACCCTGCGACCCAAGGGAGCCGACCGCGCGCTCTTCATGCTCGCCCCTCTGATTTCGGCGACCGCCGCGTTCACCGCGTTTGCCGTCGTGCCCTTCGGCGCCGAGACCGACCTGTTCGGGTTGATCGACCACAAGATCAGCCTGCAGGTGGCCGACCTCAACGTGGCCTTGCTGGTGCTGTTCGCCATCACGTCGGTCAGCGTCTACGGCATCGTGCTGGCCGGCTGGAGTTCCAACAGCAAGTACTCCCTGCTCGGCGCGCTGCGGTCGGCCTCGCAGATGATCAGTTACGAGCTGTCGTACGGCCTGTCGCTGGCCTCGGTGCTCGTGGTCGCCAACTCGCTCTCGCTCACCGAGGTGGTCAACGCGCAGAGCGGGAACTGGTTCGGGTTCATTCCCCGGTGGTTCGTGTTTCTGCAGCCGGTCGGGTTCTTCATCTTCATGGTGGCGGGGGTGGCCGAGACCAACCGCGCGCCGTTCGATTTTCCGGAGGCCGAGCAGGAGCTGGTGGCCGGCTACCACACCGAGTACAGCAGCACGCCGTTCATGATGTTTTTTCTCGCCGAGTACATCAACATGGTGACGGCGGCGGCGGTGGCCACGGACCTGTTCCTGGGCGGCTGGCACGGGCCGTGGCTGCCCGAGTACCTCGGCTGGATGTGGTTCCTGGCGAAGATCGCCGCGATTCTGTTCTTCTACATCTGGATGCGCTGGACGCTGCCGCGCCTGCGCTACGACCAACTGATGACGTTCGGGTGGAAGGTGCTGCTGCCGCTGGCCGCCCTCAACCTGATCGTGACGGCGGCGGGAGTGATCTACTTTGGGAACTGAGCTGCTGCTGTTCTATCTGTTCGGCGCGGTGGCCCTGGGGGCGTCGTTGCTCGTGGTGCTGGGCCGGAACCCGATGCACAGCGTGCTCATGCTGATTGTGTCGTTTGCCGCGCTGGCCGGCCTCTACATCACGCTCGACTCGCCGTTCGCCGCCGTCATCCAGATCATCATCTATGCCGGCGCCATCATGGTGCTGTTCCTGTTCGTCGTCATGCTGCTCAACGCGCACAAGGAGGACGCCCTGGTGGCGGCCGGTGCGCCGATGGGGGCCAAGCCGCTCTATGCGGGCGCCGGGCTGGCCGTCGTGCTGGCGGCCGAACTGGTCTGGGCGCTGGTGCGCGCACCGCAGGGCAGCGGCGGCCCGATGTCCGGCGGCGCCTCGCCAGACGCGGCCGCGCTGGAATCGGTTCGCGGCCTCGGGCAGTTGCTGTTCACCGACTACGGGTTCGCCTTCGAAGTCACGTCGATTCTCATCATCGTGGCGATGGTGGGTGCCGTGGTGCTGGCCAAGCGGGAGTTGTAGCGCGATGGTAACGCTCGATCACTACGTGATGCTGTCGGCGCTGCTGTTCGCCACCGGGACGATCGGCGTGTTCCTGCGGCGCAGCGTCATCACGATGCTGTTGTCGATCGAGGTGATGCTGAACGCCGTCAACCTGGCCTTCGTCGCCTTCGGCCGATCGATCGGGTCGGCCGACGGCCAGGTGATGATGTTCTTCGTGGTCACCGTCGCCGCCGCCGAGGCCGCCGTCGGCCTCGCGTTGGTGATTGCGCTGTTCCGGCACCGTGAAACGCTCAATCCGGACATGTTCACCAGCTTGAAGTGGTGAGGGGATTCGTGCTGCGCTTTATTCCGCTGCTGCCGTTTATCGGGTTCCTGATCAACCTCTCGCTGGGCCGACGCCTCGCGAAGACCGCGTCGGGCGCCGTCGCCTGCCTGGCGATGTTCGGCGCCTTCGTGGTCTCGGCCTGGTCGGTGTGGACCCTGGTGCAGATGCCGCCCGATTCGCGGGGCATCGTCGATCAGATTGCGCCGTGGGTGGAGTCGGGCGCCTTGTCGATTCCCTTCACGCTGCGCCTGGACCCGCTGGGGGCCCTGATGGTGCTGGTGGTCACCGGCATCGGCTTCCTGATTCATCTCTATTCGACCGCCTACATGCACGAAGAGCGCGACAGCGAGTACGCGCGGTACTTCTCGTACCTCAACCTGTTCGCCTCGTTCATGCTCGTGCTGGTGCTGGGCGCCAACTTCCCGGTGATGTTCGTCGGATGGGAGGGCGTGGGCCTGTGCTCGTACCTGCTGATCGGATTCTGGTTCTCCAAGAAATCGGCGTCGGACGCGGGCAAGAAGGCGTTTATCGTCAACCGCATCGGCGACTTCGGATTCCTGCTCGGCATGTTCATCGTGTGGGTGCAGTTCGGCACGCTCGACTTCCAGGGGGTTGCGCACGCGGCCGGGCAGCTGCCGGTTGAGGCGGTCTTCGGCACGCTGTCGATGGCCACGCTGCTGCTGTTTGTCGGCGCCACCGGCAAGTCGGCGCAGATTCCCCTCTACGTCTGGCTGCCCGACGCGATGGAGGGGCCGACGCCGGTGTCGGCGCTGATTCACGCGGCGACCATGGTGACGGCGGGCGTCTACATGATCGGGCGCAACGCCGTGCTGTTCAGCCACGCCCCCGAGACGCTGGCCGTGGTCGCGGGCATCGGGGTGGCGACCGCGCTGATGGCCGGCACGATCGGCCTGGTGCAGAACGACATCAAGCGGGTGCTGGCCTACTCGACGGTGTCGCAGCTCGGACTGATGTTCGTGGCGATGGGCGTCGGCGCGTTTGCCGCCGGCATCTTCCATCTCTACACGCACGCGTTCTTCAAGGCGCTGCTGTTCCTCGGCTCCGGCGCGGTGATCCATGCGCTGGCGGGCGAGCAGGACATCCGCCGGATGGGCGGCCTGCGGCGCGAGCTGCCGGTGACGTACTGGACGTTTCTGATTGGGTCGCTGGCGATCGCCGGCGTGCCGCTGCTGTCGGGCTTCTTCAGCAAGGACGAGATTCTCTGGAAGGCGTTCTCGGGAGGTCACTACGTGGTGTGGGCGGTGGCCGTGGTCGCCTCGCTGCTGACGGCGACCTATATGTTCCGCCTGGTGTTCCTCACCTTCCACGGCGAGCGGGCCGAGCCGCGCGCGGCAGACAGCAGCGACGACGGGCGCGCCGTCGCGCCGCACGATGCACATGGCGGTGGGGCGCACGACGCGCACGGCGTTGCGGCGGGCGGTCACCACGGCGAGAGCGACGGGGGGACCCATCTGCACGACGCGCCGCCGGCCATGGCCGCCGCGCTCATCCTGCTGGCGATCGGGTCGATTGTGGCGGGCTACATCGGTGTGCCCACCGTGATCGGCGGCAGCAACCGCATCGAGGCGTTCCTGGAACCCAGTTTCGCCGTTCCAGGCATTGAGATCGACGCCGCGAAATTGGGTTCCAACCACGCCGACGCTCGGCCGGATCAGGCGAGCGGAGACGGGCATGCAGCTGAGTCTCCAAGTCCCGTCGCCGGCGAGAACCACGCGGCCGAAGGCCAGAGGTCAGCCGCACACGCGGTCGAAGGCCAGGAGCCAGCCACCCATGCGGCGTCGG
This sequence comes from Acidobacteriota bacterium, assembly GCA_037133015.1. Lineage (GTDB taxonomy): Bacteria > Acidobacteriota > Vicinamibacteria > Vicinamibacterales > JAKQTR01 > JBAXOX01. Next base: position 34,082 of record JBAXOX010000031.1, read on the forward strand.
CCCAGGACCACCAGACCGAGCTCACGCTGATGGCCTTTTCAAGCGGGATTGCGTTGGCGGGCATCGGCCTGGCGGCGTATTTCTGGCTGCGGCGGCGCGACCTGACCGACCGCATCGCTGCCGCGTTCTCCGGCCTGCATCGGCTGCTGCTCAACAAGTATTTCGTCGACCAGGCCTACGACGCGGCCATCGTGCAGCCGATCTATCGAGCATCGGAACGAGGCCTGTGGACCGTCGTGGACACCGGCATGATTGACGGCACCGTCAATGCGGTCGGCCGGTCGGTCGCCGGCTGGAGCAGCGCACTCAGGCTGCTGCAGACCGGTTCGATTCGTGCGTATGCGCTCTCGATGTTCGTGGGCGTGGTCGTGATTCTCGGATACTACGTATGGCGGTAGTGCCCATGCTTTCAATGCTCATCGCGCTGCCGCTGGTTGGCGCGGTGCTCCTGCTGCTCATTCGCCATCGCGAGGGCGGGCACGACCGGGTCGTGCACCGGGTCGCGCTGGGGATCTCGCTGGTCGAGTTCCTCGGAACGCTGTGGCTGTGGGCGCGGTTCGACCCGCGTCTGGCCGACTTCCAGTTCGTCGAGCGCATCGAGTGGATCCCGTCGTTCGGCATCCAGTACGCCGTGGGCGTGGATGGCATCAGCCTGTTTCTGGTCGTGCTCACCGGATTCCTGACGCCGCTCGCGTTGTTGTGCTCGTGGGAGTCGGTGCACCAGAAAGTGTCGGCGTTCTGCGCCTTCATGCTCGCGCTGGAAAGCGCCATGATCGGCGTCTTCCTGTCGCTCGACATGTTCCTGTTCTACGTGTTCTGGGATGCGATGCTCATCCCGATGTACTTCCTGATCGGTGTGTGGGGGTACGAGCGGCGCGTGTATGCCACCGTCAAGTTCATCCTCTACACGATGGCCGGCAGCGTCCTGATGCTGGTGGCGATCATCGGCCTGGCGTACACCCACGCCGCGGCCACCGGCGGGGTGTACAGCTTCAGTTACGAGGCGCTGCTCCAGATCTCGGTGCCGCAGCACCTGCAGTTCTGGTTCTTCCTCGCCTTCGCGCTCGCGTTTGCCATCAAGGTGCCGCTGTTCCCGTTTCACACGTGGCTGCCCGACGCGCACGTCGAGGCACCCACCGCCGGCTCGGTGATTCTGGCCGGTGTGCTGCTCAAGATGGGCACCTACGGCCTGCTGCGGTTCGCGTTCCCGCTGTTCCCCGACGCCGCGACGTACTTCGCCCCGTATCTGGCGACGCTGGCCGTCGTCGGCATCGTGTACGGCGCGCTGGTGTCGATGGTCCAGCCCGACATGAAGAAACTGGTGGCCTATTCGAGCGTCAGCCACCTGGGGTTCGTCGTGCTCGGCCTGTGCGCGATGAACGTGCAGGGCCTGCAGGGGTCGGTCTACCAGATGCTCAACCACGGCGTGTCGACCGGCGGACTCTTCGTGATCGTCGGCATGCTGTCGGACCGGCGCCATACCCGACTGATCTCCGAGTTCGGCGGGCTCAAGCACGTGATGCCGAAACTGGTGGCCGCGTTCTTCGTCGTGACGCTGTCGTCGATCGGGCTGCCGGGGCTCAACGGATTCGTGGGCGAGTTCCTGATTCTGCTCGGCGCGTTCCGCTGGGATCCGCGCTTCGCCACGGTGGCCGCGACCGGCGTCATCCTGTCGGCCGTGTACATGCTGTGGATGTTCCAGCGCGTCAACTACGGGACCGTCACCAATCCGAAGAACGAAGGCCTCAAGGATTTGAGCGTGCGTGAGCGCTGGGTGATCACCCCGATTATCGTGATGGCGATCGTCATGGGGATCGCGCCGTCCGTGTTCCTCAATCCGATGCGCCCGGCGATCGATCGCGTCGTGGCGCGTATGGCCGAAGGGCAGCCAGGGCGGCTGGTGAAGCTGGCGCCGGCGGTCCCGAAGGGATCGCAGGGCGTCGCCCGGCCGGCAGCGGCGGTCGGCCCGGTGTCGACGAACTCTGACAACAGGGGTCTGACCCCGATTGCGGGCAGGTGACGAGCGTGTCCATGATGAGCCCGGCCCTGAATGCCGTCATTCCCATCATCTGCGTGACGTTGGCCGGCCTGACGTGCATGCTGGCCGAAGCGTTTCGCGCGCGCGGCGAACGTCTGCCGATCGGCGGCCTCGGCATCATCGGCCTGGTGGGCGCGGGCGTGTCGTCGGTCTTGCTGTGGGGCCGCCACGCCGAGAGTTTCGGCGTCGTGGTGGCCGACGACTTCGGCTTGTTCGTCGGCCTCGTGCTGATCGTGATCGGCATCCTGACGATCGCGTTTTCGCCCAGCCTCATCGAGCGGGACAATCTGCCGCAGGGCGAGTACTACGCCCTCCTGCTGTTTGCGATCGCCGGGATGATGCTGATGGCGGTGGCCACCGATCTGGTGATCATCTTCCTGGCCCTCGAGGTGTTCTCTCTGTCGATTTACGTGCTGACCGGCATGCGTCGCGAGGTCTTCGCGTCGACCGAAGCCGCGTTCAAGTACTTCCTGCTGGGTGGATTCTCGAGCGCGCTGTTTCTCTACGGCATCGCGCTGACCTACGGCATCGTGCACAGCACGCGCCTGGATCGGATCGGGACGGCGATGGCGGCCCAGTCCGACGCGGCGAGCCCGTTGGTGCTGGTGGCGATGGGATTGCTGCTGGTCGGGTTCGCGTTCAAAGTCTCGGCGGTGCCGTTCCATATGTGGACGCCGGATGCCTACGAAGGGGCGCCCACCATCGTCGCCGGATTCATGTCGACCGCGGTCAAGGCCGCCGCGTTCGCCGCTTTCGTGCGCGTGTTCTTGTCGGCGCTTGATCCGCTGCGCGCCGACTGGATCCCGGTGGTGTGGGCGCTGGCGATCTGCACGATGATTCTGGGCACCGTGGTCGGCGTGGCGCAGAGCAACATCAAGCGCATGCTGGCCTACTCGAGCATCGCGCACGCGGGCTACCTGCTGGTTGCGCTCGTGGCGGGCAACAGCTCAGGCAAGGCCTCGATCCTGTTCTACCTGCTCGTGTACGCCATCACCAATCTCGGCGCCTTTGCGCTGATCGCGCTGCTCGGCACGCGCGAGGCGCCGCTGGAGCAACTCGACGCCTACAAGGGCCTGTGGTACTCGCGACCCGTCGCGTCGTTCCTGTTGACGGTGTTCCTGCTGTCGCTCGGAGGATTCCCGCCCACCGCCGGGTTCGTGGCCAAATGGTACGTCTTTACCGCGGCCGTCACCGCCGGGCAATACACCCTGGCGATTGTCGGCCTGCTGACCAGCGTGGTCTCGGTGTTTTTCTACCTGCGGGTTGTCGTGTTGATGTACATGTCGGGCCAGGTCGAAGGCCCGGCCGCCACCGCGCTGCCCAGGACGGCCATGGCAGCGCTGGTAGCGTCGGTACTGGCCCTGTTCTACCTGGGTGTGATGCCGGCTCGCCTGCTCGACCTGGCGGCTGCGTCGATCTCGACGATTTTCTAATCCCGCCTTTTCTCTGGTGTCCGCACGTCAGCACGCCATTCCCGCGAAGGCGGGAATTGGTGCCTGGCGCAGCGTCGTGTGGCGACGCGGAGATCGAGATCGGGCGGGCACAACTGCTACCGGATCGCCAGCAACCCTGCGATGAGGCCTTCGTCTTGGTCGTCGAAGACCGTGCGGAGGTCGAGCACCACGCGTTCGCGGTCGATGCGCGCGATGATGGGGAGATCGCGGCGGCGCAGCGCCGAGGCGAGCGCGTCCGGCGACAGCGACCGGTGCGCCAGCGACACCAGTCGCGTCGGCAGGGTGGCGCCAGGCGTGGTGCCGCCGCCCACCGTGGATCGGCCGTCGATGATCTCCGCGACGTAGAGGCCCGACGCCCCGGCGGCTTCGGCCACCAGCCGGGCCCGGCGCTCGATGTCGGCGGGCGTTCGCAGCAGCATCGCCACCACCGGTACCGTTTCGCCCGCCCGACCTGCCGCGTACTCGGCAAGCGTGCCGGCCAGTGCCGCGTACACGAGTTTGTCGACACGCAGCGCGCGCATCAGCGGATGGCGCCGAATCGACTGCACCAACTCCGTGCGACCGACGATAATGCCAGCCTGCGGGCCGCCCAGCAGCTTGTCGCCGCTGAAGCAGACGACGCCGATGCCGGCCGCGACGCTGGCCTGCACCGTCGGCTCGTCTCCGATCAACGCGGCGGCGTGCGGCGCGTCGTCGAAGCGCAGGCCGCCGGGGCCGGCCGACGACACGAGTCCTCCGAGGATGTGCCCGCTGCCCAGATCCTCGGCCACCATCAAGCCGTGATCGCGTCCGACCGCCACCAACTCCTCGAGGGACGGCTGCTCGGTAAAGCCCTCGATGGTGAAGTTCGATCGGTGCACGCGCAGAATGAGCGCCGAGCGGTCGGAGACGGCCGCAGCGTAATCGGAGGCGCGAGTGCGGTTGGTCGTCCCGACCTCGCGCAGCACCGCGCCCGACTGCTGCATTACGTCAGGCACGCGAAAGCCGCCGCCGATTTCGACCAACTCGCCGCGCGACACGATCACCTCGCGCCCTGCGGCGAGCGCGGCCAGCATCACCATGGTGGCCGCGGCACAGTTGTTGACGACCACGGCCGCCTCGGCCCCGGTGAGCCGGCAGAGCAACGCCTCGGCGTGCTCGTCGCGATGCCCGCGTTCGCCGCGTTCCACGTCGTATTCGAGCGTGACGTACCGTTGGCCCGCCTCGACCACCTGGGCCAGCGCGGCCGGCGAGAGCGGCGCCCGCCCGAGGTTTGTGTGGACGATGACGCCGGTGGCGTTGATGACGGGCCGCAACGACGACTGAAAGAGGCGCCGGAGATGCGCGGGCAGTCCGGCTTCGATGTGGGCGGCGGCGTGCTCGGCGGTGTCGGGCAGAGGCGTCACGCCGGTCGAGCCGCCGGCCGAGGCGTCGGTCGAGCCGCCGGCCATGCGCGTTCGGAGGGCGTCGGTCTCGGCGCGCAACGCCTCGACCACGGCGCGGTGGCCGAATTGGCGAACCAGCGCCTGCACGCCGGATCGCTGGAGAAGTTGGTCCACTGACGGAATGACGCGGTAATCTGGCATTGCTCCCACTCGCGCTGTCAGGATACCATCAGCCTGCGAGACTGAGAGCGCGTGCCGCGTTTGCTGCTGACGGGATCATCCATGGCCGACCGTCCGGAGGATGTCGATCGCCGGCCCCGGGAGGGGGAACACGATGCGGGGGCTGTCCCGCAGTTCCGTCCCGGCGATCGGTTCTGGCCCTACGCGCAGCTCGACGAGGAGCCATCCGACGAGGAACTCGCGAGCCTCGATGGCGATCTCCAGGACGCGCTGATGGAGAACCCGCCGCGTCGGCCGTTTTCCTACACCGTGGTGTTCGCCCCGTTCGACGCGCCCGAATACGAGCAGGCCGTGGCCCTGGCGCGCGCCAGCGGCGACTATCTGGAAACCGGATCCGGCGAACGCCGGCGCCACCGTGCCCGCTTCAAACCCGACCAGGTGGTGGCGATGCATCGGCTCTGGGAGCTGGTGGATCCGCGCACGACCAGCGACGTGCTCGTTGACGATCGACGGGTGCCGTACGCCCGCGAACTGTGGCTGCCGCTGCTCTGGTATTTGTTGCCCCACTAGTGCCAGCCTCTCCCTTTGACGGCGATTTCGTGATGCTCGAGGCCGAGTTGCGCAAACTCGAATCCGAGTACAACATGTTTTTCGCCGGTCAGTTGCCGCGCCCGCCGTGGGAGACACGGTCGCTGGTGCAGAGCACCATCAAGCGCATCGAGCGGGCCGTGCATATCCAGGGTGCCTACGCCGAGCGGTTCCGCTTTCAGACCATTCAATCGCGGTACGCGACGTTTGCGGATTTGTGGGACCGCGGCCTCCGGGCCCGAGAGGAAGGCCGCCCGGGGCCCTTTGGCACGCCCAGGCGGCGCGAGTCGGAAGAGGCTGCGCCGGTTGACGACCGAATCGTGCACGTGGCGTTGTTTGTCGAGCCGATGCGGGAGGTCGACAAGCTGCACGAACTCTACGACCGGCTGACCGAAGCGCGTCGGGAGCTGGGCGAAGCTCAGGTTCCGTTTCACCGGTTCGCGGGTCTGATTCGCGACCAGGTCAAGGCGATCCAGGCACGCGGCATTCCGGAAGTCGCGTTTCGCGTGGCGGTGAGGGGCGGGAAGATTTCGCTGACGGCCCGTGGCCTGAGAGGCGTGAAGAAAAGTCCGAAGCCGGAGTGACGCCTGGCGCCGGCTGTGTCGACGTCGGCGCACGGCAGCCCGCGTTCGCCTCCGCCCTTTCGACAACGATGCCCGGGACGGCTTGGTGGCCAGCCCCGGGCACACGGGTCGCGAGAACGACGCTAGGCCTTGGTGACGTTACCGGCCTGAGGTCCTTTCGGACCGTCGACGATCTCGAATTCTACGGCCATGCCCTCTTCGAGCGACCGGAAACCATTACCGTCGATGGCGGAGTAGTGCACGAAGACATCGCTGCCGCCCTCGCGCTCGATGAATCCGTATCCCTTCGCGTTGTTGAACCACTTCACCTTGCCTGTGATGCGCATTCGTGCCCTGCCTTGCCTCATGGCGGCGCTGAACGCACCGCGCGTCTTGCCAATCGGCCACGTCGGGGACGTGGCGTCACACACCCACTGATCTGATTCTCTTGCGGCGTTGGCCTGACAACGCCTGTCTCGAATGATACCGGCCGCTTTCAAAAGGTGTCAAGCGTACCGGCGCATCCGCCGACAGCGGCAGTTGGGGTAATCTGAATGGCCAATGGCGGCACCCTCAGCGAGGTTCTTGTATGCGAGCACTGATTAGCGTTTCGAACAAATCCGGCGTGGTCGCATTGGCCCGCGGGCTCGCCGACCGCGGCTGCACCCTCGTGTCCACGGGGGGGACCGCCAAGACGATCGCCGACGCCGGCCTGGCCGTGCTGCAGGTGTCGGAGGTGACCGGCGCGCCCGAGATGATGGACGGTCGTGTCAAGACACTGCATCCGGTAATCCACGGCGGCATCCTCGCCCGGCGGGAGAACGCAGGCGATCAGGCGGCCCTGGCGACATTCGGGATCGAGCCGATCGATCTGGTGGTGGTGAATCTCTATCCGTTCCGCGAAACCGCCGCCAAAGCCACCACCTCCTTCGATCACATGATCGAAGACATCGATATCGGCGGGCCGTCGATGATTCGGGGCGCCGCCAAGAACTTCCGCGACGTGCTCGTGGTGGTCTCCCCGGGCGACTACCTGCGCGTGCTGGACGAGCTGGACGCGCCCGAAGGGCCGAGCCTGGCGTTTCGCCTGGAACTGGCCCAGAAAGCCTTCGCCCACACAGCCGACTACGACACCGCGATCGCCAACGAACTCGAGGCGGTGGCCGTCGACGGTCACCACTACGCCCGCACGCCGAAGCGCGACACGATCGGGCCGCGCCTGTACGTGGCGACACGCAAGTTGCGGACGCTTCGGTACGGCGAGAACCCTCACCAGCCAGCCGGGTGGTACGTGCCGGGCGATGCGGCCGATGCCGATATTCCGGTCGTGCTGCAAGGCAAGGAACTCTCGTTTACCAATCTGCTCGACGTGGACGCGGCCTGCCGGATCGTCACGGAGTTTTCGGAAGCGGCGGCGGTGGTGATCAAGCACACCAACCCGTGCGGAGCCGCCACCGGCGCCACCCTTGCCGAGGCGTATGTTCGGGCGCGCGATGCCGACGCCCTCTCTGCGTTTGGCGGCATCGTGGGCTGCAATCGCGAAGTCGACGAGGCCACCGCGCGCGCAATTGCCTCGACGTTTATCGAGGCCGTGATTGCGCCGGCCATTTCCGAGGCCGCCCTGGCGGTGCTCGCCGCGAAAAAGAACCTGCGCGTGGTGATTGCGCCGGTGGCATTCGGGACCGTGGCGCCGAAGGGCCGCGGACTTGGGACGATGGACATCCGATCGGCGCTCGGCGGCGTGCTGGTCCAGGACCAGGACCGGGTGACCGAGGCGCACGATCCGTGGCCGTCGGCGACCGGCCCCGAGATCGTCACCAAGCGCGCGCCCACCGCAGCCGAGTACCGCGCCCTGCGGTTCGCCTGGCGCGTGTGCGCCCACGTCAAGTCGAACACCATCATCTTCACGAGCGACGATCGCACGCTGTCGGTGGGTGCCGGGCAGATGAGCCGGGTCGACGCGGTGAACGTCGCCACGCTCAAGGCCGCGTCCTCGGGTGTCGTGCTGCAAGGATCGGTCGCCGCGTCGGATGCGTTCTTCCCGTTCCGGGACGGGCTCGATGCGGTCGTGGCGGCCGGCGCGACCGCCATCGTGCAGCCGGGCGGGTCGGTGAAAGACGCCGAGGTGATCGCCGCGGCCGACGAACACGGAATCGCCATGGTGTTCACACGGAGACGGCATTTCAGACACTAGGATGAATCGTGCGCGGTCCAGGTCCGGGTCGCTCACGCAGGCCTGAGGGCGGAGGACTCCCGGTTTCAAAGCCCGTTCTGGCGGTCCGGGGTCTAAACGCTCACGCAGGCCTGAGGGCGGAGGACTCCCGGTTTCAAAGCCCGTTCTGGCGGTCCGGGGTCGGAACGCTCACGCAGGCCTGAGGCGGTGGACTCCCGGTTTCAAAGCCCGTTCTGGCGGTCCGGGGTCTAAACGCTCACGCAG
>JBAXOX010000032.1:0-42055 GCA_037133015.1 Acidobacteriota bacterium
GGCTACTGCCTCTACAAGATGGGCTGCCGCGGACCGGTCACCTACAACGCCTGCGGCGTGATCCGGTGGAACAACGGCGTCAGTTACCCGATTCAGTCGGGCCATGGCTGCATCGGCTGCAGCGAGGCGCATTTCTGGGACAACGGCCCCTTCTATCAGCACCTGCCCAACTTCCCCGGGTTCGGGATCGAAACCACCGCCGACACGGTGGGGCTGGCCGTGGGCGCGGTGACCGTGGCGGGCATCGCGGCGCACGCCGTCACGACCAACGTCCGCAAGCGGACGGTCATCGCGGACGAGATCCGCAACAGCGAAACGATTCCCGACAAGGGCAAGGGCGCGTAGAGAAGGGCACAAGGAGACCACCATGGCCAATCGTATTGTCATCGACCCCATCACCCGGATTGAGGGGCATCTCCGCGTCGAAGTGGAAGTCAAGGACGGCAAAGTCGTCGACGCATACAGCTCCGGGACGATGGTTCGCGGGTTCGAGATCATCTTGAAGGGGCGCGATCCGCGCGACGCATGGGCGTTCACCGAACGGGCCTGCGGCGTCTGCACGACGGTCCACGCGCTGGCGTCGGTCCGCTCGGTCGAAGACGCGCTGGGTATCACCGTGCCGCCCAACGCGGATTTGATTCGCAACCTGATGTTCTGCGCGCAGTACATGCAGGATCACGTCGTGCACTTCTATCACCTCCACGCCCTCGACTGGGTGGACGTGGTCAGCGCGTTGAAGGCCGACCCGAAGAAGACGTCGGAGCTGGCGCAGAGCATTTCCAGCTGGCCGAAAAGTTCGCCCGGCTACTTTTCGGATCTCCAGAAGCGGCTCAAAGCGTTTGTCGAAAGCGGCCAGCTCGGGATCTTCGCCAACGGCTACTGGGGCCACTCGGCCTACAAGCTGCCGGCCGAAGCCAACCTGATGGCGGTCGCGCACTATCTCGAAGCGCTCGAGTGGCAGAAGGAGATGGTCAAGGTTCACACCATTTTCGGCGGCAAGAATCCGCATCCCAACTACCTGGTTGGCGGCGCGCCGTGCTCGTTCAACCTGGAAGAGAGTAACGCGATCAACGCGGAGCGGCTGGCCTATGTCGGGCAGCTCTTCGACCAAGGGCGGGAGTTCATCGAACAGGTCTATCTGCCCGACCTGATGGCGGTCGCCTCGTTCTACAAGGATTGGGGCGGGATTGGCGGCGGCGTGCCGAACTACCTCGCCTACGGCGACCTGCCGACCAACGGCTATGCGGACGTGGCGAAGTTCAAGTTCCCGCGCGGCGCGATCCTCAACCGGAATCTCAACGAGGTGATCCCGGTCGACGGCAAGGATCCGCAGCAGATCGAGGAGTCGATCGCCCATTCCTACTACGAGTATTCGGATGGCGACGCGGCGGCCAAGCACCCCTGGGTGGGCGAAACCAAGCTGAAGTACTCCGGCCCGAAGCCGCCGTACGAATTCCTCGACGTGCAGCAGAAGTACAGCTGGCTCAAGACGCCGCGCTGGAAGGGGCACGCGATGGAGGTGGGGCCGCTCGCGCGGCTGCTGGTCGGCTTCGCGTCGGGCCGCGACGACATCAAGGAAGTGGTGGTCTCGGCGTTGAAGGCGCTCGACGTGCCGGTCGGGGCGCTCTTCTCCACGCTGGGGCGGACCGCCGCCCGCGGGCTCGAGACCAAGCTGGTTGGCATCTGGGCCAAGGAGTTCTATGGCCAGCTCCTGGCCAACCTCAAGAATGGCGACACCCGGACGGCCGACATGACGAAGTTCGATCCGGCGTCGTGGCCAACCGAAGCCCGCGGCGTCGGCCTGACCGAAGCGCCGCGCGGCGCGTTGGCGCACTGGATCGTGATCAAGGATCGCAAGATCGAGAACTACCAGCTGGTGGTGCCGAGCACGTGGAACGCCTCGCCGCGCGACGGCAAGGGCCAGTTGTCGGCGTACGAATCGGCGCTGGTCGGCACGCCCATCGCGAACGCCGAACAGCCGCTGGAAATCCTGCGGACCATTCACTCGTTTGATCCGTGCCTGGCCTGTGCGGTGCACTTGCACGACGAGCACGGCACGCACGTTCACCAGATTCGGGTGTTCTGAGGGAGGCGGCCATGAACCAGCCGACCACGCTCCATCGCGTCTATGTCTGGCAGCTGCCGGTGCGCCTCTATCACTGGGTCAACGCCCTGTGCGTGGCGGTGCTCTGCGTCACCGGCTACCTGATTGGCGCGCCGCTGCACTTCGCCAGCGGCCCTGAGGCGTCGTTTGCCTACGCGTTCGGCTGGGTGCGTTTCGTGCACTTCGTCGCCGCATTCGTGTTCTTCTTCAACTTCCTCGGGCGGATCTACTGGGGCTTCGCCGGCAACCAGTTCGCCCGGTGGGACAACTTCCTGCCGCTCGGCAAGTCCGCGCTGATGCGGCAATGGAAGGAAGCCATCGCCGTCTGGAAGATCGACATCTTCCAGTCGGGTCATCAGGTGATGGAATCGGTCGGGCACAATGCGCTCGCCAGCTGGACGTACTTTCTGACGTTTCTGGCTTTCCTGTTCCAGTGCGCGACCGGATTCGGGCTCTATGCGGCCATGAGCCATTCGTGGCTGCCGGGCCTGTTCCGGTGGGTCGTGCCGATGATGGGCGGCGACTTCGCCGCCCGACAGTGGCATCACATGGCGATGTGGTTCTTCATCATCTTCTCGATGCTCCACGTCTATCTCGTGTTCTACCACGACTACGTGGAGGGCCGGGGCGTCATCTCGTCGATGGCCGGCGGCTGGAAGTTCGTCGAGCGCAACCCGGACGGGAAATAGGAACGGAACGAGGGATTAGGCATCGCGGCGTCGGAGTTCGAGATTGGAGATCAGCCGGCCGATCCTGGCGCATGGTGCCGGGATCGGCCGTTGTTGTTTCGTCCGCTATCACCGCCTTGACCGGTGTTGCGCGGCACAGATGCCACGATCGCGCCCGCGAGCCGTTGACCCCTTCACCGTTTCAGGCGACATAATGAGGCGGGCATGACGTTGGCGGATGAGCCGGATCAGTTGTGCCGGTGGGAGATACGATGACGCAACCGCGGATTCTTGTGATGGGGGTCGGCAATCTCCTGATGGGCGATGAAGGCGTCGGCGTCCACGCGGTCCGCCTGCTGGAGCAGCAGCCGTGGCCCGCGCACGTCAGCCTGGTCGATGGCGGCACCGGGGGGTTCCACCTGCTGGCCCACTTCGGCGACTGCGACGTGCTCGTGCTGATCGACGCCACATTGGACGGGCGGGAGCCAGGCGCCGTGTCGGTGATCGAACCGCGCTACGCCTCCGACTACCCCAAGTCGCTGTCGGCGCACGATATCGGCCTCAAAGATCTGGTCGAGTCGGCCGCCCTCATCGAGACGCTTCCGCGAGTCCTGCTGGTGACCATCTCGGTCGCGACGCTGCAGCCGATGCAGATGACGCTGTCCCCGGCGATCGAGGCCAGCCTCCCGCTCGTCGTTGAGACGGTGCGCCGCCTGGTCGATTCGATTCGAGCGCAATAACGTGCGGGGCGGACTGATAAAGGGACGCACTACATTGCGCCCCTACGGAGCGGACGAATAGGCGTGCCCCCACGCCATGGACGAACACGCGTACCCCCACGCCGTGCACGAAGACGCGCGACCCAGCGCCATAGGCGGACACGCCTGCCACTAACGATCGGGCAGGCAACTGGGTCCGATCAGATCAAGTCCCGACTGACCAGTTCGTCCTTCAGGTAGGCGTAGTAGATGGGCGCGGCCACCAGGCCGGCCATTCCGAAGGCGGCCTCCATCACAACCATCGCGAGGAGCAACTCCCAGGCGCGAGCATGAATCTGGGTGCCGACGATGTGCGCGTTGAGGAAGTACTCGAACTTGTGGATGACCACGAGAAAGCCGAGCGATGCCACAGCCACCGGCACCGACACGCTCAGGCTGACGGCGACGATGGCGGCGTTGGAGATCAGATTGCCCACCACCGGGAGCAGACCCGTGATGAACGTCACCACGACCAGCGTCTTCGATAGCGGCAGGTGCACCCCGCATAGCGGCAACGCGACAAACAAGTAGGCGGCGGTGAACATCGTATTGATCAAGGCGATGCGAACCTGCGCGAACACGACTCGGCGGAACGCCATCGCCAGGCGGCGCGCGCGCTCCTGCAACGACTGCGCGAGCGGGCCCATTTTCAAGTCGGGCTGCACTTCGTGGAGGGCCACCAGGGCGCCCACCACCATCCCCACAAGAATGTGCGCCAGGGTGCGTCCCGTCTGCTCGAGTTCTCCGGTGTGACCGCGCAAGCCCTGAACCAGCACCGCTTTGAGATCGTCGATGTCGTCGGGGAAATTATCGATGACCGCCGCCGGCAGCACGGCCCGCCACCGCTCCAGGATGTCGGCCATCTTCTTGAGCAGCGTCGGAAGACTGCCCGCGTCGCTTCGAGCGAATGCGGCGATGCTGACCACCAGGGCGACAATGCCGAGCGCCACCACCGTCGCCAGCAGCGCGACGGCCGCCAGTTTGCCTCGCTCGCGCCGGATGCGAAACACTTTGAGCCTCGGGGCCAGGATGTGCACCAGCTCGTGCACCAGCAAGCCGGCGAACAGTCCCGGCAGCAGATGCAGGCCCAGAACCAGCAGCAGGAACATCCCGGCGAACGCCCACGCGGCGCGGTCGTAGAAACGGTCTGGATTCACGCAAGGGGGAAGTGTCATGGCGCAGACTGTTTCTACTTCACCGAGGGAGTCCGTGTCCAGCGCCGTCGCCTGGCAACGCCTCTGCGCCAGAACGGCCGACGTGGGCGGCGCCCGGTTGGTTCTCCGAACGGGCTGATGGTACACTCGCCGCGACCGCCTCACCGCTGCTGATGTTTCGCGCCGCCTTCGGGGGAAAGACCGGTGTCGCGGATCGGGCCTCGAAGTCGAAATCCGCCGCCACGCTGGCCCCTGACGCGGGAATCGGGCGTCTATAAGAAAGAGGCAGAGCATGTCACCGCTAATTGAGTCGTGGATTGTCAAGGTGTGCGCGGCGCGAGGCGCCTACCGTCTGCCGTTTCGGGCCGACGCGCTCGCCGGAGAGTTCGTCGCCGACGCGCTGGCACTGCTCTTCCCGCACTTTGCGTCGCACCGGCGCTGCGACAGCCAGGGGGTCGGAGCCGAGTTGTCGCGACTCGAGGAGTCGCTCCGCCACTTCATGCTCGATACGGGATACGTCGACAACGATGCCACGTCACGCGCGAGGGCATTCGTCAACCAGTTGCCCGGGATCCACGACGACTTGCTGCTCGACGCCCAGGCCACGTGTGATGCCGACCCGGCGGCCACGAACGTCGACGAGGTGATTCTGGCCTATCCCGGGTTTTACGCGCTGGCTTGCCACCGGTTTGCGCACGAGTTGTGGACCCACCGGGTTGCGCTGCTGCCGCGCCTGATTAGCGAAACGGCACATCGGACCACCGGCATCGACATTCACCCGGGCGCGACGCTGGGTCGCGCCATCGCGATCGACCACGGCACCGGGATCGTGATCGGCGAGACCAGCGTCATTGGCGACCGCGTCCGCTTGTATCAAGGCGTGACGTTGGGCGCGCTGAGCGTCCGAAAGGCCCTCTCGGGCGTCCGGCGTCACCCGACGCTCGAGTCCGACGTCGTGGTCTACGCCAACGCAACGATCCTGGGCGGCGACACGGTCGTCGGTCATTCCAGCGTGATTGGCGGCAACGTCTGGCTGACGCATAGTGTGCCGCCCTATTCCGTAGTCACCAACCTCGCGGTCTCGGAGGGCAAGTCGACTGAGGCCGCGCAATCGCTCGACGTGGTGCTGTAGCCGGCACCTCGCCCGGAGGAGCCCCCATGAACGCGCAGACAATTCTCGACACCATCGGCAACACGCCACACGTCCGGCTGCGGAGGCTCTTTGGGTCTCGCGTCGATGTCTGGATCAAGCTTGAGCGCGCCAATCCCGGCGGCAGTATCAAGGACCGGATCGCGTTGTCGATGGTCGAAGACGCCGAAGCCCGGGGCGTCCTGAAACCGGGCGCGACGATCATCGAGCCGACGTCGGGCAACACAGGTATCGGACTTGCGATGGTGGCGGCGGTGAAGGGCTATCGGATCGTCCTGGTGATGCCAGAATCGATGTCGATCGAGCGGCGGCGCATCATGGCCGCCTATGGCGCTGCGCTCGAGCTCACGCCGCGCGAAAAAGGGATGAAAGGCTCGATCGAGCGAGCCACGCAGTTGGTGGCTGAGACCCCGGGCGCGTGGATGCCCCAGCAATTCGACAATCCCGCCAACATCGCGATCCACCATCGAACGACCGCGCAAGAAATTCTGCGCGATTTTCCCGATGGACTCGATTACCTGATTACGGGAGTCGGCACCGGCGGCCACATCACGGGGGTCGCCGAGGCACTTAAACCGAAGATGCCGCGACTGAAGGTCTTTGCCGTCGAACCGGTAAAGTCGCCAGTCATCTCGGGTGGCACCCACTCGCCGCACAAGATCCAGGGCATCGGCGCCGGATTCCTGCCGACCAACCTGCACCGTCACGTCCTTGACGGCGCCATTCAGGTGAGCGAAGAGGATGCGTTTGCGTACGCCGGCCGGGCGGCGCGCGAAGAAGGCCTCTTCGTGGGCATTTCGTCGGGCGCCTCGCTGGCGGCGGTGGCGGCGAAACTGCCCGAGGTCGCCGACGGCGCACGCGTCCTGACGTTTTGCTACGATACGGGCGAGCGGTACTTGTCGGTGGACGGGCTGTTTGCCGGGTGATTCAAATCGGCACCTGAGTTGACATTCGCCGTCCGGCATCTCCAGTGCTGCCGAACGGAGTTCGCCGTGTCTATCGGGTCCGGGGTTCGAGGTCGTCGGGTCGTGACGGTGATGCTGACGGCCGTGCTCACCCTGGGATCGGGGTTGGTCGGCACGGTCTCCGCTCAGGGCATAGACGTCGGGGCGATTGCGGGCCACGTGACCGACCCGAGTGGCCTGCGCCTGGCCGGTGTGAAAGTGACCGCGACGTCTCGCGCGGCGCGTCGTCCGACGACGACGATCACCGGCAAGGACGGACACTACGGCGTCCCCCCGCTGCCGGCCGGCACGTACGACGTATCGTTCGAATTGGCGGGATTCGAGACGCGGCACGTCGCCGTTACTGTTGGTGACGAGACGCCCGCCGCGCTCGATGTCGAATTGGCGATCGCCGCGATTCCGGCGATGGTCACAGTTACAGCCGAACCGAATCAGCCGCACGTCGATCCCGAGCTGCCGCAGGGCACGACGTTCGGGATGTCGATGCTCGAGCTGATGCCGATCGATGGTTCGCTCGAGGCGCGTATCACGTTGGCCCCAGGGGTCAACGCGAACGGCCCCGGGGGCGCCATCACGATCTCGGGCGCGCCGTCGTTCGGCAATCTGTTCCTGCTCGACGGATTCGTGATCAACGAAAACCTCCGCCAGCAGGCCCGCCCCTTCCTCATCGCGGATGCCCTCCAGGAAACCAAGGTGGCCGCCAGCAGCGTGACGGCCGAGTTCGGACGCTTCCAAGGGGGCGTGGTCAACACGATCACCAAATCGGGCACGAACCGGCTGGCGCTGTCCATGCGCGCGGGCTTCACCAATGACAACTGGCGCGCCCTGACGCCGTTTGGCGGGGACCGGACGGTCAACCGCCGGATGCCCACGCTCGAAGCGACGCTGGGCGGACCGCTCCGCGTGAATCGCCTGTGGTATTTCGGCGCACTCAAGTTGGACAAGACCGAGCAGAACCGGCTGTTGCCGTACAGCCGCGTCAGCTATGTCTACGGCGGCACTCAGCAGCACTACGAGGGCAAATTGACCTGGTCGCCAACGGCGAAACACACGGTTCGCACCGCGTACTACCGGGTGGACGACCGGCGCACGCACGTGGCTGCCGGTTCGGCGATGGATCTGGCCAGTCTCTACAACGACACGACTCCGGAAGCCCTGTATACCGGCAGCTACAACGCAGCGATCGGTTCGCGCCTGCTCGTCGAAACGCGCTATTCGAACCGGCAGATGACGCTCTCAGACGTCGGGTCGCAGGCAACGACGCTGGCCGGCGCCGGTACGCCGATATGGGACCGCTCGCGGTCCAGCGCCCGGTTCAACTCCCCGACCGGATGCGCGGTGTGCCCCGGCTCGGAGGACCAACGTGACAATCAGAACCTGGTTGCGAAGCTTTGGTTTTCGAGGCCCACGCGCTCGTCCGGCACGCACGACGTAACGGTCGGCGTCGACCTGTTCGAAGAGAGGCGCCGCAACAACAGCTACCAGAGCGGCAGTGGGTTTCGGGTGCTGGCCACACGCTCGGTCGTCGGGAGCGGCCAGGTGTATCCCGTCTTCCTTGCGGATCGAACGACGTGGATTTACTGGACTCCCATCCTGAAGAACGCCGTCGGCAATCGCCTGCGCACCACATCGCTGTTCGTCGCCGACACGTGGCGCATGAACCGTCGGGTGACGGTGCGACTTGGCGCGCGGTACGATCGGAACGCAGATGCCGACAGTCTTGGTGTCGCCGTCGTGCACAATCAGGAAATCAGCCCACGTGTCGGGATCACGTGGGACGTGCGAGGCAACGGCGCATGGTTGATCAACGCAGCCGTGGCGCGCTACGTGACGGCGATCAACTCGAACATCGCCGACGCCGCGTCCTCGGGAGGCCGCCCGGCGACGTTCGTGTACGACTACCTTGGGCCCGCCGTCAACGCGACCAGCGCGACTGTGGTGTCGGCCGACGCACTCAAAACGTTGTTCGACTGGTTCGCGGCCAACGGCGGCACATCTCGAACGCCTCGAAGCGCCCCAAGCATTCCAGGCGTCACCAGTCGGATTACGCCCGGGCTCGAACCGCCCGCGGCGCTGGAGGTGGCGGCCGGCGTCACCAGAACGCTGGGAGCCAAAGGCTCGGTGAGGGTCGACGCCGTCCATCGCTCCTCGAGCAACTTCTACGCGAACAGGCGCGATGTGACGACCGGCCGTGTCAACGACGGCCTCGGCCACGTCTACGATCTGCTCATCGTGACCAATTCCAACCAGGTGACGCGCAGTTACGCCGCGCTCAACGCGCTGGGGTCGTACAAAATCGGCACGCGCATCCAGTGGTCGGGGTCCTACACCCTCTCGTGGGCCCGGGGGAACGCCGATGGAGAGACGGCCACCAGCGTCGGGCCGGACGCGGCGGCCTACACGGATTACCCGGAGTACCGTGACCCGAGGTGGCACTCGCCCACCGGCTGGCTGTCGATCGACCAGCGCCACAAACTGCGAACCTGGGCCATCGTCGACTTGCCGGTGCCAACACGGCTCGGCCGCGTCAGCGCGACCATCGTCCAACGGATCGACACGGGTCGGCCGTACAGCGCCGTGGCGAACATCAATCCCACCGCCTACGTCGTCAATCCAGGTTACGTCACGCCTCCCACGTCGGTGCCCTACTACTTCAGCGCCCGGGGCGCGTTTCGAACCGATACGCTGCGCGCCACCGACGTATCGGTGACGGTCAACCGGTCGTTCGGGACGACGTCCAAGGTGCAGATCTATTTCCGCGGACAGTGCATGAACGTCTTCAATCAGGCAGCCGTCGTGAATGTGTCCCGATCGGTCATCACGCGCAACGACAACACGGCGTATGCGGCGTTCAATCCGTTCGTCGATCGGCCGGTGCGCGGCGTGAACTACGAATTAGGATCCGACTTTGGCAAGCCCACCATCCCAAGTGACTATCAAACGCCGCGTGAGATCTCGTTCACGGTCGGGATCAGATACTAGTGGCCTGTCCCGGCGATCAGCCGCCGAAAGGGGCGCCGATTTCCGGCACCTCTACGATTCGAACGTGCCAGCGTCGGAGGGCGGGAACGGTTCGTTCCCGTCGTCGGTTTTCGACGTGATCGACGCGTAGACCAGCCACACACCGACCAGCACGAGCGCGAGCGGCTGCCACCGCGTGCGCCAGTCCATCGTCACCTCGATCGCGGCGCCCCGGCCATCTGAATCTACAGCCACAGACCTGCTATTATCGGCAGCACATGACGCCCCCCCCTGACAACGCTCCACAAGTCGTTCGAGCGGCGCGCACCGGCCTGCTCGTCCTGACGCTGATCAACCTGCTCAACTACGTCGATCGACAGGTGGTGGCGGCGCTCGGCGCAAGCCTCACTCGTCCGGGCACCGGCCTGCACCTGTCGGACACGCAGTTCGGCACTTTGGCGTCGGCCTTCATGGTGGTCTACATGCTGATGTCGCCACTGTTCGGCAAGCTCGGCGACCGGCTGAACCGGCCGAGGCTGCTTGCCTGCGGCGTCGCCATCTGGAGCGTGTTTACGGCGCTGGGCGGGTTTGCGTGGAACTACCTGTCGCTGTTCGCGTGCCGCGCGGTGGTCGGTGTGGGCGAGGCGGCGTACGGCACGATCTCGCCGGCGATTCTGAGCGACTACTTCAAGAAGGCGCAGCGCGGCCGGATTCTGGCGATCTTCTCGTCGGCCATTCCAATCGGGTCGGCGCTCGGCTACATGCTCGGCGGTTTCGTCGACGCGCGGTGGGGGTGGCGGTACGCGTTCTTCGTCGCGGGTCTTCCCGGTGTCGTGCTGGCCATTCTCGTGTGGCGTTTGTCGGATCCGCAACGTGGCGGCCAGGATCCGGATTTCACCCCCCGCCCCTCCACCCTCGCCAGCGAACCGATCTGGCGCGCCTACCGGCGGCTCCTGACCTGCCGTCCCTACGCGCTGACCGTCGCGGGGTACGCGGCGTACACGTTTGCACTGGGCGCGATGGTGTACTGGACCCCGCTCTTTCTTGAGCGCATGCGAGGGCTGCCCAAATCGGACGCCACCATCCAGTTCGGTGCGATGGTGGTGATCACCGGATTTGCCGGGACCTTCGCGGGAGGGTACCTGGGCGACTACCTGCTCAAACACTATCGGCAGGGGTACCTGCTCCTGTCGGGGGTGGCCACTCTGCTCTCGGTGCCGTTTGCCGCGATCGCGCTCACCTCGCCGAGCAAGTCGGTGTTCTTCGGCGCGATGGTGGTGGCGCAACTGCTGCTGTTTGCCTCAACCGGCCCCATCAATTCGACCATCGTCAATCTCGTGAACCCCCTCGAACGCGCCACGGCCAGCGCCCTGGCAATTTTCTCCATCCATTTCTTGGGCGATGTTCCGTCGCCCCCGCTCATCGGATGGATGTCGGATCGGTCGGATCTGGCTCAGGCGATGTTGATTGTCCCGTTCGCGATCGCGCTGGCTGGGCTGCTCTGGCTGGCAGCGGCGTGGGCGGGGGCACGAGACGACGCCAGACTCGCCTCGAATTAGAGGCCGGGTTTGCCGGTGCGCCCTCCCGGTCTACCCTCGGCTCTCCACCTATGGTACCGTTCTGGTATGAGGGAGAATACCGTGACGAAGTGCATCCGCTTGTCGATTTGTGGTCTCGTGTTGTTTGGCGTGGTCGGCTGTTCGAGCCAGTCTCCGGCGAAGGCGGACTCGGCGGTTCCACCGCCGGCGGCGTCGGCCGCGGCCGTGCCCGCGCCTGCTGCGGCCCAGCCGCAGACACCGGCTCCTGTTCAGAACGGCGCGCCTCAGTCCGTGACCGGCACGGTGCTGGAAACGATGAACGCCGCCAACTACACGTACGTCAGGGTCAAGGCCCCCAATGGCGAACTCTGGGCCGCGACCGCGCAATTCAAGGTCGCCGTCGGCGATCGGGTGGTGGTGCCGCTCGAAACGCCGATGTCGAATTTCCACAGCCAGTCGCTCAAGCGCGATTTTCCGCTGATCTACTTTGTGGCACGCATCGGTCGTGAGGGCGAATCGGTTGCCCCGGCCACCCCGGCCGCGACGGACGCGCCGCCGATGATGTCGGCCCACGCGACGCCAGCAGGGCCTCAACCGACCGCCGCGACACCATCTCCGAATGGCCCGCACGCCGCCAACCCGGCCCAGCCGGTCACCGGCGTCACGCCGGCGCCAGGTGGCGCGACGGTCGCCGACATCTGGGCCAAGAGGAAGACGCTGGGCGGGCAGACGGTGACGGTCCGCGGCAAAGTGGTCAAGTTCAACGGCGGGATTCTTGGCGTCAACTGGATTCACCTCCAGGACGGCACAGGATCGGCGAAGGACGGAACCCACGACATCACCGTGACTTCGACGGAGAACGCGAAGATGGGCGACGTGGTGACGGTGACCGGCAAGGTGACGCTCAACAAGGACTTCGGGGCGGGTTATTCGTACGCCGTCATCATCGAAGGCGCCTCGGTCGCTCAGAAGTAGTCGCCCCGCCATGTAACTCCGAGGCCAGGCGGCCGGTCTAAACCGGGTGCGCAGACAAATTGCGCCGACGTCAACGGAGACGAGTGATGGCGACGATTGCAGCTGGCACCCCCGCGCAGGCAGTGCCCTTCCAGCGACCGAAAACCGACGGCGAGCGCCAGGAAATGACGGCGCTCGGCATCATGGGCAACGATGGCCGGGCGGCTCCGCAGCCGCCCACCCCCGTTGACCTTCCGGCAACCGACGCCGGGAGCCGTCCCATCGCCAGGACGGCCATCGAAGCGCCCTCGGTGCTCAACGAGGCCTACCACTACGCCAAGCCCGCCGCCTTCACGCGAGGTCTCCGCTTCGATATCGGCGACAAATCGATGTTGATGATTTCGGGCACCGCGAGCGTGGACGAATCCGGTCGTACCGTGCACGTCGGCGAATTTCGCGCGCAACTCTGGCGGGCGTACCGCAACATCACGGAACTGCTGGCGTCGGAAGGCGCGACGTGGCACGACATCGTGCGCACGACGTGCTACCTTCGCGATATCGAGCGCGATTACGCCGATTTCAACCAGGTGCGGACGTCCTTCTTCACGTGGCTGGGGCTCGATCCGCTCCCCGCGAGCACGGCCATTCAAGCGCGGATCTGCCGGGAAGATCTGCTGGTGGAAATCGAGGCCATTGCGATTGTCCCGCGCGATCGCCGTAAACCGGCCTGACCGGCACTGAGGTCCATGGCCGTGGCAACTCCACCCCCCGTTATTCGCGATCTCCCCGAGTTGCGACTGACCCAGCGCTCCGCCAAGCCGGAGGGCACCATCGTCACGGTCCGGGGCATCGATATCGGCGGGACCGGCGTGATCGTGATGGCGGGTCCCTGCGCCGTGGAAAGCGCATCGCAGTTGATGACGACGGCCCGCGCCGTGAAGGCCGGGGGCGCGCATGTCCTGCGCGGAGGGGCGTTCAAGCCCCGGACGTCGCCGTACAGCTTCCAGGGACTCAGACACGAGGGACTGCGACTGCTGGCCGCCGCGCGAGACGAAACCGGCCTGCCGATTGTCACCGAGGTGATCGATCCCAGACACCTCGAGATGGTGGCCGCCTATGCCGACATCCTGCAGGTCGGGTCCCGCAACATGCAGAACCTGCCGCTGCTCGAGGAAGTCGGCCGGAGCGGCCTGCCGGTGCTGCTCAAACGCGGGATGAGTGCGACCATCGAGGAGTACCTCAACGCGGCCGAATACGTGATGAGCTACGGCAATCCCAACGTCATCTTGTGCGAGCGCGGCATCAGGACGTTCGAGCCGTCGACACGCAACACGCTCGACCTGAACGCTGTCCCCATGTTGCACCACCGGTCGCACCTGCCGGTCATCGTGGATCCGAGCCATGGCACCGGCCACGCGTGGATGGTCCCTCGGCTCGCGGCGGCCGCCGTCGCCGCGGGCGCCGACGGCCTGCTGGTCGAAGTCCACCACGACCCCGGCTCTGCGCTCAGCGATGGGGTGCACGCGATGCTTCCGGCCGACTTCGCCGCAATGACGGCGCAGATCGCCGCCGTCAGTCTGGCCATCGGACGCACGCTGGCCTCGGCTCCGGACACGGCAGCCGCCGTCCATCGAGGCTCCGAATGACACGGACCATCATCGCGGCGTCGGTCGTCTTGATGACGGTGACCGCGACCGCGGCGCCCCGGCAGGCCCAGAACCCATTTGAGAGCCCAGCCGTCGCGGCGCCCCGCGGCCCCGTCGATCAGATCGTGTTTGCGCGATTGGCTCGCCTCGCCATCACGCCGGCGCCGCTGGCCTCGGACGCCGTGTTTGTGCGGCGGGTCTTTCTCGACGTCATCGGCACGCTGCCAAGAATGGACGAGGTTCGCACGTTTTTCGACGACCCGAGTCCGTCGAAACGGCAGGCGCTGATTGATCGCCTCCTGGAGCGCCCCGAATATACCGACTACTGGGCGTTGAAGTGGGGCGACGTGCTCCGCATCAAGTCCGAGTTCCCGATCAACCTGTGGCCCAATGCCGTGCAGGCCTACCACCGCTGGGTCCGGACGGCGGTTCGCGACAACGTGCCCTACGATCGGTTCGTCCGGGAACTCCTCACGCAAAGCGGGAGCAACTTCCGGGTGGCGCCCGTCAACTTCTACCGCGCCGTCCAGAGCAAGGACCCTCGCACGATCGCCTCTGCGGTGGCGCTGACGTTCATGGGAACCCGAACCGAGACGTGGCCCAAGCAGCGACTCGACGACTTATCGGCGTTCTTCGCCCGGATCGGATACAAGCCGACCGGAGAGTGGAAAGAAGAGATTGTGTTCTTCGACGCCGACAAAGACGCGTCGGGCCTGGCTCCTAGCCGCTTGATGGTGTTCCCGGACGGCACGACCGCCCGCGTCGCACGAGGCGAGGACCCGCGCATAGCGTTTGCCGCGTGGCTCATGACGCCCACCAATCCGTGGTTTGCTCGAACAGCCGTCAATCGCCTGTGGTACTGGCTGATGGGCCGGGGCATCATCGACGAGCCCGACGATATTCGTTCGGACAACCCGCCGAGCAACCCGGAACTGCTGGCCTACCTCGAGAAGGAATTTGTCGCGTCGAAGTACGACGTCAAGGCGGTGCTTCGGCTCATTCTGAATTCGGCGACCTATCAGCTGTCGTCGCTGCCTCGCACGGCGACGCCGGCCGCGGATGCGAACTTCGCCCACGCACTGATTCGCCCGCTCGACGCCGAAGTGCTGATCGACGCACTCAACCAGATTACCGGCGCGAGCGAGGAATACCAGAGCGCGATTCCCGAACCGTACACGTTCATTCCATCCGATCAGCGGACCATCGCGCTGGGAGACGGGAGTATCACCAGCGCGTTTCTCGAGACATTCGGTCGGCCGCCTCGCGACACCGGGCTGGCGTCGGAACGCAGCCGGCGTCCCACCGCAGCGCAGCGCCTGCAACTGCTGAACGGCGGCGAACTCCAGCGCAAGCTTCAGCAAGGCCCGACTCTTCAGGCGCTGCTGCAGTCGGGAAATGGACAGCAGGTCCTCGACACCTTGTATCTCACCATCCTCTCGCGACTGCCCACCACCGACGAGGTGATGTCCGCAGGCGCGTACACACAATCGGCGGGCGGCAACCGGCGCCAGGCGGCGATCGACATCGCATGGGCGCTCATCAACAGCACCGAATTCCGCTATCGGCATTGATATGACCCTCTCGAGACGCGACGTTCTTCGTGACGGCATCGTTGGCGGTGCCGGACTGTGGCTCGCCGATCGGCTGGGCCCACGCGGATGGGCGGCCGAGCGCAGCGCGACGGCCAAGGCCGTCATTCAAATCTGGATGTGGGGCGGACCATGCCATCTCGACACGTTCGATCCCAAGCCGGCGGCGGGCTCGGATTACTCGGGACCACTCGACAAGCCGATCGCCACCAAGGTTGACGGCTTGCGGATCGGCGAACTGCTCCCGCTGTTGGCGGTCCAGGCCGACAAGTACTCCGTGATTCGGAGCATGACGCACGGCAACAACGCGCACGAGTCGGCATCCTATTGGGTCCAGACGGGCCGACGTCCCGGCGATCGTCTCGTCTATCCTGGCGTCGGGTCGGTGGTGTCGCTCTTCAAGGGCTACAACGCCGGCTACAAAGGGCTCATTCCGCCGTACGTCGTGCTCACAGACTTGCAGGGCCGTTTTTCGGAATCGGGGTTTCTCGGCCCACGCTTCGCGCCGTTCGCGACCGGCGGCGACCCTCAGCAGACTCCGTTTGCGGTGCAGGGTATCGTCGCTCCAGGCGTCACGGAGCAGCGCCAGCGCAACCGCCGCGAACTGCTGCACTCGCTCAACACGTTTGGAAACGCTGCCAAGGGCAACTCGACGCTCGATGCGTTCGTGCAGGCGGAGGACCAAGCCTACGACCTCATTCTGGGAGACGCGGGAAAAGTGTTCGACCTCGCGCAGGAATCCAACGACACGCGTGAGCGGTACGGTCGCAATACGTTCGGACAGTCCTGCCTGACCGCGCGTCGCCTCGTCGAACGCGGCGTGCCGTACGTCACGATCAATTTCAAGGGCTGGGATACGCACAAGCAGCATTTTCAAACGATGAGGCAGCGATTGCCGTGGCTCGACAAGGGCCTGTCGACGTTGTTGCAGGATTTGACGGAACGAGGCCTGCTCGACAGCACGATCGTCTGGTGGGGCGGCGAATTCGGCCGAACCCCCAAAGTGCTCTGGGAACCGCCATGGAACGGCGGTCGCGGGCACTGGGGTCAGGCGTTTTCTGCCGTGCTGGCTGGGGGGGGATTCAAAGGCGGTCGCGTGGTGGGGGCCACCGACCCGCGCGGCGAAGAGGTTCGCGATCGCCCCGTGTACCCGGAAGATGTGATCGCCAGTATCTATCAACAGCTGGGCCTCGACCTGAACGCGACGCTTCCCAATCCTGACGGGCTCGACATCCGGCTCGCCCCCATCCCTGCCGAGGGCGGTCGCCCGATCAACCGGCTGGCGGAGCTCGTGTGACGTGCAGCGTCACGCGCCGGCGAGTGAGAAGAATCGGGCTGGCGTTGGCCGTTGCCGCCGGGCTGGGCCCGCCAACGGCGATCGCACAACAACCGACCGCGCCTCATCTCGGGTACGTGTACCCCGCCGGCGGGCAGCAGGGCACCTCGTTTCGTGTCAAGGTCGGCGGGCGCTATCTCGATCGGACGACCCACGTGCTGGTGTCGGGTCGCGGGATTCGCGCCGAGGTCATCGATTACGACAAGCCCATCGCGGGGCAGAAGCTCACGGAACTGCGCGAGAAGGCGCAGGAACTGCAGAAGACCGCTGCCGATCCAGCGACACGCACACAACTGCAGGAACTCCGCATGCAGATCGCCGACTCGGTCCGGCGCAATCAGAACCCCATGCTGTCGGAGATCGTGACCGTCGAGGTCGCCATTGAAGCGAACGCGGATCCCGGGTTGCGCCAGCTCCGGTTCGAGACGCCGATTGGCCTCACCAACCCGCTGGTGTTTTGCGTGGGCCAGCTGCCGGAGGTGCTCGAACAGGAGATGAAGAACGGCAAAGCGGACGCCGAGCAGGTCATCACGGTGCCGGCGGTGGTCAACGGCCGCATCATCCCGGGTGATGGGAATCGCCAGCTTCGGGCCGCCCGCCAGGGACAGCAATACGCGCCAGGAGATATCGACCGCTACAGGTTTCAGGCCCGCAAAGGGCAAGAGCTGATTGTCGCCGTGAGCGCGCGCGAGTTGATGCCGTACCTGGCCGACGCGGTGCCGGGATGGTTCCAGGCCACCGCGGCGCTCTACGACTGGTCCGGAACGGAACTCGCCTACGACGACGACTACAGATTCCAACCCGACCCCGTGTTGCACTACAGGCTGCCGGCCGACGGAGAGTACGTGGTCGAAATCAAGGACGCGCTCTACCGCGGCCGCGAGGATTTCGTCTATCGCATCACGATTGGCGCGGTGCCGTTCATCACCGGCATCTACCCTCTCGGCGGCCCAAGTGGCACCAAGACCGCCACCGAACTCTCGGGCTGGAATCTTCCGACCACGAAGCTTGTGGTAGACGCCAAGGGCGCGGCGCCGGGGTACGTTCCGGTGTCGCTGCGGGCCGGCATCATCAATTCGAACCGAGTGCCGTTTGCCCTCGATTCCCTGCCGGAGATGGCGGAGCGAGAACCCAACGACTCTCCAACGACGGCCCAGCCGATCTCGCTGCCCGTGGTCGTCAATGGGCGGATCCAGACTCCCGGCGACACCGACGTGCTCGCGTTCGACGGTCGGGCCGGTGCGCGCGTGGTGGCCGAGGTGGTCGCCAGGCGGCTCGGATCGCCACTCGATTCGGCGCTCGAACTGACGGATGCGGCGGGCGTGCGGATTGCGTTCAACGACGACCAGGACGACCCCTCGGCGGGGCTTCTGACTCACCAGGCCGATTCGCTGCTCAAGGCCACCCTCCCGACGACCGGTCGCTATCTGTTGCGCATCAGCGATACGCAGCGCCATGGCGGACCCGACTACGCCTACCGGCTTCGCGTCAGCCTGGCGCGGCCGGATTTCGAGGTGTGGATGACGCCCTCCAGCATCATCGTCTCCGCGGGAGGCACAGTGGCCGTGACGGCATTTGCCGTGCGCAAGGACGGGTTCGCCGGTGATATCGCGTTATCGCTGCGAGGAGCGCCTTCGGGCTTCCTGTTGAGCGGTGCGGTCGTGCCAGCCGGCGTGGACAAGATTCGTCTGACGCTCACGGCTCCGCCACCCGCCCTGAAAGCGCCGCTGAGCTTGGAGATCGAAGGCCGGGCCGTCCTCGACGGAAAGACGGTCGTGCATCGCGTGCTGCCGGCCGAAGACATGATGCAGGCCTTCGCGTACCGACATCTGGTCGCCGCTGACGACTTGCGTGTCTCGGTGATTTCGCGAGGGGCGACCCGCACGCAGACAGAGCTGATGGACAGTCAACCGGTGAGGATTCCCCTCGGCGGCAGCGTCCGGGTTCGCGTGGCCACGCCCACCGGGTTCCGAAGCTTCGAGAAGGTCGAGATGGAACTCAGTGACGCGCCTGATGGCGTGTCGGTGAAAGACCTGTCATTTGGTTCTGACGGTGCCGACTTCGTCATTCAGACGGATGCCTCGAAAGTGAAGACGGGCCTGCGCGGCAATCTCATCGTCAACGTCACCGGCCAGCGCGTGCCGGCTGCCAACCCCGCCCGCCCCGCTGCAGCCAGACAGCGGCTGCCGATCGGAACGTTGCCAGCGATAGCGTTCGAAATCACGCCTCCGCGATAGGTACGTGTCGCGGGCCGGAAAGGCATGCCTTCCCGGCCCGCAATGTTCTATCTTCCTGCCGTTACTTCTTGGCCGCGACAGGCGCCTTGCCCGTGATCTCGGTGACGAGCGCATCGGCCTTGTAGATCTTCTTGAACGCCTCGACGATCGCCCGCGAGTCGACCGACACCGCGCGGTTGATCGGCTCCTGATAGATAAAGTATCCCGGCAGCGACTGAATGTTGCCGTCGAAGACCAGCCCGACCAGTTCGCCCTTCTTGTTGACGACCGCCGACCCGCTGTTGCCGCCGACGATGTCGTTGGTGCTGACGAAGTCGAAGGGCGTCTTCAGGTCCTGCGTCGCTTTGGTGTCGGCCCAGCGGGGCGACAGCTCGTACGGCGGCTGCGCCTTGTGTTCCGCGGTACGGTCGTAGATGCCCGCGAAGTAGGTGTAGGGCGGAATCTTCTTGCCGTCCTCCATGTAGCTCTTGACCGCGCCGTACGAGAGGCGGAGCGTGCCGGTCGCATCCGGATAAGCCTTCGCCCCGTCGACGGCGAACACGGCCTGGCCAATCTTCGGGTACGCGCCAGCCTGAACGGCCACGACTTCTGCGTCGTACTTCTTGGTCGTCGCCTGCGCGTCGGCTTCGAGCGATCGCGCCAGGACGATCATCGGGTCGGTGGAGGCGTCGATGGTCGCCTTGCCGCCCGCCTGCAACAGATTTCGAATTTCGGCGTCGGTGATGCGGGTGCCGTCAATCAGTTCGATCGCCCGCGCCTCGGGGGTCTTGTCGCCAAGAATCCGCGTCACGATGGCGTTGGTGGGCCCCAGAAACTTCTGCATGAAGGTGAGCGACTCGGTGAGGTTGATCTTCTCCCGGGCCATGTTGAGCGCGGGCTGCGGGCCTCTGCCGCCGGCTGCGGCCGCGGCCGGTGCGCCCGGCGCCGCCGGCGCTGCCCCGCCTCGTCCACCACGGCCCCCGCGACCGCCGCGCCCGTCCGCCGTCGGCGGCGTGTACGCGTTGCGCACGAGCTGCCGGGCCTGCGAGAAGAGCGTCGAGTTAAGGCCGGCAGCCGCGGCGAGGAAATTGCGGTCGGCGTCGAGCTGCCGTGCCGCCTCGATCGATTTCTCGATCGTGTCCCACGCATCGCCCAGTTCCTTCTGCTTGGCGTCCTTCTTGGCCAGTTCGGCGCGAAGGCGTTTTTCGGCGAGTTCTTTCGCCGCCATCACGGCCGGATCCTGCAAGCCCTTCAACTGACCGCGCTGCGACTTGAGGCTGTTCTGGATGCCAAACAGTTCGCTGGTCGTCGCGCGGGCGTTCTCGGCCGACAGCGCGGCCCACTTCTTGACGGCGGCCTCGCGCATTTCGTTGTTGGCGACGGCAAACGGAATAGCCATGTCGCGGCGGTACTTGAGATGCGCCACCGTGTTGAGCCGCTGCGTCGAACCGGGATGGCCGGTGGTGAACACGAGCTCGTTCTCGACCGTGCCGTTGGCCGACCACTTCAGGTAGTTGGGCGTCTGGGCCGGCTTGTCGTTCTCGTAGAGCCGGAACATGCCGACGTCGAGGCAGTATCGCGGGTACGTAAAGTTGTCGATGTCGCCGCCGTAGAACCCTGTCTGATACTCGACACCGAAGACCAGCCGGACGTCGCTGTAGGTCTTATAGGTGTAGAGGTTATAGACGGCGCCCGCGTAGAGCGTCACAACCTGCTTGGTGACGCCGGGCTGGGCCTCGCCCTGAATCGCGTCGATGGCCTTCTGCCGGGCCGCGGTCGCCTCCTGAGGCGCCAAGCCCGCGGGCACGGCCTCGACGACTTTGGCCGTCACGTCTTCGATGCTCTGAAGCACGTTGAGCGTCATCCCGGGCACTTTCAGTTCGTCGGCGTTGGTGGCCGCGTAGAAGCCGTTCTTGACCAGATCCTTGTCGGCCGTGCTGAGCCGCTGCAACGAACTGAGCGCGATGTGGTGATTGGTCAGCACCAGGCCGCTGGGCGACACAATCGACCCGGTGCCTCCGCCAAAGCGCACCGTGGCCAACTGCAGGTGCTGAAGCCACGCGTCGGTGACGGTGAACCCGTATTTGGCTTTAATCGCGGCTTTCGGAATGGAGTTGTACGGCCAGAAGCCCTCGTCGGCGCGCGGAACGCTGATGAAGACCACGGCGGCGAACAGGAGCGCCAGCAGCGGTACAAGGAATCGTCTCGTTTTCATGCCATGCCTCTGAAATAAAGAAAGAAGGACCGGGGAACGCACGTGGAATATGGCCGGGAATCGCCCGGCAAACGGGGCGAATTGACTCTAGTGGTGACGTGGCCTGGTGTCAAGTCGCGAGCAGTCGCGAGCCGTTGATTGTCAAACCTCGACAGAAGTGTCCCCCCCGCCCTTCCCTCGATAGAAATGTCCCCTCGTGATGGCCTGTGGACGCTGTGCGAAACGCGTCGGCGCGTTTTGCAAGGCGCGGCGGGCGCATCTGGCGTATCGGCATCGCGCCGATCCCGGCAGGCGCTTTCGCGCAGCCGGCGCCCGGAAGTAAGATCGCATGCCATATGGGCACTCGCGCTGGCTGGCTTAGGGCGATTACCGCCGCCGCTCTCGGAGCCATCCTCGTCGCCGCAGCCGGACTCGGATCGTATCTCCGGCATCCCGGTCTCGAGATCACGTTCGCCGAGGAGGAGGCGATGCTCGGCCGCTTTCTGTCGGGCTTCAGTTCGCCCGAGCGAACGCCCGACGGTCTTGCCTTCGCCTGGTCGACGCGTGACGCGGCGGTCACCGTCCCCGACCTTGATCGCGTGGTGCCCTGGTTGCTGCGCGTTCGCGTGAGCGGAGCCCATCCCGATCGCCTCGACGATCGGGTCCTTGATATCAGCGTCGACGGCGTCGTCGTGCGAAGCCTTCCCCTCCCGCGCGAGTGGACCGACATTGCGGTGCCGATTGAGCCGCGTCCAGACGGCCGACGTGGCCTGCGATTTGGAATCTACTGCGCCAGCCCCTTCGCGCCGGGCGGCCAGGATCCCAGACAACTGGGCGCCACGATTGCGGGGGTGCAGATCGAACCAGCCTCCACCGCAAGGGGACTGCCGACGCTGTCCGCACTGGCCTCACTTGCGGCGGCCGGCGCGCTGGTGGGTCTGCTGCTCAGCGCCGCGGGTCTCGGCGTGAGGCACATCGGCGCCGGCATCGTCCTGGTCGCCGGCATGGTCGCCGGATTGCTCTCGGTCAGTCTCGCCTGGCACGCGGGTATCGTCGTCGATGCGGCCCGACTGGCCGGGCTGATTCTGAGTGGCGCGACGGTGCTCGCGCTGGTGGCCCGCGTGCGCGCCGACAGATGGAACGCGATCGCCTGGGCGATTGGCGGTGTGGCGGTCCTGGCGAAGATCCTTTTTGTCTTACATCCCGCCATGACGCCCGGCGACACCGGGTTCCACCTGCATCGGCTGGAGACCGTGCTGGCCGGTCGATACTTCTTCACGTCCGACGCGCCCGGCGGGTCGTTTCCCTACCCGACCGCGATGTACGTAATCGCCGGCCTCTTCAGACCGTTTGTGCACGACTGGATCGTGTTTCTCCGGGTCGCCATCGCCGTGGTGGACGGGTTCGCCGCCTACGCCGTCTACTCGCTGGTTCGGCGGAGCTGGAATCGGCCGACGATGGCCCTGCTGGCGATGATCGTCTATCACCTCACGCCGGCGGGATTCCAGATACAGGCGGTTGGCTATCAGTCGAACGGGTTTGGGCAGGCCGTCGCCGTGCTCGCCCTGGTCGCGCTGCTTCGTGTGCGCGCCAGCCTGGCAGCGGCGGCCGGGGCGACGGTCTTGCTGGCCGTGGCGTTTCTGGCGCACCTGAGCAGTTTCCTGATGACCTTCGCGATCGCCGCCACCACAGGGGTTGTGCTGCTGCGGTCGCACTCGCCAGAGGCCCGCCGCCTCGGCACGCGCATACTGATAGTGGTCGGCCTCGCCACGGGACTCTCGGTCGGGTTGTTCTACGCACACTTCCCCGACACCTATCGCGACCTCTTCGCAAAACTGACGTCGGGTCGCGTGGCGGCCCAATCCGCCCCTGCGGCGATTCCGGTGCAGCGGAAGGAAGCGCATCAGACCATGTACGTGCCCGGCTGGTTGCCGCTGCGCAACCGGCTCGCGGCGATTCCCGGGTATGTGGCGAAGTACCTGACGTGGCCGTTGGTGCTGATGGCGCTGGCCGGCGGCAGGCGCCTGCGTCGGGACGCGCCTGTTGACGAAGCCACGAAGGTACTTCTCGCGGTCTGGGTCGGGGTGAGCGTCGGATTCCTGGCGATTGGACAAGTCAGTCCGCTGGATCTGCGGTACTACCTCGCGATCTTCCCCGCGATGGCCGTACTGGCCGCGGTGGCCGTCCATGGGGCGTGGACCGCCGGCGGCTGGCAGCGCGGCGGCGCCGCGGCGCTGACCGTCTGGTTTTCGACGGTCAGCATCGCGTACTGGTTCGCGTGGTTTGGCCCCGTCGTTCCCAAATGAGCACGCGATTGCCGTTCGTCGCGACCCGGCCAACGATCGCATCCGACTCGCCGCGCCCACCGGCGTCACTTCAACGACAGCGGACAACTCACTGGTTACACAGAATCGGACCATTCGCGTGTCAGCAACACAAGGCCGACTTTCGTTGACAGGCGTTCGACGCCCGTTATAATGGCCCAGATGTCTTTGTCGGCGCCTGCGTCCGACGTCAACCCTCCAACGCCTGGTCTGCAGTAATGGC
The DNA here is from genome assembly GCA_037133015.1 of Acidobacteriota bacterium. Lineage (GTDB taxonomy): Bacteria > Acidobacteriota > Vicinamibacteria > Vicinamibacterales > JAKQTR01 > JBAXOX01. The sequence continues at coordinate 23,781 of JBAXOX010000032.1, forward strand.
TGTTCGCACACGATTCGGTATCTGGACCCTGCTCGCCGCCATTGCGTGGATCACGGGCCTCGTGATGGCCTTCATCGTGATCTGGCATCTGTGGACCGACTGGTCCCCGATGTAGATCTCCTCCCGGTCAGGACAACACGCGAATGACCACCCGACGGTTCTGGGCCCGGCCTGCCTTGGTCGTGTTGGGCGCCACCGGCTTTTCGGATCCATAACTAATCGTGTTGATCCGGTGCAGCGGAATCTGGTGCTGCGCGTAGAGATACCGCTTGACCGCTTCGGCCCGTTCGAGACCGAGGCGCTCGTTGATCTCTTTGGGACCGGTTGCGTCGGTGTGGCCCTCGACTTCGAAGTAGGCCCCCTGCGGATCCGACTTGATCTTGGCAATCACCTCGTCAATTCGTGCTTTGGCTTCGGCCGGCAGCAGGTTGCGGCCGACCTGGAAATTGCCTTCGTCGCTGCTCAGCACCACCGTGTACAAAATGCGCTTCGAGGCCCGATCGAGCGCGTCGGTCCTGGCGCCAACCGCCGCAGCCTTGCCGTCGGCCGCGGTGGCGGCCTGACCGGCCCGTTGCGCGGCGTCCTGCGCGGACTGGGCCTTGCCATCGACCGCGGTAATCTGGCCCTCATTGGCCTTTGTGCGTTCCTGGGTCTGCTCCAGCGACTTCCCCATGGTCTCGATCTTGTCGTTCAGCGTGGTCACCTGCGACGAGACATACCCTTTGGTGGCGCACGCCGAACCCGAGACGGCGGCCACGATTACGAGTGAGACGATTCCGATCGACGTTCGCATACTGGTTCCTTCCTTCATCATTACTTTCCAGCCGTCATCTGGCGTGCAACGACAGCCGTCGTGCCCGCGAAATACCCGGTTCGCGCGCGCACGAGCAGGCCCTTACGCCGTGTGTGGAGCGAGAGCTCATGCCAACCGGCCTGGCTCCCAGGCTCGAAGGCGATCTGATAACCGAGGTGGAGTTCTGCGGCGATCTGGCGGGCCGCCGCGCTGGCGTCTGCCGGCCGGGTCACCACAAACGAGACACCGCCAGTCTGGCCGACAAGCCTCGCCAGCGACCACGCGGCAGGCGCCGACCCGTCACCAGAGGTCCGGCCAGCATCCAACGGATGGTCGAGAGGGGTGGAGACCGCAATCAGGTAGACCGGCACCTCGATGTCGCTGCTGAGTCGCGAGACCTCGGACGCCAGCAGATGGCTGCTGGTATCGACTCCGTCGGTCACCACCACCACCGCCCGCCGCGTTCGGCGCTGCCCTGCGACCCGCTGCGCGACCTGCGCGGTGGCGTCGTAAAGCGACGTCGACCCGAACGGATCGAACCTCGGCAAATGCAGCACTGCCTCGATCGACGCCGGCGCAAAAGGCTGTTGCGCGCGCAGCGTCGAATCGAAGGTGTACACGGCGACTTCGTCGGTGCGCGGGTCGAGCCAGCTCACCAGGTGCGCCATGGCCTGCCGCGCGTTTTCGAGCTTCGAACCGACCGCCATGCTTCCGCTGACATCGAGCAGAATCGCCACGCTCGCCGACGCGGGCTCCGCTCTGAAGTTCGCGATGGTTCGACGCTCCCCCGCGTCGATCAACTCGAAGTCGGCCCGCGACAACCCTGCCACTGGGCGACCGTCGCGATCGCGCACGATGGCCGTCATCGCCACCAGTTCGACACTGCTCCTGAACGTGGGATGCGGTTGATCGGGGACGACCTGAGCCACCAGCCCGGCCGGGAGGCAGGCGAGCCATACAAGCGCGAGAAAACAACAACGCACACCGGTTATCAATTCAACTGCCTTGCCAACCGCGCCCGGGCACTTTTTGTGCATTTCTGGGCAGAATTGTGCGGTTCTTCGGCTTCGGCTCCGCGGGGGGCGGTCACGATTACCGGGTGACGGCCAGAAGGATGTAAGATTTACATCGGGTTGACTCCGACATGAAGTCTCACAACGTTCGCTCCGGGCTGGCATCACAGACGCGGCGCCTGGCCGTCGTCGCCGCGTGCGCAGCACTGGCGCTGGCGGCAGCGCAGCCCAGTCCGCTCGAACGCGCGCGCCTTGCCTACAACCAGCAACGCTACGACGAGGCGATCGCCGCGGCCCGCGAAGGCGAACGGATTGCCGAGACCGCGTCTCAGGCTCAGTTGTTGGTGGCCCGAGCCCTGCTCGAGCGATTTCGCGCGGCCGGCGATCCGGCCGACATCACGGCCGCCCGAGGCGCCCTGGCCGGCATCGATTCCGCCAAGCTCACGCCCCGCGATCGAGGAGAGATGCAGGTCGGTCTCGCCGAAACGCTGTTTTTCGCCGACCGCTTCGGCGCGGCGGCCGAACTGTTCGACGACGCGCTGGCGCGCGCGGACCAACCGGGATTCGGACCGCGAGAGCGCTTGCTGGGCTGGTACGCCACCGCGCTCGATCGTCAGGCCCATCGGGAAGAACCCGCGGCACGACGCCGCATCTACCGACGGCTGCTCGATCGAATGACGGTGGAAAATCGAAAGGGCGCCGGATCGGCCGTCGCGTCGTACTGGGTGGTCGCTGCCACGCTTGGCATCGACAACGTGGAGGCGGCCTGGGACGCGGCCGTGGCCACATGGGTCCGGGCACCCGTCACGGCGGGCGATGGGGTGGCGCTTCGCGCCGACCTCGATCGCCTCGTGCTCGGGTTCATCATCCCCCGTCGAGCCAGGCTATCGCCTGCCGGAGGCCGGATGCCGCAAACGGCCGACGCGCAGATCGCAGACTGGGACGCGGTCAAGCAGATCTGGCCGGGGCGATAACCGACGCGCCTACCGCTTGACCAGCACGTCGGCCAACGCCGCGGCTTTGCCCGCGAGCCGCTCGGCAAATTCCAGGTTCTTCAGCTTCAACGCCGCCTCGGCCTGTTCGGCGAACCGCCGCGCCTCGTCGTGCTGCGAGCGCCGGTCCGCGCTGAGCGATCGGACGTCGATCGAATCGAGATCGCGCGTCGCGCGTGCCAGCATCGTGCGCACCTTCTGCTCGAGTTCTCCCACTTTGACGGTGGTCTGAAGCGACGGAGCCGCAACCGCGGCCGGAACCACCGGCTTGGTCGTCGGTGCGACGGGCTCGGGTTTGTCGGGTTTCCGCACGGCCGTCGGCCTGGGCGCGGGTGGGGTGCCGGCACGCCCGGCCGGCCGGACACCGGCGGTCTCCGGCAACGTCGTCTCGGCGGGTGGGTCCGGCTCGCTGTCGGCCGGCGCGCTCTCAACCGCTGGCGGCGGCGGCACCTCCAGCGAGGGTCCCTGCGGATCGGTGTTGGCGTGCACGGGTCCGCACGCCACGGCAACGGCCGCCACCATCACCACACAGCAGGCTTTGCACAGGGGATTCACCCCCCCATTATGAACCAAGTAAGCGGTCGTGGAGTGTCGTCTGGGCCCGCGGGAACAATAAGCGAAACGCCGCGCCCCCGCCCAGGGTCGAGCGGACTTCGATTTCGCCATCGTGCAATTGCACGGTGCGGAACACGAGCGACAGGCCGATGCCGCTGCCGCCTTGCTTGGTTGTGAAATAGAGATCGAAAATCCGGCCCAAGTGCTCGGGCGTAATGCCGACACCGGTGTCTTCGAACACCGCCTCGATCCGCCAATCCGCGACAGCCGCGCCCGCCATGCGGAGACGACCGCCGTCGGGCATCGCCTGGACCGCGTTGAGCGCCAGATTCAGGAATGCCTGCTGCAGCATGCCGGGATCGCCGCGCAGCGCCGGCATATCGGGAGCACACTCGATGACGATGTCGACCCGGCAGGCGCGTGCTTCTTCGTCGATGACGGCCGCGACCTGTTCGAACAGGCTTCGAAGCGTCACGGTCTGGAGTTTCAGATCGTCGGGTCGGGCGAACTTCAGAAATCCCTGGACCACCTGGTCGAGCCGTCGCATTTCGCCGGCGATGATCGCCACGTGGCCCAGCGCCGCGTCGACGTCGGGCCCGCCATCGCGGCCGGCGCTCTGGCTCTCGCCCGGCGTCGGGCTGGACGCGAACGCCGACAGTCGCTGCTTCAACAGCTCGAGATGAATCATCGTGGCGTTCAGCGGGTTCTTGATCTCGTGCGCCACTCCTGCCGACAGCCGCCCCAGCGCCACCAGTTTCTGCGAGTAGTGCAGCGTCGACTGCACGGCGGCGAGGTACTCGATGTTGCGGGCGACGAGCATGATGCCGACGGTGCGGTTGTCTCGATCCGTGATCGCGTTGGTCACGATGAGGCGGTCGGCCGTCGCGGGCAGGCCGGACGGATCCTGCTGGATCCCTGGCAGGCGCGGGATGGCCGCCGACACCGGTCCGCACGACTGCCCCGATGCCATCGTCTCCTCGACCAGGCGTCGATAGGGGTGGTCCGGCGCGAGCAACTCGCTGACCGTCCTGGCGCCCGAGTCCGCGATCAGGGTCTCGCGCATCGCGGGATTGGCGAACAGCAGTTCGCCGTCAGGCGTAAACATCGCCACCGCGTCTTCGAGATGTTCCACCACCGATTCGAGCTTGGCCTTCTGGCCGGCAAGCTCCTTGCGGTCGGCCGACACCTGGGCGCTGATCCGGTTGAAGAACCCGCCGAGATCGCCGAATTCGTCGTGCTGCGGCAAGTCCACCGCCACGTCAAACTCTCCGCGCCCCAGCCGCGACAACCCGCTGCGGATCACGTGAATCGGCCGGAGCAGCACCTGGGCCAGCAGCATCGCGACCAGCGTCGCGCCGACGAGCGCGATGCCGGCGGTCAGCAGAGCGGGGCGCAGTTCATCGGTCAACTCGCGGCGGGTCAGCGGCATCGACACGCCGACACGAATCGACCCGAACGTCACGCCGTCGATCAACAGCGGCCGGTCGATTTCGTAGGTGCTCGGCTCATCGCTGAAGATCGCGCGGAGCTGCGGCACGGAGCCCTGCGCGATCAGCACAGGCAGCTTCGGAAGCGGATCGATACGGCGGCCGACCTTCGCGGCGTCGCTGTGGGCGATGGCCGTGCCGTCGGCGGCGACCAGCGCCGCAAAGGTGACCGTCGAGGAATACACGCTCGACTCGAGAATCGAACGCAGGCCGGCGTCCTCTCGAAGGGCCACGTGGCTGTCGCCGGCGGCGGCGACCACGTCCCTGGCCCGATGAAACACCGCGCTGGCCAGCAGGTCGGCGCGCGACGCGCTCTCCTCGATCTCCATCCGGGCCAGCGACGTGAGGTTCAGCGCACTGAGCGCAATCACGGCGATCCCCACAATGGAGCTGACACCGGCGATCTGCTTGCCCTTGATGCTCAGGCGCATCCGCTAGGCACCGTCTTCGTCGCCCACGATTCGGAATCGGTTCAGCTTGTTGTGGAGGGTCTTGAGGCTGATCCCCAGCATGGCGGCTGCGCGCGTCTTGTTGTTCCGGGTAAAGTCCAGCGTCAGTTCGATCAGCTGCCGCTCGGCCTGATCGACGGTCGTCCCCGGCGTGAGCGCACCGGCCGACGTGGAGGGCGGCGCGCTGCCGGGCAGCCCCGGCAAGTCGCGCATCTCGATAAACCGGCCCTTCGCGACGATCGTGGCCCGCTCGATCACGTTGCGCAATTCCCGGATGTTGCCCGGCCACCCGTACTGTTCCAGTGCGCGCATCGCATCCGGATCGACGCCGGCCACCACGCGGTCGTTGGACGCGTTGAATTCCTTGATGAACGCCTGAATCAGCAACGGCAGGTCCTCGAGCCGATCGCGAAGGGGCGGCAATCGGATGCCGAACACGTTGAGCCGGTAGAACAGGTCGCTGCGCAGCGTGCCCTGACGAACCGCTTCGGCCGGATCGGCATTGGTCGCGGCAATCACTCTGATGTCAACCGACTGTTCGGTGCGCCCGCCGAGACGCCGGAACGTGCGCTCCTGCAAGACCCGCAGCAGCTTCACCTGTGTGGCCGGCGTCATCTCGGCGATCTCGTCGAGCAGCAGCGTCCCGCGATGCGCCAGTTCGAAACAGCCGGGCCGTCGCTCGATGGCGCCGGTGAAGGCCCCCTTTTCGTGCCCGAACAATTCGCTCTCGAGCAGGGTGTCGGGAATCGCCGCGCAGCTGATGGGCACAAACGGGCCCGACGATCGGGGACTGAGGCGGTGAATGGTCTGCGCCACCAGTTCCTTTCCCGTGCCCGATTCGCCGGTGATGAGAATCGACGCGGTGGTCGGGGCGGCCTGCTCGATCACGTGGTAGATCGCGCGCATCGCGGAACTATTGCCCACCATCGGCCCGAACGTCCCGTGCTCACGCAGTTGGCGCCGCAACACTTTGACCTCGCGAAGCGTCTGGTGCCGCTCGACAATGTTCTCGAGCAGAATTCTCAGCCGTTGCAGGTCGACCGGTTTGGTGAGGTAATCGTACGCGCCTTGCTTGATGGCTTCGACTGCCGATTCGACGGTGCCTTGCGCCGTGAGGATCACCGTCGTGATCTCGTCGCCGCGTTTCTGGATGGCGCGCAGCAGTTCGAGGCCGCCCATCTTCGGCATCACCAGATCGGAGAGCACGATCCCCGGGCCGAATCCGTCCAGCCGCGCGAGGGCCTCTTCGCCGTCGCCGGCCGAGGCCACGGTGTAGCCCCACATGCCGATCAACTGTTCGAGGCCGACGCGCGCCGCCTGATCGTCTTCGACGACCAGTACGCGTTCGCCCTCGTCTCCGACAGCGCGCACGTCCACGATTTCCAACTCCTCCTGCGCCCGCCCACGTCAAAGAGGTCGCTGTGCAAGACAGCTCGTCTATGGTTTCCGGTCCATTGTCCCGCGAACCTGAGTCTCCTGACAAGGCACCGGCGCCCAAGGGCGCCTGTCACCGGGCAGCCGGCAGATGCTATGATGTCGGAATACGAATATGAAACCCAACGATTGCATTCTGTTCAGCGGCGGCGCGGCCGGCGCGGAGTCCGCGTTCGGCGCCTCCGCGGAGCGTCTGGGCGTCGAAGAAGTGAACTTCACCTTCGACGGCCACAAAATCAACCGGGAACGGGGCGTGCGCGTCCTGAACCACGAAGAGCTCAAGGCCGGCGACGTCAGTCTCGAATACGTGTCGCGCCTGATGCACCGACGCTTCAGCGATGCGCCGACGATTCGAAAAGTGCTCCAGACGTTGTGGTACCAGGTGAACAACGGCCAGGAAATCTACGTCATCGGCACGATTCTTGACGACGCGACGGTGCGCGGCGGCACCGGCTGGGGCGCCGAATTCGCCAAGCTCTGCAACAAGCCGCTGCAGGTGTTCGACCAGGCCAGGGACGGATGGTTTACCTGGGGCGATGGCGCGTGGAACGCCCACACCTCAGCCGAGGGTCCGATCATCACGCACCCGCATTTTACCGGCACCGGCACGCGCACGCTGCAGGCCAACGGTCAGCGCGCCATCGAGCAGCTGTTCGCCCGGTCGTTCGGCGCGACCCCCTGATAGAGGCTCATCGGTTACCGCGCGGCGAGAGTCTCCCCCGCCGTTGAGTCTCCAGGTGCGCAGGACGCGGCCAGTCCCGCCGGAATCAGGATGCCGCTGTCGAGTGCAATGTAGATTGAGCAATCCGGAAACGTGACTTTGCCGTTTACGATCGGGTACGTCGCGCCGTTGTAGCTGAGCGTCGTGCCCTTGACCGAGCCGGTGACAGGCCCCCCGCTGCGTGGTCCCGCAAAGCCGGCACCGCCGCTGCTGCCCGCCGAACTCCCGCCGCTCCCAGAACTTGATGCGCCGCCCGACCCGGAACTCGATCCGGTGCCCGAACTTGAACCGCCGCTCGAACTGCCGGTCCCGCTTCCGCCCCCAGGCGTGCAGCCGGCTGCCATTCCCGCCGGAATCAGGATGCCGCTGTCGAGCGCGATGTAGGTCGAGCAATCCGGAAACGTCACCTTCCCATTCACCATCGGATACGTCGCACCGCCATACGCGAGCGTCGTGCCGCTGACCGAGCCGGAGGCGGGACCACCGCTTCCGGGACCCGCAAAGCCAGCGCCGCCGCTACTGGTGGTCGAACCCGCGCTGCTCCCGGAGCTGGAACCCCCACCCGAACTGGAACTCGATCCGGTGCCCGAACTCGAACCGCTGCTCGACGCGGAACTCGACCCGCCGCTCGAACTACTGCTCGAACTGCCGGTCCCGCTTCCGCCCCCCGGCGTGCAGCCGGCCGCCGGTCCCGCCGGAATCAAGATGCCGCTGTCGAGCGCGATGTAGGTCGAGCAATCCGGAAACGTCACTTTGCCGTTGACCACCTGATACGTCGTGCCGCCGTACGTGAGCGTCGTGCCGCTAATCGAACCTGTAGAGGGTCCACCGCTGCCTGGGCCAACAAATGTGCCGCCGCTACCGGTGGCCGAACCCGCGCTGCTCCCGGAGCTGGAACCGCTGCTCGACGTGGAACTGGACCCTCCGCTCGAACTCGTGTTTCCACTGGAACTGCCGCCGGTGGTGCCGCCGGAACTGGAACTGCCGGCGCTGCTGCCGCCGGAACTGGAGCCGGTGCCGGTGCCGGTGCCGCTGCTGACAGAACTTCCAGTGCCAGGCACACAGCCAGGCGACGGCCCCGCCGCTATCAGCAGCCCGTTTCCGAGCGCGATGTACAGAGTGCAGTCGGGAAACGTCACCTTGCCATTCACGACCGGGTACGTGGCGCCGTTGTAGCTGAGCGTCGTGCCGCTCACAGAACCGACGGCCGGCCCACCGGTCGCCGGGCCAACAAACACGGCATTGGCGGTCCCGAGCGCAACCTCCACCGCAACGCTGCGGTCGATGGTGGTGGCGTCGCCTAACTGTCCGTTCTGGTTGAATCCCCACGCCCAGACCGAGCCATCCGCTTTCAGTGCGAGGTTGTGATAGTCCCGGGCCGCAATGGCCACGACGTTGGCCAGGCCGACGACCTGGACTGGCGTGTGTCGCTCGATGCCGGTTCCGTCGCCAAGTTCGAAGTTGCCGACACCATTCGACGTGTTGTTGCAGCCCCACGCCCAGACCGTGCCGTCCGATTTCAGTGCGGCCGTATGGCAGTCGCCGCCCGACACCGCGATCACGTTCGTCAATCCGTCCACGCGCACCGGCACCGCACTGTCGGCAATCGTGCCATTGCCCAACTCGCCGTTGGCGTTCTGTCCCCACGTCCAGACCGTGCCGTCAAACCTCACCGCAACGGCATGCTTCCATCCCGCCGACACCTGGGCCACATTCGTCAACCCGCTCACCGGCGCAGGCGTCGCGCTCGCGGCGGTCGATCCGCTCCCCAGCTGGCCACTCGACCCGCTGCCCCAGGCTCGCAGGGTGTAGTCGGACATCAGGGCCAGACTGAAGTTATAGCCTCCCGTCACCGCCTGCACGCCACTCAAGCCGGCGACCTTCGCGGGCACGTTCCGGTTTGTCGTCGTCGCGTCGCCCAGTTGCCCCGACGCATTGAACCCCCAGGTCCACACCGTCCCGTCGGACCGAACGACAAGACTGTGGTAGCCCCTGCCACCCAGGGAGACGATCGAATCCAAACCGCTGACCTGGACGGGTGTGTACCGGTCCGTGTTGGTGCCGTCGCCCAGCTGCCCGAATGAATTCCAGCCCCAGGACCACACGGTACCGTCCGACGCCAGCGCGAAATTATGACTTTCGCCACCCATCACCGCTGTGATCGCGTTCAAATACCCGACGTTGCCTGGCCCATGGACCCGGACGGGCGTATGCCGATCGTTGTCGATCGTCGGAGTGACATAACCCGACACATAGGTTGACGTCGTGCCGTCGCCGAGTTTGCCGTAGAGATTGATGCCCCAGTCCCAGACCGACCCGTCCGATTTCAGAATGAGGCTGTGCCTCGCGCCCCCCCACAACGACACGACCGCGGGCGGTGCAGAGAGGGTTGCGGGAAGATGGACCACGATCTTCGCCGTCGCGGCGGCACTCGTATAACTACTGCCATTGGTCGGCGTGAACGCCGCCGACAGCGCGTACGTGCCGACCGGCAACACCGTACCGGCCGGCGGGGTGTAGGCGAACGTGCCGGCCACCACCGTTCCACCGACCGTCGCCGAAGCGTTCAATTGCGTCGCGCTCAGCGCGGTCCCCTGAGCGATCGCGGCGGGCGTCGCCCATGCGATAACCGGCGTGACGGCCGGCGAGGACGGCGAAGACGGCACCGGCGTCCCGCCCGACGCCGCGCTCATCACCTGCACGGGCGTGGACTTGCTGTCGCCCACCGTGCCATCCCCGATGGCGCCTTTGATGTTCCAGCCCCACGTCCAGAGACTGCCGTCGGCCTTGATGGCCAGATTGTGAAAATCCCGGGCGCGCACCAGGACGACGTTGGTCAGTCCGACCACCTGCACAGGCGTCACGCTGTACGGATAGATCTGGCCGTCGCCCAACTCGCCGCGGTCGTTGCTCCCCCAGGTCCACACGGTGCCGTCCGATTTGAGCACGGCGGTCGATGCGTCCCCAGCCGATACGCCGATCACGCCGGTGAGTCCGCTCACCTGCCTCGGGACATTGCTGTGACTCAGCGTGCCGTCCCCCAACTCCCCGTTGGCATTCTTTCCCCACGTCCAGACCGTGCCGTCGGCCGCCAAGGCGACCACGTGCGACCAACCCGTTGCGACGGCCTTGACGTTGCTCAACCCAGTCGACTGGCTCACCGCGATCGGAGTCAGTTGGCCCACGTCGGCGGTATCAAAGGTCCCGATGCCCACTTCGCCCCAATAGTTTCGTCCCCACGCCATCAGGGTGTGATCGGCCATCAACGCGACCATCACGTCGCCGCCGCTGCTGATCGCCGTCACGCCGCCATGACCGCCGAGGCCCCCCACCTGCGCGGGACGGTGCTGGTCTTGGGTCGTGCCGTCGCCAACCCTGCCATTCGCGTTATACCCCCACGCCCAGACAGTGCCATCGTTCTTGAGCGCCACCGTATGGTAGCCGCGCGAGGCGATCGCCTTGACGTTGATGAACCCAGGCACCTTGGCGGGCGTCGTCCCCATGCAACTCGGGCCACTCATCTCGGCGCATTGGGTTCCATTGCCCAGCTGGCCAAAGTAGTCCCAGCCCCACATCCACACCTCGCCGCCCGCGTCGAGGGCGGCATTATGCCGTTCGCCTCCCGCAATCGCCGTGATGCCGGCCAGATGTCCCACGCCTCCAGGGCCCAGCACCTGCACGGGATAGAGACTGTCGAACTGGGTGCTGGTATCGAACATCGACACGCCAAATCCGTTACCCAGAATCCCGTAATCGTTCCAGCCCCACGTCCAGACCGAGCCGTCCGACTTCAGGGCGATGGACTCGTTGGCGCCTCCCCAGACATCGACAGGCACGGCTGCTGCCGACGCGCCACTCGCTCCCGCCAGCACGGCGACAGGACCAGCCCCTGCGCCTACGCTGGTCGCAGACGACGCGCAGACTGCAGCCGCCGCAAGCAGGGCCGCAAGCCTCCAGGACAAGACGACAGTCGTGTTGTGTGTGCGCATGGTGACGGGTGTCGGCCTCCGGGACAGAGCCGTGCAATCCCTGCACCAGCGCTGGCGCCGTCAACCTGTGCGTCCCCGCACATCGCCCCCGCTTTTGAGTCCTGGCGCACATGTCGGCGAACTGGCGCCTGGCGTCTCAGGGAATTTCCCGGGGTGTCTACCGTATGTTTGCCCGCCGAATCAGGGAAACCCCGATGGTCGCGCGCGACCGGCCCGCCTACGATCGGGGTGCCTACGATCAGGGTGTTGAAGGCCCGGTTCGGACATCACGAGGTCGTGCGGCGCGCATTGGCAGGTTGTCTCAACGTTTTGGCGGGGCGATGGTGCCCCCTTGGGTTCCCGAACATGAAGGCACGTCTGATTTCTGCGTTGTTGATTGCGGTCTTCGGCCTCAGCGCGCCATCCAAGGCTGCGCCGGTGCCCGCGTTCCGTCACATCTTCATCATCATGATGGAGAACAAGGAATTCGGCGACATCGTCGGCAATCCTGAGGCGCCGTACCTCAATGACCTGGTCGGCCACTACGGTCAGGCGACCAATGCATTCGCCTTGACGCATCCGAGCTTGCCCAACTACATGGCGCTCACCAGCGGCCAGCCGATCTTCGGCGGCAACTGTGCGACCTGTCAGACCGACGCGCCCGGTCTCGCCGACAGCATCGAGGCGGCGGGCCGGACGTGGAAACAATACCTGGAAGACATGACGGCGGCGTGCGCGCCCTCGGACGCCCACCTCTACGTCGCGCTCACCAATCCGTTTGTCCATTACAAGAACATCGCCGAGAATCCTCAGCGTTGCTCCGATCATCTGGTCCCGCTCACGCAGTTGGGCGTCGATCTGGCGACGAGCCGGCTGCCCGACCTGGTCTGGGTGACCCCGAATCTTTGTTCCCAGATGCACGATTGTTCGATTGGGACGGGCGATGCGTGGCTCAAGTCGGTGATCCCCGCCATCGTGCGGTCGCCGGAATTCGCCGACAGCGTGTTGTTTATCGCGTGGGACGAGGGACGTTCGGCGATCAACGGCGGAGGCCACGTTCCTCTGTTGGTGGTCTCGCCGTTCACCCGTGCCGGTTTCGCCTCGACCCGATTTGTCACGCACTACGACCTGTTGCGAACGATCCTCGACGCCTGGCGACTTCCGCCACTTGGCCAGAGCGCCAACGCCAAACCGCTGTCCGAGTTCTTTCCGCCGCCCGCCATCAACACGCACCCGTCACACCGAACCGCGGTCGCCGGGTCCACCGTCACCTTCACGACCGAGGCGAGCGGGCTCCCTGCGCCGACCTATAGCTGGCAGTGGTCGGCGGACGGCGGGGCCAGGTGGACGACGCTGACCGACACCCCGCCGTACAGCGGCGCACAGACATCCACGCTGGCCATCATCGGCGCCCCCACGCGCCTGAATAGTTACTGGTTTCGCGCGATTGCTGCCAACGGGGCCGGTGCGACCACCAGCGAGACGGCGACCTTGACGGTGACCAAGGCCACGCCCATTCTGACGTGGCCGACGCCCGCGGCCATCGCGTCGGGCACGCCGTTGTCAGCCTCGCAGTTGAATGCGACGGCGAGCGTCGCGGGGACCTTCGCCTACACGCCGGCGGTGGGAGCGGTGTTCGGCGTCGGCGCACAACAGACCTTGTCGGTCAGCTTCACCCCGATCGATTCCGCCAACTACACCGCACCCGCCACGACGGTGGCCATCGACGTGCTGGCATTCACAAGTCCGGCTCGCGGCGGCCCGCCGACTGGAACGGTGAACCCGAGCGAAACGCTGCTGGTGTACAACGGCGCGACGTTTGCGCTGGTCGATGGCAAGGTCACCTTTCCCGACTGCACGAGGTATCTGGCGCTGCGAGGCGGGATGCTGATTGCTGCCGGTACCGCATCGGGCTGCAGTGTGCGTGTGCCGAGCACTGGCGTTACGCCGCCTGCGACGCCGACGCCTGCGACACCGGCGACAGCCCCGGCTCCGGCCACCCAGTCCTTCAAGGGACCCGCCAGTGGGGGGGCGGCGACGGGAAACGTCAACGGAAGCGAAACGCAGCTTGCGTACAACGGAGCGACCTACCCGCTGGTGAATGGCAGGGTGATGTTCCCGGACTGCACCGTCTACATCGCCCTGCGTGGAGGGACGCTGATCCCGGCAGGTACCGCGCCCGGTTGCGCGACAAGTGCGGCAGGACCTGCCGGCCAGCCGCCCGCGGGGCCGACCTCGGGAGGCCCCACAGCGACGCTGCCAGGCAGTGGCCGTTCGTCCTTCTCAGGACCGGCGAGCGGAGGCCCGGCCACTGGGGCGGTGAACGGCAGCGAAACGCAACTGGCGTACAACGGCGCGATTTACGAACTGGTCAACGGCAAGGTGACGTTCCCCGACTGCACGGTCTACATCGCTCTGCGGGGAGGCATCCTGATCCCGGCGGGAATCGCATCGGGTTGCTTTGACGGCGGCGTGCGATAGCGGGTCGCCCCGACCACAACCAGACCACGCCGACCGTACAAGAAAGCGCCGCGGTCGCCAGTCTCGACTCACCATCGAGACCGAAGGCCGCGGCGTGCATGCGTACGAGGTCGTCGTTACTTCTTGACCTCGGCCTTTGGCGCAGGTTTGGCCGCCGCAGCGGCTGGCTTGGGCGACCAGAACGCCGGGTCGGCGGCCCGCACTTCCTTCGGCACGTAACTCATCGCCGGATCCAGACGGAGCCGGATCGTGTCGGTGCTGACCAGCGCGTCGGTGGAGAACTTCTCCATGGTGGCCCGTTCCTCGGCGGTCGCGGCCTTCATGGCTGCCCCGTTCTCACTCAGCATCTTGTCGAAGGCGCCGTAGGAGGTCACAGAGGTGAAGACCAGGTACGTCGGGCTCGGCATTCCGGCCATCACCTGGTAGACGCGGAAGCTGGCATTAGGCGCGGTGCGACCCATGGCCGCCCCATACGCTTTGGCCACGTCGTCGAAGCTGGTCTCGCGCCCGGGTCGAATTCGCCACACCGTAATCTGGTAAAAGCGCTGCGATGCGGTATCTGGATAGGCCCCGTGGCTCAGGTCCTTGCGCGCCCTGGCGAGAATGCCGCGAGCCCCGCTGAGGTGCTCGGCGTCCGCCTTGGTCAACTTCTCAAGCGTCGCCGCAAGCCCCGGCTCCTCCTCACTCGCCATCGAATCCGCCATCGCCTGCTGCGATTCGAACGGACTGACGAACCAGACTTCCTGCGGGCCTGTCAACGAGGCGAGTGCGATGTAAGTGTAGGGGCTCTTCGCCTTTTCGAACGCCGCCGGCCAGCCGGCCTCGACCTTCGCGTGGTCGGTGCTGTGACCCAGCTTCACTTCCTCGCGATAGATCTGCAGGAAATTCGGCTGAGAAGCGGGCAACGACTGAGCCATAACCGTGTTGACGCTGGTCAACAACAACGCCGATGCGAGACAACTGGTGATTTTTGACATAGGCGCCTCTCCCCGTGCTTGGTCATGCCGCGCGAACACGCACAGCCGCCTCCGAAAAGGAAGCGGCCCCTGACGCGACTCGCGCCCGACATGAATGTCCGACTACTAAGGTATCCATTCACCCTACGCCTCGTGTGCCCTCGTGTCAACGCGATTTCACATTGCGATTTCACATTGCCCGTCGCGTCTTCACCCGTCGCGTTTTCCCTTGCGGCCTGCATTCTGGACTGATATTATCCGGCTTACAAGTTTACAGGCCCTGCCCGGCGTTGGTCTCGCGTAATCCTTACGCGTCCCGGGTCGTCCTGTATCAACTTGGCGGCGCGTTCAACCGCCTGGCGCGGTGGTTCCCGAACCCAGGCCAGGCGATGTACCACACGGCAATCTCGTTCGAGTCTCACACCATGAACACTCGCCTCGTCGCGTTGGTTTTCGCCGCGTTCGGTTTCGGAGCCGTGTCGAGCGCCGCACAGGTTCCGACCTTCGATCACGTCTTCGTGATCATGATGGAGAACAAGGAATTCAGCGACGTCATCGGCAGTCCCGACGCGCCCTACTTCAACGAACTCGCACACCGCTACGGTCTGGCGACCAACGCGTTCGCCGTCACGCACCCCAGTCTGCCCAACTATATGGCCCTCACAAGCGGCCAGCCGATTTTCGCGGGTAACTGTTCGACGTGTCAGACCGACGCACCCAGCATTGCCGACCGGGTTGAAGCCTCGGGGCGGACGTGGAAGCAATACCTCGAGGACATGACCGCGGCGTGTGCGCCCTCCGATGCGCACCTCTACGTCGCCCTCACCAATCCGTTCGTGCACTACTCGAACATCGGCAACAACCCACAGCGGTGCACCGACCATCTGGTTCCACTCGGATCCCTGGCGGTCGACATGGCGATCGGACGCCTGCCCGACCTCGTGTGGGTGACGCCGAACCTCTGTTCCCAGATGCACGACTGTTCGATCGCCACGGGCGACGCCTGGCTCCAGTCGATGGTCCCCACCATCCTGCGGTCGCCGGCATTCGCGAACAGCGCTCTGTTCATCGTCTGGGACGAAGGCCGTTCGACGTTGAATGGCGGCGGACACATCCCACTACTGGTCGCCTCGCCGTTTACGCCGGCCGGGTTCCAATCGACCAACGTCGTCTCGCACTACCACGTGCTGCGGACGATTCTCGACGCGTGGGGCCTGCCGCCCCTCGGTCAGAGCGTGAACGCCTGGCCCCTCGCCGAGTTCTTTCCGCCACCTGCGATGCCCCCGCCAGGTTTCGCGAGTCCCGCTCAGGGCGGCCCCGGGAGTGGGACGGTGAACGCAAGCGAAACCCAACTCGCCTACAGCGGTGTGATATTCCCGCTGGTCAACGGGAGGGTCACGTTTCCCGATTGTTCCACCTACATCGCGCTCAGGAGCGGGATGCTGGTCCCGGCTGGGGTGGCGCCGCGTTGTGTTGCTCGCGGAATGGGCGCGGTCGGCCCTGCGCCGGTAGGACCAGCGACCGGAAATGTCGCGCCAATCGGCGGCCCTGCCGGCCGAGGGCCGGCGTTTCTGGGACCGGCGAACGGCCGCCTCGCGATGGGGACCGTGAATGCGGCCGAAACGCAACTGGTGTTCAATGGTGCGACCTATCCCCTGGTCAATGGACGGGTGACATTCCCGGATTGCACCGTGTACATCGCCCTCCGGTGGGGGATGCTCATCCCCGCGGGCACTGCGCCGGGATGCGTCGCCAATGCGGGGGGAATTGGCGGGACACCGCCCGTCGGACCGAGCAGCGGAGGTTCCGCGCCGGTCATCACCTCTGCGTTCGTGGGACCGGCCAGCGGCGGCCCTGCCAGAGGGACGGTGAACTCGACCGAAACGCAGTTGGTCTACAACGGGACGACTTACCCGTTGGTGAATGGCAGGGTGACGTTCCCAGACTGCACGGTGTACATCGCGCTCCGGGGAGGGTTGTTGATTCCGGCCGGAACCGCGTCTGGGTGCGCGCCGGGCGGAGCAAACCCGATCTGAGCCTGCCGCGTGCGCGTCAGCGCGATGCGAACAAACATATGGCCCGACGGGTCGCACCCGCCGGGCCATTTCATCGAGCACGGGACGCTGACCTCCGTCAACGCCCGAAGCCGGTACGACGGTCTAGCCGAGGAACTCCCTCAAGCCGCGACCCAAGTGGAAGGCCACTGGCGTCGCATCGTCCCACCCCGCGTTGAGGAACGGCACGGTCCAGTTGTCGATCTTGCGCGGTTCGAGCACGGGTTTGCCGAGCGCCGGCGACGACAAGCAGTACGTGCCGGCGTGCGTGGCCAGCCAGATCAGATTGCGGTCCCACTCGACGAAGGTCGCCTCCGAGGTCCCGCGCCACCAGGTGCTGTACTCTTCGATATTGCCGTCGCGCGCCGGAACGAACCAGGCGACTTCCTTCACATTGGTGGGATCCGACAGATCGTGGATCCGGGCGCCCGCCACATCCCACGCGCATGAGAAGATCTCGGGGCGTGCATTTCCCGGCGCGACCCACGACTGGCAGTTGTGGGTGCCGAAGCGGCCGCGCGCCAGACAGAAGTCGGCGTAGGGCGCGTCCTTCGGCGCTTTCGGGCGGGGGAAGAAACCGATGATGCGCGGGTTGGCCGGGTCGCTCACGTCGATGACCCGTGGGAAGCGAACCGGTTCGCGGCAGTCGGCCTGAATCGTCTCGGCGACGCCGATGACGTACTTCCCGTGGTTGGGGAACTTGGCGTTGCCGAGCAACGGGAGCACCGTGTGGTACGGGATGCCGCCGATGGTCTCCTGATCCCAGATGTACTGCGCGGCGGCCTTCGGCTTGGTGATGTCCGCAAAATCGTAGACCACGAATCCGTACGCGCAGTGGGCGCCGTAGCCGTACCGTCCGCCGTCCTCGATGCGCTTGGGAACGGCCGGTCCGCAGTGCGTGCCATTCCAGGCCGCGCCGTCACCGGCGAACGGGTACTTGTAGTATTCGGCTTCTTCGCCCTTGCGCTCGCCGGGCAGGTGGAATCGCGAGACTTCCTTCACCTTGGACGGGTCGGTCAGATCGACCACCATCATGCCCGAACCGTACGTGCGCTGGGTGTTCTCGAAAAAGAACTGATCGTCCCAACCTGCGGCGAGGTAGGCGTACTTGCCGCCGTCGTAGAAGTTCATGTGCGTGCCCCACCCGGTCGCGCCCGTGCTGAACTCCTGCAACATGACCGGCTTGAGCGGGTCGGTGATGTCCCACGTCCGAATGCCGCGCAGCCCCTTGTAATTGTTCGATCGATCGGCTTCTTCCTTGTGGTACTGCCCGTCCGGGAACTCCGGCCTCGAACTGGTGATGGGCTGTCCGGCCGAACTCATGGCGAGCCACTTCTTGAGCCGCGTGTTGTACACGACGCAGCCGCCGAAC
>JBAXOX010000033.1:0-41321 GCA_037133015.1 Acidobacteriota bacterium
TCGGGCGCCGAGCGTTGGCCGGAGCGCTCGAGCGTGGCCCCCGGCGACGACCGCTGGGCACCTTGCTGGGCCGGTTCGGCTCGGCCCTGGCTGGTGGTGCGCGGCGACTGGAGTGCGGCCGAACGTTCTCGGAGCCGGCCGCCGATTCCGGTGCCGTCAACGCCGCGACTGCCGCCAGCGGGCCCGTTGGTTCCCATTCGTGGCGCGGCGGTCCCCGACTGGCCTCGCGGTACCGCATAACCCAACGTTGGGGATCGGCGGCTGGCGGTAAACGACGACGAGGTACGGTGGTCGAAACGCCGGCCGTCAACCGCGACGCGCGAGGCATAGTGCGACGAGCCGAAATGACGCCGCGAAATCACCGTCCAGCCGTACCAGCCGTCGTAGAGGCCGACGTAGGCGCCAGGCACGCCCCAACTCCCAAAAACCGGATAGTCGTTCCAGCCGAGCGGGCACCAACTGACGTAGTCGCCGCCGAGCGCCCAATACACGAACCCGGCTCCCCAGGAGCGCGCCGGCATCCAGTACCACCCGTAGCCCGTCGAAAATCCCCAGCGCCCGTAGTGGTGGGTCGGCCATCCCCACGGGTCGCCGGCGATCCAGAACGAATCCCACCGGTCGTACTGCCGCCAGTAGCCGACCGAGTACGGACGCCATTGGGACTCGACGGTGGGGAACCAGACGTACCCGTTCGACGCTTCGTACCGCCAGGTGCCGTAGCGGTCGAAGCTGGCGGCATAGGGCTCGAGATTTGGCGGCAGGTATCGCGCCGATGTCGTGCCGACCCGGGCGTCGCGTCGGGCGGCGCTCCAGCGATCGAAATCCGTGCTTCGGGCCGAATTGAAGGGCTGCGGCCGGCTGGGCGCTTCGCCCTCGCGCGCCCGTGAGCGCTCGCCGGCGCGCAGGCCGATCGAGCCGGCATCATTGGCCAACGTCGCGTCGCCGCGGACCACACTGACTTCCACCGCGGGTGGGCCGGTCGAAGGGTCGATCATCACGCGATACTCGCCCGGGCCGTTACTCTGCATCGACGCCGACGGCGCATCCACCTGATAGCGCACGGCGCGGGACGGGTCGCTGGCACCCGCCACCAGCAGGGTGAGGCGGCCCTGGATCAGACGAACCAGATCACCGGCCAGCAGGTCGGCCGTCGTGGCTTCGTCGATCAGGAGCAGCGAGCCATCGCCCAATATCACCTCGGCGCGGCCGCGATCGGTGCGAATCCGATCACCGTCGAGCAAGGGACTGTTCTGGGCGGCGGTTTCCGAGCGCCCCTCGCGTTCGAGCGATACCTGGCCTTCGATCTGCGAGAGATGGGCTGGAGGAGGCGTGGAGTCGGGGACACGCGCAGGCGCAGCTTGACCGGATGCGGAGCCAACACTGACGAGTGCGGAGAGAGAAACCCACAGACAAACGCGCAAGAAACTGGTCATATGACCCTCGATGATGCGCCGGAATCTCAGGGCGAATTGAGACTCCCGGTCTGTAGGCAGGCATACGAAGCGTAGCACGGATCCGATAAAAGTTTCAATGACAACACGTTAGAGCGACGGCGCCAGCTAAGCTAGACGAAGTCTTGACAGCCACACGCTAATATTTTATGATTGCGTCTGCCTAATATATGGAGCCAGAAAGCGTCTGGCCCATCGGAGGGCGGTTGCCCTCACGTTCAGGCCGAGGATATCAACATGAGCAAGATTATCGGGATCGATCTCGGGACCACCAATTCGGTCGTCGCTGTCATGGAAGGCGGAGAGCCGGTCGTCATCACCAACTCCGAGGGCGGCAGGCTGACCCCGAGCGTGGTGGGATTCAGCAAAACCGGCGAGCGCCTCGTCGGACAGGTCGCCAAGCGGCAGGCTGTCACCAACCCGGAGAACACCGTATTCTCCATCAAGCGGTTCATGGGCCGGCGCTTCGAAGAAGTCAACGAAGAGATGAAGATGGTGCCCTATCGCGTCGTGCGCGATGGCGACCACGTCGTGGTGCAGGTCCAGGCCTCTGGCAAGGAAGATCGCGTCGCGCCCGCCCAGATCTCCGCCATGATCCTGCAGAAACTCAAGCAGGCGGCCGAGGAACACCTGGGCCAGCCGGTGACCAAGGCGGTCATCACCGTTCCCGCCTACTTCAACGACGCGCAGCGGCAGGCCACCAAGGAAGCCGGCACGATCGCGGGTCTCGAAGTGATGCGCATCGTCAACGAGCCGACCGCGGCCGCGCTGGCCTACGGTCTGGACAAGAAGAAGGACGAGACCATCGCCGTGTACGACTTCGGCGGCGGCACTTTCGATATTTCGATTCTCGAAGTGGGCGAGGGCGTGGTCGAAGTCAAGTCGACCAACGGCGACACGCATCTGGGCGGCGACAATCTCGACCAGCGCATCATCGAGTGGGTGGCCGGCGAATTCAAGAAGAGCGACGGCATCGACCTCACCAAGGACCGGATGGCGCTCCAGCGGCTGCGCGAAGGGGCCGAGAAGGCCAAGATGGAGCTCTCGACCGTCATGGAGAGCGAAATCAATCTGCCCTTCATCACCGCCGACGCGTCCGGGCCCAAGCACTTGCAGATGAAGCTCACGCGGGCGAAGTTCGAGCAACTGGTCGAGGACCTGCTGCAGAAGACGGTCGGGCCCGTCAAGCAGGCCTTGGCCGATGCGGGGGTCCAGCCCTCGCAGATTGACGAAGTGGTGCTGGTGGGCGGCTCGACCCGCATTCCCCGCGTCCAGCAGATCGTGCGCGACGCGTTCGGCAAGGAACCGCACAAGGGCGTCAACCCCGACGAGGTCGTGGCCATCGGCGCGGCGATTCAGGCCGGCGTGCTGGCCGGCGAGGTCAAGGACCTGCTGCTGCTCGACGTCACGCCGCTGTCGCTGGGCATTGAGACGCTGGGTGGAGTGGCCACCGCGCTGATTCCGCGCAACACGACGATTCCCACGCGTAAGAGCGAGGTGTTTTCCACCGCCGCCGACAGCCAGTCGAGTGTCGAGGTGCACGTGCTGCAGGGCGAACGGCCCATGGCCCGCGACAACCGCACGCTTGGCCGGTTCCATCTCGACGGCATTCCGCTGGCCCCGCGCGGCGTCCCGCAAATCGAAGTCACCTTCGACATCGACGCCAACGGCATGGTCAACGTGTCGGCCAAGGACAAGGGCACCGGCAAAGAGCAGAAGATCACGATCACCTCGTCGAGCGGCTTGAGCAAGGAAGAGGTTGATCGGATGATGCGCGAGGCCGAAGCCAATGCGGCCGATGATCGCAAGCGCAAGGAAGAGATCGAAACCCGCAACCACGCCGACCAGGCGGTGTACGCGGCCGAGAAACTGCTCAAGGACACCGGCGACAAGCTCAGCGCGTCCGACAAGCAGCCGGTCGAAGCGGCGATGGCCGAGGCCAAGAAGGCCATCGAGAGCAACGACGCGGCGGCGATCAAGACCGCGCTCGACACGCTCACCACTGCCCAGCACAAGCTGGCCGAGGTGCTCTATCGTCAGGCGGCGCCCGGCGCCGGGCCGACGCCAGAAGGCGGATCCGCCCCGGGGGGCGGTGCGCCCAAAAGCGACGTGATCGACGCCGAAGTGGTGGACGAAGGCAAGAAGTAGAGTCGCCTGAGCTGGCGCGATGGACCTGTACGAATTACTCGGCGTGGCGCCGGTGGCGGGTCTCGAGGAGATCAAGCGGGCGTACCGGCGTCTGGCGCGCCGGTACCACCCCGACATCAATCCGGGCGATCGCACCGCCGCCGTCCGGTTCCGGGCGGTGGTCGAGGCCTACGAGGTCTTGATCGATCCGGACCGCCGGCGGGAGTACGACCTGCTCGGGCGGTCGGGCGTGGCCGGCGAGGTGACGGCGACCTTCGGCTTCGAAGGGTTTGATTTTTCGGTGCATGCGGTGGATGGGGCCGCCGCCTCCACGTTCGGCGATTTGTTCGCCGACGTGATTCACGACGCGGTGGGAGGGTCGGTCGAGACGCCGACGCCAGGGGCCGACCTGTTCGTGCCGGTCACGGTCGGATTTGAAGAAGCGGCGCGGGGCGTCGAGCAGCAGGTGACGGTGATTCGCCGCGACGTGTGTCGCGGATGCCGCGGCCGGGGCGTGCAATCGGTGGCCGAAGCGACCTGCGCATCGTGCCGGGGAGCCGGATCGGTGCGCAGCGCCCGCGGGCACATGATGTTTACCAAGACGTGCGGCCGGTGCGGCGGGACGGGCTTGCTTCGGCACGCCACCTGCGCAGCGTGCCAGGGACTTGGCGTGGAGTCGCGCAGCGAAACCACGACGTTCACCATTCCGGCCGGCGTGAGTCCGGGCGAGCAAATCCGGATTCCGGGCCTCGGCCACGCCGGCACGCGCGGGGCGGTTCCGGGCGACTTGTACGTGACGCTGCACGTGACGCCGCATCGCGTGTTCCGCCGGGAGGGCGACGACCTGCTGGTGGGCGTGCCGGTGGCGGTGCACGAAGCGGCGCTCGGCGCCCGGTTCGACATCCCCACGCTCGACGGGCCGGTGCGACTCCGGGTGCCGCCCGGCACGCAGTCGGGGCAGCGCTTCAGGCTGCGCGACCGCGGCGTCTGCGTCGCGCGAAAGGGCACGCGCGGCGACCTGATCGTCGAGATCAGAATCGTGTTGCCGTCGGTCATCGATCAACGGTCGCGGGAACTGCTTCACGAATTCGGGCACATCAATACCGAGGATGTTCGCGCGGGACTCTGGCGGGACGCGACCGCGTCTTGAACCGGGCCGCCGAACGCGGACGAAGGGATACCACAGTGGCCACCAAGAAGGGCTCCGGGGCCGGCAAGGCCTACTACATGATCAGCGCGGTGGCGCAGAAGTACAGCATCCATCCCCAGACCCTGCGGCTCTACGAGCGGGAGGGCCTCCTCAAGCCGTCGCGCACCGACGGCAACACGCGCCTCTACTCGGATGACGATCTGCAGCGCCTCGAAACCATCCTGTCGCTTACCCGCGACCTGGGCGTCAACCTGGCCGGCGTCGAAATCGTCCTCAACATGCGCCAGAAGATGGAAGACATGCAGCACGAGGTCAACGAGTTCATGGAATACGTCAAGCGCGAACTCGCCCGCGGCCTCGGCGACTGGGAGCAGCGGCTCAATACCGCGCTGGTGCGTTCCACGCCCGCCGACATCGTCCGGAGCGCGCCGGTTCAACCCGCCGGCCCAGGTGACACGCCTTCCGATTCCTGATGCCGGGTCCCGCCGCAAAACAGAAACCGCCGGGATCGGAGCCGAGGACAGGGCTGGATCGTGTAGTATTCTTTCCTTGCTCCCTGATGCTGGTTTCTGGCTTCTGACTGCCGCGAGGCGCGTGACCGATCCCTCATGAGTTGCCCTGTCTGTGACGGTACCGGCTGGAAGATGGTCGAGCGCGAAGGCGTCCGGCGCGCGACGCGCTGCGACTGCTGGCGCGACCAGCTCGCCTCGCGCCTGACGGCCGATGCACGGATCCCCCGGCGGTATCAGCACTGCGATCTCGCCAACTTCAGGGCCTACAACGAATCGCTCGTGCGGGCCAGAGGCCGGGCGCTCAAACTGGCCGAGGCGTTTCCCGTCATCGAACGGGGCTTGTTTCTCGAAGGGCCGCCCGGCGTGGGCAAGACGCATCTGGCCGTGGCGGTGCTGCGTCAGGTGGTGGCCACCCGCGGTGCCCGCGGCCTCTACTACGACACCCGGGATTTGCTGCGCGTGATTCGCGGCACCTACAGCCCGACGGTCCGCACCACAGAACTCGAAGTCCTGCGCCCGGTGATGACCGCCGAGTTGCTCGTGCTGGACGATCTGGGCGCCGAGAAGACGACCGACTGGGTCGAAGAAACCCTGTCGCTCATCGTCAACACGCGGTACAACGATCGGCGCGCCACCATCTTCACCTCCAACTACGAGGCCCAGCCCGACGACACCGATCCCAACTCGCTGCTCTACCGGATTGGCTTCCGCATGTATTCGCGGCTGCACGAGATGTGCGAGTTCGTCGTCCTCGACGCCGCCGACTATCGCGACGAAGGCGCCCAGCACAGCGACGAGGATCTGGTGGCGATGTGGAAGCTCAAGCGGCAGGGCAAGCGGAGCCGGGTGGCCGCGGTTCGCCCGGCGCCGGCGCGGGCGCAGCTGCGCGACTCGAAGTCCGAACTCAAGTGGCCCGGCGGCCGAGCGGGCACCAGCTAGTCCGGGGCCGCGATGGCGCCCCTGGGCCTCTACATCCACGTTCCCTTCTGCCGTCACCTCTGCAGCTACTGCAACTTCACCCGCGGTCTGTTGGACGCGCCCCTCAAAACCCGCTACGTCTCGGCCGTGCACACGCAGATCGCGCGCGTCAGCGCGGGCGCCGGGCCGGCCGCGCTGCGAACCGCCGACACGATTTACTTCGGGGGCGGCACGCCGTCGCTGCTCGCGCCGACCGAGATTGCGGGCATCATCGAGAGCTGCCGGCAGCACTTCGAGGTGGCGAACCGCGCCGAAATCACGATGGAAGTCAATCCCGATACGGCGTCGCCAGAGGCGCTTTCGGGATTTCGGGAAGCGGGTGTCAACCGGCTCAGCATCGGTGTTCAGTCGTTTCGCGACGACGAACTGCAGCGGCTTGGCAGGATTCACGACGCGGCGACGGCGCGGCGGGCGGTGGCGGCCGCGCGGTCCGCCGGCTTCGACAATATCAGCCTCGATTTGATGATGTGGCTGCCCGGACAAACGCTGGCCGACTGGCGCCAGTCGGTCGAGGCGTTGATCGATCTGGCGCCCGACCACGCATCGCTCTACATGCTCGAACTGTATCCACACGCGCCGCTGCGGGCGGAGATGGCGCGCGCGCGCCTCACGCAGGGTTCCGACGATGAAGCGGCGGACATGTACGAACTGGCGATGGAGATGACCGCCGACGCAGGGCTCGCGCAGTACGAGATCTCGAACGTCGCGAGGCCCGGACGCGAGTCGGCGCACAATCTGAAGTACTGGACCGACGGCGAATGGTACGGCTTCGGCCCGGGCGCGCATTCGACGGTTGGCGGCGTGCGGTGGAGCGCCGTGTCCGCCACCGGCGCCTTCGTCTCCGCCATTGAGGCCGGCTCCGACGCCCAAACGGATCGACGGGTGCTCTCGGCGCAGGACCGATGGCAGGAAGCCCTCATCACCGGCCTCCGGCTGGTCTGCGGGGTGGACGAACTTGAGGTGCACCGCAAATACGGGCTTGATCTCTGGGCCCGATATGGCGATCATCTTCTACCATACGTCGACGCTGGCGTGATTTGGCGCGAGGACGGTCGGCTTCGGCTCAGCCGTCGAGGGCTGCTGTTGGCCAACGAAGTTCTCGCGGTGTTCATCTAGGTGGGCGGTACGGTAGAGTATCGACACCCGCTGTTGTCAATTCGCCTATCGCCAAGGAGGCTCTGAAATGCTCTCGACGTGGATGCCGCGTGCTGCCGGATGGCGGCGTATTGCTCTCGGAATGGCGCTTGTTCTGGCCGCCCTGGCCGTTTCGTTCGGCTCCGCGCAGGCGCAGGCCGCCGCCGCGCCCGCCGCGACAGCGGCCCCGGCGCAGGCTGCACCCGCAGCCCGAGTCTTCACCGGCGATCTGGGCCTGATGTTCAACGTGATCAAGCCGGACAAGGTCGAGGACTTCGAGAAGGTCATCGCCAAGCTCAAGGATGCGCTGGCCAAGAGCGAGGACCCCGCGCACAAGGAGATGGCCAAGGGCTGGCGGGTGTTCAAGAATCCCGAGCCGATTGCCGGCGGCAATTTCCTGTACGTGTTCGTCATCGACCCGGTGGTCAAGGACGCCGATTACACGTTGTCGAAAGTGCTCGCCAAGGTCTTTCCGGCCGAGGTGCAGGACCTGTTCAAGATTTACAGCGCGTCGTTCGCCGGCGGGGTCACTCTGCAGAACTACAAGCTGATCGCCGACATGAAGTAGTCCGCCTGTGACGGGGCGCCGTGGGGCGCTC
The DNA here is from genome assembly GCA_037133015.1 of Acidobacteriota bacterium. Classification (GTDB taxonomy): domain Bacteria; phylum Acidobacteriota; class Vicinamibacteria; order Vicinamibacterales; family JAKQTR01; genus JBAXOX01. Next base: position 7,952 of record JBAXOX010000033.1, read on the forward strand.
CGTCACAGCCCGGTTTCCCCTCTCAGAATTTCAGATTCAATCCGGCGTACACCCGCTGGCGCGTCCCGCCGTCGGGGTTCGGCGAATTCTTCAACGTCAGCACGCGATAATCCACCCGCACGCCCAGCGGCCCGCTCAGGCCCACGATCACGCCCCCGCCCACCGCCCCCGCCGTGCTGGTCGTCGTCACCGCGGCTCGCGTCTCCCGATACAGGCCGGCGCCGATGGTCACGTAGAACTGCGCCCGGCTCGAGGGCGTCTTCACTACCCCGCTCACCAGCCCCGTCGTCAGTCCGGGCGTCGAGGTCGCGATGTCTTCCGGTGCGGTGGCGTATTCGAACTCCAGTCCCACCACGATCAGCGTGCCGCCGACCGCCACGCCTTTGAGCGACTGAGGGGTCGTCGTCCGGAGCGACCCGAGAAAGGCCGTGATGTCGGCTCGGGCGACAGAGGGCAGCAGGAGGAGCGCGCCTCCAGCCAGAACAGCAGCGGCCGCGCGTCGGAAGGTCATGTCGAATCGCTCCTTGGGCGGTGGTAGGATCAGCCTGCCGAGAGGATATCAGACCGATTCCTTCGCGGGGAAGAAATGGCGAGTCGGCCGGTGTCATGGCTGTGCCGGACACGGGCGATGCGGGCCGCGAGGTTGGGGCGGTCCCTCCTGAGGGCAGGGGACTCGGACTTGAAGACGCACTTTTACCACCAGCATGCCGGGGCGTTGCGCGCAGAATTGAGCGTGGCGATCCCGGCTGACATGCTTCGGGCGCTGCACGCGAAGACGACGTGGCGGCACGCCGTCCTCGCGTGTCGCCAGTTCCTGCTTCTGGGGGCGACCACCTGGGCGCTCGTGCGAGTCGAGCATCCCGCCCTGTGGCTTCCGCTTGCGGTGGTGCAAGGGTTCACGGTCTTCAATTTCACCGTCCTGTTGCACGAAGTCGTGCACCACGCCGTCTTCCCGGTGCGCCGCCCCAGGCTGGATCGGCTTCTCGGATTTCTCTACGCGATTCCGAGCGGCATCTCCGCCACGCAGTTCACCCGCTGGCATCTCGATCACCACGCGGAACTTGGCTCCTCGGACGGCGATCCGAAACGGCATCACCTGTCGCCAAAAGTCAACGCGCGCTGGCTCAAGTTCCTCTATGGCACGCCCGCGTTGTTCGCGATCTATTTCCGGGCGGCGCGCCGCGAATCGGCCACGTACCCGGAAGCGGTTCAGCGTGCGATCGGCGTCGAGCGTCGCGTCTCGATCGTGGTGCACCTGCTGGTGCTGGGGCTGCTGGCCGCGCTCGGCGGTATCGGTCCCGCCCTGCGCGCCTATCTGGTGCCCGTCGTGCTGGTGTTCCCGATCGCCTTCACGCTCAATCGCCTTGGCCAGCACTACAGCATCGATCCGACCGACCCGGTCGGTTGGAGCACACTGATGCGCAGCCACTGGTTCTGGAACGTGGCCTTCCTCAACTCGAACTTGCATCTCGAGCACCACTACTTTCCGGGCGTGCCGTGCTATCGGCTGCCCGACGTGCAGCGGGCGCTGTTGCCGTTCTACGCCGGCAAGGGCTTGCGCTGGCAGTCGTACGGCTCGCTGCTCTGGGGCTGGTTTGTCGAAAACCAGCGTCCGCACTCCGACTGGCGCCGGGCCTCGTCGACCGACGTGCCTCCGTCGTGATCGGCTGTTCGGAACGTGATAAGTTTCTTCCAATGGATTTCCGCCCAACCGACCAGCAGGACCTGCTTCGGCGCGCCGTGCGCGAGTTCGCCGAAACCGAAATCCGGCCCTATGTCCGCGAGTGGGACGAGGCGCAGGCGTTCCCGCGCTCGCTGGTCGCGAAGATGGCCGCGCTGGGGCTGATGGGGATTCAGTTCCCCGAAGAGTACGGCGGGGCGGCGATGTCGGCGATCGACTACTGCATCTGCGTCGAGGAACTGGCGCGCATCGACCCGGCGGTGTCGTTGTCGGTGGCGGCGCACAACGGCCTCTGCTCGGCGCACATCGCGATGTTCGGCACTCAGGCGCAGAAACAGCAGTATCTGGTTCCGCTGGCCAAGGGCGAATGGATTGGCGCATGGGGCCTCACCGAGCCGACCGCCGGCTCGGACGCCGCCCGTCTCCGGACCACCGCGGTACGCGATGGGGCGGGATGGATGATCAACGGCGCCAAAGCGTTCATCACCCACGGCAGCATCGGCGAAGTCGCCGTGGTGATGGCGGTCACCGACAAGACGAAGGGGGCGCACGGCATCTCGGCCTTCATCGTCGAGCGTGGCAATCCGGGCATGGCCGCCGGGCGGAAAGAGGACAAGCTCGGGATGCGCGCCAGCGACACCAGCGAACTGATTTTCCGGGACTGTCGCGTCGCGGCCGATGCGCTGCTGGGAGAGGAACACGCCGGTTTCATCAACACGCTGCAGGTGCTCGACGCCGGACGTATCGGGATCGCGGCGCTGGCGGTCGGGCTCGCGCAGGGCGCGTACGAGACGGCCCGGCGCTACGCGTTGGAGCGCGTGCAGTTCGGCCAGCCGATTGCCTCGTTCCAGGCCATCCAGTGGAAGCTGGTGGACCTGGCGACGCGGATCGAGGCGGCGCGATTGCTCACCTACCGTGCGGCCTACCTCAAGGACACCGGCGTGCGCACCTCGCGCGAGTCGGCGATGGCCAAGCTGATGTCGAGCGAAGTGGCCGTTCGCGCGTCCGAGGAATGCGTGCAGATCCACGGCGGCTACGGGTTCGTGAAGGACTATCCGGCCGAAAAGTTTTTCCGCGACGTCAAGCTGACCACCATCGGCGAGGGCACCAGCGAGATTCAGCGGCTGGTCATCGCCCGGCAATTGCTGGCGGCGTCGGCGTGACGCCGATGGACCAGGCGACGCCCGCCGGGCAGCCCCGTCGGTTGAGCGAGCGCGTGCTCGAGGGCGACGCGCGCGCCATCGCGCGGGCCATCTCCCTGATCGAAGACGAGGCGCCGCAGGCCGCCGAACTGGTCCGGGCCCTGTTTCCCCACACCGGCGGCGCGTACCTGATCGGGGTGACCGGCCCTCCGGGCGCCGGCAAGAGCACGCTGGTCGATCGGCTCACCACCCATCTGCGCCAGGCCGGCGACACGGTCGGCATCGTCGCCGTCGACCCCACCAGCCCGTACACGGGCGGCGCGGTGCTCGGCGATCGCGTGCGCATGCAGGCGCATGCCGGCGACACCGGCGTCTTCATCCGGAGCATGGCCACGCGCGGCCACCTGGGCGGGCTGTCCCGCGCCACCCACGAGGCGGCGCAGGTGCTCGACGCGGCCGGCTACGACTGGGTGATGATCGAAACGGTCGGCGTCGGCCAGGACGAAGTCGATATCGTCCGCACCGCCGACATTTCGATCGTGACGCTGGTGCCGGGTACCGGCGACGACGTCCAGGCCTTGAAGGCCGGCATCATGGAAATTGCCGACGTGTTCGTCGTCAACAAAGCCGATCGCGACGGCGCAGATCGGCTCGTCGCCTCGATCGAAGCGATGCAGTCGCTCGCGGATGTTGCGCCAGGCGAATGGCGTCCGCCCGTGGTTCGGACCCAGGCGACATCGGGCGCCGGCGTTCCCGAACTGGTGTCGGCCATCGAGGCGTTTCGCGCCCACGCCTCGTCCGAACAGCTGTCGCGGCGACGCGTGCGGGACGAGTTCCGGTTGCGGGAGCTGATCGCCAGCCGCTTCATGCGTCATGTGGAGACCGACGTGTTTCGCGAAGGCGAACTGGCCGCCACCCTCGATCGGATCGCCGAGCGTCAACTCGATCCCTACTCGGCCGCGGCCGAAATTCTCGATCGGGCGATTGGCAGAGAGCGGCCACGGGGGGCGAGGCTGGATCACGTCGGCATTGCCGTCGCCGACCTGTCGGCCGCCATGGCGTTTTACCGGGACGCCCTCGGCCTCGAAGTCGCGGCGGTCGAAGAGGTAGCCCCACAGCGGGTGCGCGCCCATTTTGTGCCGGTCGGGGAGGTGTCGCTCGAGTTGCTCGAGGCGACCGGCGTCGAATCGCCGATTGCCAAATTCGTCGAGAAGCGTGGGCCGGGCGTCCACCACCTCACCTTGTGCGTCGATGACCTCCGGGCGGCACTGGCCCGTCTGGCGGGACGGGGCATCCGCCTGATCGATCGCGAGCCCCGCGCCGGCGCCGGCGGGGCGCTGGTGGCGTTTATCCATCCCTCGAGCACCCACGGGGTGCTGATTGAACTCACACAACGCGTGAAGGACTGGCACGATGGCGATTGAGATTGGCATTATCGGCGGCAGCGGCTTGTACGACATGCCCGAACTCGCGGACCGGAAGGAAGTGACGGTGGCCACCCCGTTTGGCGATCCGTCCGGCCCGTTCATCACCGCGACGCTGCGCGGCAGGCGTGTGGCGTTTCTGGCGCGGCACGGCGCCGGGCATCGCATTCTGCCGACCGAATTGAATTTCCGCGCGAACATCTTCGGCTTCAAGGTGCTTGGCGTCGAACGGATTCTCTCGGCGAGTGCGGTGGGGAGCCTGCGCGAGGATTACAAGCCGCTCGACATCGTCATTCCCGACCAGTTTCTCGATCGCACGCGTGGCCGCATCAGCACGTTCTTCGGACGCGGACTGGTGGCCCATGTGGGGTTCGCGCATCCGGTCTGCGGCGATCTTGGATGCCACGTCTACGGGGCGGCCACGTCCGTCGGGGCGACCGTGCACGCCGGCGGCACCTACGTGTGCATGGAGGGGCCCCAGTTCTCGACGCTGGCCGAATCGAAGCTGTATCGATCCTGGGGGATGGACATCATCGGGATGACGAACCTCCAGGAGGCCAAGCTCGCGCGCGAAGCGGAGATCTGCTATTCGACCATCGCGCTGGTGACCGACTACGACTGCTGGCATCCCGACCACGACTCGGTGAGCGTCGAGATGATCATCGGCCATCTCACGCAGAACGCGGCGATGGCGCAGAAAATCATCGCCGAAACGGTGGGGCGTCTGCCGTCCGCGCGAACCTGCGGGTGCCGCCATGCGCTGGCCACCGCCATCATCACCCGGCCTGAGCACATCTCTGCCCAGGTCAAACAGGAACTGGCGCCGATTATCGGCAAGTACATCACCACATCATGAACATCATCGTCACCGGATCAATCGCCTACGACTACCTGATGTCGTTTCCCGGAAGTTTCGCCGAGCACCTGCTGCCCGATCATCTCCAGCGTGTCAGCCTCAGCTTCCTGGTCGACACCATGGACAAGCGCCGCGGCGGGTGCGCGCCCAACATTGCGTACACGCTGGCGTTGCTGGGCGAGCGGCCCCGCTTGATGGCGACCGCGGGCCAGGATTTCGGCGAGTACCGCACGTGGCTCGAAAGCGTCGGCGTCGATGCTTCGCTCGTCAAGGAGATCGAGGGCAAGTTCACCGCGTCGTTTTTCTGCAGCACCGACCAGAAGAACAACCAAATCGCGTCCTTCTACACCGGGGCGATGGCGCACGCCGGCGAACTGTCGTTCGCACGGGCCGGCGCGTGCGACCTCGCGATCATCTCGCCCAACGACCCGGCGGCGATGGTCAGCTACGCCGAAGAGTGCCGATCGCTGGGCGTGCCGTACATCTTCGATCCCAGTCAGCAGGTGGCGCGCATGGGGGGCGACGAACTGACGCGCGGCCTGGTCGGCGCCCGCATCGTCGTGTCGAACGACTACGAGTTCGAGATCATCCGCGAGAAGACCGGCTTCGACGAACGACGCCTGCTCGAGACTGCCGACGCGGTCGTGGTGACCAAGGGCGAAAAGGGCGCGACGATCGTGCGGCGCGACGAGACGATCGAGATTCCGGCCGTGGCGCCCTCAACGGTGGCCGATCCGACGGGCGTGGGCGACGCGTTCCGCGGCGGATTCATGAAGGGGCTGGCGGTGGGCGCCGGCTACGAGGTGTGCGGGCGAATGGGCAGCGTGGCGGCGACCTACGCGCTCGAGCACATGGGCGGGTCGAGTCATCACTACACGTGGGCCGAGTTCGCCGCCAGATACGCGGCCAGTTTCGGTCCGCTGTCGCTGCCGTCGCGACACTGAAGGTGTCGATGAAGTCCGGGCGTGCAGCGGCCGGTCTGGCAGGTCTGTCGGTGGCCTGGGCGGTGTGGCTGGTGGCGACCCCGGTGGCGGCGAGCGCGCTCCAGAACCGCGCGGCGATGGTGGCGGCGGCCCTCACCTACCGGACGGGCGCTCTGCTGTGTCACCAGCAGCCGGCCCGGTCGTTCCACGTGGCCCAGACACAGCTGCCGGTGTGCGCGCGGTGCATGGGCCTGTACGGCGGTGCGGCCCTGGGCGCGCTGGTCGGACTGATCTGGATCGGTCGACGTGCGGCCCGGTCGGTGCCTGTACCGGCGCTGCGGCTGGTCCTGATCGGCGCGGCGGCGCCCACCGCGGGACTTTTTGCGGCCGAGCATCTGCTGGGCGCCTTGGTGTCGAACCTCGCGCGTTGCGCCGGTGCGGTGCCCCTCGGGATCGCCGTGGGGTGGTTCGTGATCGGGTGGGCCGGGGGCGACCCGATTGGCGACAGCGCCACGAACTCTGCGATACACTGACCGGCATGGCGACTGGTGCGAAGTTGAAGACGAAGGTGCCGGCGCGGCCAGCCAGGCCGCTGTGGCTGGTCTACCTGGTGGCGTGGCTCGTGCCGGGTGGCGGCCATCTTTGGCTCGGTCGCCGACACAAAGGCCTGGTGTTCCTGCTCGTGTTGCCGGCGATGTTCGGAATCGGGCTGGCCCTCCGGGGCCGGTTGTTTCCCTTCGAGCCCGCCGAACCGCTGGTGGCGCTGGCCGCAGTGGCCGATGTCGGTGTCGGCGCGGCCTACGCGTTGGCGAAACTGGCCGGGCTCGGCGCTGGCGTCGCCGGGGCGGTGACCTATGAATACGGCAATGCGTTTCTGATCACGGCCGGTCTCTTGAACACGCTGGTGATGATCGACGCGCACGATATCGCGCTCGGCCGGAAATAACTCCCTCATGCCTATTCACAGTCACGTGTTGCTGATGGTGGTGTTTGCGGCGCTGGTGGCGTCGGTGGGCGGCGTGCTGCTGAAGGACGAACGCCGAGCGCAAGTGCAGAGCGGCGCCACGATTTTCGCCAGCCTGATCGGATCCGCGTTCGTCGTCGGATGGTTGCTGTACTTCCTGCCGCTCTAGAAATCATCCGGTGGCGACCTCGTCTCCCACGCATCTCCCGCAGGCAGATGCGAGATCGCCGACAGGGGCGTGGAGTATACTTTTGCGCGGGAGACATCGAATCCATGACGTATGAATACGTGGTGCTCGAGCGCGACGGCGGCGTGGCGATCGTCACGCTGAACCGGCCGTCGGTGTTGAACGCGTTGAACATGGCGACCCTGCGCGAACTCGATCGCGTGATGCGCGAACTGCAAGACGACGACGCGGTGAGGGCGGTCGTGGTGACCGGCGCCGGCGAGAAGGCGTTTGTGGCGGGCGCCGACATCAAGGAACTCGCCGAACTGACCCCGGTCGCCGGCAAGGCGTACGCCGAGGCGGGCCAGCGCATCTTCGACCGCATCGAACATCTCGGCAAACCGGTGATCGCGGCGGTCAACGGCTACGCCCTGGGCGGCGGGTGCGAACTGGCGATGGCCTGCACGATTCGGCTGGCCTCCGAGACGGCGAAATTCGGGCAGCCGGAGGTCAAACTGGGCGTGATTCCCGGGTTTGCCGGCACGCAGCGGCTTCCGCGACTGGTCGGGAAAGGCCGGGCGATGGAGCTGATCCTCACCGGCGCCACCATCGACGCGGCCGAAGCGTATCGCATTGGTCTGGTCAATCGTGTCGTGCCGGCATCCGCGCTGATGGCCGAAGCCAGGGCCCTCGCTCAGGCGCTGGCCGCCAGTGCCCCGGTCGCGATCCGGCACGGCATGGAGGCCATCCACTGCGGCCTCGACATGTCGGTCGCCGACGGATCGGTGCTCGAAGCCACCCTGTTCGGGCTGGTCGCGTCCACCGACGACATGCGCGAAGGCACGAAGGCGTTTGTCGAGAAACGGAAAGCCTCCTTCACCGGCCGATAGCCGGCACTGGAACGTCATGGAGTTCAGCGGCAAAGCCGACGCACGTCACCTTCGCATCGCCATCGTGGTGTCGCGCTACAACGACTTTGTGACCGATCGTCTCCGGGCCGGCGCCGTCGAGGCGCTGAACGCGGCGGGGGCCGCCTCCGACGCGGTCGATGTGCTGGTCGTGCCGGGGGCGTACGAGATTCCGCAGGCCGCCCACACCGCTGCCGCGACCGGTGGTTACGACGCGGTGGTGTGCCTCGGGTGCCTGATTCGAGGCGAGACGTCCCACTTCGAATACATCTCCGAGGCCGTCGCCCACGGCATCATGCAGGCGTCGATGGCGACCGGAGTGCCCATCAGTTTCGGCGTGTTGACCACCGAATCGGCCGAGCAGGCGCTGGCCCGGGCCGTGCCGGGCACCGCCAACAAGGGCTGGGAAGCGGCGATGGCCGCCATCGAGATGGCGAACCTGCGACGCGCCGTGCGCGACGCGGTTGCCGGCAGGGGCCTGAAATGACCAAGACCGGCAGCCGGCACCGGGCACGCGAGTCGGCCTTCCAGATGCTGTATCAGTGGGAGGTGGGCCGGGCCGCGCCCGACGCGGTGGTCGCCGACTACGAGGCGATCGAGCAGGACGAAAACACCGCGCTCACACCGGTCAATCGCCGCTTCGCCGAAGCGCTGGTGGCGGGCACGGTGGCGCACGTCGCCGAGATTGACCAGCGGATTGCCGCGCACGCCCAGAACTGGCGGATCGAGCGGATGGCCGCGGTCGACCGGCTGATCCTGCGGCTGGCGATCTACGAACTGGCGCACGCCTCCGACACGCCGCCCAGCGTGGTCATCGACGAGGCGCTCGAGCTGGCGCGGACGTTTGGCGAAGAGGACTCGGTTCGTTTCGTCAACGGCGTCCTCGACGCGGTGTTCAAGAGCCTGCCCTGAGGCGAGGCGTCCAGTCGCGGGTGCGGTGTCAGGCGAAACCTTACGGGACTCAGGCGAATCAGTATGTCCGACGACAACGAACTCATCCAGCAACGCCGTGCCAACCTGGCGCAGATCCAGGCGCTGGGCATCGAAATCTACCCGCGGACATTTGCCCGCACCGACTCGATCGGCGCGCTGGTCGGCGCCCATGCCGCCCGCACCCACGACGAGCTCGAGACGCTGCGGCCCGAGACCGTCACCTGCGGCCGCATCCTCGCGGTGCGCAGTTTCGGCAAGGCGAATTTCCTGGTGCTCACCGACGGGCGCGACAGCATCCAGGCCTACATCCGGCAGGACGCGCTGCCCGCTCTGGACTTCACGCTCTTCACGCTGCTCGATGTCGGCGACTTCGTGGGCGTGTCGGGGCGCGTGTTTCGAACCCGGACCAACGAGTTGACGATTTGGGCGTCGCGCGTCGAGTTTCTCGCCAAGTGCCTTCGGCCGCTTCCGGAAAAATGGCACGGGCTGCAGGACATCGAGATCCGGTATCGGCAGCGGTACCTGGATCTGATCGTCAACCGGGATTCGCGAAAGGTCTTCGAGGTTCGCAGCAAGGTGCTGTCCGGGATTCGGCGCTTCCTCGACGGGCGCGGGTATCTCGAGGTGGAAACTCCGATGATGCAGCCGATGGCCGGCGGCGCGCTCGCCCGGCCCTTCGTCACGCATCACAACGCCCTCGACCTCGATTTGTACCTCCGGATCGCGCCGGAACTCTATCTCAAGCGCCTGACGGTGGGCGGCGTTGAGCGGGTCTACGAGATCAATCGGAACTTCCGCAACGAAGGCATTTCCACCCAGCACAATCCCGAGTTCACGATGCTGGAGTTCTACCAGGCCTACAGCGACTACCGCGAACTGATGGACATGACCGAAGAGCTCATCTCGACGGTCGCGCGCGAGGCCACCGGGTCCGACGTGTGCACGTTCGGCGGACACCAGATTTCGCTCGCGGCGCCCTACTGCCGCATGTCGCTGCGCGGCGCGGTGTGCGAGGAAGCGTCCCGGCGGCTTGGCGAGACCATCGACGAGGCCGATCTGCGCGATCTGGCCCGCGCTCGCAACCTGGCGGGCCGGCTCGAAATCGCGGTGACGCCGGGCGTGGGTCCCGGCAAGATCGCGACGGAACTGTTCGAAGCGATGTGCGAACGCGCGCTCGTGCAGCCGACGTTTGTCTACGATTTTCCGACCGAGGTGTCGCCGTTGTCGAAACAGCGGGCCGACGATCCCGACACGGTCGAACGGTTCGAGCTGTATATCGGCGCCTTCGAAGTTGCCAACGCGTTCAGCGAACTCAACGATCCGGCCGAGCAGCGTCGTCGATTCGAACAGCAACTGGCCGACCGTCAGCGGGGCGACGAAGAAGCCCACGGCATGGACGAGGACTACATCCGGGCGCTCGAATTCGGGATGCCGCCGGCCGGAGGCGAAGGGATCGGCATCGATCGGCTGGTGATGGTGCTGACCGGCAGCCCGTCGATTCGCGACGTGATCCTGTTTCCCCAGATGCGGCCCCAGGCCTCTGCCTCGTGACGCTGCCCTACGAAGTCCACATCGCCCTCCGGTATTTGCTGGCGCGGCGCAAGCAGGCGTTCATCTCCGTAATTTCGCTGGTCTCGACGCTGGGCGTCGCGGTGGGCGTGATGGCGCTGGTGCTGGCGCTGGCCCTGATGACGGGGCTGCAGCAGGAACTGCGCAGCCGCATCCTGGGTGCCACCGCCCACGTCTTCGTCTGGAAACAGGCCGGCATCGTCGATCCGCAGGCGGAGTTCGCCGCGCTGCGCAAGATCCCCCGCGTGGTCGGCGCTGCGCCCGCGATTCTGGGCAAGGCCCTGATCTCGACCGGACGCGGCGAAGCGTTCATCACCCTGAAGGGGATCGATCCGGTTCTCGAGTCGGGCGTCACCGACATCGAACGCGCCATGAAGAGCGGCCGGCTCGACGCGTTGGCAGACCGCGGAGATGCTGGGCGGCCCGGCATCGTGATTGGGACCGATCTGGCGCGCACCCTCGGCGTGGCCGACGGCGACGAGGTGACGCTGCTCACCCCGCAGGGGTCGCTCACGCCGATGGGCGTGTATCCCCGTTCGCGCCGCGTGCGCGTGGTCGGACAGTTTTCGCTCGGCCTGTACGAATTCGATGCCGCCTACGGATTCGTCAGCCTGCCGCTGGCCCGCCGGCTGCTCGATCGCGAGACGGTCGAACTCATCGAGGTGCGGGTCGACGACATCTACGCCGCGCAGTCGGTGGCCCGCGATATTCCTGCCCGGCTCGGCGCCGGGTACGTCACCCAGACGTGGGCCGATCTCAACCGGGCGCTCTTTTCGGCGCTGTGGCTGGAGAAGATGGCGATCTCCATCACGATCGGTCTCATCGTCATGGTGGCCGCCCTCAACATCGTCGCGTCGCTGGTGTTGCTGGTGATGGAGAAGAGTCCCGATATCGCCATTCTCAAGACGATGGGCGCCTCGGCGCAAAGCGTGATGGGGATCTTCATGCTGCAGGGCTTGCTGATTGGCACCGTGGGCACCTGCGCCGGCGCGGTGGGCGGGTACGGCATCGCCACGATCCTGGACCGGTACCGGCTGATTCGCGTGCCGATGGACGTGTACCAGATCGCCTACGTGCCGTTCGTGTTGCAACCGCTTGATGTGGCGGTGGTGGTGGTCGCGGCGATTGTCGTGTGCTTCGTGGCGACCATCTATCCGTCGCGGCAGGCCGCCAAACTTCATCCGGTGGAAGCGTTGCGGTTCGGGTAGGCGCTGGCGATGTGTAGAGGGGGCGCGACGCGTCGCGCTGACATCGGGAGATGACGAGGCAGGTCCGGGCGGGACGCGCGAGGCGTCACGTTCCCGTCGCGACACCACGACGAGCGTCCGAGTAGGGGCGCGAGGTATCGTGCCCAACCAGGAATCGAACATCAGGCATAGCGATGGCGTTTGTCACGGTCACCAATCTTCATAAGCACTACGAGACGGGACAGCAGCGTCTCCACGTGTTGCGCGGGCTCGACCTGGAGGTCGAGGCGGGAGCGATGGTGGCCATTATCGGCGCGTCGGGCGTGGGCAAGAGCACGCTGCTCCACGTGCTGGGGGGCCTGGACAGCTGCGAACAGGGCCAGATCCACATCGGCGATACCGCCCTGAACGCGCTGTCGGATCGGGCCCGTGTGGCGTATCGCAATCGCCACGTCGGCTTCGTGTTTCAGTTCCACCACCTGCTTCCCGAATTCGACGCCCTCGAAAATGCCGAGATGCCGCTGCGAATCGGGCGCCTCGATCCACGCGAAGCCCGGCGGCGAGCCGAGGCGCTGCTCGTTACCGTCGGCCTCGCCGAGCGGCTGCGCCATCGGCCCGGCATGCTGTCGGGCGGCGAGCAGCAACGCGTCGCCATCGCCCGGGCGCTGGTGACCCGGCCGGCACTGCTGTTGGCCGACGAGCCCACCGGCGATCTCGACGAAGCGACGGCCGACGCCCTCCACGCGCTGTTGCGCGACATGCACCGCGAATACGGCCTCACCTCGGTGCTGGCCACGCACAATCCGCGCCTGGCGTCCTGCTGCGATCAGGTCTGGCGGCTGGCCGACGGGCGCTTGTCGCCGGCATAAACACACCGGGACCGCCGCACGCCGGCTCCGGGCGACGACCGCGCCGGGGTCGGGCCGGGGTTTGCCGTATAATTGGACGGGTTGTCGTTTCCGCGCCATCAATGACCGTCACGCGGGTGCCTGGATGTTCGAACGCTATACAGAACGAGCCCGGCGAGTCCTGTTCTTCGCCCGATACGAGGCGAGTCAGCTCGGCAGTGTGTCGATCGAAACCGAACACCTGCTGCTCGGGTTGATTCGCGAAGGTAAGGGCCTGACGAGCCGGTTGTTCTCGCGCGCGCAGGTGTCGCTGGACGCGATTCGCAAGGAGATCGAAGGGCGCACCGTGTTCCGGGAGAAGGTGTCGACCTCGGTCGAGATCCCGTTTAGCGCCGAGACGAAACGGGCGCTGCAGGGCGCGGCGGAAGAAGCCGACCGGCTGCTGCACAATTACATCGGCACTGAGCATCTGCTGCTCGGGATCCTGCGCGAAGAGCGGTCGCTGGCCGCGTCGATTCTGATCGACAAAGGCATGCGCCTCGATGCGGTGCGCGACGACATCGTGTCGCTGCTCAACGAAAAAGCACCCGCGCCCCGCCCGAAGGAGACGCCGCTGCTGGGCGAGTTCAGCCGCGACTTGACCGAGGCCGCGTCCAAGAACCTGCTCGACCCGTTGGTGGGCCGCGACGAAGAGGTGGAGCGCGTTCAGCAGGTGCTGTGCCGTCGCAGCAAGAACAACGCGGTGCTGATTGGCGAGCCCGGCGTCGGCAAGACGGCCATCGTCGAAGGCCTCGCGCAGAAGATCGTGGCCCGGGAAGTGCCGCACTTCCTGGCGGACAAGCGCATCCTGGCCCTCGATATTTCGTTGGTGGTGGCCGGCACGAAATACCGCGGACAATTCGAAGAGCGCCTCAAGGCGATCATGAAGGAGCTCACCGAGAGCCCCAACATCATCGTCTTCATCGACGAGTTGCACACGCTGGTGGGCGCCGGGTCGGCCGAAGGGTCGCTCGACGCGGCCAACATCCTCAAGCCTGCCTTGTCGCGAGGGGAGATTCGGTGCATCGGCGCCACGACGCCGGCCGAGTACCGGAAGTACATCGAAAAAGACCGGTCGCTCGAACGCCGGTTCCAGGCGATCAAGGTGGAAGCGCCCGACGAGCAACAGACCATCGAGATTCTGATCGGGGTCAAGGATCGGTACGAGTCGTTTCACCACGTCGAATACACCCGCGAGGCGATCGAGGCGGCGGTCTATCAGTCGAGCCGCTACATCACCGACCGGTTCCTGCCGGACAAAGCCATCGATTTGGTGGACGAGTCGGGGGCGCGGGCCAAACTGCGCGACGCCGCGTCGGGAGAGCGGACCGGGGCGCCGGCGCGCTCGGCCAGGCATGCCGTCGATCAGGCCGACATGGCCGCGGTGGCCGTACAGGAGTACGAACAGGTCCAGGCCCTGCAGCAGGTCGGCGGGCTCGCCCGCGACGGGAGCGGCGGGGCGACCTCGGGCAGAGGCGTCCGGCCCGGCGCGCACCGCATCATCGTCGGCAAGCAGGAAATCGACGAGGTGGTGTCGAAGTGGACCGGCATTCCGCTGGCGTCGATCAATCAGGACGAGAGCGACAAACTGCTTCGGATGGAAGCCGATCTGCATCTTCGGGTGATCAGCCAGGAGAAGGCCATTTCGGCGCTGTCCCGGGCGATTCGGCGTTCGCGCGCCGGACTGAAAAATCCGAACAGGCCAGTCGGCAGCTTCATCTTTCTCGGCCCGACCGGTGTCGGCAAGACGGAACTGGCGCGTGCGTTGACCGGCTTTCTGTTCGGCAGCGACGCGGCGCTGGTCCGCTTCGACATGTCGGAGTACATGGAAAAGCACTCGGTGTCGAAACTGATCGGGTCGCCGCCCGGCTACGTCGGGCACGACGAGGGCGGCCAGTTGACCGAGCGCATCAAGCGCAACCCGTATTCGGTCGTCCTGCTGGACGAGATCGAGAAGGCGCATCCCGACCTGTTCAATATCCTCCTGCAGGTGCTCGAGGACGGCACCCTGACCGACGGGCTCGGCAACCGCATCAATTTCAAGAATACGATCATCATCATGACGTCCAACATCGGCGCCCGCTTCATCGAGAAGAAGGGGTCGATGGGGTTCCAGTTGCCCGACCAGCAGGAGGTGCACAAGGGCGTGTCGGAGATGGTCCTGAGCGAGGTGCGCCGCACCTTCAACCCGGAGTTCATTAATCGGATCGACGAGATCATCGTGTTCGACTCGCTGTCGGACGATGACCTCCGCAAAATCCTGTTGTTGATGGTGGACCAACTGAACACCCGTCTGGTCGACCGGCGCCTGCGCCTGCGCCTCCAGCCGGAGGTGGCCGACTGGATGATCGACGTCACGTGCAAGGACCGCTCCTACGGTGCGAGGCCGCTCAGGCGCGCGATTCAGCGCTATATTGAGGATCCGCTCTCGGAGGAGTTGATTCGTGGACACCTGCGGGGAGGCGAGATCGAGGTCTTCCTCGACGGGGAGTCGCTGCGCTATCGGACTGTCGGCAGCGCCGATTCCGGCCGACCGCTGGCCTGAAGCGTCTAAAACCTAGTAAACTAGACTGATCGCGTCTGGCAGGCTCACCCGGTGTACGGGAGTGGCCGCCCCGCGGCCTACACCACGGCGTCCGGGCGGGGCGCGAGATCGAGCCGCCCCGGCGCCAGGAAAGCGGTGCAATGTCGATTCGGACGTATTTGGCAGGGGTGGTCGTGGTGGGCGTACTGGGGGCCAGTCCGGTCGGTGCCCAGGTCCCTTCGCCTGGCGCGTCGCCCGCGCCGCAGGCCCAGCCGGGGCCCAAGCTTCCCCCCGCGGACTCACCCGCGCTGTTGCGATCGATCGAATTGCGCTTTCCAACCCAGGGCAACGTGTCGGTGATCGAACCGCAGACGTATCTGTATTACGTCGAAACGCGACCCAGCCGCCCCAGTGACGGGGTGTGGACGCCGTTCGACGAAAAGGCCATCCTCGAAGATTTCAAGCGCCTGTGGGCGACCACGTTCCTGGACAATATCTGGGTCGAAGTGGGAGACGCGCCCTACGACAACGGCGTCATCGGCAAGCGGGTCGTGTTCAATCTCGAGGAGCGTCAGCGCGTCAAGATCGTCGATTACGTCGGCTCCAAGAAGCTCGAGCAGTCGAAGATCGAAGAGAAGCTGCGCGACGGCAACATCCAGATTCGTCTGGACTCGTTTATCGATCCGGCGCTCATCCGGCGTGTCGAGGGGATTATCCGCGAGATGTTCGCGGAAAAAGGCTATCAGTTCGCCAAAGTCGATCACGTCATCAAGGAAGTGGCTGGCGGCCCGAAGCTGGTCAACGTGTCGTTCGTGATGGACGAAGGCCCCCGGGTGCGCATTCGCAGCGTCGAGTTTGTCGGGAACAAGGCGGTGTCGAGCGGCGCGCTGGCCCGCCAGATGAAGAACAACCGCAAGGAGTGGGCGTTCTCGTGGATTTCCGGCAGCGGCACGTACCAGGCAGCCAAGTTCGAAGAGGATGCCGACAAGGTTGTCGAGTACTACCGCAATCTCGGCTACGTGATGGCGAGGGTCGGACAGCCGAGCCTCAAATTCATCGAGGATTCGATCGACCGGACCACCCGGTACGTCGCCCTGCGGGTTCCGGTGCAGGAAGGCGAACGGTATCGGGTCGGCGACTTCACCTTCGACGGCAACACGGTGGTCAAGAGCGAAGGGCTCAAGGAAATCTTCAACGTCAAGAGCGGCCAGTACTATAGCGAGAAGAAGATCCGGAAGGCGATGGACAAGGCTCGCGAGCTGTACGGGTCGGTGGGCTACTTCGAGTTCACCGCGTACCCGGATGTCAAGCCGAGGGGCGAGGCGGCGCCCGACCCCGACGCCGACAATCCGCTCGCGCCGGCCAAACCGGCGGCCAAGCCCGCGGGGCCGCCCACCATCGACGTGACGCTGCGGGTCCAGGAAGGGAAACAGTACTTCGTCAACCGGATCATCTTCACGGGCAATACGCACACGCGCGACAACGTCATTCGCCGCGAGATTCGTCTGTTCGAGGGGGGCGTCTTCAATACGGAGGCGCTCAAATACAGCGTCAAGCGTCTGAACCAGCTCGGCTACTTCAAGCAGCTCGAGGGCGGCAAAGACATGACGGTCGACAAGACCCCAGGCACCGACAACAAGGTCGACGTCAAGCTGAAGCTCGAAGAACAGAACCGGAACCAGATCACGTTCGGCGCGGGCGTGTCGCAGTACGAAGGCGTGTTCGGCCAGCTGACGTTCCAGACGTCGAACTTTCTCGGGAAAGGCGAAACCCTGAGCCTGTCGGCCCAGCGGGGCTCGCGTGCCCGGAACTACCAGATTGCCTTCTCCGAACCGTTCCTGTTCGACCGGCCCATCACCGTGGGCGGCGACGTGCACAAGCAGTCGATCATTTACCCCTACGCCTACACGCAGAACAACACGGGGGCGGCGGCCACCTTTGGGTTTGGCCTTGGGGGTTATGCGCGACTCTTCGCCACCTACAGCATCGACCGGATTCGAGTGACCGACATCTATCCGACCTACCTGCCGCAGCCGCAGCTGTTCTTTACGCCGTCGGAGGTGTACTCCTCGGCCGGTTTGACGCGGTCGCCCTTTATTCCGTCCAACGGAGAACTGGCGCCGTCGAACCCGTACATGGCGGATCTGCTGCTCCTCAATCAGGGCGGCAAACGGACGGTGAGCAAGATTACGCCGAGCTACGTGTACAACTCGGTGGACAATCCGATCTTCCCGGCGGCGGGCAAACGCATGACGGCGGCGCTCGACGTGGCCGGCATTGGCGGCGACACCAGCTACCTCAAGCCCACCATCGAAGGCGTCTTCTACTGGCAGCAATCCAAGCGCCTGTCGCTGGGGGTGCGAGGCCAGTGGATTTCGATCACCCCGTTCGGCAGCACGACGACGCTCCCGATTTTCGAACGCCTCTACCTGGGCGGCGAATACAGCGTGCGCGGCTTTGACCTGCGGTCGATCGGGCCGCGTGATCCAATTTCTGGCGTCGTGGTGGGCGGCGTCAAGAGCCTGCTGTTCAATGCCGAATATCTGATTCAGATTGCCGGACCGGTGCGGCTCGTGCTGTTCTACGACGCGGGCCAGGTCGCCGACAAGGGGCAGCAGATGACGGTCTCCGAGTTCAAGACCTCGACCGGCGGCGAGATCCGTTTCTTCATGCCGGTCCTGAACGTGCCGTTCCGGCTGATTTTTGCCTACAATCCTCAGCGCGCCGGCATCCTCGACAATCAGCTGAAGCCGCAGAATGCGTTCAGCTTCCGGTTTGCGGTCGGCACGACGTTCTAGGTGAAGCACATCCGGCAGCGCCGGTCGTCGGCGCACTGCCAGGGTGCAGGCGGGCGTAACTCATTGGGAAAGGGACAGGAAGAATGAAAGCGTTTACGGTTTCCGCAGTGGTGTTCACGGTGTTGGTCGCCGGCGTGGCCGCGGCCCAGCAGCCTCCGGTTCAGCAGACTCCGGCCAAGCCGTTGGCGGCGCCGGCCGCGCAGTCAGCGGTCAAGCCGGCTGCCGCGCCCGCTCCCGAGGCCAAGTTCCCCGAAGGCGCAAGGTTTGCCTTCCTCAACATTCAGCGGATCGCCGCCGAATCGGCAGAGGGCAAAGCGTCGAGCACCAGGCTCGAACAGCTGCGGGCGAAGAAGGCCACCGACCTCAACGACAAGAACAAGCAGGTCGAGTCGCTCCAGGCCAAGCAGAAGAGCAGCGTCATGAGCGACGATGCCCGTCTCCAGGTGCAGCGCGATATCGACAAGCTTCAGGTCGAGATCCAGCGCACCACGCAGGACGCGCAGCAGGAACTGCAGGACATGCAGAACGAACTGCAGCTCGAGTTCCAGCGCAAGATCGCGCCGATTATTCAGCAGGTGGCGACCGAGCGGTCCATTCAGATGCTGTTCAGCCAGGGCGACTCGGGCCTGGTGTGGGCCGACGCCGGACTCGATTTGACCGCAGAGGTGATCCGCCGGTTCGATACCGTCGCGGCGGCCTCCAAGGCGCCGGTCGCGCCAGCGCCCATCAAGAAGTAACGTGGCCGCCACCGCCCTGGTTCACTCCATCGACGTCGCGTCGGTGCTCGAACGGCTCTGTCATCGGTACCCCTCGGGGCTGATCGATGCGGTGGCCGAGTTCGAGCCCGGCCGGCGTCTGGTGGCCGTCAAGAACGTCACGGTCAACGAGCAGTTCTTTCCGGGCCATTTCCCGGAAGTGCCCCTGATGCCGGGCGTGCTCATGATCGAGGCGCTGATTCAGTCGGCCACCCTGCTGCTGTTGCACGACGGCAATCAGATGCGCAACGCGCGCGTCTGGCTGCGCAGCGTCAACGGCACGAAGTTCCGTCGGCAGGTGGGGCCAGGCGATCGCGTGATGCTGGCCGTCGAGGTGCGGCAGCGGCGGGGCCCGCTGGCGCGTATCGCCGGTGTGGCGCGCGTGGACGGCCAGGTGGTGACGGAAACGGAATTTGTCCTGGCGGTCGCCCCGATGGCGGCGTCGGTAGACCCTTCGGCGCGTGTGCATCCCAACGCGGTGTTGGGTGACGGGACCATCGTCGGGGCGGGCGCAAGCATCGGCCCGAACGTTCGGATGGGTCGCAACAATCAGGTCGGGGCGTCCTGCGTCATCGATGGTCATACCGACATCGGCGACGACAATCTCTTCTATCCATTCGGATCGATCGGCCTGCCCCCGCAGGACTTGAAGTACAAAGGCGAGCCGACGGCCCTGGTCATTGGCAACGGGAACGTGTTTCGCGAGTTCGTCACCGTCCACCGCGGGACGGTCACCGGCCGCGGCGCGACCCGCATCGGCCACCGCAACTACCTGATGGCGTACGGCCACATCGCGCACGACTGCCTGGTGGGCAGCGACGTCATCTTGTCGCACGGCAGCACGCTCGGCGGGCACGTCGACGTGGACGATTTCGCCACGCTGGGCGGGTACGTCGGCATTCACCAGTTCTGCCGGGTCGGGCGCCACGCGTTCATCGGAGGGTTCTCGGCCTGCACCAAAGACGTCCTGCCGTATTCGAAGACGGTGGGGAACCGGGCCCTCATCTACGGGATGAACACCATCGGCCTGGTGCGCCGGGGATTCACGCCGGACGCGATTCGCAAGCTCAAGGCGGCCTATCGGCTGCTGCTCCAATCGAACCTCAACACGACCGAGGCGGTCGCCCGCATCAGCGGCGACCCGGCGCTGGACTGCCCGGAAGTTCAGTATCTGGTCGAGTTCGTCCGCGGGGCGAAACGCGGGGTCGTCCTCAAGCGGGGGCGCACGCGCTCCGGCGATGCATCCACCGACGAGTAAAGGGCACTGATGCGTCTGGGGCTGATAGCCGGCAACGGGCGATTTCCGTTTCTCGTGCTGGAGGCGGCGCGAGCGTTGGGCCACGCCGTCACCATCCTCGCGATCGAAGAAGAAGCCTCGCCGGATCTGGCGGAGGCCGCCAGCCGTGAACCCCGCGCCGATCTGCATTGGATCTCGCTCGGGCAGTTGAGCCGCGCGATCGAGATCCTCCGAAACGCCGGCGCCAGCCAGGCGGTGATGGCCGGCCAGGTCAAACACGTCAGGATTTTTTCGGGCATCGTGCCAGACCGGCTCCTCCTGTCGGTGCTGTTCAAACTCCGATCGCGCAACACCGACGCGTTGATTGCGGCGGTGGCGCAGGTGATGGCCGAGCACGGGATCGAATTGCTGGATTCCACCGCGTATCTGGCTCCGCTTGTCGCCCCTGCCGGCGTGCTGACCGTGCGGGCGCCTTCCGAGGACGAACAACTCGACATCGAGTTCGGCCGTCGCATGGCCGATCAGATCGCCGCCCTCGACATCGGTCAAACCATCGTCGTCAAGAGCGTGGCCGTCGTGGCGGTCGAAGCGATGGAAGGCACCGACGCGGTGATCGTCCGTGCAGGACGGTTGGCGGGGCCTGGCGCGTCGGTCGTCAAAGTGGCCAAACCCAATCAGGACATGCGGTTCGACGTGCCCGTGATCGGCGTGGCCACCATCGCGGCGATGCGAGAGGCGGGTGCCACGGCGCTGTCGATTGATGCCGGGAGGACACTGCTGATGGACGGCGACGCGGTGGTGCGGGCGGCCAACGAGGCGAACATCGTGGTGGTGAGCCGGTCTGCGGCGGACCAGGTAGCGGGGAGGCCGGCATGAGCGAGCAGATCTTGAGAGCGGCGGTGGTGGGTGTCGGGCATCTGGGGCGTCATCACGCCCGCATTCTTGGATCGATGCCTGGAGTGGCGCTGGTCGGCGTGGTCGATATCAACGGGCAGCGGGCCGCCGAGATTGCCGCCCCGTCTGGTGCGAGAGCGCTGACCGACGTCCGCGATTTGCTCGACCAGGTCGACCTGGTGTCGATTGCCACACCGACCGAGGCGCATGCCGACGTGGCCGGCGTGTGTCTCGACCGTGGGATTCCCGTGCTGGTGGAAAAACCCCTGGCCCGGTCGGTGGCCGAGTGCGACGCCATCATCGCGCGCGCGGCGCGCTCAGGAGCGATTCTGGCGGTGGGCCACACCGAGCGGTTCAATCCGGCCGTGCTGGCGGCGAGGGGTGCGGTGGACAATCCGGGATTCATCGAGATCCATCGGCTTGGCACCTTTCCCGAACGGAGTCTCGACATCGACGTGGTCTTCGACCTGATGATTCACGACCTGGATCTGGTGCTCTCGCTGGTCAAGTCGCCGATCGAAGCGATCGAAGCGGTCGGCGTTCCGGTGTTGACCGACCGCGCCGACATCGCCAATGCCCGCATCAGGTTTGCATCAGGGTGCGTGGCCAACATTACCGCGAGTCGCATCAGCCGCGACCGGGTGCGGAAGATCCGATTCTTCCAGCGGGATGCCTACATCTCCATCGACTGCGGGGCCAAGGAAGCCGAAGTCTACAGACTGGTCCGGCAGGAAGGGGCGCGCCCCGTGATCCGGGGCGGGCGAATCGAGGTGCCTGACAGCGAGCCGTTGCGGAACGAACTGGACGATTTCGTCGCAGCGGTGCGCGAACGGCGCGCGCCAGCGGTTGGCGGCACCGACGGCCGAGACGCCGTGAGGCTGGCCGAACAGATCACCGAACGGATGGCAGCATGCACCAGGATCTGAAAGGGTTCATCGACCAGATCGACCGGCACGGCTGGCTCAGGAGGATTGGGGAGCCGGTCAACCCGGAACTTGAGATCACTGCGGTCGCCGATCTGGCGAGCAAGTCGGCCGGTGGCGGCCCCGCCCTGCTGTTCGAGCAGCCCACCGGCTTCGACATGCCCGTCGCCGTCAACCTGTTCGGATCGCTCGAGCGGATGTGTCTCGCCCTGAACGTGCCGTCGCTCGACGCGCTGGGGGGCGAAATCGAATCGCTGATGACGACGCATCCGCCCACCGGCATTCTCGATGCGATGAGGATGCTGCCGCTGGTCGGGCGCCTCGCCGACCTGGTGCCCAAGACGGTCAAGGACGGTCCGTGCCAGGAAGTGGTCCAGGAGGACGGCACGCTCGACCAACTGCCGATCCTCAAGTGTTGGCCCGAAGACGGCGGCCGGTTCATCACGTTCCCGCTGGTGTTCACCAAGGATCCGGAGAGCCGGATGCGGAACATCGGCATGTACCGCATGCAGGTGTTCGACGGGCGCACCACCGGCATGCACTGGCAGCGGCACAAGGGTGGGGCGCAGCATTATCGCAGCGCCGAACGGCTGGGCACTCGACTGGAGGTCGCCGTCGCGCTGGGGGCCGAGCCGGAGTTGTGTTACGCGGCGACCGCGCCGATGCCGGAAGGCCTTGACGAATTGCTGCTGGCCGGGTTTCTCGCCCGCCGCCGGATCGAACTGGTCAAGTGCCGCACGGTGGATCTCGAGGTGCCGGCCCAGGCCAATATCGTCCTGGAAGGGTACGTGGAGCCGGGAGAACGTCGGCGCGAGGGGCCCTTCGGTGATCACACGGGTTTCTATTCGCTGGCCGACGACTTTCCGGTGTTTCACCTGACCGCCATCACCATGCGGCGCGCGCCGATTTATCACACCACCATTGTCGGCATCCCGCCGATGGAGGACGTGTATCTGGGAAAGGCGAGCGAGCGGATTTTTCTGCCGCTGATTCGCAAGACCATTCCAGAAATCGTCGATATGCACATGCCGGCCGAGGGCATCTTTCACAACCTCGTGTTGATTTCGATCGACAAGCGTTATCCGGGCCACGCCCGCAAGATCATGAATGCCTGCTGGGGACTCGGGCAGCTGATGTTTTCGAAGGTGGTCGTCGTGGTGGACAAAGACGTCAACGTGCAGGACGTCGGGGAAGTGGCGTGGGTGGTGGGGACGCACATGGATCCGGAGCGGGACATCCAGTTTACGCGCGGCCCGATGGACGACCTGGAGAACGCGTCGGATCTGCCCGCCTATGGCAGCAAGATGGGGATCGACGCGACGCGGAAGTGGCCCTCCGAAGGCTTCACGCGCGAGTGGCCGACGCGCGTGGTGACGTCGGAAGCGGCGGGACAGCGGGCGCTCGAGATCTGGAGCCGCATCGCTGGCGGGTCTGAGCAGGGGCGGCCCAGAGGCGACCGGCGATGAACGAACTGGTGGAACGGGTGAGCGCCCTCGTCGCTGCGGGGCAGCCGCTCGGCGAATCTGACAGCGCCGCGCTGGCCGGCACCCACGACATTCTGACGCTCGGCATGCTGAGTGACCAGGCGCGTCGACGCATGCACGGCGCCGACACGACGTTCGTGCGGGTTGCTGAGATGTCGGTGCCGCTGGCCGACCACGGGACATGCGAAATCCCGCCGGCCGCGCGCGAGGTGAAGATCGTGGGCCCGGTCGAGTCGTTCGACACGGTGCTTCCGCACGTGCGCCGCATCGTGGCGGCGGCGGCGGGCCGGCCCGTGTCGGCCTTCTCGCTGGAGGAACTGGCGGCCGAATCGGACGCCAGCGGTCGCGCACTGGAGGTGCTGCTGAACGCGCTGGCCGACGCAGGCGTGTCGCACGTGGCCGAGGCGGCACTCGATCGGTTGACCAACGCCGAAGCGTCGCTCGAGCAGATGCGGAAAGCCGGACTGGGGCTGGCTCGCCTCACCGTGCAGCACACCGCATCGACGGCGGATCGGCTGGCCCATATCCTGCGCGCCCGTTCGCTGCAGCAGTCGCTCGGCTGGATCGAGAGTTTCGCGCCGCTGGGCCGGTCCTTGATGCCGGGTTCGCCCTCCACCGGGTACGACGATGTGCGCCAGGTGGCCCTGGCGCGGCTGCTGATCGACAACATCCCCTCAATCCAGGTGGACTGGTCCCGGTACGGCCCCAAGCTCGCGCAGGTGGCGCTGACGGTCGGCGCCGACGACGTCGATGGCGTGTCGCCGGTTGACGAGATGGCCGACGGCCGACGCCGGTCGCCGCTCGAGGAAATCCGCCGCAACATCCTGGCCGCCGGATTGGTGCCGGTGGAGCGAGACGGCGCCAGACAGCGGGTGGTCCGATGAGCCCGGTCCGCCTGGGGGCCGTCGAATACCTCAACGCGCGGCCGCTCGTGTACGGTCTCGATCGGCAGGCCGGGACATTCAGCCTTCGATTCGATGTGCCGTCGCGGTGTGCGGCATTGTTGCACGCGCACGACGTGGATCTGGGCATCATTCCGTCCATCGAGTTTCTGAGGGGCGGTCCATACCGGGTCGTGCCTGGTGTCGCGATCGGATCGATCGGCCCGATCGCGTCGGTGGCGCTCTTCACCACGCGTCCGCTGGCCGACATCCGGACCATCGCGCTCGACACCAGCTCGCGGACCTCGGTGGCGCTGTTGCGCGTGCTGTGCGCGCAGCACTTCCGAATGGCGCCGGAGATGCGGCCGATGCTGCCCGACCCCGAACACATGCTTCGCGAATGCGACGCCGCCCTGATCATCGGCGACCGGGCCCTGATGTTCGATCACGTCGAAGCCGGCGTCGACAAGGTCGACCTGGGAACGGCATGGACCGAGTACTCCGGTCTCCCCTTTGTCTACGCGTACTGGGTTGGCCACCAGAACGCGATCGGTGCCGTCGAGATCGACGCGCTGATCGCGGCGGGTCGAGATGGTGCCGCCCACCCGGATGAAGTGGCCCGTGCGTATTTCGCCGCGACGCCCGCGTGGGTGGAACGGGGAGCCCAGTACCTTCGTGATAATGTGAAATTCGGGTTTGGCGAACAGCAGTTGGAGGGCCTCACGCGGTTCTACCGCGAGGCCCATCAACTCGGTCTGGTGCCGGAGTTCCGCGCCCCGCAGTTCTACTAGTGGCCGGTCCCAGCTGAATGGGTCGTGGATTCCGGAGCGCGGCGCCCGGATCGCCAGGCGCGAAATGCGAGAATGGCACAAACACTCCCGGAGTGATTAGGAACCGATGTCCATCAGCGCGTTGGCAGACAAGGTTCGTGCCGGTGGCCGGCTGACAGAGTCCGAGGCCCTCGACCTCTACCTGCGCGCGCCGACCCACCTGCTGGGCCAGTTGGCGCACGAGATTCGCCTCCGGCGACATCCCGACCGCCGCGTCACCTACATCATCGACCGCAACGTCAACTACACCAACGTGTGCGTCGCCCGCTGCGCGTTCTGCGCGTTCTACCGCCCCGTCGGGTCGCCGGAAGGCTACGTCCTCGGCTTTGATGAGATCTTCCGGAAGATCGACGAGACCATCGAGTTGGGGGGCGGGCAGTTGCTGCTGCAGGGCGGCCACAATCCCGATCTGCCGATCGCCTGGTACGAAGATCTGTTCCGCGACGTGAAGGCGCGTTATCCCGAGTTTCGGCTGCACGCGCTCTCGCCGCCCGAAGTGCTGCACATTTCGCGACTGGCGCAACTCAGCGTCTCCGACGTCGTGCGCCGGCTTGTCGAGGCCGGCCTCGACAGCATTCCAGGCGGCGGCGCCGAGATTCTCGTCGACCGTGTGCGGAAGCTGCTGCACTGTTACAGCAAGGCCTCGTCCGACGAATGGATCGACGTGATGCGCCACGCCCACCAGGCGGGATTGCGCACAACGGCGACGATGATGTTCGGATCGGTAGAGACACCTGCCGAGCGCATCGAGCACATGGCGCGGTTGCGCGCGCTGCAGGACGAGACGGCCGGCTTTACGGCATTCATCGCGTGGAGTTATCAGCCCGATCACACCGAATTGCATGGGACCGAGGCCACCGGCGTCGAGTATCTCCGGACGCTGGCGACCGCCCGCCTGTTCCTCGACAACTTTCCCAGCCTCCAGGCGTCGTGGGTGACCCAGGGAGGCAAGGTGGGGCAACTGAGCCTGACCTACGGCGCCAACGA
Source organism: Acidobacteriota bacterium (assembly GCA_037133015.1). GTDB lineage: Bacteria > Acidobacteriota > Vicinamibacteria > Vicinamibacterales > JAKQTR01 > JBAXOX01. The sequence goes on from JBAXOX010000033.1 coordinate 33,905, forward strand.
CATGGGGAGCGTGATGATCGAGGAAAATGTCGTGCGGGCGGCCGGCGCGGCGTACTGCATGGACGAAATCGAAATCGTGCGGAACATCGAAGACGCCGGCTTCGAGGCGAAGCGCCGCAATATGCACTACGAGATTCTGGGCGGTCCGGTGTTCCGCGAACGGGCGGTGCCGCGCATGCACGAACTCGCCGTCGCGCGATCCGATGGCGACACGTCGGTCCCGGTGGAGCTGGTGAACTATCCGGCCCGCAGCCGCGCCGAGCGCGAGCGCCGCGCACAGTAGGCGCTGGCCAGGGCGCGTTCGCTGCGCCGGCGCGCCGGCGCTGAGCCGCGAAGCCCCGTCGTGATAAGCACGGGACACCGCGAGGTCGGGGTCGCGATGACCGGGCGAAATGCGCGTCCGGGCCGCAGGACGCTACTCGGCAATGGGCAAAGGGCGGGTGACTGTTGACGTTGGCCATTCGGGTGCTCGTCGGCTTGGTGGCGGGATTCGCACTCGGCCTGGTGTGTGCCGGCAGCTCATCGTCGGCGGCTTCGATCGCGATCGGCGTCCTCACGCCGGTGGGCACCATCTTCGTCAATCTGATTCGAATGACGGCCCTGCCGCTGGTTGTCTCGTTGCTGGTGGCCAGTATCGGAGCCGTGACGGCTTCCGGTGAGCTTGGTCGAACCGGCGTGCGGGCACTGGTGATGTCGCTGGTGTTGCTGACCACCGCGGCGGTCGGCAGCCTGCTCATCGCGCTGCCGATTCTGGCGCACCTCAACATCGATCCGGTGGCGGCGCTCGCGCTGCGAACGTCGGCGACAGGCGCGACCCAGGGTGCGGCCACCTCGGCGGGCGCGCCCTCGCTGGCGCAGTGGGCCGTTGATCTGATTCCGTCAAACGTCTTCAAGGCGGCCGCCGATGGGGCCATGCTGCCCGTCATCGTGTTTGCGGTGCTGTTCGGCCTGGCCCTGATGCGCGTGACTGACGCCAGACGCGAAGCGGCGCTGAGGGTCGTCGAAGCCTTTGCCGAAGCGATGCAACGGCTGGTCGGCTGGGTGCTGGAGCTCGCGCCGATTGGGGTGTTCGCGCTGGCCGTGCCGTTGGCCTCCAGGCTCGGGTTGTCGGCGGCCGGCGCCATTCTCGCCTACGTCGGGCTCGTGGTCGCGTTGACGGTCGTCGCGGTCGGAGTCCTGCTGTACCCGCTGGGGATCCTGGCAGGCCCGATGTCTGCGTCGGCGTTCGTCGCGTACTGCGCGCCGTCCCAGGCGATTGCCTTCGCCTCGCGGTCCTCTCTGGCCGCGTTGCCGGCGATGGTCCAGAGCGCCGAACGAGCCGGTTTGCATCCCAGCGCCTCGCGCGTCGCCATCCCGCTTGCGATGGCGGTCTTCCACTTTGGCGCCGCTGTCGCCCAGACGGTCGGTGTGGTGTTTCTCGCGCGGTTGTTTGGCGTGGTCCTTTCGCCTGCACAAATGGGCTCGGTCGTGGTGGCGGTCGTGCTGGCATCGTTTGCGGTTCCGGGCATTCCGGGGGGAAGCATTCTCGCGATGGTGCCCGTGCTTGCCGTCGCCGGCTTGCCGATCGAGGGCGTGGGCATCCTGCTGGCGGTGGACACGATTCCGGACATGTTTCGGACGACCGCGAACCTGACCGGTGCGATGACTCTGGGCGCGATTCTTCCTGCGCCGAAACCCTGAGAGAACGGCCCGGGTCCAAGTTGGGAGTTTCGTCTCGTCGGGCGTCAACAGCAGAGTCGACAAGGAGCATCCATGACCACTCGAGACACCGCTCGCGATATCGTCAGGCCGTACTTCGATGCGTGGACGTCGGGCGACATGGCTCGGGCCCGCACGTACCTCGCCGACGACCTCGACTTCCAGGGCGCCATCGATCGATTCAATCGGGCCGACGCGTTTGTGCCGGCCTTGAGCGGATTTGCAGGCATGCTGGTGCGAACCGATCTGCTCCACGAGTTCTATACCGACGATGCCGCGGCCTTGCTCTACGATTGCGTGAGTCCGACGCCGGCCGGAACCATTCGAACCGCGGAGTTTCTTCGCGTCAAAGACGGCAAGATCGTCGAGATTCGACTCGTGTTCGATGCGAGCGAACTGCGCAAGCTCATGGGCCGATAACGCCGAGCGCGCACAACGGGTGGCGCGCAGCACCGAGGGCGTCACCGTCGCCGCGTGCGACGGCCGCCTGATACACGGGAAGGCGCGTTGCCCGCGCAGGGAGGAAGCCAGATGCCGCAGAATCCGGGACACGATGGGCAGGAACCCTGGTGGAAGGGCACTCGCGGCGAGTGGCTCGTCATCTGGCAGTTCGTGCTGATGGGCTTGGTCTTCTTCGGGCCGCGAGCCATCGGGGGCTTTCCCGCTTGGCCCTTTCCGTTTCCCGAGACCTGCCTGCGGCTGGGCGATGTCCTCATGGTGGCGGGTGGTGTGCTCTTCGTCTCTGGGCTGGTCCGCCTGGGACCGGCGTTGACCGCCATGCCGATGCCGAAAGAGGGAGCCCCGCTGGTTCAGCACGGGCCGTTCCGCCTGGTGCGGCATCCGATCTACAGCGGCGTGGTCGTGCTGGGCATCGGCTATGCCCTGGCGACGCAGGGATGGCTGACGCTGGGCTACGCGGCGCTGCTGTTTGGGCTGCTCGACGTGAAATCGCGCCGCGAAGAGCGGTGGCTGGTCGAGCGGTTTCCCGAATATCCGGAGTATCAGCGCCGGGTGCGCAGACTGATTCCCTTTCTGTACTGAGATCGCCGGACACGGTGCCGCACCCTCGGCAGCCTGACGCGCGCCCGCGACTCGGCGGCCGCCCGCTGCCGGGTCTACGCTTCGCCGAAGGTCAGCACGTCTGTCGGCTGACCATCCCGCACCGCCACGGGCTGGCCATGCCTCGTGAATTCCCGCTTCCGCAGCACACGCCAGCAGCGACGGCCCGTTTCGACGAGGACGATGACCACGCAGCACAGGATCACCGTGGTGAGCGTCACGTTGATCCAGCCCAGCACTTCCTTGCCCGGTGTGCGCGCGAGCGGCAGGAAGTTGTCGGTGATGTTGAGCACGCCGGCATAGACCGTCGTGACGGCGACGAAGACCAGCGGCACCAACGTCACCCACACGTAGCGCACCTTGCCCGCGTTGATGAGCGCCGCGGTCGAGACGGCCAGCGCGACGGCAGCCAGCAACTGGTTGGCCGTGCCGAACATCGGCCAGATCGTCGAGATGTTGCCCGTCCAGATGAAGTAGCCCCAGGCAAACACCACGAACGTTGTCGAGATCAGTGAGCCGGGAAGCCAGTCGGTGCGTTCCATCGGCTTCCAGACGCGCCCCACGTATTCCTGGACGAGGAATCGGGCGACGCGAGTGCCGGCATCGATCGTCGTGAGGATGAAGAGGGCCTCGAACATGATCGCGAAGTGATACCAGTAGCCCATCAGGTGGGTGAGGCCCGGAATCCCCGCGAAGATCTGCGCGAAGCCGACCGCCAGCGACACGGCTCCACCCGGACGCCCGGCCACCACTTCGCCGACGCGGGAGGAGAGCATGTCGAGGTTGACCGGCGTCAACCCCATCGCGGCGAATTTCTCAGGGCTGACGTTGATGGCGAAGTAGTCGGACGGATGCAGCGAGCACGCCGCAATCAGCGCGACCACCGAGACGACACATTCCATCAACATGGCGCCGTAGGCGACCGGCAGCGCATCCCGCTCGTTGTCGAGCATCTTCGGCGTCGTGCCAGACGAGACGAGCGAGTGAAAGCCCGAAATCGCGCCACACGCGATCGTGATGAACAGGAACGGAAAGATGGGCCCAGGAATGATGGGGCCGCCGCCGGCGTCGTACGGCGTGAACGCCGGCATCTGCAGCGTGGGATGGACGATGAACACGCCGGCGATGAGCGCGAAGATCGTCCCGATCTTGAGGTACGACGACAGGTAGTCGCGCGGCACGAGCAGCAGCCACACGGGCAGCACCGACGCAATGAAGCCGTACGCCGCGAGCGCAATCACGATGCCTTCGCGCGATAGCGTAAAGGCCGGGGCGAACCGGGTCCCCGGGATCATGCCGCCGATGATGAGCGCGGCAAAGACGCCGACCACGCCGATGACACTGGCTTCGACGATGTGGCCCGTGCGGAACCGGTACATCCAGAGTCCGACGAACATCGCCACCGGGATGGTCATCGCAATCGTGAACGTGCCCCAGGGGCTGTCGCGCAAGGCGTTGACCACCGCGAACCCCAGACCAGCCAGGGCGACGATGATGATGATCAAAATGGCAATGGAGCCGACGAACCCGGCCAGCGGGCTCACCTCGGCGCGCGCGATCTCGGCCAGGGACCGGCCCCTGCGACGGATCGACGCCGCCAGGATCGTGATGTCGTGGACGCCGCCCGCGATGACCGCTCCGAGCAGCATCCACAAGAAGGTCGGCGCATATCCATACTGGGCAGCCAGAACCGGACCAATCAGCGGGCCCGCTCCCGAGATGGCGGCAAAGTGATGACCAAACAGGACCCACTTGTTGGTGGGCTGGTAGTTCTGGCCGTCTTCCATCGTATGGGCCGGCGTGGGCCGGTCGTCGAGCGCGAGCACTTTGGCCGCGAGAAAGACGCCGTAATACCGATAGGCCAGTGCCATGACCAGGATGGCGATCAACATGAGGGGGACCGAATTCATGGGATGTTCCCTCCAGAGGCCTGCCTCGTTTCGAACGCAGGCGCGCTGCGTGCTGTGCCGCGACGTGCCGTAAGGGTGCGGTGGCGAAGCCGCCGCCCGCGTCATCGTAGCGCGACTGATGTTCGAACCGGAAACCTCGCGATGCCGCGCCAGGCCGAGTCGGCATGGCAAGCCGACATGGCCAGTCCGCATGGCAACGTCCTTGTCGTCTCGCGCCGTGATAATGATACGCGGGGGCGCCATTGGCGCAGAACTCGGATGGCCCGCCGACACCGAGGCGATAGGCGGGAGGAGCCCACCGGCGCGAACCGCGAGCGCGAATGTGGGCAGTCCACGCGACTTCGTGCGAAAATATGGCATTCCGTTCGACAAGGGCCGCATCCTGTCCCGGGCGGGCGTGGTCATGCGTGGCGGGTGATGGGGGAGGCGCCGATGCAGAAGAAGAGGGCGGTGATTGTCGCTGCTGGCGCTAGGCATCGCGTTCGCCGGTGCCTATGCCGGCATGGCGATTCGGCACGCCATGGGGGCGAATCGAGCCTGAACAACTGATGTGTGTTCGCCGGGGCGTGACCCAGTCCGCCCGGCGAGGAAGGAACTGCCGTGAACGCTCTCGAAAAGTTGGCCAACCCCGCGTACGCCCTGATGAGGATCGTCACCGGCTCGATGTTCTGCTTTCACGGGGTCCAGAAGATTCTGGGACTCTTCAGTCAGTCGCAGCCTGCGTTTGGCACCCAGATGTGGTTCGGCGGGATCATCGAACTGTTCGGCGGGCTGGCGGTGATGCTCGGATTTCAGACCCGCACGGCCGCGTTCCTGTGCAGCGGAATGATGGCCGTCGCTTACATCCAGTTCAAATGGAAGTTCCAACTCGGCGCCATGCTCTTTCCGGCCATCAACCAGGGAGAACTTGCCGCGCTCTACAGCGTCGTGTTTCTGCTGATCGCGTGCCGAGGCGCAGGAAAATGGGGCCTTGAGAAGGGGTGAGTGCCGGGGGGAAAGACGCGGCCTCCAGGATCACACGAGCGTCTGAAGCCCCAGCCTTTAAGATTACAGACCGTCTGTTCCTTCATGCCCACCTATCACGCGTCATGGGTCCTTCCGATTGCGGGTCCGCCAATTCACGATGGGTGGGTGCGCACCCACGGCGGCCGCATCGAGGCGGTCGGGGCAGACGCCGACCACCGGCGCGAGGGGCGGCACGCCAGCGACGAGGTCGATTTGGGCAGCGTGGCGGTGATGCCGGCGCTGGTCAACGCGCACACGCACCTGGAGTTGTCGTGGTTGAAGGGGCGCGTGGCGCCCGCCGATCACTTTATCGACTGGGTGATGGCCCACATGGACGTGCGTCGTTCGTCGGTCGGCGCGGCCAACGACGACCAGGCGCGCACCGCGATGCGCGATGCGCTGGCCGCGATGCGCCGTTCGGGCACCGGGATCGTCGGCGACGTCAGCAACGGGCTTTCCAACCTCGATCTGCTGGCCGCAAGCGGAGTGGTCGGCGTCGTCTTTCACGAGATTCTCAAGTTCAACCCCTCCGACCCGACAGCGTTTGTGGCGAAGGCCCAGTCGCGCATCGACCAGGTCCCCGACGTGGAGGGCTGGCGGTTCGCCGTCGCGCCCCACGCCCCGTACTCGACGGCTCCCGGCATCTTCGAAGCGATCCGCGACCTTCGGGAACCGTCGCGCGTCGTGCCGACCTCGGTGCACGTCGGCGAGTCGCCCGAGGAAATGGAACTGCTGGAAACCGGCGGCGGACGGTGGCGCGAGGTGCTCGACGCGCTGGGGTCGTGGGATCCGGCGTGGGAGGTGCCGTGGTCGGGGCCGATTGGGTACCTCAATCGGATGCGATTCTGGGACTCCCGCACGCTGGCGGTCCACGGCGTGCAGTTGAGCGACACGGAGTTGGGATTGCTGGCGGCGCGCGGCGCGACGCTGGTCACCTGTCCGCGCAGCAACGTCTATGTGGGAGTCGGATCGCCCCCGGTCGCCCGCTTCTTCAAGTCGGGTGCGCCGATGGCGGTGGGCACCGACAGTCTGGCGAGCGTGCAGGACCTCAACCTGTTCAGCGAACTGGCCGAACTGCATCGCCTGGCGCCCGCCGTGCCGGCGTCGCGGCTGATCGCGGCGGCGACCACCAACGGGGCCCATGCCCTGGGGTTGGGCCAGCAATACGGATCCATCCAGGTGGGCTGCCGGGCGGCGCTGTTGGCGGTCTCGATACCCGCCGACATGGTGGATGTGGAACAATACCTGGTGTCGGGAATTTCCCCGGACCAAGTGACGTGGATCGACTCGCCGACGTGTTGAATCGCCTGCTCACCTATGCGTCGTTCGTGCGGATCAGCCACACCGTGTTCGCGCTGCCATTCGCCCTCACCGGTGCCATGCTGGCCTCGCGCCACGTGCCGCTGACCCTCTGGCGCGTCGTCTGGATCGTGGTGGCGATGGTGGGTGCGCGCAGCGCGGCGATGGGATTCAACCGGATGGTCGACGCCCGGTTCGATGCCTTGAACGCCCGGACGGCCAATCGCGAGTTGCCGGCCGGCCGGATGAGCGTGCGCGAGGCGGCGCTGTTTGTGGTGCTGTCGTCCGCGATCTTCGTGGTCGCCGCCGGGGCCCTCGGCACGCTGTGTCTCGCGCTGTCGCCGGTGGCGTTGCTCATCGTGTTCTGGTATTCGCTGGCCAAGCGCGTCACCTGGTACACCCAGGCCTTTCTTGGCCTCGCCATGGCGGTCGCTCCTGTTGGGGGC
>JBAXOX010000034.1:0-40490 GCA_037133015.1 Acidobacteriota bacterium
GCCCTGGCTCGCCGAAGCGATCGCTAACTGATCGCCCTCGCGATCGCGAAGGCGGCACCCGCCGCCAATCCCCCAATCACCGTCGTCTGCAAAGCGCTGCGCAGGGCGTGCGCCCCGGTGAAGCGCCCTTTGATGTACCCGAACACCGCCAGCGCCACCAGCGTCACCGCGACCGACATCGGCAGCGCGCGATCGACGGAACTCTGCAGCATGTACGGCAGGAGCGGAATCACGCCGCCGGCGATGTACGCCCCGGCAATCGTCATCGCACTCTGGACCGCGCGTCGCGGGTCGGGTTCCTCTAGGCCGAGTTCGAACTTCATCATGAAGTCCACCCACGCCTTGGGGCGCGCCTTGAGCGCCGCCACCACCGGCGCGCTCGCCTCCTCGTCGATGCCGTACTCGTACAGCACCTCGACGATTTCGGCGACCTCGCGGTCCGGCAACTCCACGACCTCGCGCTCTTCCCGGAGGCGCTCGGAGGCGTAGTGCTCGGCATCGCTCCGGGCCGCAAGGTAGCCGCCAAGCCCCATGGCGATCGACCCGGCCGCGACTTCCGCCAGGCCCGCCGTGACAATCAGTCGCGAAGCCGCCACCGCGCCAGACAAACCGGCTGCCAGCGCGAACGGCACCGTCAGCCCGTCGGACATGCCGATCACGACGTCGCGAACGGTCTCGCCTGCGGTGAAGTGCTGCTCAGTGTGATGCGTCAATGGCATGGATGCTCCCGGAAAAAGTGATCGGGCCACTGTACGGCAAATCGGCCATCGCCGCGAAGCCCGGGCTTCAGCCGGCCCGACGCGCTCGGTCCGACAGTGGGTCACGCCCGCAATGGCGGACATCCAACAACCAGACATCCACACCCGGTGCGCAGCGCGGGCCGGTGCGCCACAGCCGTCATCGGTTTCGCTCTTACTGGATCAGCATCGCGTCGCCGTAACTGTAGAACCGGTACCGCTCGGCCACGGCCTCAGTGTACGCGGCCAGCACGGCCTCCCGGCCGCCAAACGCCGCCACCAGCATCAGCAGTGACGAAGCGGGAAGATGAAAATTGGTGACGAGCGCGCCAACCGCCAGAAACCGATAGCCAGGGTAGATGAACAAATCGGTCTCGCCCGCTCCCGCCTCGACCAGGCCCGCACCTCGGGCCACCGCCGTCTCGATCGCACGCGTGGTCGTCGTCCCGACCACCACGATCCGGCGCCCGTCACGAAGGGCCGCGTTGAGGCGGCCCGCCGCCTCCGGACCAATCTCGTAGCGCTCCGCATCCACACTGTGCGCCTCAACCGTGTCTACCCGGATGGGTTTGAAGGTGCCATACCCGACGTGCAGCGTGATCTCGGCACGCTCGATACGGGCGTCCTCCAGTTGGGCCAGCAACGATTCGGTGAAATGCAACCCGGCGGTCGGCGCCGCGATCGATCCGCGCTGCCGGGCAAAGACCGTTTGATAGCGTTCGCGATCGACCTCGTCGTCGGCCCGCTTGATATAGGGCGGCAGCGGAATATGTCCGATCGCGTCGATCAGGTCGCTTGTCGGGCAGGGCTCGTCGCTCCACAGCCGGACTTCGCGGCGACCGAAAAACCGCTGGGCCAGCACCTCGCCGTGGAGCACGCGGCCCGCGCGCTCAAACCGAAGCCGGCGGCCCGGCTTGAGACGCTGGCCCGGATGCACGAGCGCTTCCCAGATGTCGTCCTCGAGGCGCGAGACCAGCAGCACTTCGACCGCGCCGCCGCCGGGTTCGCGTGTGCCGAGCAGCCGCGCCGGAAACACCTTGGTGTTGTTGAGCACGAGCAGATCGCCGGCGCGCAGCCATCCAGGGAGAGCGGCGATCGTCGAGTGTGTCCGCGTCCCCGACGCGCGGTCCAGCACCAGCAGACGGGACCCGCCGCGCTCGGCGGGCGGATGCTGGGCGATCAACTCGGCCGGCAGGTCGAACGAAAAATCGGCGACGTTCACAAAGACCTGTCACCCAGACGCGCATCAGCGCGTGGCGCGGCGCCACCTTCCGAGGGCCTGGCCTCGAAGGTCGAGCGCCATCCCCCATTCCGAACCCACCAATCCCGGATCGCGAACGCAGCCTCCCCGGAGCAGTTCCCGCCCCCTGATCAGTACGCCCAGCGCAGCAACACTGATCCGACGGTGAATCCAGCGCCCACCGACGCCAGCAGCACCAGGTCGCCCTTCTTCAGCCGCCCCTGCCTGATCGCGTCATCGAGCGCGAGCGGAATGGTCGCCGCGGTGGTGTTGCCGTAATCCTGGATGTTGAGCATCACTTTCGATTCGGGGAAGCCGAGCCGATCGGCCGCCGACATGATGATGCGCCGGTTGGCCTGGTGCGACACGAACAGCGCCACGTCCTCGGCCCGCACGCCGTGCTTCTCCAGAATCCGGCGGCTGATTTCCTCCGTCTTGCGCACCGCGAACTTGAATACGGCCTGGCCGTCCTGCTTGACGAAATGCTGGCGCTGGTCCACCGTCTCGTGCGATGCGGGACGCAGGCTTCCCCCCGCCGGCATCTGCAACGCCGCCGCGCCGCTGCCGTCGATTTCGTGCTCGAAGCCCAGAATCTCGAGCCCCGGCTCGGTGGCAGCCTCAATCACGACCGCACCGGCGCCATCACCGAACAGCACACACGTGGTCCGATCCGTGTAGTCGACGATGCTCGACATCACGTCGGCCCCGACCACCAGCGCGTGGTTGCTCTTGCCGGTCGAGACGATCTGACTGGCGACGCCCAGCGAAAACGTAAAGCCCGAACACGCGGCGGCCACATCGAATCCCCAGCATCCCACCGCGCCAATCTTGTTTTGGATGAGCGCCGCGGTGCTCGGAAAGAACATGTCGGGCGTAGTGGTGCCCACCACAATCAAATCGATGTCGGTGGGCGACAGGCCCGCCAGCGCGATGGCCTTGAGGGCGGCTTCTTTGCCCAGGTCGGATGTCGCCACGCCCTTGTCGACCACGTGTCGCGTGTGGATGCCGGTGCGCTGGAGGATCCATTCGTCGGTCGTGTCGACCATCTGGCTCAGTTTCTTGTTGTCGAGGATGCCCGGCGGCACGTAGGTCGCCAGCGAACTGATGCGCGTGGGTCGAAGCGTATTCCCGTTCACCACAGTCTCGAATCCCTTCCTGGGGCCTTGAGGCCGAAATACTCGTAGGCGCGCGCCGTCGCAACCCGCCCGCGGGGCGTGCGGTCGAGAAAGCCGACCTGAATCAGAAACGGCTCGTAGATGTCCTCGATGGCGTCCTTGTCTTCGCTGATCGCCGCGGCAATCGTGTTGACGCCGACCGGTCCGCCGCCGAACTTGTCGATGATGGTGCGCAGCAGGCGTCGATCGATTTCGTCGAAGCCGTGCTCGTCCACGTCGAGCATCGCCAGCCCCGCCTTGGTGGTCTCGGCGGTGATGTCGCCGTTGGCCCGAACCTGCGCGTAGTCGCGCACGCGCCGAAGCAGCCGGTTGGCGATGCGCGGGGTCCCGCGCGACCGACGCGCGATCTCCCGGGCCGCATCGTCGGCGATCGGCACGCCGAGGATGCGCGCCGACCGGCGCACGATCTCTTCGAGGTCGTCGTCGCCGTAGAAGTCGAGCCGATGGACGATGCCGAAACGGCTCCGTAGGGGCGAGGTCAGCAATCCCGCGCGCGTGGTCGCCCCGATCAACGTGAACTTCTGCAACGGCACCTTGACCGAGCGGGCAGCCGGCCCCTGGCCAATCATGATGTCGAGTTCGTAGTCTTCGAGCGCTGGATACAGAATCTCCTCGATGGTCGCCGCCATGCGGTGGATCTCGTCAACAAACAGCACTTCGCGCTCTTTGAGGTTGGTGAGGATCGCGGCCAGATCGCCTGGTTTCTCGAGCACCGGCCCCGAGGTCGACCGCACCGCCACGCCCAATTCGTTGCCGATCACGTAGGCGAGCGTCGTCTTGCCCAGGCCTGGAGGCCCGTAGATCAGCACGTGGTCGAGGGCTTCGTTGCGCTGCTTGGCCGCGGTGATCGACACCTGGAGGTTTTCGCGAACCCGATCCTGGCCGATGTACTCGTCGAGCATTCGCGGCCGCAGCCCGGCTTCGAAGACCGTGTCTTCGTCTGCGCGGACGGGAGTGACGAGACGGTCATCAGGCATCGTGTCAGCTCAGGCGCGCCAGTTCGCGCAGCGCCTGCTTGAGCGCCAGTTCGAAGGTCGGCGATTCCACGCGCGAGAGTGCGGCGTCCACAGCCCTCTCGGTAAGAGGCCGATGATATCCCAGGTTCTCAAGCGCCGAGAGCAGGTCGCGCCGCAGGCCCTCGCCGGGGCGATCGGCGTCACGATCCGCATCCGCATCGAAGCCGATGCCGGTCGGCAGCCGGTCCTTGAGTTCCAGGCAGATGCGCTCTGCGGTCTTCTTCCCGACGCCGGGAATCGCCGTCAACCGCACCACGTCGCCCGACTGCACCGCCCGCACCAGATCCGCCGCCTCGATGCCGGAGAGCACGGCGAGTGCCAGCTTCGGCCCGATGCCGCTGGTCGCGATCAGCCGCTCGAAGATCTGCTGCTCGAACGCCGTCCCGAATCCGTAGAGTGCCAGCGCGTCCTCGCGCACGTGTGTGTGGATGCGGAGAACCACGTCCGAACCGGGCTCGCCCAGCCTGTAAAACGTAGACAGCGGCACGGACACGTCGTAGCCGACGCCGCCGACGTCAATGATGATCCGATTGGGCTGTTTGTCGGCCAGCCGGCCCCGCAGCATCGCAATCATGGGCGAAACTCCCGCCAGGTCTTCGGCCCGCGGGCGCCCCGCTTCATGTCGGCCGCAATGGCGGCCACCGGGCCGCCGCTCGCGTGGACGTGGCAGATGGCCACCGCCAGCGCGTCAGCCGCGTCGTCCGGGGTCGGCACCTCGGAAAGGCCGAGGATGATCCGCACCATCTCGCCGACCTGGCGTTTTTCGGCACGGCCGTAGCCGACCACCGCCTGCTTGATTTCGGCCGGGGCATACTCGAACACCGGGTAGCCGCCTTCGACCGCAGACAGCAGCGCCACGCCCCTGGCATGGCCCAGCTTGAGCGCACTTCGAACGTTGGCGGCGTAGAACACGCTTTCCACCGCCACGCAGTCGGGCCGGTGCTCGGTGAGGAGCCGGACGAGTGCTTGATGAATCGTCAGCAGTTTCTCAGGAAACGCCGCTTTGGGAGAGGTCGCAATCGCCCCGCAGTCTACCAACGCGTGTCGGGTGCCGTCGGTCGTGATGCAGCCGTATCCGGTTCGCTCAGAGCCGGGATCGATGCCAAACACCTTCACGCGTACGAGGCCTCGATATCCTTCTCTTCAATGTCCGCGTTCGACCAGACGTGCTGCACGTCGTCGTGCTCTTCGAGCAGGTCGATCAGTTTGATCATGCTCTGGGCCGGCCGGCCTTCGAGCGAGACGTAAATGGTCGGGAGCATCGACACTTCGGCCGACACCAGCTCGATGCCGAGCTTGTCGATGGCTTCCTTGACGGCGGGATACACCTCGGGCGAGGTCAACACTTCCCAGTTGTCGCCGTCGTCGCGCAGGTCGTCGGCACCCGCGTCGAGCGCGGCCGTCATCAACGCGTCTTCGGCGGCCTTCGTCTTCTCGATGACGATGTAGCCCTTCTTCTCGAAAATCCGGCGGACGCTGTTGGTCTCGCCGAGATTGCCGCCGTACTTGCCGAGCAGATGCCGGATTTCGCCGACCGTCCGGTTCTTGTTGTCGGTCATCGCCTCGATCAGCAGCGCCACGCCGCCGGGGCCGTACCCCTCGTACGTGATTTCTTCGTACTGAACGCCGGGCTCCTCGCCCGTGCCCCGCCGGATGGCCCGTTTGATGTTGTCGGCCGGCATATTGGCCTGCTTGGCCTCGGCGATGATGGTGCGCAGGCGCGGATTGGTATCGGGGTCGCCGCCGCCCCCGCGGGCGGCCACGCTCAATTCCTTGATAATCCGCGTAAACGTGCGGCCGCGCTTGGCGTCAGCCGCGCCCTTCTTGTGCTTGATGGTATGCCACTTGGAATGGCCAGACATGGGGAAACTCCAGCAAAAACCCGAGGAAATCGGCCGAAAAAGTGCGTGGTAATCTTAACATAGCCCGCCGGGACGAAGCCAGAAAGCTGGAACGCGTCCGGTGGGCGTGCGCCGGCCACGGCAGAACGTGGTGGGCCGAAGACGCTTCGGACGGCCCGCCGAGGCAGAAATCCCGTCGAACAACGCGGTTGGCCGAATGCGCCGCTGCTCGCCCCGGTTGCCGGTCAACCCGCGCGGCGATCCGAAGGGGCGGTCCGCTATCTCGCCAGCTTCTGCTCGACGCTTCGCACTTTGTCGTCGAGGGTCTGCGGCTTGTCGGTCCGCGTTCCCGCCTTGATCACCGTCGAGATGCGAGGCGCCCCCATCTGGTGGACCACCTCGTGGCATCGCTTGATGGCGGCGAAGACCTCGTCCCATTCGCCTTCGATGTTGGTGCCGTAGGCGTGAAGGCGCGTCGAGAGTTTGGCCTCCTTGAAGACCGTTTCGCACGCCGCGACGTAACTCGACAGCGACACGCCGACTCCAATCGGCACGACCGAGATATCCACCATCACCTTCACGGCGTCCTCCTAACCGATCCCCTGCGTCTTCTCCCGGAGCTTGCGAGTCGACGCCGGCTTTCGCGCCACGATCAGCCAGACGTCGGCGCGCGCGTCCCACCTTCCGCCTTCGTAATCGCCCAGCACGGCCGACACCGCAAACCCGGCCCGTTCCAGCCGGCTCGTCATCACCTGAACCGAGACCGTCCGGAACGCAATCGAAAACGCGTGGACGTGTCGTTTCGAGCCGCGACGTTCGACAAACTCCTGGTCGAACATGGTCACGCCGCGCGTGCGGTCCTGCCGGACCGATTCGATCAACGTGATGCGAGCCTGGCTCCCACGCATCGTGCCGCGCAGCTTCACGCGCCGATCGTACTCCTGCCACGACACCAGGTCGGACACCATGTCGACGGCAAAGGTGCCGCCTGGACGCACGATGCGGAAAGCCTCGGCAAGGGCCGCGTCGAGAACCGTGTCGTCCAGCAGCGACTGCAAGATGCCGTAGGGGGCCGCGACCAGCGCGGCGCTGGCCGGGCGAAACGGGAGGAAGCAGATGTCGCCGCGAATCAGGCTCAACTGCGATCCGAGCTTCGCCAGCCGGGAACGCTTGCGCGCCCGCGCCAGCATCGTTGCCGACCGATCGATACCCGCCACACCGACGCCAGTTCGCGCCATCGGCAGTGAGATGCGCCCGGTGCCGCAGCCCAGTTCGACCACAGGCCCGCCAGACTGCCGCGCCATCTGCTGCCAGAACTTCACGTCGCGACGGCCCATCGTCTGGGCGTTTTCCCAGTCGTAGAACCGCGCGTAGTCGTCCCAGCCGCGCCAGCCTTCCATCGACATCGGCCGCTCCCGACTCAAAACCGGATCCCGGCAATCAGGGGAAGAAATTTGCCCGTCGCGGCCACGGCGCCCGCCGGCGTCGAAAACGTCGGGCCCCACACATAGTGGTACCGCATCTCGGCGAAGAACCGGCCCATCGCCACGCCCGCCCCGAGGTTGACGCCAAGGTCGGTTGTCGAACGGGATGCGCTCACCTGACCGGCCTGCACCGGACCGGGAAGGCAGACGAACCACCACGGATTGCAGACCGACACCGGGCCTGGCGATGTCACCGACAAGTTGACGCTTCGGTGATACAGCCCGATTCCGCCAACCACGTAAATCCGGACCCGTTCGGCAGGCGCACGGAACACGACGCTGGCAGAACCGAATTTGAGGCGGGCGTCCGCCTGCGTCGGGACCGACGCCGGGAACTGGGGCGTGTCGTTGGTCCCCAATGACGCCTGAACGTAATCGAACCGAAGTCCGAGTTGTTCAGTGAGATGCCACGTCACGGCAAGATCGGCGCCCAGACCCGTCGAGAACTGCCTGCCGGTGCCCGAGAGCGGGCCGATGGCCATCGCGCCGAGCGACAGCGTCACCGGTCCGTCTTGCGC
Organism: Acidobacteriota bacterium; assembly: GCA_037133015.1. Classification (GTDB taxonomy): domain Bacteria; phylum Acidobacteriota; class Vicinamibacteria; order Vicinamibacterales; family JAKQTR01; genus JBAXOX01. The sequence goes on from JBAXOX010000034.1 coordinate 8,012, forward strand.
AGTCGAGGGCGACGGCAATGCCAGCCACGCCAACGCCACGATCGCCACAGCACAGCGTTTAATCATGCACCTCTCACGTGTTGGTGGACCGGCGGCGCGGGAGTCTGGAAGCAACCGCGTGATGACACGACCAGTGTACAACAGTGGCCGCGTCGGTCTGGTGCGCGGATCGTGTCGGCGGCGGCGCCAGGGTGATTCGGTTCCGCCGGCCGAGTGGCGTAGACTCGTGGAGATGATGCGCGAATGGATTCACCGCCTGCCCCGTCGTGTTGTTCGCACTTGGTGGGCAGCCTGGTTGATCGTGTTGGTGATGCCCGCTGGTGTCGGAGCACAGACACCGAAGCCCGCCGGAACCTACGCTCGCGAGATCGGTCAGTGGCGAACCAGTCGCGAAGCCGCCCTCCGGACCGACGATGGGTGGCTGACATTGGTGGGATTGTTCTGGCTGCAGGAAGGGACCAATTGCGCGGGTGCCGACGCGGCGTGCCGGGTCGCGCTGGCTGCGGGTTCGGCCCCCGCGAGGATTGGCGAGTTCGTCTATGCCGCGGGCGTCGTGACGTTCAAGCCGGCGGCAGGCGTTGACGTCCGCATCAACGGCAAACCCGCCGCCGTCAAGGTGCTCAGGGCGCAACCGGGAAGTTACGACACCATCACCGTCAACACCGTCTCGATGTTTGTCGTCACGCGCGGCGAACGGTGCGGGGTGCGCGTGCGCGACACCAACAGTCAGGCACGTCTCGATTTCAAGGGCGTCCAGTGGTTCCCGATCGCGCCGGCGTACCGCGTCACGGCGCGCTTCGTCAGCCATCCGAAACCCACGTCCATCATGATTGCCAACGTGCTCGGCGACGTCATCGCGTGGCCGAACCCTGGCTACGCCGAGTTCACGCTGGGCGGCGCATCCTACCGGCTTCAAGCCGTGCTGGACGGCCCTGACGCGACGCAGTTGTTCTTCATCTTCCGCGACCTGACGACCGGAAAGGACACCTACCCGGGAGGCCGCTTCCTCTATGCGGATTTCCCGAGGCAAGGGCAGGTGGTCCTCGACTTCAACAAGGCGCACAGTCCGCCGTGTGCCTTTACGCCCTACGCCACGTGCCCGCTTCCGCCGAAGGAGAATGCGCTGACTGTTCGCATCGAAGCCGGCGAACTGAATCCCCACCTCCCCCGATGATTCAAAATGGGGTCAGATCCGAAACTTAACATTCTCCAAAAAACCGTAGTCGGTGGCGTAGAAAGTCGGTCTCGGGGGCCGTCGCGTGCCCGTGCGCGATCCAAAACGTCGGAGAATGCTGTGTTTCGGATCTGACCCCATTAGTGAACCTTTAGGGCGCCGTAGACGAAATAGAACGACAGGATGAAGAGGGCGATTGCCAGGCAGAAATACACGCGGCCCAGCGCGTGTGCCGGGATGAAGTGTTTGACGCGGTGCAACGCGGCGGCCAGCACGACCAGATACCCCCCCAATCCAAGTGTGCCTCCCGCCAGGAACACGGCTCTTGTGGAGGAACCCAGCGGTGTGGGCAGCAGGCCCAGTTGGCGCGCCATCGACAGGCCGAGCAGCCAGGTCAACACAATCGGAGGATTGCTGAAGCCCAGCGAAAGCCCGGTCAGGTAGGCGAATCGGCGGCTCTTCAGGGCGGGATTGGCGAACGCCAGATCGTGGGTGCGCCGGGAGTGTTGATACGTCAGGTACGCCAGCACCCAGAGCAACAACGCCCCCAGCGCGTTGAATCCTTTCAAGATGCGCGGGTTCTCGAGAAAGGGCGCAACGCCGAACAGCGCAATCGCGCCATACGCCAAGTCCGAGGTTGCCGACCCGCAGGCCACGGCCCAGGCGGCGTGCAGGTGGCCGCCGACCGCGCGCTTGGCGGTCTCCACCTGGCAGCCGCCCAGGGGAATGGCTGCGATCACGCCGAGGCCGAGCGCGAACAAGAACACAACCAGGTGGTTCATCGCGGCGAATGGCGCCTCCCGGCGCGATGGTCCAATGCACGTCCGCGAACACCGCAAGACCGCTCGACAAGCGGTTGATGCCGGGTCACGCCGTTACCTCAGAGCGACAGAATACGCCGAGGCAGGGCCCATATCCAAAACGCTCCACGCGAGGGCCGACGCCGAGGGTGCCACGCAGGTGATGTATCGCCGCCTCAACATGACGGTTCCGCCGTCGACTGCCGGCGGCGCGACATCACCGGCCCGCGCCCGGCTTGTGCCGTCGAGAATCGACGCCCGGTCCTCCGAGGCAAGCCCGGTTCCCGATCGGTTCGTCGACCGTGCTCCGGTTGCTCCGGCTGGCGCGGGTCGTCAATCTTGTGCATGATAGTCACCATGAAGGTGGCGTGCGGCGGGCGCACGCACTGTCGCCTGCGTGGTCTGGTGATCGCGCACCGGCGGCGCAGGGGAGCCGTTCAAGATCACATCCGCCGCGCCCCCTGAGCCCAACATGCCATACGAAACACGACGATGATTGTTGTCATTCACCCAGATGCGACCGATCCCGAAGCCACCGTGCTCGCCGTCACCCGACTGGCGGCGCGGTTTGACGGCATTCACGTCCGTCCCTATACCTTCAGCGGGACGCAGGACGCGTTCACCGAGATTCATCTGGTCGGCCCGGCCGCCTCGGTGCCGGCCGAGCCCTTCGAAGCGATCCCGGGCGTGCTCAAGGTCGTGCGCGTTTCGACGCGCTATCGGATTATCGGCAGCCACGGCGGGCGCTCGGAGTCCGCCGGCTTCGAGTACAACGGCGTGCGCTTCGACAACCTGACGCTCAACGTGTTCGCCGGGTTGTGCGCGGTCGACACGCCGGCCAATGTCGAAGCGACGATGTCGGCATTGCGCGACGCCGGGATTGTCACCACCCGCATGGGGGCGTACAAGCCGCGCACCAGTCCGTACGACTTCCAGGGTCTGGGCCGATCCTGCCTGCCGTTTGTGTTCGAGCTTGCGGGACGCTACGGGATTCGCGTGGTCGCCATGGAGGTGACCGACGCCCGGCACATCGACGAAATCACCCGCGCGCTCTCCGAGGCGGGCGATCCAACCGGAGTCATGCTGCAGGTCGGGACGCGCAACGCGCAGAACTTCGAACTGCTGAAAGCCGCGGGCCAGCAACAGCGATTCCCGGTGCTCTTCAAACGAGGCATGGGCATCACGCTGGAAGAATCGCTGAACGCCTGTGAGTACGTCGCCAGCGAGGGCAATCCGCGAATTATCTTCTGCCTGCGTGGCGTGAAGACGCACCTGGGCGATCCGCACCGCAACCTGGTCGACTTTGCCCACGTGCCCGTGGTGCGCAGGCAGACCCGGCTGTCGGTGTGCGTCGATCCCTCGCACAGCGTGGGGCGCATGGATGTGCCGGCCGACGGCATTCCCGACGTCTTCCACGTGGCCGGACAGGGCCTGATTGCCGGCGCGTCCAGCGTGCTGATCGACGTGCATCCAAACCCGCAGGACGCGCTGTGCGACGGCCCTCAGGCGCTCCGCCTCGAGCAGGTTCCCGTGTTCCTCCGTTACGTGCGGCGCGTGCGAGCCGCCTACGTGGCGTCGGTGGCCGACCTGGCGCCCGGCGAGACGACTTCGCACAGCTGATCGGTCACCTACTCTCGGTTCGCGCATCGATTCGAGCCCGTCCTCGTGGACGGGATCGCGTTGGCTCGCTCCGCCGTGATGCCGGCGCCCAGCCACGCCGAGCGTGAACGGGCTGGTGGCCTGTCCCAGCTGAATCGATAGCGCCTTCCGGGCGAGGCATCCCGCCTCGCGGCGTTGCTCAACACTCAAATACTCCAGGTATTCTCGCATGTCGCGCCCGGGCGATCCGGGCGCCGTGCTCCGGAATCCACGACCCATTCAGCTGGGACCGGCCACTGGTCCGTCCTGATGCGCGTCTGATGGCCGGCTGGCAGGCTGGGAAGCTCGGCTACAATACGGCCTCAGACCACGCCGGTCGCGAATGTCACGATCGAGGGAGAGCCTCCATGGACGATACCGAACGATCGCATGCCAGAGTCTCAGTGATGCGGCTCCTGCTGACCGTTGTCGGCTGCATCTTCCTGGGCGAACTGCTGATCATGTGGTTCATCAGCACCTTGCCGCCTCTCCCGCAGCGCTACGTCGATGTGCTCGACTCGACGCTGCTGTCGTTCCTGATCTTCCCGGTCCTCTATCTCGTCGTCTTCCGCCCGCTGTCCGACCAGGTCGCCGAACGCCGGCGCGCGGCGCATGAACTCGGCGAGGCCAATCACCAGCTCCAGGAAGCGGTCCGACAGACCCGCGAGTCTGCCGAGGAAATCGAACGCGCCAACATCCAATTGACCGAGAACAACGCCAAGCTCGAGGCGGCCACTGCGCTGGCGAGGGACCTGGCGGCGAAGGCGGAATCGGCCAATGCGGCCAAGAGCGAGTTCCTGGCCAACATGAGCCACGAGATTCGGACCCCGATGAACGGGGTGGTCGGCATGACCGGGATGTTGCTGGATTCCGATCTGAACGAGGAACAGCGGCGATACGCCGAAATCGTACGCGCCAGCGCGGAGTCCCTGCTCGGCTTGATCAATGACATCCTGGACTTCTCGAAGATCGAGGCCAGGAAGCTCGAGTTGGAGGCGATCGACTTCGATCTGTCCGGCGTCCTCGAGGACTTCGCTGCAACGTTGGCACTTCGCGCCCAGGAGAAGGGGCTGGAGCTCATTTGCGCCGCCGAGCCCGACGTGCCGAACCGTTTGCGCGGCGACCCGGGCCGCCTGCGACAGGTGCTCACCAACCTGGCCGGCAACGCGATCAAGTTCACCCAAGCCGGCGAAGTGGCCGTGCACGTCTCTTTGGTCAGCCAGGACGAGCATCGGGCGCTGTTGCGGTTCGCGGTGCGGGACACCGGCATTGGCATCCCGAAGGACAAGATCGACCGGCTCTTCGAGAAGTTCAGCCAGGTGGACGGCTCGACGACCAGGCGATACGGGGGCACCGGTCTTGGCTTGGCGATCTCGAAGCAACTGGCCGAGATGATGGGCGGAGAAGCGGGTGTGGCAAGCCAGGAAGGCCTGGGCTCGGAGTTCTGGTTTACCTCGCGTCTGGAAATCCAGGCGGGAGAGGCGGCGCCGGAACCGGGCCCCCTGGCCGAACTCACGGGCGTACGGGCCTTGATTGTGGACGACAATCGCACGAACCGGGAGATCCTCGTCGTCCGCATGAGGTCCTGGGGCCTGCGCACCGCTGATGTCGCGGACGGCCCGGGCGCGCTCCGATCGCTCCACCAGGGCTTGGCGGACAACGACCCCTTCCGACTCGCGCTCATCGACATGCAGATGCCGGACATGGACGGAGAGCAGCTGGGGCGGGCCATTCAGGCCGAGCAACGCCTGGCGCCGACCCGGATGATCATGCTGACCTCGCTTGGAGTCGGAGGCGACGCGAAGCGGTTCGAGGCGATTGGCTTCTCGGGGTATGCGACCAAGCCCATCCGTCACCGGGAACTCAAGGCCATCCTGTCGCTGGCCCTGGCTCGCGGCGAAAGCGCCGATCGGTCGCCCAGGCCGATTGCCACCCGGGATGACGCGCGTCAGGTCCGGGACCTGTTCCGCGATCGCAAGGCCCGCGTGCTGGTGGCCGAAGACAATGTCACCAATCAGCAGGTGGCTGTCGCGATCTTGACGAAACTCGGGCTGCGGGCAGACGTGGTGGCCAACGGCATCGAAGCCCTAGAGGCCCTTCACACGATCCCCTACGATCTGGTCCTCATGGACGTCAACATGCCCGAAATGGACGGGCTCGAGGCGGCCCGCCGGATCCGCGATGCGTCAACGCCGGTGATCAATCACCGGATTCCCATCCTGGCCATGACGGCGAGTGCGATGCAGGGCGATCGCGAGGGCTGTCTCCAGGCGGGCATGGACGACTATGTGTCCAAGCCCGTCGCCCCGCTGGCGTTGGCGGAGGTCCTGGAAAAATGGCTGCCGAAGGCGCATGCTCCATACACCGTCAACCCGCCGGCAACGGACCCGCCACGATCCTCGGCGCCGTGACCGGTGTCGTCAGGCCGGTTGCTGGAGCAGCCCGGGGGCTCAACCCGGGTGCGCGCGGCCGCGGGTCTCGCACCGCAGGCCGGGCGGAGAAGCGGACCAGTTGCTATATCTACGGATAGATATATGTAGATATAAAGTCATTAACACGTCTTCGGACCCTCCGCTAGACTGGCGTCATGGCGCCTGGCAGCCCTCCCGTCCCCTCGCCTCCTCCACCGGATCATGCGCATACTGGTCAGGCGAGCGACCAGCACCGGGGAGCTGCCGGTGGACGGTCGGTCGCATACGGAAATAAGTCTGCGCAGCCAGTCGGCTTGAGGGTCTCCCGGCCGGGAATGGCGAGCAGCTTCACGTCAAGGACATGACCCATGAATGCCGCATCGCGCCTCATGGCTGGCATCGGCCTCTCAATCGCTGTCGCCCTGGTGATGCCCGGACGCCTCCTCGGACACCGCACTCCCGCGGATGATGCCGGCCCGGCGCGCCCGGCAACCGACCTCACCCGCGCGCAAGCCGACGAACTGGTTCGGGCGCACAACGTGTGGCGGAAGAAGACAGGTGTGTTCCCGCTCCGGTGGGCGGCCGATCTGGCGGCGTCGTCCAAGACCCGTGCGGAGTACCTGGCGGCGCACGGGTGCTACATCGAACACGGCCTGCTGCCCGAAGACGTCGGCGAAAACCTCTATCGCTCGTCGCCCTTGAGAGCCGACGGCCGGCCCGACGCCTTCAATCCCGTCACGCCGACCCAGGTGGTCGATGCATGGGGATCGGAATCGGCGTACTATGCCGCATCGAGTGACACCTGCGTTCCCGGCCGGCAGTGCGGCCACTACACACAGGTGGTCTGGCCCTCTACCGAACAGATCGGCTGCGGAATGAGTGTCTGTCCGACGATGGGCCAGGTGTGGGTCTGCCGATACCGCCCCCGCGGCAACGTCAGAATCATCCGGTGATCGCGAACTCACCGGCATCACGCTCCCCGACGGAGGTGCGCCGTGCGTGCAGTGTGGCTTGAACGAGGAACACTCGCGGTCCGCGACATCGACCGGCCAGACCGGGTGGGCGAATGCCTGGTACGCGTCACGATGGCGGGCATTTGCGGCACGGACCTGCAATTGATGAAAGGCTACGCGGACTTTACCGGCGTCCCGGGCCATGAGTTCGTCGGCGTGGTCGAAGCGGTATCGCGAACCGAAGACCGTCACTGGCTCGGACAGCGCGTCGTGGGCGACATCAATATCGGCTGCCGCGCGTGCGGCCCCTGCAGAGACGGCGTCAAGGAGCACTGCGAACACCGTGAAGTCCTGGGCATCCGTTTGCGCCACGGCGCCTTCGCCGAGTATCTGACCTTGCCGTCGATCAACCTGCACCCGGTTCCCGACTCGATCAACGACCGGACCGCGGTCTTCACCGAACCGGTCGCGGCCGGTTGCCGCATCCTCGAACAGGTTGAGCTCGGGCCCAATCACCGTGTTGCTGTCCTTGGAGATGGCCGGATGGGTCTGCTGGTGGCGCAGGTATTGAACACGACGGGCGCGGCCGTCACGTTGTTCGGCAAACACGACGATCGGATGTCGCTGGCGCGATCGCTCGGAGTCGAGGCGCAGGTGACGCCGACCGGACCATGGCCCCAGGGCCGTCGCGTTGATGTTGTGGTCGATGTGACGGGAAAGGCCGACGGCCTGACGCGGGCGCTCGACTGCGTGCGTCCACGCGGCACCGTCGTGCTGAAAACCACCGTGCGCGATGCCGAACCGCTCGCGACATGGCCCGTCGTGGTGGACGAAATCGCCATCGTCGGATCGCGATGCGGACCATTTCGACCCGCCCTGCAGTTGCTGGAGAGCGGCGCGGTGCAGGTGGAGCCGCTCGTCACGCTGACGACGGACCTGGACGATTGCCAGCGGGCGTTTCGCGAGGCGTCGGCGGGGCTCAAAGTCCTGTTTGCGATATCCTGACAGCCTCGCGGCAGAAAACAGCATGCCGGCCATCACATTCCAGCGTCCATCGTTCTCGGCCGAGCAGGCCGCGGCCGCCGCCGAGCGGCTCTACGGGGTGACGGCGACTGCCGAGCCTCTCCCGAGCGAACGCGATCAGGGATTCCTGTTGCGCGCCGCCTCCGGCGCGCGATTCGTGTTCAAGATTTCGAACGCCACGGAAGCCAGCCTGACGCTCGATCTTCAGAACCAGGCCCTGCGTCATGTCGCACAGCGTGCGCCCGAACTCCTGCTGCCGCGCGTGTGCCCGTCGCTGGCCGGGTCGCTCGTCGAATCGCTCACCGACGATCGGGGAACCGCTCACCCGGTCCGGCTGCTGACGTGGGTGCCAGGCACGGTGCTTGCCCGCGCGCGGCCCCATCTGTCCGATCTCGCGGCCAGTCTCGGCCGGTTCCTCGGCTCGCTCGACGCCGCGCTCGAATCGTTTTCGCATCCGGCCGCCGATCGTGAACTGAAATGGGATCCGCGCCACGCATCGTGGATCGAGCCTCACGTCCACCAGGTTGACGATCTGTCGCGGCGCGATCTCGTGACGCGCATCGCGACGTGGGCTCACGCCGAGATCGCGAAGCATGCGCCCGGGCTTCGAATAGGCATCATCCACAACGACGCCAACGACCACAACGTTCTTGTGGCGGGCGAGTCGCCGTACGGCCTGCGCGTCGTCTCGGTGGTCGACTTCGGCGACATGGTGCGCACCTGGACGGTCAACGAACTGGCCGTGGCCTGCGCGTACGCCTCGCTCGACAAGGCGGACCCGCTCGCCACGATCGGATCGGTGGTTGGCGGGTATCACCAGTCGCATCGCCTGACAGACGCCGAACTTGGCGCGCTGTTTCCACTCATCTGCAGTCGCCTCGCGGTCAGCGTGGTCAATTCGGCCATCCAGCGTCGCGTGGAGCCCGACGACCAGTACCTCGTCATCAGCGAGCGTCCGGCGTGGGACGCGCTGGCGCGCCTGGACGCGATGGCCCCTGCGCTCGCGCTCGCCGCCATCCGGTCGGCGTGCGGACTCGAAGCGTGCCCCGCCTCGACACGCGTGTCGGCATGGCTGCGGACAGCGGGGTCCGACATCGGCCCGGTGCTCGATCCGGATCCCCGTTCTGCCCCATCCGTGGTGTTCGACCTCGGCGTCGGCAGCGCCGAGGCTGGTACGGCAAGGCTGTGGTCGGATGTCGAGGGGTTTACGCGCCACCTGTTCGGCCGAATGACCGCCGCAGGCGCGATGGTTGGCATCGGCCGATACGACGAGGTCCGCGCGTTTTACTCGACCGACGCATTCCGCACACCCGGCAACGACGGGACGCAATGGCGAACGCTGCACCTGGGAATCGATCTGTTCGTGCGGCCAGGCACTCCGGTCCTCGCCCCGCTCGATGGCGTCGTCAGGAGTGTGGCCGATAACGCAGGCGAGGGCGACTATGGACCGACCGTCGTGCTCGAACACCGGGCCGGCATCGACGCGGGTGGCGACGCCTTCTACACGCTCTACGGTCACCTGGGGCGCGATTCGGTGACGTCGCTTTCCGAGGGCGACGCCGTCACGCGCGGCAGCGCAATCGGCGCGGTCGGCTCGTCGGCCGAGAACGGCGGTTGGCCGCCCCATCTGCATTTCCAGATCATCACGGATCTGATGGGCCGCCACGGCGACTTTCCCGGCGTCGCGCGCCCCTCCGATCGGCAATTGTGGCTCAGCGTTTGCCCCGATCCCAATCTGATCCTGCGGATACCTGCATCGGTCGCAGCGCCGCCGCCTCGATCCACGGCGGATCTTCTGGCGGCCCGCCACGATCACATCGGCCCCTCATTGAGCGTGTCGTACCATCGGCCGCTCACCATCGTTCGCGGCTGGATGCAATACCTGTTCGACGCCGACGGCCAGGTCTATCTGGACGCGGTCAACAACGTGCCGCACGTCGGGCACTGCCATCCGCAGGTGGTCGATGCCGGACAGCGCCAGATGGCGCTGTTGAACACGAATACGCGGTACCTGCACGATTCGTTGGCCGCGTACGCCGGTCGGCTCTGTGGCACCCTGCCCGCGCCGCTGCGCGTCTGCTTCTTCGTGAATTCCGGTAGCGAGGCGAACGAACTGGCGTTGCGGATGGCGCGCGCCTTCGCGCAGAGCCGCGAGACGATCGTGCTCGACGCCGCGTACCACGGCAACACGACAAGCCTGGTCGAGATCAGTCCGTATAAGTTCGACGGGCCTGGCGGGAGCGGAGCGGCCCCTCACGTTCACAAGGTGCCGACGCCTGACGTCTACCGGGGCCTCTACCGCCGCGGCCGCCGCGACGCGGGTCCCGCGTACGCAGCGCACGTGGGCGAAACTGTCGAAGCGATCGTCCGTGGCGGCAAACGCCCTGGAGTCTTCATCGCGGAATCCATTGTCAGCTGTGCCGGTCAAATTGTCTTGCCGCCGGGGTACCTCGCCGAGGCGTACCGCTTTGTGCGCAGCGCTGGCGGCGTGTGCATCGCCGACGAAGTGCAGGTCGGGTTCGGTCGAGCCGGAACCCATTTCTGGGCGTTCGAGACGCAGGGTGTCGTGCCCGACATCGTCACGCTGGGCAAGCCCATTGGAAACGGTCATCCGATCGGCGCGGTCGTGACGACGCCTGAGATCGCGCGGGCGTTTGCCAACGGCATGGAGTACTTCAACACGTATGGCGGCAATCCCGTGTCTTGTGCGATCGGCATGGCGGTGATGGACGTGATCGAGCGGGAGCACCTCCAGGAACAGGCCAGCCGCGTGGGCGCCCGATTGCTGGCGGGGCTCACGCGGTTGCAGTCGCGGCACGGCGCGCTGGGCGACGTCCGGGGGCTCGGCCTGTTTGTCGGCGCCGAACTGGTGCTCGACCGCGACACGCTGGCGCCAGCCGGCGCGCTGGCTGGCCGGGTGGCCAATCGAATGCGCGACCAAGGCGTGCTCGTGAGTACGGACGGCCCGTTTCATAACGTCCTCAAGATCAAGCCGCCCCTGGTGTTCAATCAACACGACGCCGAGCTGCTGGTCGCCGCACTGGACAGGGCCCTTGCCGAGGCCGATCGGGACACGCGCGCAGATTGAGCCGCCGCCGCGCTGGTCGAAACCGATCCGCGCCGGCCATCGTCTAGACAGGACAGGGGTGGTGCGCCCGCCGAGGACAGCTCTGATGACTATTGTTTCGCCGCGCACGTCGTTCGTGGTGGCCGCCGCGGTCTGCTTGCTTGTCGCGGCCGGCCATGCGCAGCAAGGCGCCACGTCGACGACTCCACTCAACGATCTCGACGCATTCATGGCGAAGGTCCTCGAACGCCGGAACGACAATTGGCGCACCCTCCACGATTACATCCTCAGCGAACGGGAACGCGTCGTGATCACCGGTCCTGCCGGAGTGCGTCTTGAAGGCCTCGACCGGGAATTCGGGTGGTTCGTGCGGGATGGGTACCTTGTGAGAAGTCCTGTGAGGGCCAACGGGGTGACCGTTCGAGAATCCGAGCGGCGGCAATACGAGGAGAAGTGGCTGGCCGAGGAGAAGCGGCGGGAACAGCGGCAGAAGGCGCGGGCCGCGAGGAACGCCCCGGCCGAAGCCATGCCGCCTCCGACCGCGGACCTCGGTACCGGTGAGGTGGTCAAACAGTCCGGTGAGCCCCGGTTCATATCGGAGGCCTATTTCATGCGGTTCCCGTTCGAACCGGGCAATTACTACGTCGCCGGGCGGGCCACCATCGAGGGCCTCGGCGTCGTCATCGTCGAGTACTACCCGTCCCGCCTGTTCAGAGACCGCCATAGCCGACCGCAGCAGGACGCGGCAGGGAAGCCGACGCCTGGCAGCACCGACTCGGCGCTCGAAGACGACATCCGACGCAGCATGAACAAGGTGACGAAAGTGACGATGTGGATCGATCCCGAGGAGCGCCAAATCGTCAAATACACGTTCGATAACGCCGATTTCGGATTTCTGCCGGCCCGGGCACTCGTGCGAGTCGACCAGGCCCAGGCGTCGATGACGATGGGGCGACAGTTCGACAACGTCTGGCTGCCGAAAGACATCAGCCTCAAGGCCGAAGCCACGCTGGCCACCGGATCGTACCGGTTTACGTACGACCGGACGTTCTACGACTACCGAAAAGGGGAAGTGAGCGCGCGGATCCGAGCCTACGTTCCGAAGGACGACAAATGATGCCGCGATGGGCTGGCGCGGCGGTCTCGATCGGGTTCGCGCTGTTCGCGTGCTGGTCGGCTGGTGCCCAGACGCCGGAAACCGTGCTCGAAGTTCGCATCCACGGCAACTATCGAACGCCTGACGCCGACGTGCTGGCGGCCGCCGGCGTCGCCGTTGGGCAGACCATCGACGCAGCCGGCCTCGACGCCATCACCGCGCGCCTCACGAAGACGGGCCGGTTTCAGTCCGTCGAGATCCGCAAGCGCCAACGGTCGCTCACCGCGTCATCGGAGGTCGCGCTCATCATCATCGTCGAAGAATTTCCGTCGACGGCCCGCGGGGGAGGTGTGCCCGGCCCCTTTCGTCGACTTCGCGACAGCGTGATGCTGCTTCCTACACTCAACGTCGACGACGGGTACGGGCTGACGTATGGCGGTCGAATCAGCTTCGTGCGCGTGCTCGGACAACAGGCCCTGGTCACAGTGCCGCTCACGTGGGGTGGCGCCAGACATGCGGCCGTCGAACTCGACGTGACGCCGGCGGCCGGGCCGGTTCGACGCGTGCACGCTGGCGCGTCGCTGATGAGCCGCACCAATCCGGCTTACGAGCTTCGCGACGCCAGAAAGAGCGCGTGGATCGAGGCGGCCTTTCCGGCGTGGAAGGCTGTCGGTGTCTCGGTTCGCGGCGCCTGGTCCGATGTCGGGTTTGGAGACGCGCACGACCGATTCTGGACCTACGGAGCTGGCGTCGTCGTGGATACGCGCGAGCATCCGGCGTTTCCGCGCAACGCAATTTACGCGGGCGCATGGTGGAATCGTTTGATGGCGGCGACCGGATCGCCGATCAATCGCTATCGGTTCGAGGCGCAGGCCTACATCGGGTTGATCGGATCGGCGGTGTTGTCGGTGAAGGCCGTTTCAGAGACCAGCGATCGCCCACTCCCCGTGTACGAAAAAGCGCTGCTCGGCGGCGCAGGCAGCCTGAGGGGATTTCGCGCCGGCGCCTTCGTTGGCGACAATCTCGCCACCGCATCTCTCGAGTTGCGCATTCCCCTTCACTCGCCGATGCACCTCGGACAGAGCGGGTTGAAACTGTTTGCTGACGCCGGCACCGCGTACGACAGCCGCACGCGACTGACCGATGCGGCCTCGCACTCCGGGGTGGGTATCGGCTGGTTCGTTCGCGCACCGCTGGTGCAGGTCGGCATCGATGTCGCCCACGGTTCTGGCGGCGGCCTGCGCACGCACGTCACGGCGGGCGTGCGTTTCTGAGCCAGGCGTGTCCACCGGATAGAATGAGCACGGAGGCCAGATTGATTGGTCAACGATGGAACTGTGCCGCGCTGGTGATCGCTGTCGCGTGTGCAGCTGGGCTGGCCAGTTCGGCGACGGCGGCTCGCGCACAGCCGACTCCCAAGTCCCCGCCGGCAACCGCCACGGCTTCCGCGCCCGCGATTCCTGACGACCCGCTTGGGCGAGAGACGCCCCGGGGAGCGTTTCTGGGATTCGTCGCGGCGGCGCATGCTGGCAATCCCGACGTGGCAGCCGAATACCTGCAGTGGCCTCGCCACGCGATGCCGATCACCAAGGCAGCGGCGGCCGAACAGCTCCGCTTCGTGCTCAACCACGGATTCGAAGGCAGCATCGACCGTCTGAGCCGAAACCCGCAAGGCAGTATTTCCGACGGCGTCACCTCTGCACGGGAACGGGTCGGCGTTGCTGTCCTCGCCGACGGCGAACGCGTGGACATCGTCCTCACTCGCATCGCGCAGCGGTCCGGCCCGATGGTCTGGGTCGTCTCGGCCGAGACCGTCGCCGATATTCCGCGGATGTACGACAAGAGCGGCCTGCCGGAGATCGAACGCCGCCTGCCCAAGTCGCTGACCTCGGCTCAAATCGGGGAACTGCCGGCGTGGGTGCCCATCGCGCTCGTGGTGTTGCTGGTCGCGCTCTACTATGTGATGCGCCTATCGCTGGCCGGGGCAGCCTGGTTGATTGATCTCATCAGGCGATGGCGCCGCCTGCCTGGCTCGACTCGAAAATCGCGAGCCTGGGCGAGGCTGGTCGGTCCTTCCGCCTTTTTGCTGACGATCGGCATGCACCGCATTGTCGCCGCCAGACTCGGCATCCCGCTGCTCTTCCGGTACTACTTCGAACGGCTGAGCGTCATCCTGCTGCTCGTCGGCCTGGTGTGGTGGCTGTGGCGCGTGGTCGACTTCGTGGCCGATCGGATTCGCGCCCGGCTGCTGACGGCGTATCCACGAACCGCCCAGTCGGCGTACGTGCTGGGCCGCCGCATCCTCAAGGGGGCTGCCTTCGCCTTGGCCCTGCTTATCGGACTGGCTGCGTTCGGCGTCGACCTCAGCGCGACGCTGGCGGGCCTGGGCATCGGCGGCATCGCGATCGCGTTCGCGGCCCAGAAGACCCTGGAGAACGTGTTCGGGGGCATCTTCGTGTTGAGCGACCGAAGCCTGCTGGTTGGAGACTTCTGTCGCCTGGGTCAGCACGTCGGCGAAGTCGAGGACGTCGGATTGCGCACCACCAGCCTGCGGACGCTCGGCCGCACCCTGGTGCACGTGCCCAACGGCACGCTGGCGACGATGGACCTCGAGAATTTCAGCCGGCGCGACAAGTTTCTGTTCAACCCGACGATTGCGCTGCACTACGAGACCAGCAGAGCCCAGCTTGAGAACGTGCTGGCCGGCATCCGGCAGCTGCTCGACGGCGACGCACGCATCGAAACGGAGACGGCCCGCGCCCGGCTGATCCGATTCGGCTCGTCGTCGCTCGACATCGACGTGTTCGCCTACGCGATGGTGCCCGACTATGTCGCCTTCCTGCTGGTTCAGGAGGAGCTGTTGCTCGGGGTGATGGACCTGGTCCAGCAGGCGGGAACCGCACTCGCCGTGCCGTCACAAACGATGTACGTACGGCAGGAGACCAGCGATGCGCCCGCCAAACCGTAAGCCTTCGAGTAGGATCAATCGATGTCGCTTGTCGAAACGCTGACTGGCGCGGTTGTGCTGGCGCCGCTGACCAGGGGAGGCAACCTCCCGTACCGGAGGCTGTGTGTCGGCCTGGGCGCGCGCGTCACGATGAGCGAGATGACGGTGGCGCGGCGCCTCAAGCAGAAGCGGCGCGGCGAGTACGCGCTGATTCGGCGGGCACCCGAAGAGAGCTGCTTCGGCGTGCAGTTGGCCGGCACGAATCCCGAAGAGATGGGTTGGGCGGCGGCGCTGGTCGAATCGCGCGGGGCCGATCTGGTCGATCTGAACGCCGGCTGCCCTATCGACTATTTTACGAGCAAGGGGCTTGGCGCGGCCCTGTCGCGGCAGCCCGCCAGGATCGGGCGCATCGTGGACGCCATGAAACGGGCGGTCCAGCAGGTGCCCGTCAGTGTCAAGATTCGGCTGGGATGGAACGAGCGGTCCCGAAACCACGTCGAGCAGGCGCGGGCCGCCGCCGATGGCGGGGCCGACGCGATCATCATCCACGGGCGGACGCGGGACGCGCGGTACCGTTCGGCGGCCGACTGGGACGCGGTGGGAGAAGTGGTCGCCGCGGTGGCAGTTCCGGTTGTGGGGAACGGCGACATTCTGTTTCCTCACGAGATCGCCGCCGCCCGCGCCCGTTCCGGATGCGCCGGGGTGATGGTGGGCCGTGGCGCGCTGATGAAACCCTGGATCTTCAGAGAAGCGACGGAGGGCTATCAGGACATCACCGCCGACGAGCGTCTGGCGATCTACGGCCGGTACGTCGATTTGGCGATTGAGCATTGGGGCGGCGACGAGCACGGCCTGGCGCGGGTGGCCGAGTTCGCGCAGTGGCACTTCGGGTTTTGGTGCCGCTATGTGCCGCAGCGTGCCGATGGATCGTTTCCCACGATGCAGGGGCGGGACGCACGCGACTTCGGCCGAAACCCGCTCGAACAGTTGCTCGCCCGCGGCGATGCGGCGGCGCATGCGTGGCTCACCGGGCGGTTGGTCGCGCACGAACCGGTCGATCCGGCTGCCGCGCCGTTGCCGGGCGAAGAAGTGGAAGGCGACGAGTCTCAGGTGGCTGGGTAGAACGGTTCGGCCGGGGCTCGAACGTCGGTGAACGACGCGGGCCGAGAGGCGTCATGTTTTTCGCGCGGAACCGATTGGGTCTTCATCATGAAAACACTGGTATTGCTGCGTCACGGTGAGAGCACGTGGAACAAGGAGAACCGGTTCACCGGGTGGACCGACGTCGAACTGAGCGACAAGGGTGTGCAGGAAGCCGCCCAGGCAGGCCGTCTGCTCAAGGAAGGCGGCTACGTCTTTGATGTGGCGTACACGTCGGTGCTTAAGAGGGCGCTGAAGACACTGTGGCTCGCGCTCGAACAGATGGACCTGATGTGGATTCCGATTCACAACTCGTGGCGGCTCAACGAACGGCACTATGGCGCGCTGCAGGGACTGAACAAAGCAGAGACCGCGGCGAAGCACGGCATGGAGCAGACGCAGATCTGGCGGCGAAGCTACGACGTGCCGCCGCCCGCGCTGGCCCCGGGCGACCCGCGGCATCCGGGCCACGACCCGCGGTACGCGTCGCTGCGCCCCGAGGATCTTCCGCTCACCGAATGCCTCAAAGACACGGTGGCGCGTTTTCTGCCCATCTGGCACGACACGATTGCGCCTGCCGTCCAACGCGGCCAACGCGTCCTCATCGCGGCGCACGGCAACAGCCTGCGCGCGCTCGTCAAATACCTGGATGCCATTCCGGACGACAGGATCGTCGGTGTGAACATTCCGACTGGAACGCCGCTGGTCTACGAGCTCACCGACGACCTGAAACCGATTCGCAATTACTATCTCGGTGATCCCGACGCCATTGCCAGGGCGAGCCAGGCGGTGGCCAATCAACTGAAGGGTGGCGCGTAGCCGCCTTCAGCGCTCGCAGCGGGGGATGACAATGGCGAACGGCGTGGATCCCGAGGTCGGGCGGCGCATCGACGCGGTGTTTGCGGCCCAGCGGGCGCGGGCGCTTGTGCTGCGGCGATCAACGGCCCAGCAGCGAATCGCCACGCTCAGGCGGTTTCTCGCGGTGGTCGAGGCGCATCGCAACGACATCTGCGCCGCGGCAGCCGCCGATTTCGGCAAGCCGGAACCGGAGGTCGATCTCACCGAACTGCTGCCCGTCATCGCCGAGACCAAGCACACCATCCGACATCTCGAAGGCTGGATGCGTCCGCACCGGGTCTCGTCCACGTTGACGATGATCGGGACGTCTGCCGAGATTCGGTACGAACCGCGGGGCGTCACGCTGATCGTGGTGCCGTGGAACTATCCGTTCAACCTCGCCTTCTGCCCGCTCGTGTCGGCCATCGCCGCCGGCAACACCAGTATCATCAAGCCCTCCGAGATGACGCCCCACTGCTCGGCGCTCACCCGCCGCATCGTGGAAGAAGCGTTCGACTCCCCGGATGTCGCCGTGTTCGAGGGCGACGCCACCGTGGCCGCCGCGCTGCTGGAACGCCCGTTCGACCATGTGTTCTTCACCGGCAGCCCCCATGTCGGGCGGATCGTCATGGCGGCCGCCGCGAAGCACCTGACGTCGGTGACGCTCGAGCTGGGTGGCAAGAGCCCGGCGATCGTCGATGCGACCGCCGACCTGGCGAAGTCGGCGCGCGCGATTGTGGCTGGCAAGTTCGCCAACAACGGCCAGACCTGCATCGCGCCCGACTATCTGCTCGTGCACGCCGGCATCCGGGACGCCCTGGTGGCCGAGATTCGGGCGGCCATTGAACGGGCCTACGGACCGGATCCGGGCGCCCAGCAGGCCTCGCCCGACTACTGCCGCGTCGTGAATCAGAGGCACTACGAGCGAATCAGAGGCCTGTTCGAAGAGGCGGTCTCCAAAGGCGCCAAGGTCGTCTACGGCGGGGTGCTCTCCGAGAGCGACCGATTCATCAGCCCGACGGTGCTCGCCGAGGTGGCGCCAGACAGCCGGATCCTGGAGGAGGAGATCTTCGGCCCGTTGCTGCCCGTGGTGTCGTTCACCGATCTGGGCGACGCCATCGCGATGGTCAACAGCAAGCCGAAGCCCCTGGCGTTGTACGTCTTCAGCCGCAGCGAGTCGGCGATCGACCGCGTCTTGACCGAGACCTCGTCGGGCGACACGTGCGTCAACCAGACGATGATTCACTTTGCGCACCTCAATCTGCCGTTTGGCGGCGTCAACAACAGCGGCATCGGCAAGAGTCATGGATTCTTCGGATTTACGGCGTTTTCCCATGAACGGTCGGTGCTGCGCGATCGGTTCAGCGTGGTCCACTGGATGTTCCCGCCGTTTACGGCGCGCGTCCGCAAGATGATTGCGCTCACCCTGAAGTGGCTGACGTAACCCCGGGGCCTGCAGCCCGCCGGCGAAACGAGCACCCATGAGCCTGCCCGATCACAAGACGAAGATCGTCGCCACGATCGGACCGTCGTCCGAATCGCCAGAGATGATTGCCCGACTGGTCAACGCGGGCATGAACGTGGCCCGGCTCAATTTCTCGCACGGCGACTTCGAGGCGCATGCGATCCGCATTTCGCGGCTTCGCGAGGCGGAGCGATCCACCGGCAAACGGTTGGCCATCCTCGCAGACCTGCCCGGCCCCAAGATGCGCGTCGGACAGGTGTCGCCCGAACCTGTCGAACTGCGGACCGGCGCGCCACTGACGCTCACCACCGACGAGGTGATCGGCACCGCAGCGCGCGTGTCGGTGTCGCTCAAAGAACTGCCGGCGGCGGTCAAGCCAGGCGACCGGCTCTTCCTCAACGACGGACTGGTGCAGTTGCGCGTGGAGAGCGTCAGCGGTCCGAACGTGCACTGCGCGGTGACGGCAGGCGGCGAACTCCGGTCGAAGAAGGGCCTCAACCTGCCCGGCATCCGGCTCGGTGTCAGCGCGTTCACCGACCACGATCGGGCGTGCCTCACGTTCGCGCTGCAGTCCGGCGTCGATGCAGTCAGTCAGTCGTTTGTCGAGCGCGGGTCCGATATCGCCGCGGTGAGGGCGGCAGCGCGGGCGTTGGGCGGCGACCCGTTCGTTATCGCGAAGATCGAGCGGGCCAGCGCCCTGGAACACTACGACGAAATTCTCGAGGCGGCAGACGGCATCATGGTGGCACGCGGCGATCTCGGAGTCGAAGTGCCCATCGAGCAGATCGCCATCACCCAGAAGTCGCTGATCGCCAGGGCCAATCGAGCGGGTAAGCCGGTGATCACCGCGACACAGATGCTGGAATCGATGGTGTCCAGCCGGCTGCCAACGCGAGCCGAAGCCACCGACGTGGCCAATGCCATCCTCGATGGCACCGATTGCGTGATGCTGTCTGGGGAGTCGGCGATGGGCCGGTATCCGGAAGAGGCGGTCGCGATGCTGGCCCGCATTGCTGCGGCCACCGAGCCGCATCGGGCGCGGACGCCGTCCGGCCACCTGCACGGCGAACGCCGCCGGACGCAGCCCGCGAACGCCGCGGCAGGTTTGTCGGCCGTGGTCGAGCATGCCCTTGCGACCATGACCAGTTCGGTCGTCTTCGCGCCGACCCACACGGGCTTGACGCCGCGCCTGATCTCCCGCTTCAAGCCTCGGGCCTGGATTCTCGCCGCCAGCCGTCACGATCGCGTCTTGGCCGGACTCGTGTTTTCGTTCGGCGTCTACCCGGTCAAGTTGCTATCAGAGCCGGCCGACTGGCGCCAACTGGTCGAGGAACAATTGCGCACGCTGGACGTGGCCGCCGAGACGGTGATGCTGGTGGCCGGCCCCTCGACCGCCCAGCCGACGGCCAACCACCGTATCGAGTTCATGCGAATGGCCTCCCAGAGCCGGTAGCGGCGGGCTTGTTGCCGGGCTTGTTGCCGCTTGACTCCTGTCGTCGCTGGCGGCACACTCGGATCTGGCAGGACGCCTAGGGGTGGCCAGAACGAGACGGCCTGAGATCACACCCTCGAACCTGAACCGGGTAGTACCGGCGTAGGGAAGGCGATCGGGAGCACGGGCTCCCCTTCGATTCGAGAACTCCCCAAAGCATCCTTTTCACTCGGTCGGCGCGAGGCGCGTCCGCACGAGAGGAGGGGTGACGTGAACGTGCTCCACAGATGGCGGCCGGGACACCACGCGTTCCGGATCGCGTTGGCGTGCGCGGTGACCGTTGGCCTGGCGGCCAGCGCGAGCGCGCAGGACTCCACGTGTACGGTTCGAGGCACGGTTCGATCGGCCGCCGGTCTTCCCGTCGCCGCAGCGATCGTGTCGGCCAACGGGGGCGCGTCGACCAGGACAGACGAAGCCGGTGTGTTTACGCTCCGGTTGGCGCCGGGCGCGCACGCGTTGCGGGCGTCCCATCCGTCGTTTCTGCCTTCGACTCGACCCCTCGACGTCAACGGTCCGACCGACGGCGTTAGCTTCGTGCTCGACCCGCTGGTCCGGTTCGCCGAACACGTGGTCGTCGCCGCCGTCCGAGCCGAGGCCGACGCGCCGATCACCAAGAGCGATCTCGACCGGCGCGGCGTCGAATCGATCAACTCCGGGCAGGAAATGCCGTTCCTGCTCAAACAGGTGCCCTCGCTGACGCAGTACTCCGATGCCGGCTCGTCGACCGGCTATTCGTACATGTATCTCCGGGGCGTCCCGCAAACGCGGATGAACATCACCTTCGACGGCGCGCCCCTCAGCGAGTCGGAGGACTCGGCGTTCTATTTCTCGAACTTCGGCGATTTCGCCAACGCGGTTGAAAGCGTCCAGGTGCAGCGGGGCGTGGGTACCTCCACGGTGGGCGCGGCGTCGTTTGTCGGCAGCATCAACTTCGCCAGCATCGATTTCAAGGAGAAACCGGAGGCCGACATCCGGATGAGCAGCGGATCGTTCGGCACCAATCGGGTGAGCGCGGCGCTGCACTCGGGACGACTCGATGGTGGCTTTAAGCTCTACGGCCAGGCAGCCTACCAGGACACGAGCGGGTTCCGCGACCACTCGGGAATCTCGCAGCAGAGCGTCTACGCGGGGGCGACGCACGAGTCGGACCGCTCGTACTTCAAGGTGTTCGGCTTTTTCGGGCGCGAACGCACGAATCTCGCCTTCCTCGCTGCCGACGAGGACACGCTGAAGCAGGACCTTCGATTCAACCCGCTCGGCACCGACGAGCACGACGATTTCGGCCAAGGCTTCGTCAACGCGCAGTACCACCGCACACTGGGGCCGTCGACAGAGTGGTCGGTCCAGAGCTATTACAGCGGCGCGGGCGGCTGGTACCGAATCCGCGACGCGGCAGCCGGCCTGTTTCAGTACGGACTCGACTGGTGCAGTCTCGGCGCGACCACGACCGTTCACACGACGCGGAACCGACTCGATCTGCTGTGGGGCGCCCACGTCAACAGCTTCGAAAGCCGCCACGAGCGCGCCCTCCTCGACGGCCCACGCGACTACACGAACCACGGCTTCAAACACGAGATCAACAGTTTTGCAAAGGCGACCTTCACCAGTGGCCCGTGGCATCACTACGCCGACGTGCAGGTGCGGTGGGCCCGGTTCCGCTACGATGGCACCCTGCCCCTGGGCTCGGTCAGTTGGACGTTCTTCAATCCCAAAGTCGGGACGCGCGTCGATCTCGGTCGGGGCGTGAGTGTGTACGGATCGGTGGGCCGCGCAAGCCGGGAACCGGCCCGGAGCGACATGCTGCAGGGCGAAGACAACCCGACGCTGCCGTACGACCTGCGCGCAGTCACGCCCGAGCGGGTCGTGAATGTCGAATCGGGCGTCGAGTTCGCGCGGCCGACGCTGACCGCGAAGGTCAATGCGTTCGTCATGGAGTTCCGCCACGAAATCGCGCAGACCGGCGAACTCTCGGAGATCGGATTGCC
The DNA here is from genome assembly GCA_037133015.1 of Acidobacteriota bacterium. Classification (GTDB taxonomy): domain Bacteria; phylum Acidobacteriota; class Vicinamibacteria; order Vicinamibacterales; family JAKQTR01; genus JBAXOX01. The sequence goes on from JBAXOX010000034.1 coordinate 30,040, forward strand.
GCTTCGGCGTAACGTGGATCGCAGTTTCCGGCGCGGCGTCGAACTCGATCTGACCTGGCATCCGTGGACAGCCCTCCGGCTGCGCCACACCGCCACGTTCAGCTATAACCGCATCCGCACGTGGACGCAGTTCTATGACGTCTACGACACGGCTGGCAACTGGCTCACCAGCACGCCCCTCACGCACGCCAACGTGACGCCGTTGCTCACGCCCGCGGTACTGGCAAACCTGTCGGCCGACTACACGCCCGCGCCGTGGCTCACCATCGGCGGTCTGGGCCGCTACGTCGGCGAGTCGCATCTCGACAACACGGGAAGCCCGGCGTTTGTCGCGCAGGGGTTCTTCGGCCTCGACCTGGTGGCGTCGGTCGATCTGACGCGCGTGCTTCGGTTTGCCGCGAAGGCCGCGCCAAGGCTTCGCATCCAGAGCGACAACGTGCTCAACAACCGAGGCATGTTCCCGAACGGCTACAGCTACCAGTTCTTGACCGAAGTCGCCGGCGGGCAACTGCAGCCAGGGGGCACCAGGTACTTCTATCCACTGGCGACACGAAGCGTGGTCGTGATGCTCGACCTGAAGCTGTGAGGCCCGGCGATGAGTCCGTTTGAGGTGATCGGCGTCGGCACCGGCATCCTGGGTGTGTGGCTGACGACGCGTCAGAACATCTGGTGCTGGCCCACGGGCTTGATCTCGGTCGTGGCGTTTATCGTCGTGTTTTACGACGCGAAACTCTACGCCGCAATGGGTCTGCAGGTGGTCTACGTCGCGCTGGTGGCCTACGGGTGGTACGCCTGGCTTTACGGGGGCGCCGATCACGGGGAACTGTTGGTGTCGAGGATGCCCCGTCGGCTGATCATCCCGCTCGTTCTGGCAGGCGCGGTCTTTGCCGCAGCGCTGGGGCTCTGGCTTCGGCAGCGAACCGACGAGGCGCTGCCGTTTCTCGACGCCTTCACGATGTCGTTCAGCCTGATCGCCCAGTGGATGCAGACGAGAAAGCACCTCGAGAACTGGATGGTGTGGGTGGTGGTCGATCTGGTCTACATCGGGATGAGCGTGACGCAGGGCCTCAACCTGACGGCGGGGCTCTATCTGGTCTACATCGGGCTGGCCATGGTCGGCTATCGCGATTGGCGCCGGTCGATGGCGGCCGAGGCGGTGGCGACGTGATGGGCGAAACGCTGGTGGTGGTGGTCACCGGGTCGGAATGCACCGGCAAGACGAGCCTGGTGGCCGATCTGGCGCGGCACTTCGGATCCCCGGCGTCACCCGAATTCGTCCGCGAGTATCTCGACCGCAAAGCCTCGCCGCTCGACGCAACCGATGTGGAGCCGATCGCGCGCGGCCAGATGCGAGGCGAAGACGAGGCGGCCGCGTCGGCCTCGCGCCTCGTCGTCAAGGACACGGACCTGCTGAGCACAGTCGTGTACAGCCGGCACTACTACGGGGACTGTCCGTCGTGGATCGAGGCGGCAGCACACGACCGGCTCGGGGATGTATACCTGCTGCTTCACCCCGACGTGCCGTGGCAGGCGGACGGCCTTCAACGCGACAGGGCCGACGACCGACTCGGCATGCACGCCCTTTTTCGCCGGCAACTCGCCGCATCGGAGGCCGCCGTGGTCGACGTCACCGGATCGTGGGACACGCGCCGAGACACCGCCGTTGCGGCGGTCGGACGGGCGCTCGCCCGGCGCAGTCCTATTTGCCCCGCCGACTAATCAGATAGTCGCACCACGCGTCCATGCCGGCCCCGGTCTTGGCGGAGACTTCGAAGATCCTTGCGCTTGGGCTGACCCGACGCGCGTTGTCGAGTGCCGCCGCGCGATCGAAGTCGACGTAGGGTGCGAGATCCACTTTGGTGATCACGATCACGTGGGCGTTGCGGAACATCGGCGGATACTTGAGCGGCTTGTCCTCGCCTTCGGTCACCGAGAGCAGGGCCACCCGCTCGTCTTCACCAAGATCGAATTCGGCAGGGCAGACCAGATTGCCGACGTTCTCGATGATCAGGATGTCGAGCGCGTTCGCGTCGATCTGCCCAACCGATCGGGCAACCATCTCGGCGTCGAGATGGCAGAGGGTGCCGGTCGAAATCTGCACGACCGGCGCGCCCGTGGTCCGCAATCGCTTCGCGTCGTTGTCGGTCTCGAGGTCGCCGACAATCACGCCCACGCGCAGAGTGGGCTGCAGCCGCTCTATCGTCTTCTGCAGCAGCGTGGTCTTACCCGATCCGGGCGACGACACCACGTTCAGCACGAGCAGGCCCAACGCCTTGAAGTAGCCGCGATTGCGCTCGGCCATCCGATCGTTGGCCGCGAAGATCGACTGGTTCACCGTAATCGCGCGCGATCCGGCGGCTGCGGGGTCGCGGTGATCGTGCGAATGGTCGAGGGCCTGGTGATCGTGCGAATGGTCGAGGTCCGGGTCCGGTCCGTGCGGATGAACATGCGCGTGCGAATGCGACTGGTCGGCGTGGGCGTGGCCCGCCGCATGGAGATGCGGGTGCGGGTGATCGTGCGGGGGGGGATGATCGTGGTCCTGAACGTGCCCGTCCCCGTGATCGTGATCGTGATCGTGACCGTGTGAATGGCCGTGCGAGTGGGAATGTTCGTGGGGGTGTTCGTGGGGATGCTCGTGCACCTGCGAGTGGCCGTCGTCGAGCAGCGGCGACCTCACCTGATCGGCCGGCTTGCCGTCGATCCGGGTCGGCCCGGGACGTCCGCATCCGCATTCCACGCACATAATCAGTCAACCTCCAGCGAGACCACGGCCAGTTCGCGTCCACGTCGCATGTCGAAACTGGGCTGGTTGCACGTCGGGCACCCGCCAATCAGATCGTCCGACTCGAACTCGGCGGCGCAGGTGAGGCACCAGAAGGCACCAGGCACCAATTCGACCTCGAGGCGGGCGTCGCTGGCCAGCGTGTCCTGGCGAAGGACGGCGAAGGCATGGTCGAGCGCCTCCTGCACGACGCCGGTCATTCGGCCGACCCGCATCCTGATCTCGAGGATGCGCACGGCGCCGGCGGCCCGGGCCTGCTGATCCGCAATCTCGAGAACCGACTGCATGATGCCCACTTCGTGCACGACCCTCTGATTCTATACCTCAGGACAGGTTGCTCGGCGGTGGTCGCTGTTCACCCTCACGTGCCATCGAGCACGACCGCGTGTCGCGGCGGCCGTGTCGCGGCGGCTCGCGGCGCCCCTCTCGGGTGGGTGACGGGCCAAAGCGTGCGCTGCACGAGACAGGATAGAATCGCAATGGTATGGCTGTCCTCAAGATGCCTGGCGGGATTGCCCTTTCGCGCTTCAGGCTCGACAAACTCAATGCCGTGATCCGCACGCTGCGGTCCGGCGTCGTGATCGGGTCGGCCCGATTCTGGCATTTTGTCGAGACACGGCGAGAGGTGACTCCAGAGGAACGTGACACGCTGGCGCGCCTGTTGACGTACGGCGAACCCGGGCAGGAGGCCAGAGGGCGCACGGTGGTGACCACGCCGCGTCTCGGGACCATCTCGCCGTGGTCATCGAAGGCGACCGACATCGCCAGGCAGTGCGGCCTCGATGCGGTCAGGCGGATCGAGCGTGGCACGGAGTTCGACGTGCAGGGCACTGGCCCGCTGACCGACGTGCTTCCACTGCTCCACGACCGGATGACCGAAACGGTCCTCGACGACATGGCGGCGGCCAGCCGACTGTTCAAGCATCACGCTCCGCCTCGGTTGACCTTGGTGGACGTGGTCGGCCGCGGCATCGACGCCATCGCCGAGGCCAATTTGCGTTTTGGCCTGGCCCTCGCCCTCGACGAGATCGATTACCTCGTCGAGTACTTCCGGGGCCGCGGGCGCAATCCAACCGACGTGGAACTCACCATGTTCGCGCAGGCGAACTCGGAGCACTGCCGCCACAAGATCTTCAACGCGTCGTGGGTGATCGACGGGCAGCCCAGAAGCGAATCGTTGTTCGGCATGATTCGGACCACCCACCAGACGAACCCTCAGGGCACGGTGGTGGCGTATTCCGACAATGCCGCCGTGATGGAAGGCGGTCGCGTGCGGCGGTTTTTCGCCGACCCCGACACCGGTCGCTACGGGTACCGCCTCACCGACCTCCACACGCTGATGAAGGTGGAGACGCACAATCATCCGACCGCCATTTCGCCCTTTCCCGGCGCGGCCACCGGCTCGGGAGGCGAGATCCGCGACGAGGGCGCGACAGGGCGGGGATCCAAGCCGAAGGCGGGTCTCTGCGGTTTCTCGGTCTCGCATCTGCGCATCCCGGGATACGAACGTCCGTGGGAGGGTGTTGCGTCGAGGCCAGGCCGCATCAGTTCGCCGCTCGCCATCATGCTCGAGGGTCCCATCGGGGCGGCGTCGTTCAACAACGAGTTCGGACGTCCGAATCTCGCCGGCTACTTCCGCAGCTACGAACAACGGGTGGGCGGCGTGCTTCGCGGGTATCACAAACCCATCATGCTGGCCGGAGGCGTCGGCAACATCTGCGCCGACGACGCATTCAAGCTGGACGTTCCGGCGGGCTCGTTGCTGATTCAACTCGGCGGGCCCGGCATGCTGATCGGGATGGGGGGCGGGTCGGCCTCTTCGATGACGACCGGCACGAACGCGGCCGATCTCGACTTCGATTCGGTCCAGCGCGGCAACGCCGAAATCCAGCGGCGGGCCCAGGAAGTGATCGATCGATGCTGCGCGCTCGGTGCGGCAAACCCCATCCTCTCGATCCACGACGTGGGCGCGGGGGGATTGTCGAATGCCCTTCCGGAGATCGTGCACGGATCGGGCCGGGGGGCGAGAATCGACCTCCGCGCGACGCCCAACGAGGAGCCCGGGATGACGCCCCGGGAGGTCTGGTGCAACGAGGCGCAGGAACGCTACGTGCTGGCGATCGCGCCGCCAGACCTCGATCGGTTCCGCGCCCTCTGCGATCGCGAGCGTTGCCCGTTTGCCGTGGTCGGCGTCGCCACAAGCGACCAGCAGCTTCAGGTGGCCGATACGCTGTTCGACAATCTGCCGGTGGATATGGATTTGCCGGCCCTGTTGGGCAAACCCCCGCGGATGACGCGCGACGTCGCCCGCACACGCATCGACGTGCCGCCGTTCGACGGGCGGGGCGTGTCGATTGCCAAGGCCGTCGATCTCGTGCTGCGTGCGCCGACCGTCGCCGACAAGACGTTTCTCGTCACGATCGGCGATCGGACAGTCGGCGGCCTGTGCGCTCGCGATCAATGCGTTGGCCCGTGGCAGGTTCCCGTCGCGGATTGCGCCACCACTCTTCTGTCGTTCGACGGGTACGCGGGCGAGGCGTTCGCGATCGGCGAACGGGCGCCCCTGGCGGCGATCGACGCGCCGGCGTCCGGCCGGATGGCCGTTGGCGAAGCGCTCACCAATCTTGCGGCCGCCCCGGTGCGCAGTCTCTCGCGTGTGAAGTTGTCGGCGAACTGGATGGCCGCCGCAGGCGCGCCCGGCGAGGATGCGGCCTTGTTCGACACCGTGCGAGCCGTCGCGCTCGATCTGTGCCCGGCGCTCGGCATCAGCATCCCGGTCGGCAAGGATTCCATGTCGATGCGGACCACGTGGACCGAGGATGCGGCGGTGCGCGACGTGGTGAGCCCGGTATCGCTCGTCATTTCCGCATTCGCGCCGTGCGACGACGTTCGGCCGACCTGGACGCCGCAATTGCGCACCGACGCGGGCGCGACCGGGTTGGTGCTGATCGATCTGGGCGGCGGCCAGTCGAGGCTCGGGGGCTCCATCCTGGCGCAGGTGCTTGGCCAGGCGGGCGGCGCCGTGCCCGATCTCGACAATCCGGCGGCGATTCGGAGTCTGTTTGCCGCACTCGCCGATTTGCGCACAGCCAACCTCGTGCTGGCCTGCCACGATCGCTCAGACGGTGGCTTGTTCGCGACCGTCGCGGAAATGGCGTTTGCCGGGCGCGCCGGCGTGGCGCTGGACGCCGACGCCATCTCGGCGGGAGCGGCTGGATCCGATGCGAATCTGCTGGCAGCGCTGTTCGCCGAGGAGCTGGGCGTCGTGATCCAGGTTCGGATGGCCGACGTGCCGCGAGTGCTGGTGACGTTGGGCAGCCACGAACTTGACGGCCGGGTGATCGGCCGCGTCGCCGCCGACGGCATGGTTCGCGTCACTCGGGGCGGCCACGACGTGTTCGCCCAAGCGCGTGTCGCGCTCCATCGCGTCTGGAGCGAGACGACGTGGAGGATGCAGTCGCTTCGCGACAACCCGGCGTCGGCGCAGCAGGAGTACGACCGCATTCTGGATGACGAAGACCCAGGCATCGCTCCGGTGATTCGGTTCGATCTGGCCGACGACGTGGCGGCACCGCTCGTCGCCAGGGGCGCGCGGCCCCCGGTGGCCATCCTGCGCGAGCAGGGCGTCAATGGCGCGAACGAGATGGCGGCGGCGTTCGACCGGGCCGGATTCGACGCGCACGACGTGCACATGAGCGACATCATCGCCGGACGGGTGTCGCTGGCCGCGTTCCGGGGCCTTGCCGCCTGCGGCGGGTTTTCTTACGGAGACGTACTCGGCGGTGGCGAGGGATGGGCGAAGTCGATTCTGTACAACAGTAGAGCCCGTGACGAATTTGCGGCGTTCTTCGCGCGGCCCGACACCTTCGCGCTCGGGGTCTGCAACGGCTGCCAGATGATGGCGGCGCTCAAGTCGATGATTCCTGGAGCGGCGGCCTGGCCGCGGTTCGTCAAGAACGTTTCCGAGCAGTTCGAAGCCCGGCTCCTCTCAGTCGAGGTCGTTGCGAGCCCATCGATCTTTTTTGCCGGCATGGCTGGCAGCATTTTGCCGGTTGTGACGGCGCACGGCGAAGGCCAGGCTGTCTTCGATCAGGCCTCCGATGCGGGTCGTGTCGTCGTGTCACTTCGGCACGTCGACCATCGGGGGCGTCCGACCGAGCAGTACCCGTTCAATCCTAACGGCTCTTTGGGCGGGTTGACCGGAGTGACGACCGCCGACGGACGATTTACGATTCTGATGCCGCATCCGGAACGCGTGTTCCGCTCGATTCAGCTTTCCTGGCATCCAGACGGGTGGGGCGAAGACAGTCCGTGGATGCGGCTCTTCCGGAACGCCCGCCTGTTTGTCGGTTAGCCCTGGCGGCGGTGGATTACGGCGGTCGCGTTGAGACCGTCGATGCGCCCGGATTGCGCGGAGGGAAGCCCGGCAAAAACGGGGCGAGTTCAGCGTTGCGCAGCGCAGGGAGGTGAGATGCGTGGTCGGTCGAGTGCAGACTGACTTGCACCGCAGGCTGCTGGGTCTGGCGGCGTCTTGACTCGGCGAATTCGGACGTGCCATTGTCGAAGGTCGGGACTTGTGAAATGAGGTGCGGCGTGAAGGGTGTTGCTCGCGCGTGTGGATGGATCGGCCTTGCCGGGCTCGGGATTGTGGCGGTGATCGTTGCGGGCCCCACGGCGCAAGGACAGGCGCCGGCTATGCCTGCGACGGTGGCTCCGCAGGCTGTCGGCCAGGAACTTCCCATTCACAGGATCCCCATTTCCGGCGAGGCGGCCGAGGGCTATTTCTCGCCCGACAGCAAGAGCATGATCTGCAATGCCAAGATGTCCGACGACAAGGACTTTCAGGTTTATACGTTCAATCTGGATGGCACCAACGTCCGGCGGATTAACAACAAGGGCGCCGATGCCTGCTCGTTTTACTTTCCCGACGGCAAGAAGCTGATCTGGACGTCCACCCGCGATAACCTGGACATGCCCCCCGGCAATTTTTCGGACGCCAACGATTACCCGCAGGGCGCCGAGCTCTACACCTCGGACTTGGAGGGCGGGCACGTCGTCCGACTGACCACCAATAAGGTGTACGACGCCGAGGTGACGGTTTCTCCCGACGGGAAGTGGATTCTGTTCGGGCGCCAGGTCGAGGGCCGCATGGATTTGTACAAGATGCGGCCTGATGGGACCGGCCTGTTCCAAATCACGCACACGCCGGACTGGCAGGAGGGCGGCGCGCAGTGGATGCCGGATGGGAAGACGATCATCTACCGCGCCTGGAAGATTCAGGATCAGAACCAGCGCGGTATGCCGATGCAGATCTTCACGATCAAGCCGGACGGCACCGACACCAAGCAGGTGACGACGGAGGCCGGGACCAACTGGGCGCCGGCTCCGGCGCCAGACGGGCGGCATTTTGTGTTCGTCAAGCTGCTGCCGCCGCGCAACTTCGAGATCTTCATGATGGATGTGGTGAGCGGCGAGCAACGCCGGATGACGTATAGCGACGCGTTCGATGGATTTCCTGCGATTTCTGCCGATGGGCACTGGATGGGCTTCTCGTCAAGTCGGGACGCGAAGCCTGGCGAGCGCAAGATGTTCATGTATCTGATGGATATCTCGAGTCTCAACGTCGGCCCGTCGAAGAAGTAGGGTCGCGGTTGTTGGGCGATGCGGTTTTGGGATGCCTACCGGTTTGGCGCTGAGCTTACGAGGCGAAGGCGGCTTGGGTCGGCCCGGCAGTGGCGCAGTTCTCGTAGGGCTCGTATCGGCCCGGTCGCGCGAGGGCAGGCCAGAAGGTTTGCGGGAGCGTGGCGCAGGTAGACATTGGTCGGGTGGAGGCCGGGGCTTTCTCGGCCTGAACAGGTCGAAGGCAGCTTCGGTGGACTGGAATAATTAGATGGATCAGCAGGCCCTCACGTTTGTGCACTATTTTCCAATTGGGACAACGATCGTCTCGGCGACGTTCGCGACGCTATTGTTCCGGAAGTTTTTCAAGCGAAAGACGCCCCACCTGTTCTGGTGGGCCTTCGGGGTGGCCTGTTACGGCAGCGGCACGGTGGTCGAAAGCCTCATCACGCTGACCGGCAACACGGTGTTGTTGAATAAGCTGTGGTATGTCACCGGCGCCCTCCTAGGCGGGTATCCGTTGGCCCAGGGTTCGGTGTACCTGGCTCACTCGAAAAAATTCGCGGATCGAGCGACGGCCATCACCGTCCCGTTCGTAGTGATTGCGTCGATTCTCGTGTTCCTGTCTCCGGTTCGGATGGAGATGCTGCAAGCCACGCGGCCCACCGGCGCCATCCTGGGATGGAGCTGGATTCGGCTGTTGACGCCATTCATCAATCTCTATGCGTCATTCTTCCTGATTGGCGGAGCGGCCCATAGTGCGTGGAAGTATTTCCGGAACGAACACGATGGCCACCGGGCGGCGGGGAATGCGCTGATTGCGATTGGCGCGTTGATGCCAGGCATTGGCGGATCGATGGCGAAGGCGGGCTATGTCGAGGTGCTCTACGTCCTCGAGTTCATCGGATTGATTCTCATCTGGATCGGGGATCGCACGTGCAGTGTGTCGTCCTCGATTAACGCGAAGGTGCGAGAGGCCGGCGCGTAGAGTTCCTGGCCGACGGGCGGATTGGCCCAAACCGAGGCCGAGTGGTGGGCCGCACAGGAATCGTCATGGTGCGGGCTGGGCTCTGGCGTGGCGCTGTGGCGGGGGCGAGCACGGGCGGGCGGATTGGCCCCGACTCGGTGGTGGCGACAAAGAAAAAGGCCCGACACCTGTTCGGCGTCGGGCCTTGCGATTAAATCCCCGGCAACGACCTACTCTCCCACACAGTTGCCCATGCAGTACCATCGGCGGTAGAAGGCTTAACTTCCGTGTTCGGAATGGGAACGGGTGTGACCCTTCTCCTATGATCACCGGGAAACTTACTGGGGTGGATTCAAGGCCTGTGCGGCTTGCTGGCCCGGCCATGAATCCATTTGTCTGGATTCCTGGACTGCCTGCTCGGCGCGTGAACGGGCCTCAAGATCGCCCCACTATATGACTCAGCCGACACTGTATACCAATGCGGCCCGCTTCACGACCAGCTGAGGGTTCCGGGTATCTTCACCGGGGCTCGAAGCCTTCGTGGGCGGCGGCTGAATTTCAAAGAGCAAAAACCTTGACAACGAATATCCTGCAGAAGGCGCGTTCTGACTTGCACACAAATAAAATGGAGGTAAATTGTCAAGCCTCACGGCTGATTAGTACCAGTAAGCTGAGGATGTCACCACCCTTACACATCTGGCCTATCACCTGGTAGTCTTCCAGGAGCCTTTAGGAGCCTTACGGCTCGGGAGATCTCATCTTGGGGAGGGTTTCACGCTTAGATGCCTTCAGCGTTTCTCCCTTCCGCACGTAGCTACCCAGCGCTACCCTTGGCAGGATAACTGGTACACTAGAGGTGCGTCCAACCCGGTCCTCTCGTACTAAGGCCAGCCCCCCTCAAATCTCCTGCGCCCATGACAGATAGGGACCGAACTGTCTCGCGACGTTCTAAACCCAGCTCACGTACCGCTTTAATGGGCGAACAGCCCAACCCTTGGAACCTTCTACAGCTCCAGGATGCGATGAGCCGACATCGAGGTGCCAAACCTTGCCGTCGATATGAACTCTTGGGCAAGATCAGCC
>JBAXOX010000035.1:0-39238 GCA_037133015.1 Acidobacteriota bacterium
CCCCCCCCAGCGCCAACAACAGCTCCTCCCGGCTCTCCAGCAACGCCTCCTGCTTCAACTGGCGGTCCAGCGCGATGCCTATAGTTGAACCAAGCCGCTCGAAGAACTCGGTCATCTCCAGTGTGAACCGATCCGGCCGGTGATCGTTGAACTGCATCAATCCGAAAATCTGGTCGCCCCGCCGCAACGGTATCAACGCCAGCGACTCGTAGCCCATGTGGACGCAGACGTTGCGCCGCGGGGTAGACGTCGCCGCCGTCATCGACGCCGGCAATTGCGATGTCCGGTTACACCAGAGACTGCCCCCCTTGGTAAAGAAGGTCGAACTCGGATCGAACCGGCCGGCCAGAACGTCTCCGCACAGGCAATCCATCACGTGATTTCCCTGCTCGTCGCGAACAGGGTATCCCGCCGAGTCGCGAGAGCAGAGACTCTCCTCCGATTTCACGAACACATCCGGGAACCCGATGGTCTGGTAGTACGGAAAGTCGTCGCCCTGCCTGATGCGCACGCCCACGGCCTCGAAGTCCGCCGCCTGCTTGATCTCGGCCAGGATGTCGTAAATCGGGTTGCCGCCAACCTCCGACTGAAGCAGCCGCTCCATCACACTCTTGGTAACACTGACCTCTGTTTTTCTCCACTGGCGTTCGGCCGCATTCCGCAGTTCCCGCCGGACAACATGGCCCAGCCGTCCGAAACGCCTTTGAACGCAGTCGCTCGCGCCCTGGTTCAGTGCGTCGTCGTAGCCGTATTCGCCATCGGTGAGGACGACGAAGGGGATGTCCAGCCTGCGTGCCTTCAAGAGCTCCAGCGCCCGGACAACGGCGAGTTGGGGAACCTGGTCGCCAGCCAGGATGATCTGCCAGCCGCGGGTGAGTTGGACCAGATAGTCCGATTCCGTCTCGACGCGCTTCCATTCCAGTTCGACGCCCGGGCGATGGAGCTCGGCGACAATCAGCGTGGCCTCGGCTGGACGGTCTTCGACAACCAGCACGCGGATCGGATCGTTCATGGTCGGCGTTTCCCTAGCAAATCGTTGGAACCGGCTTGGCGATAACGCGAGCGCCGCCACGCCATCGAGGCAGGCCAAGCGGCGAGTCGGCTGCGGGGAGGGCACCAGTCACGACCGGTGCTGCGCCGATCATAGTCAAGGATGGAGCCCCGCCCCTACGGCTGCACGATGTTGTTGCGCACCGCGTACAACACCAGTTCGCTGACCGAGTGCAGGTCGAGCTTGCGCATGATGTTGGCCCGATGGGCATCAACCGTCTTCACGCTGAGGCCCAGCCGTTGCGCGGCGTCTTTGGTGGACCGGCCCTCGGCGACAAGCTGGACGACCTCGCGCTCGCGCGGCGTGAGCCGACCGGCGGGAGTGCCGGTCCTGGCCACATCCTGCCCGGGCCTCAGATAGGCATTGCGCACACGCGCCGAGAGGTGCCCGCTCAAGAACGGCTGGTGCCGAGCCAGCGCATCGACGGCGGCTACCAGGTGATTTCTCGCCTGGGTCTTCAGCACGAACCCGCGCGCGCCCGCCTCGAGCACCTCGAGCGCCAGCTCTTCGGAGTCGTGCATCGTCAGGATGAGCACTTCGGTGGCGGGCAACGCCCGGCGGATCTGGCGGGTGGCCTCCCGGCCGTTCAACTCGGGCATGCTGAAGTCGAGCACCGCCACATGGGGCTTCAGTGCCAGAGCCTGCGCCACGGCATCCCGGCCGTTGTCGGCTTCGCCGCAGACAAAGAAATCGCTACGGGTGGCGAGCAGCGCTTTCAGGCCCTCGCGCACCACGTCGTGGTCGTCGGCGATCAGAATTCGCACGATATTCAAATATGTTCCCGTTGCCGGGGACCGCTCACGCCCCGCGCCATCTCTCGCCGGCCCGACTCGGTTTCGGGCCCTCGGCCAGCCACCCGCTGCCGCCTCGCGCGCGAGGCGGCTGTGCGTCGTCGGCGGGCCGGCATGGCTGCGGCTGCGGATGCGCCAGGATAAATGCTATACCACCTTGGCCGCTGTTCGGCACGATTCACCACACCGGCAGGTTGGACCGAAAACGGCAGCTTCCCGCGAGGGTGCACGCGGACGCAATTGTGTGTATCCGAATGGCGACATCCGGTCCGCATCCGCGCGGCCGGATCGGAGGTGGGAAGGCGGTCGACCGCGCCGAAGGCGTCAGGACATGAAGTATTTGACGAGCCAGTCGAGGCGGCCACGCTTGACGAAATACATGCCGGAATAACGCATGATTTCGCGAACCCGCGCCCGCTGGTCAGGCTTGTAACAATGCGTGGGACAGGCTTTGCACTTGGGCTTCGGGTCGTACGGGCACTTCTCCAACCGCACCCGCACGTAGGTCAACAGGTCCCCGCACTCGGCGCACGGAGCGCCGCCGGGCGGCGCGTGGTGGGTGCGGCACCAGACCTCGACAAACGTGCTGACGGTGCGGAACTCGCGTTCGAGTTTCGCCTGGTCGGTTCGCGGTTCCCCTGGTGCGCGCCTGCGAAGACTGGCGGCGGGGATCACGTGGAGTCCGGTGGAATCGTCGGCCATCTGTTCCTGCGGGGGCGTCGGTGCAACGCGTTCACCGATCAGGCAGACGGCGCGATCGGCGTCGATCCGGTAGACCGACGCCGACCTGTCGTCGCCACCCGGCGGAGGTTCCCCCTACTTGCCCGCCTTCATGTACTTGTCGAAGAACTCAATCGAATCCTTGACGGCGGTCAACTGGATCGGGTCGGGCGCATACACGCCGGCCTTGTCGCGTTTCACGTAGACGAAGCCGTGGACGGCATGGTCGTAGGTCTTCCAGATCGCGTCCTTCTTGGCTTCCGCCAGCAAATCGTAACCCACGCGGAAGATGCCCTGCAGTTCGTCGGTGTCGCGCCCCTGCACGAAGATGGGCGTGGTGATGGTGGCGATGCGCTCCTGCGACAGCTTGAGGTCGATGCGCCCGCGGGCCTTGTCGGTCTCGCGCATCAGCATGCTCTCGATGTCGCGCATGCCGGTGGCCTTGGTCACCGTCGCGGTGTTGTCGGGCGTGAGCGACAGGAACTCGTGGTTGGCCGGCTCGCTGGCGACCGCCGCCTTCAGGTCGTGGTATTCGGAGGTGATCTTGAAGGCCATCTCGCCGCCGTGGCTCATGCCCATGTAGCCGACGCGGTTCGCGTCGATGTACGGGAGCGTCTTGACGAATTTGATAATCGCGATCACGTCCTCGTAGTCGAGCGGCGCACGGTTGAGAAGCTGGCGCCCCTGGCGGTTGCCCGACAGCATCTTGCCGAACTTGTTGTAGCCCAGCTCGATTTCGGCGCGGTAGCGCATCCAGGCGACCGCGTAGCCGGCCTTGAGGAACTGCTCCTGCGTCCAGCTCTGATTCTGGGTTTCCTCGATGATCACCGGCATGCCGCCTCCGCCGTTGCCCGAGGCGAACACGACGATGGGGAAGGGGCCGGGACCGGCCGGGGTCCGAAGGCCGATCGGCGAATAGACGCCGTCGTACATCGGCACGTACATCAGCCTGACCGGGATGTCGGACCCTTTGACGGGCTGGGTGATGGCGACGGCGCTGGGATCGATGGCGGCGGTGGGCGCGGATGTCTGGGCGGCGGCGAGGGTGCCGAACGAGGCGAAGACGAGAGCGGCGATCACGGTCTGGCGCATGGTCACTCCTGATTCTGCTGTTGCCGAAACACGACCGGGCTTATCGCCACGGCGGGCGATTGTAGGCGGTGACGTAGCAGCGCCCGTCGAGGCACAGCATCGCATCGCCGGTCTTCTGGTCGTTGCGCTTGACGAGCGTGTAGCTGGCCGGCCCCTGCGACTGCGAGGTGACCATCAGCGTCGATCCCTGCAGCTGCACGGTGCCGCGGTCGTCGGTCTGCGAGGCGGTGCCGCCGTACATGCCCGGGGCGTAGGCCGACATGCTGCCTTCACGGTGATAGGCATACGTGCCGTTCGCGTTGATGACGAAGCACTCGTTGCTCATGCTCCCGCCGCCGCTGTTGGCGGAGAAGTTCGAGAAGTAGCACCACTTCCCCGCCAGCTCCGCGATGCTCGATCCCCCGCCGCCCGGCGTGGCGGTCGGCGCGTTGGCCGCCATGCGCGTCAACACGGCCGTCTGCCCGTTAATCGAGACGGTGAGCGTGTCGCCGTTCAGTTGAAACGGGATCGGCAGCGTGCCGTCGTTGCCCACCAGCGTCAAGGTGTTGCCCTGGACCGCGTAGCGATACGGCGTGCCCTGGATGAGCATGGTCCCGTCGGCCTTGATCTGTGTCACGCCCTGCGGCCCCTGCCAGCTTCCCACCAACCCGGTCGCGGACTGGCTGCCGACGGTTGGGCCGGCCCCGCGAGGCGGCGCCGGGGCGGCTGGCGGCGCGGACGGGGCAGAAGCGGATCCGCCGCCCTGGATGCCGACCGCGCGGAAGATCACGGGTTGCGGCATCCCGCCGCCGCTAATCGTCATGGTCGATCCCGCGAACGCGGCGTTGTAGGTGACCGGCGTCCCGTTTGGCCCGGTCAGGGTGAGCACGCCCTGGCTGAATTGCCACCGCACCGAACCGGGTCCGAACGTGCCGGTGCCATCAGCGCGGAGCGACAGGCGCAGCGGCCCATTCTGGCCCTCGGTCTCCCAGTTGCCCTGCGGCCCCTGCACGGTGCTGGCGGGGCCAGCGCTCGCCGTGCCGCCAGCCTGGCCGCCAAGCGGCGCGGCGGTGCCGCTTCTGCGGGCCCCGAGTCCCGCCGACGTCCCGCCCTGGCGCTTGAAGTTCATGGCCCGATCGAGGTCTCCTCCCGCCAAGGTGAGCGCGTTGCCATTCAGGGTGAACGTGTAGCGATTGACAACCCCGCTTTCGGTCACCGTCAGGGCGTTTCCGCTCACCACGTACCGAATCGGCGCGTCGTCGAGCCGGCCGGTGCCGTCGGCATTGATCACCAGGCTGATGTTCAGCGCGCCTTCGTTGGCGAGCCAACTGCCGACCAGCCCCCCGGGCGTCTGGGCGGAAGCCGTGTGCCCAAGTGGGAGTGCAAGAATCAGCGACACGAGCAATCCGGCGGCGCGCAGTGTTCTCATCGCCAAGCGTCCTCGATGCGGTTGTGATTACAGGAACCCGTTCAGTAGCCTATCGCGACCGCCCGACGCAGGCAACCCGAATTGCGGCGCGGGGCTGGTGGCGCGGCTGGTGGCGCGGCGGCCGAGTCGAGCGGCGGCGAGAACGGCGGCTGGGGGACGCGCTGCCGGCGGGCAGGCCTGCCTCGCGCAGCGCTCGGCCGGTGCCGATCGCAGAAGCCGCTGATATACAATTCGCGGCGAGGGCCACTCCAGATGACGTCTCGCCGGACAGATGCGTTCGTACCTCCCGATCGGTTCGAGCTCGACCGCGAGATCGGACGCGGGGGCATGGCCGTCGTCTACCGGGCCCACGACCGCCACTTGGGGCGTTTCGTCGCCATCAAGGTGCTGTCCCCGGAATTGTCCGGCAGCGCCGGCACGGAGCGCTTCCAGCGCGAAATCACCCTGACGGCTCGGCTGGTCCATCCTGGCATTGTGGCGTTGTTCGACTCGGGCGTCGCGGACGGGCGCCTGTTTTACGTGATGCCCCTGGTGTCGGGCGAGACCCTTCGCGCGCGGGTCTCTCGGGGACCGCGCATGCCGCCGCAGGAAGCCGCGGCGCTTGGCGCCGATCTCGCCGAAGCGCTGGCCTACGCCCATGGGTTGGGCGTGGTCCACCGCGACATCAAGCCGGAAAACGTGTTCGTGGTCGCGGGCCGGGCCGTGCTCGCCGACTTCGGCATCGCGCGGGTCGTCAACGACCTCCTCAGTGATCGTGGAGACCTGACGGTGGGCGGCATGCTGGTGGGCACCGTCGCGTACATGAGTCCCGAGCAGGCCGGCGGCGATCCGGACGTCGACGGACGGTCCGACCTCTACTCTCTCGGGTGCATGCTCTACGAAATGCTCACGGGCATGCCTCCATTTGTCGCTCCAGCAGCCGCTGGCGTCCTCGTCAAACACATGACCGAAACGCCGCGACCTCTTGGCGAGCACGGCATTGCGCTACCGCCAGGTCTCGAGTCGATCGTGATGCAGATGCTGGCCAAATCCCGCCGCGACCGGCCGGCGAACGCGGGTGAAGTCGCCCGCCAACTCCGGGCCGCATCCCACGCGGACACTGGACCGCTTGCGCCATCACGTCGAGCCGAGACGGCCACGTCGGTCTCCGAAACCACGACCCGCCTGTCGCCGCGACTCGACTCGGGGCCCTTGGCCGATCGCCGAACCGCCGGCGTGCCGGCGCCCATCACTGAGGCCGACCGCCTCGTCGCGCAGGGGGTCCAGGCGTTCAACCGGTTCGGCGCAAGCGGCGGCGCCGCAGCAAAAAGCCTCCTCGACGAGGCGAAGGTGTATCTGACCCGCGCCCTGGCGCTCGACCCGAACAACGCTCGCGGCCTCTGTGCGATGGGGAATCTGTACTCGGTGATGGGGGGCTACGGCCTCGCCCCCAAAGACGAGGCGCTCGGTCGCGGCCGGGAGCTGATTTTCGCCGCGCTCGCCGCCGATGACCAGTGCGCCGAAGTGCATTGTTCGATGGGCAAGATCGCCCTGTACTATGACGACGACTTCCACGCGGCCGAGCGCCATATTCGGCGGGCGGTGGAACTCGACCCGGCTGAGCCCGAGTCCTTGCGACTCTTGAGTATTGTGTACAAGATTCTCGGTCGCGCAGAGGACGCCGTCGCGGCCGCGCGGATGGCCACGCGGCACACGCCCGATGTCGCGCCGCTCTGGAACACGTTCGGCGACGCACTTCTGGCCGCCGGGAGGAATGCCGAAGCGGTCGACGTGTTGAAGCGCGCGATCGCGCTGCTGCCCGGCTACGGTCCCGCCCTTGAGCGGCTCGAGCGGGCGCACGCCGCCCTCGGCGAATTCGATCGGGCGCTCGAAACCCGACGCTCCAGAATGCGACTGGCGGGCCAGCGCGACCGGGCGGACCTGCTGGACGCGGAGGCACACACACTGGGCGCGTCGGCCGCGATTCGTCTCGATATGCGCCGCGAGCTCGACGGCTTACTGCGAGAGGCCGCCACCGCAGATCCGTTTTTCGACAACCTGCGGCGCAACATCGGCGATCGGATCGCCAGCGGGTACGCCGAACTCGGAGACTGGCACGAGGCGATGGACTGGGTGCAGCGCGGCTACGAACGGCGCCCGGGACGTTTGCGGCGCATGCTCACCGACTTGCCGATCGACTATCGCGGACTCGCGGTCGATCCGCGGTACGCAGGCCTGCTGCGCGTGGCGGGGCTGGAGGATCTGCTCTGAGCCCGGCGTCGACATCGATGGCCCTCGGCACGGCGTGCGCAACGATTGGTGGTCGAGCGCTCGCTCGGACCATCCGAGTCATGCAACTTGGCGAGACCTCGAGTTCGGCGCGGTCGATGGCGCGTGCGCCGACGCCGTCCGGCGCACGACCTGGTGCGTGCCGGAGACGGCGCTGATACGGCGCTGATATATAGTTCGCAACGAGGTCCACTCCACATGCTGTCCCGCCGAGCGGATGCGTTCGTCCTGCGAGCCGGTCTCGCCCTGCTCGCGATCTGGGGCGCGACACCAACGGCCAGTGCCCAGCCTCCGGATCCGACGCCGCTCGGGGCCCTTGGCTGGCGGATGATTGGCCCGCACCGCGGCGGGCGGGTACTGGCGGTCGCCGGTGTGCCGGGGCAGCCGAACGTGTACTACTTCGGCGCCGTGGCCGGCGGCGTGTGGAAATCGGCCAACGTGGGAGAGACCTGGACCCCAATCTTCGACGGGCAGTCCATCGCGTCGATCGGCGCCATCGCGGTCGCACCATCTGATCCCAATACGATCTACGTGGGAACCGGCGAAGCCGATATGCGCTCCGACATTTCGTTCGGCGACGGCGTGTATCGGTCGACTGACGCGGGCCGCACGTGGCGACATGTGGGTCTCGACGACACACGCCACATCGCTCGCATCCTGGTCGATCCCCGCGATCGGTCGACGTTGCTGGTCGCCGCGCTGGGTCACGCCTACGGACCCAACGCCGAGCGCGGTGTGTTTCGCTCGACCGACGGCGGCGCCACATGGGACAAGGTCCTCTACAAGGGCTCCGACATCGGCGCGGTCGATCTCAGCGCGGACCCTGCCAACCCGTTGGTGGTGTACGCGGCACTCTGGCAGGCCCGCCGAACGCCGTGGAGCAGTTATCCCCCGGTCACCGGCTCCGGAGGGGGCCTGTACCGGTCTTCCGACGGCGGCCGCACGTGGACCGAACTGCGCGGCCACGGTCTTCCCGATGGTCCCATCGGGCGAAGCGGTCTGGCCGTGGCCCGCGGCGGAAACCGCGTCTACGCCTTGATCGACGCGCCCCAGGGTGGACTGTACCGGTCGGATGATGCGGGCGCGACGTGGCTGCGCGTCAACGCCGACGCCCGCCTCTGGGAACGCGGCTGGTATTTCGGCGGCGTGACCGTCGATCCCAAAGTGCCTGACACGGTGTACGTCGCCGATGTCGCCCTGTACCGTTCGACCGACGGCGGACGCACCGTCGTGCCCATCAAGGGGGCGCCGGGCGGGGACGACTACCATTCGGTCTGGATCGATCCGGACGATTCCGGGCGCATGATTGTCGGATCCGACCAAGGCGCGATCATCAGCGTCGATGGCGCCCGGACGTGGAGCAGTTGGTACAACCAGCCGACCGCGCAGTTTTATCACGTCGCCACGGATCATCAATTTCCCTACTCTGTCTACGGCGCGCAGCAGGACAGCGGATCGGCCGCCGTCGCGTCCCGCAGCGACGCCGGGTCGATCACGTTTCGCGACTGGTACACGGTCGGCGCCGGCGAAAGCGGCTATATCGCGCCGAGCCCGGCCGACCCGAACATCGTGTTCGGCGGCGACACGTACGGCGCCCTCTGGCGTTTCGACAAGCGCACCGGCCAGTCGCAGAATATTTCGCCGGTCCCGTGGATCGATTTCTACGCCGACATCGCCACGCGCAAGTACCGATTTACGTGGACCTCGCCGCTGGTGTTTTCGCCGCAAGACCCGCACACGCTCTACTTCGGCGCCCAGTGCCTGTTGCGCTCCACCGACGAGGGCCAGCACTGGGAAGCCATCAGCCCCGATCTGAGCGGCACGGATCCGGCACTGGCGACGTCTCTGGCGCGCGAGCCTCTAAGCGTCTCCAACGCCAAGGCGCAAGGCGTTGGCGTAATCTACGCCATCGCGCCATCGGCGAAACAGGCGGGCGTGATCTGGATCGGCACCGATACCGGCCTGGTGCACCTCTCTCGCGACGGCGGACGCGCGTGGGCGGCGGTCACGCCAGCAGGGCTTGGCGACTGGAGCAAGATCAGCACGATTGAGGCCTCGCCGCACGACGCCGCGACAGCCTACGCGGCCGTGGACCGGCACCGCCTCGACGACAACGGGCCGCACATCTTCCGCACGCGCGATTTCGGCAAGACGTGGTCGGAGGTCACCAGCGGCATCGCGCCGAATGCCTACGTCCACGCCGTGCGGGAAGATCCGCAACGCCAGGGGCTGCTGGTGGCCGGCACGGAACTGGGCGTCTACGTCTCGCTCGACGCTGGCGACCATTGGCAGTCGATGCAGCTGAATCTACCCGTCGCACCGGTCCACGACCTGCTGATCCATCAGAACGATGTCGTCGCGGCCACGCACGGACGGTCGTTCTGGATCCTCGACGACATCACTCCGTTGCGGCAGTTCACGGCGGCCGCGGCCGCGCGCGACGCGCACCTGTTCGCGCCCGCCACAGCCGTCCGCGTACGTCGGAGCGTCAACACCGACACGCCACTGCCGGCTGAACTGCCCGCCGGCACCAACCCGCCGGCCGGCGCCATCATCGACTACACCCTCAAACGCGAGCCAGACGGCGATGTCACCATCGACATCGTCGATGCTGGTGGCGCGGTGGTCCGCCGGTTCTCGAGCGCCGACCGGCAGGCGGAACCGCCGCAACCGCCGGCGATCTCGGACGACTGGTTCCGTCCCGCATCGGCGATCTCGAAAGCCCCGGGCGCGCACCGTCTGGTCTGGGATCTGCGGTACACCCCGCCGACGCTGCTGCAGCCCGACTACTCGATGTCGGTCGCGTATGGCATGAATACGCCGGCGGTGCCCGAGGCCACGCTGGCGTTGCCGGGGACCTACGACGTGCGGCTGACGGTGGGTGGACACGCCCTTCGACAGCCGCTCGACGTGACGATGGATCCGCGCGTCGCCACCTCGCCCGAGGGTCTGAAGGCGATGCACGACCTGAGCCGACAGATTGCGGCAGAACTGGACCGGTCGGCCGCCGTCTATCGCGGCGTGCGCGCTCTGCGGGAACAACTGGAAGCGCTGCGCTCGCGCGTCGCGGCCCAGCCCCGCCAAAAGGACGTTGCCAAGGCCGTGGCTGCGCTGCTCGCGCGGACGCAGTCGCTCGAAGACAACACGCTTTCGAACACCTCGTCGGCGCCCGGCCTCAAGCAAACCCATCTGGCGCTGGCCGGACTCGCCGCGGTGGTCGAGAGTGCCGACCGCGGTCCCACGGCACAGGCTTCGGCGTTCCACGGCGAGCTCCAACAGGATCTGGCTCGGGAACTCGCGTCGTGGACCGGCCTCACGCGTGCCCCGCTGGACACGCTCAACATCCTGCTGCGAAAATACCGACTCGCCACGCTCGCGGTTTCCAACCAACGCTAATCGCCCGACACACAGCTATGACGCCACTGATCGCACCCTCAGCCGCGTGCCCCGCCGGACACCACCGCGTGGCCGTCGTACAGGCCGCATCGGTCGCCTTCGATCTCGAGCGGACGTTGATCAAAACGGCAGCGCTCGCCGCCGAGGCTGCCGCGACCGGCGCCCGACTCGTGCTGTTTCCCGAGGCGTTCGTCTCGGCGTATCCGCGGGGACTCGATTTCGGCTCGGTCGTCGGCTCGCGCACCGACGCCGGGCGAAACGACTACCTCCGCTACTGGCAGAGCAGCGTCGACGTTCCGGGACCCTCCGTCGATCGGCTCGGGGCGATGGCCCGCGCCAACGGCATCTATCTCGTCATCGGCGTCATCGAACGCGACATCGGGACGCTTTACTGCACGGTGCTCTTCTTCGCGGCTGATGGCACGCTGCTCGGCAAACACCGGAAGCTGATGCCCACAGGGTCGGAGCGCCTGGTCTGGGGCTTTGGCGACGGGTCGACGCTGCCGGTCTTCGAGACGCCGCTCGGCAGACTGGGCGCGGTGATCTGCTGGGAAAATTACATGCCCCTGCTGCGCACCGCGATGTACAGCAAGGGCATCCAGATCTACTGCGCGCCCACCGCAGACAACCGCGACTCGTGGCTGGCCACGGTGCGTCACATCGCGATGGAAGGCCGCTGCTTCGTGCTGTCGTGCAATCAGTTCGCCCGCCGGTGCGACTTCCCCGCCGACTATGGAGCCCACTGGGCCAACGATCCGGATGCGGTCATCTCACGTGGCGGCAGCTGCATCGTCGATCCGTTCGGCCAACTGCTCGCCGGGCCTCACACCGAGGGCGAAGCCATTCTGGTCGCCGATCTCGATCTGGCTCACATCGTGCGTGGCAAATTCGATCTCGACGTCGTAGGCCACTACGCACGCCCCGACGTCTTCACCTTGCTGGTGGACGAGCAGCCCAAGGTGCCGGTCGCCGCCGCCCCGCCCGACCGCGCCAGCCACGACGCGGGCAACCCGACTGACGCCGACAGGATCGGGTCGGAACCCCGCGGATGACGCCGGTCGCCAACAGCCAGATGTGGTCGCAACTGCTCGACCCGCTCCATGCGCTGCCCGCCTCGGCGCTGGTCGCGACCATTCCGCTCGTCATCGTCTTGGTGCTGATGGGCGTGCTCCGCAAAAGCGGGCTGGTGGCCGCGCTGTTCGGCCTTGGCTCCACAGCCGCGTTGGCCGCAATGGTCTGGCAGATGCCCGTGCCGCTGATTGGGTGGAGCCTGGCGTACGGCTTTGCCTTCGCCGCGTGGTCGATCCTCTGGGTGGTCTTCAACGGCCTCTGGCTCTACAACCTGACGATCGCCATCGGCTCGTTCGACCGGCTGCGCCGGTGGATTGCCGAGCGCGCGTCGGGAGACGCCTGCATCCAGGCGACGCTGGTCGCATTTTGTTTTGGCGCGCTGCTCGAAGGCAATGCGGGCTTCGGCGTGCCGGTGGCCATCACGGCGTTCCTGCTCGTCGGGCTGGGCTTCCAGCCGCGGCGCGCGGTGCTCGTCTCGTTGATCGCGAACACGGTACCGGTGGCCTTCGGCGGCGTCGGTGTCCCGATTGTCGCGTTGGCCGGCGTCACCGGGCTCGACGTGATGAAACTGTCGGCCGCGGTCGGCAGGCAACTGCCGTTTCTGTCGCTGTTGCTGCCCGCATATCTGACGCTGGTGGTGGGCGGGTGGAGCGGCCTACGCCGCACGTGGCCCGTGGCGCTGGTCGCCGGCGGCACGTTCGCCACCGCACAGTTTCTCGTCTCGAACCTCTGGGGCCCGTATGCCACCGACGTGGTGAGCGCGCTCACCTCGACGTTCGCGACGGTGTTGTGGCTGCGAGTCTGGTCGCCAGAGCCGCACCCGGACTCGGCGCCGAACCCGAAGGCCTCCCACTCGGCAGCCTCCGACTCTCCGACGCGCGTGTCGCTTCGCGACGTACTGACCGGCTGGTTTCCCTGGGCCGTGCTGTCGGTCGTCATGATCGGCTGGTCGTACTTCCAGTTGTTCCCGATCGCGCAGCGTCTGGTGCCCATCCCCCGGCTGCACAACGGCGTGCTGATTGCGCTCTACCAGAAGCCCTACTCCGCGGTCTTCGCGTTTCAGCCGCTGGCCGGCGGCACGGCCGTGCTCGTGTCGCTTCTGGTCACGGCGGTGTGGTTTCGCGTCGCGCCCCGCGTCCTGCTCGACACCGCGGTCAAAACGCTGCTCCAGTTGCGCGTGCCCGGCCTGTCGGTGCTGATGATTGTCGGCCTGGCCTATCTCTACAACTACAGCGGCATGGCCTATACGCTGGGTGCGGCGCTGGCGGGCGTGGGGCCGGTGTTTCCGTTTGTCAGCAGCGTGCTCGGATGGGTCGCCTGTTTTCTCAGCGGCAGCGACACGTCCGCCAATCTTCTGTTCGGCAACCTGCAGGTCGCGGCGGCCCACCAGCTCAATCTCAACCCCATCTTGATGGCCGCCACCAACTCGTCGGGCGCCGTCGCCGGCAAGATGATTTCGCCGCAGAACATCGCGGTTGGCGTGACGACGGTGGGTTTGATCGGGGAGGAGGGGCGGGTGCTGCAGAGCGCCTTCTGGCACAGCATTCTGTTCGCGGCGCTGATCGGGCTTCTGGCGTGCCTGCAGGCGTACGTGGTCCCGGGCATGATGCCGTAAGGCCCCTGCGCCTCGCCGTGGTCGGCGCGCGGGAAGCCGACGATCCCGTTCGTCGGCTCCCATGCCTGTGCGGCGTCGCCGGCTATCTGGCGACGACGATAATCGCAAACGAACCGGGCACCATCGGGCCGCGAGCCGGTCCGCGACCACCCGGCGCTGCCGGTGGCACGGGCGGCGTCGGCGCAACCGGCGGAGCCGCCGCGGTCGGAGGCACGGGCGGCACGGGTGGTGCGGCCGGAACCGGCGGGGCTGGCGGCGCGGCCGGGGCTGGCGGCGCCGTCACGCCAGGCGCGGGGGCCGTCGGGAGCGCGTACTCGGCGGCAATCAGCAGAATCCGGTTCGTGGCCGCATCCAACGTCAGCGTCTTGGCGGTGCGCTGGGTTTGCACGGTCTGCGCGACCTTGAAGTCGGTCGGGCTGATCTCCTTGATCACCGTCAGCGTCCCGTCCCCCTGCGAACTGAACGCCTCCATCGTCGCGGGATTGAACACCGCCCCATCCACGCCAACCCCGATCGGCAGGCTCGTGATGATGCGGCCGTCGGCGGCGCCGACGATCACCATGATCTGCGGATTCCGGCACGCGACGAACAGGATCTGGTTCTTGACGTCGAAGGCCAGACCAGCCGGCGTTTTGGCCGCGCTGCTGATGTCGTAGGTCGTGACGACGCTCAACGTCCTGGCGTCAACCACCGCGACTTTGTCTTTGTCTTCGATGTCGATGTAGAGCCGGCCCTTGCCATCAGTCACCGCCTGCTCGGGCGCGCCGCCCAAATCCACGGTGCCGACAATCGTGCCGTCGGCCGCGTTGATCACCGTCGCGTTGGGGGCCGTGTGGCTGAGCACCCAGATCCGGGCGTTGAACGGGTCGAACAGAATCCCGTCCGGATTGCCCTGCACCTCGATGGTCTTGATGATGGCGAGCGTCTTGGTGTCCCACATCGCCACCGGCTTGCTGCTCGAGAAGCCGTGGCCCGACGCCGGATCGACCGCCGCACCCCGCGCCGCGGTATTGGGAATCTCTCCGACCGGCTCGAGCGTATCGAGATTGAAGACGGCTATCCGCGCGCTGCCTTGACCGGTGCGCGGGACGTAGAGACGGCGCCCGGAGGCATCCGCGTAGACATAGTCGAATCCGCCCGCACCGCCGACTTTCGCAGTTGCGGCGATTTTGTAGGATCCGGCTGCCGGAACCTGCTGTGCAATCCCGACGACCGGCAGCAGCGTAAGCGCGACGCCCACGCACAAGGTGGTTCGTTTCATAAGGTGCCTCCAGTGATACTCCGACCACTGTAGCCTGTTTGTCGATGGTATGGGGGGTGTCAGGGCGATCAGCGACGACCCGGGCGGACGCGGCGCGACCTGCGCGTCGCACGCCCTTGGTGGGTGGCCTGTAGTTGACGGGGGTGTGGGGAAGGGGTTGCAGACCAGGCCGTCACCAACGCGCGTCAGCCAGGGATGAGGAGGGCGTCCTCGTCCCTGGCTGATGCGGCCAAGCCTGGTCCCGCGGGCGGCGTGACGGCCGCAGGTATCACGACGATTCGAATATCAAGCGGCTCGGGGCAGGGCGTGTTTCGCCGACGCGTGGCCACCTCCGGCCGATCCTCGGCTGCGGCCCTGGTGGCTCGCGCGGCCGGTGCCGTTGACCGTCGTTTCGAGGAACACCACCAGATCCATCGTGGTCTCGGCCTGCGACGTCAACTCGACGGCCGCTGCCGCATTTTCCTCGGCGGTGGCCGCAATCTTCTGCGTCACCGATTCCATTTGCGTAATCGCCTGCGCCACCTGGCCGATGCCCTGCGACTGCTGATGACTCGCGTCGTTCACCTGGTCGGCAATGCCCTTCACCTGGTGCACCGAGTCGGCAATCCCCGAAATGGCGGCGACCACCTGATCCACGTTTCGCGTGCCGGTTTCGGAGCGGCTGATGGACTCCTCGATCAACTCGGCGGTGTCCCGGGCGGCCTGCGCCGACCGCTGCGCCAGATTCCTCACCTCGTCGGCGACGACGGCGAAGCCCATCCCCGCGTCGCCGGCCCGCGCCGCTTCGACGGCCGCGTTGAGGGCGAGCAGGTTGGTCTGGAAGGCGATCTCGTCGATCGTCTTGATGATCTTCGACACCTTCTGGCTCGACTGGCGAATCGACGAAATCGACTCCACCATGGTGCCCAGGGCCCGGTCCGATTCCTTTACCCGGGTGTCGATCTCGGCCATCAGCCTGGCCGCCGACTGGGTCTGTTCCGCGTTGGTCCGGGTGGTCGACGACATTTCTTCCATCGAGGCGGACGTCTCTTCGAGCGCGGCGGCCTGCTCGGTCGCGCCGTTGGACAGCGCCTGGGCCGATGTTGACACCTGGGAGGACGCGGCCTTGACCGACTCGGCGCCCGACCGCAGCTCAATGGCGGCCTGCTGCAGCCGCTTGCTGACGCGGGTGACCACGATAAAGACCGCAATCCCAATCAACATCGCGGGCACCGATACCGATCCAATCAGGGTGCGCGCCCGGTTGTAGGTGGCGTCGGCCAGGTCGGCCTCCGCCTTGAACGTCACCTGCTGCGTCGCGCTGATCGCGGCGGCCATGTCGCTGTTTTTCTGGGCCACCGCCTCGCTGTCGGCCGACACTTTGAGCACCTTATCGATCTCTTTCCGCAGATCGACGCCCATGGCAATCGCATGGCAGGCATCGCACCGGCCGGCCCACTCGTCCATGCCTTTCTTGAGCGCCATCGCCTGGTCGCGGTCTTTGCCGCTGGTGGCTTTGACCAGCCGGTCCGAGGCCTTCGAGCCCTGGTCCACCAGTTTCTGCAGGCGTTCGGTCCAGCTCGAGAGCGTAGCCTTGTCGCCGGCCACTCCGGACAGAATCATCGTTTTCTCGGCGCCGAAAATGTCGGCGTTGATCTGCCGGATCTCGTCCACCACGAGCAGGCGCTGGGCGGCCAGCACGGTGTCGCCCTGCCTGGCCGACATGTCGGCGGTCGAGAGCCAGCCGATCGTGCTCAGCGTGAGGACGAAGGTCAGCAACAGTCCGAACGCGATGAACAGTTTTTTATTGAGGGACCAATTACTCACGTCGACCCACCTCGTTGCTGAGCCCTGGCCGCCGGCTGCTGACCAGGGCAGCGCGACGAGGCCGGACGATCCGGCCGGGCAACCTCTCTTACCGGTAAGAATCGGCTTTGGCTGACAAAGCTTGAGCGAAATGCCTACATCGAGTGGTCGGCCCTGGGCGGACCCCAATCTATGCCATAATCAGAGGGAGAAGACCCGCGTGAAGGACCGAGGCGAAGGCCGTCGAACACACCCTTCAGCTATCCGATCTGCTGTCCCGGTATTCACCGGGATTCCCGAGCCCTCCACGCCAGATACGACTGAGGCATTGAGCACGTTGACCCTATCCAGACCCCAGGATCACTCGCGACGTCCGCGTCGGCCGGGCCGCCCGGCCGGACACCGGTCGGCGCCCACCACCAAGGCCCCCGTCTCCCTGCCGTTCGAGACGCTGGACCACGACCCGACGCCGATTGATTTCTCCGCCCTCGCGCTCGACCCGCGCCTGCGCGTGGGCATCGCGGACCGGGGATTCACCAAGACCACGCCCATCCAGAGCGCGGTGTTCCCGGTGGTGTTCGCGGGTGCCGACTTGATTGCCTGCGCCGAGACCGGCACCGGCAAGACGGCGGCGTTTCTGCTGCCGATCATGCAGCGGTTGCTGGCACAGCCCGCGCCTCAGGCCGGCACCCGGGCGCTGGTCCTGGCGCCCACCCGGGAACTGGCCGTGCAAATCGAGGACGACTTCCAGGGCTTCGCGTATCACACGACCCTGACCAGCGTCGCGGTCTACGGCGGCGTGGACGCCGACATGCAGACACGCGGCCTCAAGGCCGGCGCCGATCTGGTGGTCGCCACGCCGGGACGGCTGCAGGACCTGATGAACTGCGGCGCGGCCAACTTCACGCGGCTCGAGGTGCTCGTGCTCGACGAAGCCGATCGGATGATGGACATGGGCTTCTGGCCCGACGTCAGCCGCATCGTTGCCACGCTGCCCACCACGCGGCAGACGCTGCTGTTCTCGGCCACCACGTCGAGCGACGTCGTGCGGATGGCGGGCGAAATCATGCGCACGCCCAAGCACGTGCAGATTGGACGGGCCGGCGGGCCGGCCACCACCATCACGCACGTGGCCTACGAAGTGTCGGCACGCGACAAGACCGACTGGCTCGCCGACTTTTTGCGCCGCCATCGCGAGCCGGCGCTGGTGTTTGTGCGGACCAAGCGCTTCGCCGACAAGCTGGCCAGCGCGCTGGTGGGGCGCGGAATCAAGTGCGTGGCGCTGCACGCCGATCGGACGCAGCGCGAGCGCACCGCCGCCGTCGAGGGCTTCCGCAGCGGCCGCCACAGCGTGCTGGTGGCGACCGACATCGCGGCGCGCGGCCTCGACATCGATGGCATCGAGCACGTGATCAACTACGAAGTGCCGCAATCCCCCGACGCCTACGTGCACCGGGTCGGCCGGACCGGACGCGCCCAGGCAACCGGCACGGCCGTCACCCTGGTTGCGGCCGACGAACTGCCCTACCTGCAGGCGATCGAGAAATCGATCAATATCAGGATGGGAGACGGCGCGGCGGCATAGACGGTCAGACCCGCCGACCTCGTCACGCCGCTGCTCTGCACACGGGAAGGTGATGACATGCGAACCGTGACGTTTACCTTGAACGGCCACCCCACACGGCTGACGGTTGACGAAAACCGGATGCTGCTGTGGGTCCTGCGCGACGACCTCGGCCTGACCGGCACGAAATTCGGCTGCGGCGCCACGTTGTGCGGCGCCTGCACGGTGCTCGTCAACAACGAGGCCGTCCGCTCGTGCGCGACGCCCATGAAGGCGGTCGACGGCAAGAAGGTCCTCACCATCGAAGGCCTCGCCTCGGGCGACACGCTGCACGCGCTCCAGGACGCGTTCGTCAAACAACTGGCGTTGCAGTGCGGGTTCTGCACACCGGGCATGATCCTGGGCGCGTACGCCTTCCTGCTCAAGAACCCCGCGCCCACCCGTGCCCAGATTGTCGAGCACATGGACGACCACTTGTGCCGCTGCGGGGCGCACGTGCGGATCGTGGCGGCGGTGGAAACCGCGGCGGCGGCGATGAAAGGGGCCACGCGATGAACGGGGACGACGACAACGAACTGGTGGTGGACGGCCCCACCACGTTTCCGGTCGGCCGGCGCGACTTCCTCAAGCTCACCAGCACCGGCGTGATCGTGCTGATGGCGGTCGATCCGGCTCACGCGATCCAGGAAACCGAGCGGCCTCAGACGGCGCGGCAGGGGTATCCCACCGACCTCAATGCCTACCTGCACGTCGGGGCCGACAATCGCGTCACCTGCTTTGTCGGCAAAGTCGAACTGGGCCAGGGCTCGATGACGTCGCTGGCGCAATTGCTCGCCGAAGAACTCGACGTGTCGCTCGCCTCGGTCGAGATCGTGATGGGCGATACGGATCTGTGTCCGTGGGACATGGGCACGTTCGGGTCGCTCAGCATCCGCAGTTTCGGTCCGGTGCTGCGGGAGGCGGGCGCCGAGGCGCGCGCGGTCCTGCTGCTGCTCGCGTCGGAACGCCTGCAGGCGGCCCCCGAACAGCTCGTCGTGTCGGCCGGCGTGGTCTCGGTCAAGACGGATCCGACCAGGAAGGTCACCTACGGCCAGTTGACCGAAGGCAAGCGCATCGAGCGCACGCTCGGGCGGAAAGCCACCGTAAAACCGTCGAACGCCTTCGCGATTGTCGGCAAGGCGGCGCCGCGGCGCGACGCGATCGCCAAGGTGACGGGCAAGGCGAAGTACGCCGGCGATATCGTGCCGCCCGGCGGGGCGCTGCACGCCCGCATTCTCCGGCCCCCGTCGCACGGGGCCACCATGACGCAGGTCGATACGTCGGCTGCCGAGAAGTTGCCTGGCGTCAGGGTGATTCGCGACGGCGATATGGTCGCCATCCTTCACCAGCACCGCGACGAGGCCGACGCGGCCCTCGCACTGGTCAAGGCCCAGTTCGCCCGCCACGATCCGCCCGTGGACAACGAGACGATTTTCGAACACCTGGTGCAGCGCGCACCGCAGGGCCAGCGGGCGGCGTCGGGAGGCGAGGTGGCCGGTTTCTCCGGCGCCACGGCGCAGACCTTCAAGGCCACGTATCGCGACAGCTACATGGCCCACGCGCCGATGGAAACGCATTCGGCGGTGGCCGCGGTCGACGACGGGAAGGTCACCGTCTGGGTGGGCACGCAGACGCCGTTCCCGGTGAAGAACCAGATCATGGGCGCCCTGCGCCTGCCGGCCGACAAGGTGCGCGTGATCACGCCGTTTGTGGGCGGCGGGTTCGGCGGCAAGTCCGCCTCACGCCAGGCGGTGGAAGCGGCACGGTTGGCGGTACTGACCGGCCAGCCGGTGCGGGTGATCTTCGGGCGCGACGAGGAATTCTTCTACGACACGTTCCGTCCCGCCGCCGTCATGACGATCGCCTCCGCGATCGATGCGTCTGGCGCGATCGTGCTGTGGGACTATCACGTCTACGCGGCCGGCGAACGGGGCGCGGCGCACTTCTACAACATCGCGAACCACCAGACGATGGTGTACGGCGGCTGGAGCGGGGCGCCTGTGGCCGGCTATCACCCGTTTGCCGTTGGGCCGTGGCGGGCGCCCGGCGCCAACACCAACGCCTTCGCGCGCGAATCCCACATCGACGTGATGGCGGCCAAAGCCGGGATCGACCCGGTGGCGTTCCGGTTGAAGAACCTCACCGACACGCGCATGATCGGCACCGTGCAGGCGGCGGCCAAGGCGTTCGGGTGGACGCCGAAGGCGGCGCCCAGCGGGCGCGGCGTGGGCGTGGCGTGCGGCATCGACGCGGGCACCTACGTCACGCTGATGGCGGAGGTCGTCGTCGACAAGGCGACCGGGCACGTGCAGGTGAAGCGGGTGGTCTGTGCCCAGGACCAGGGCGTGGTGGTCAACCGCGAGGGCACGCTGCAGCAGGTCGAGGGCTGCATCACGATGGGACTCGGCTACACGCTGAGCGAGGAAATTCGCTTCAAGGGCGGCGAGGTGCTCGACAAGAACTTCGACACCTACCAACTGCCACGTTTTTCGTGGGTGCCGACGATCGAAACCGTCCTGATCGACGCTCCTCACATTGCGGCGGCCGGCGCGGGCGAACCCGCCATCGTCCCGATGGGTGCGGTGGTGGCCAACGCGATCTACGATGCGGTCGGCGCGCGCATCACGCAATTGCCGATGACGCCGGCGCGCGTCACGCAGGCCCTCGCCCACATCTGACGCGCGTCGGGCCGTCGGCCGCTGTGTGCCGGCTAGACCCTGGGTCCCCGGATCTCCATCTCGGGATCGAGCACCGTATTGCCGTCGAACATGATGTCGAATTTGTAGAACCCGATGTCCGCCGTCTTGGGCTTGAGGGTCTGCCCACGCGATCCGGTGGGCCGGATGGTGTGTTCTCGCGTCAACGGCGCCTTCCCCTGCCGCAACTGGACCTCGGCGGGCGGATCGAGACGCCGGAAGTGACCGGCCTTGACCTCGACGCCGTGCGCGGCGCTCTGCACCTGGAATTCGACCGTGTCCCCGACCATGATTTCGGACGGGTCCGGGCAGATGTCGATCGCGTACTGCTTCTTGCCTCTCGCCGGGCTGACCAGAATCGTGATGATGCGCTTGACGCCTTTGTACTTCATGATGCTCCTTCCATGTGATGCCGCCCCCGCCAGTCGCAGATGTCCCGGTCCGCTACTGGCCCGATCGCATCAGGGCCGCAAAGTCTGGCCGCGCCCTGAGTGCCTCGAGATCGTCGTCGCCCTTCGCCCTCGACACGCTGAAATGTTTCTGCAGTGCCAGGCGGAGTCCGTCGATCGCCTCCGACGGCTGATTCAATAGACAGTACACCACGGCGCGCTTGTAGAGCACGTCGTTGTCGTCGGGACTGAGCCTGGCGGCCTGTTCGCTGTACCGGATGGCGTCGGCGCGACGGCCCAGTTTGGCCAGGTAGAGCGCATGACGCGCCATCACTTTGGCGTCCTGCGCGTTGACGCGCCGCAGCATGTCGCCGGTGATCTCGGCGGCCACGCGGTATTGCGCCTGGGCTTTGTCGGTCTGGCGCAGCCGCCGGTAGAGGTCTCCCAGGTTCCGGCGTTTGATGTCGTCGCGCGGCGCCTGGTCCACCGCCTCTTCGAAGGCGCGGGCCGCCTCGGCAAACAGGCCCTTCTCGTAGTACACATTGCCGATGTTGGTGAGGATGGTGGGATCGCGCTTGGGCGCGGTGTTGAACACGGCCAGCGCCTTGTCCCATTCTCCCAGCGCATCGTGCGCGGCCCCGAGATCGCCAATGGCCCACATGTGATCGGGCTGAATCCGAAGGGCTTCCTCGTACGGGCCGATCGCCTCGCGGTAGCGCCCCTCCTGGTAGTAGCACACGCCGAGCGACAGATGGTTGAGGACGTTGGCCGGCCTCAACGCGATAGCCTTCTCGTAGGCCGCCACCGCTTCCTCGGTGCGCTTGAGGCTGTACAGCACGTCGCCCAGCAGCCGCCGCGGGGCGTCGTCTCGAGGCCGCGCCGCGATGACGAGCCGGACACTTCTCTCGGCCTGATCGGCTTTGCCCTGCTCCAGGTAGACCCTGGCCATCGACATCTGAATCGACGGATTGCGCTCGTCGAGCCGCAAGGCGGCGGTGATCGCCTCGCTGGCCAAGCCGGCCAGCGCCGGATCTCTGGTGTCGCGGTACCGCGCCCACCGCGCATCGGCAAGGCCGGCGAAACCCGGCGCGCAGTTCGGGTCGCGGGCCACGGTCCGCAGAAAGGCGTCTTCGGCTTTCCGGGCGTTGCCCACCACGTCCTGGCGCTCGAGCAGGGCCAGGCCGGTCGCGTAGTCGGCGTACGCATCGCCCAGACACGTCGGGCCCCGCTCCAACCGCTCGCGATCTTCGGGCGTCAGGGCCGTGCCGAGCACCGACACCAGATCCTTGATGGCCTGCCGTTGCGGCGACGTCGCGCTGCCCGGCACCAGGTCGTACGTCCTGGCGGACACGATCTGCCCGCTGGCCTTCGCCACCGTCACCTGGAAGCGGGACCCCGCGCCACGGCGCGACACCGTTCCGCTGACGATCATCTCCACGCCCAGTTCGCGGGCGCCCTTCTGCACGCCGGCCGGCCCGGCGAAGTGCTCCGCGGTGTCCCGTCTGGACACCACCGTAATGCTCGACAGTCCTTCGAGGCCGTCCACGATGGAGGCCGAGAACGCCGCGGCCCCGAGATCGAGCGCCGGGTCTCGGCTCGGGTTGGTAAACGGCAACACCGCGACCGACTCGGTGGCCACTCCCAGGGCGGCAGGCGGCGGCGCGGTTCGCCAGTATGTGGCCATCCCGATGGCGGCCGCCACCACGCCGACCGCCGTCACCACGACGCCTCGTCGCGACAGCGCGGTGGTCAACGCGGCGGCGCGTCTCGCCACCGGCAGCCAGATGCCGGGTGGCGTGTCGCACGCGCTCTGGGCGTGACGCAAGTCCTCGAGCAGATCCGTAGCGGTCTGATAACGGCGGGCCAGGTCTCGCGACATCGCCCGCGCCACAATCGCGTCCAGCACGGGCGGCACGCTGCGGTTCGCCGCGGACACGCGGGGCGTCGGCGTCGACAGCACCGCGTACACGACCTCTGCGGTCGTCGCTCCGGCAAACGGTCGTCGGCCGGTCAACACTTCGTACAGGGTGGCGCCCAGGCTGTAGATGTCGCTCAAGGGGCTGGCGGGCTGTCCGGTCAACTGCTCGGGAGCCATGTAGGCGGGCGTGCCGGCCAGTTTCCCGGGGTGCGACTCGACGATCGTCACGGTGGGCGCGTCCGCGGCTTCGGCATCGGTATCGACGTCGTGGATCCGCGCCAGCCCGAAATCCAGAACCTTCACCACCTCGTCGGACGTCAGGACGACGTTGGCCGGCTTCAGGTCGCGATGGATCACGCCGGCCGCGTGGGCATGCGCCAGCGCGTCGGCCAGTTGCACGCCAATCCGGCAAACCAGCGCGCACGGCAGGGGCCCGCGGCTGGCCAGGCTGGCCAGCGTCTCGCCTTGCGCGTACTCCATCACGATAAACGGATCGTCGCCGCCGTCGACGATGTCGTAGATGGCGGCGATGTTCGGATGGGTGATCTGGGCGGCGGCGCGCGCTTCGCGCAGGAGGCGTTCGCGCGCCCGCGGCGTGTCGAGCAGCGGGCTGGAGAGATATTTCAGCGCGACGTTCCGGTCCAGGCGCGTGTCCACCGCGAGGTGAACCTCTCCCATGCCACCGGCCCCGAGCCGTTCGACAGTGCGATACGGACCGACGGAGCGGTGTTCCATGCGCCTCGAAGAAATGTCAGGGACCAATCTGCGGGGAAATCGTGCAGAGAATAACACAACGGCGCCGGAACGCCTCGCGATCCGGCCCGCACCACACGAGGACCGCCGCCCGCCTCAGAGCGTCTTGCAGAAGCAGCGCCGCCGCCGGTGCTGGCGGTTGGGAAAATGCTTCCACTGCGACTGCACCTTTTCGTTGGTCTCGAGCTCGGGTCCGGTTTCGGCAACCTTGATGCCGTTCTTCACGGCCGATTTCCACACCTCGTTGATCAGCACGGCGTTGACGCCTTTATTCTGCAGGTCCTGCCGCACGGCCGTCAGGAGCAGGTCGAGCCGATCGTTGTGCTTGAGCGCCCTGAGGATGCGGAGAAACCCGAACGGAAACAGGCGTCCCCGGCAGCGCTGGAGCGCCAGCGACAGCGAGGGCATCGCGGCGCCGAAAGCAACCACCTGGCCCTGCTGATCGAGGATGATCTTGACGAACTGGTGGTCGAGAAAGCCGAAAAACGCCTTCGTGTAGTACGCGATTTGCGCGTCGGACAGCAGGACGACGCTGTAGAGCTCCTTGTACGTGTCGTTGATGAGGGCGAAAATGCCGTCCACGTACGGGAGCAGGTCGGCGCGACGCTTCGTCTCCACCAGGCGGAGCTTGCACCGGTCGAGGACCACGCGTGCGATCCGATCGACGTTAGCGGGCATCTCGGCCGGCGCCTCCACCAGGTACTCGACCCAGTCGACATCCTTCGCGTAGCCGAGGCGCTCGAGGTGGGTGGGGTAGTACGGGTGATTGTAAATCGTGATGAGCATGTCGAGCTGGTCGAAACCCTCGATGAGCATGCCCTCCCGGTCCATGTCGCAGAACCCCAGCGGGCCGTGCACCTCGTCGAGCGCCTGCTCCTTCGCCCACCGCTCGACCGTGCCCAGCAGCGCCGCCGATACCTCGGGATCGTCCACGAAGTCGATCCAGCCGAAGCGCGCGCGCCGTTTCTTCCACGTCTCGATGTACCGGCGGCTGATGATGCCGGCGATCCGCCCGACGGCTTTGCCGTCCTTGTAGGCCATCCAGTACCGGGCCTCGCAGTACTCGAAGGCCGGATTGCGATCGCGCCGCAGCGTGTTCAGTTCGTCGTCGATCAGCTTGGGCACGTACTGCGGATGGCCGCGGTAGAGCTGTTCGGAAAACGTCACGAACCGCTTGAGGTCCGACCGCGACTGCACTTCCCTGACGTCAACCATCACACACCTCATTGCGCCGGCGCGATGCGGCTACTTCTCGGTCGCCGCGAGCAGGTCCGCCAGAGACGAGGCCCAGAGCGACGCGACGGTATGGCTCTGGTGCCCGCGTGTCTGCTCGCTCAAGGGCAGGACCAGCGCCCGTCCCTTCGCGACGCGCCGGATCTCGCGTTCCAGGATGCCCAACTCCGGCGGGTTGATCAGATCGTCGGCGGAATTGACGGCCATCAACGGCACCACAATCTTCTCCAACCCGGGCCCGGGATCGTAATCCCACGAGGCCTGCAGGGCGTACATCACGTTGTTGGCGTCGGCGGTCTTGACGTAGCTGTCGACGTAGGCGTCGAGCGCCGCATCGGCCGCCGCGAAGGTGGGTGCCGCCGCCTGATGCCGTACCGGATTGCCGCTCATCAAGTTGAGCATGGCCGCCGCGGTGCGCAGACCTCTGGGCTGGGCCGCGTAATTGCCGCCCTGCCACTCGGGGTCGGTCCCAATCGCGTCGATCGCGATGCGGCGCCACATCCGGTTGCGCCCCGATATCTGCGCCGGCACGCTGGCCAGCGGCATCAGCGCGTCCATGAAGTCGGGGAACATTTCGCCCCACAGCCACGCGTGCATCCCGCCCATCGACGTGCCCAGCACCAGGCGCATATGCGCCACGCCCAACCCTTCGACCAGCAACCGGTGCTGCGCGGTCACCATGTCGCGGTAGCCGTACTTCGGAAACCTCGCGCGGAGCCCGTCGCTCGGCCGGCTCGACCCTCCGTGCCCGATATTGTCCACCAGCACCAGAAAGTACTTCGTCGCGTCGAGCAACTGGCCCGCCCCGAACAACTCTCCCGCGAATGACGGCGCCAGAAACTGCGCGCCGCTGCCCGTCGTGCCGTGGAGCAGCAGCACCGCGTTGCGGATCTGCCCGGCGGCGTTCCGCCTCGGCTGGCCCAGTGTCCGGTAGTGCATCCGCAGAGCGGGCAGCGTCTCGCCGCTCGAAAACGCGAAGTCCTTGATGAGGTAATCGCCTTCCACCGCAGCGGCGTACGACGCGGCGGGCGCCTTCAACTGCCGGGGTTCGGATGCGGCCGCCCCACCCGACAACGCGCCGACCGCACCGAGACACACGATGAGGCTGCACACAACCGAGACATGGAATCGCCGCACGACGGACACCTCCTTGATCGGAATACCGAATTCTATCCCAGCCGCCGAATTCCGGTCAGATCCTGCGCGCGTTGGAGCCTCGCCACCTGCGCCGTGCCCCCGTCCGGGATCTTTGCATCGCGCCTCGACGTCTCATATGCGATCCCTTCCCGTTCGACTCGTTGGCCCTGACTGGCGGAGGCCCCCATGGCAGACTTGCAGATCAAGACACGTTCGGGCGAGACCAGATCGCTTCCCCCCGAGGCCATCAACTCGCTTGCGGCCGGCTTCGGCGGCCGGCTCCTGCATCCACTTTCGGCCGACTACGATGCCGCGCGCAGCGTCTGGAACGCGATGATCGACCGGCGGCCGGCGCTCATCGCTCAGTGCCACACGGCAGCCGACGTCGTGGCGGCCGTTCGGTTCGCGACCCATCACGCCCTGCTCGTCTCGGTGCGGGGCGGCGGGCACAACATCGCGGGCAATGCCGTGTGCGACGGCGGATTGATGATCGACCTGTCGGGCATGACCCAGGTCGACGGGGATCCAACCTCCCGGACGGCCCGCGTGGGTCCTGGTGCGACGCTGGCGGACCTCGATCGGGCCACCCAGGCTCACGCGCTCGCCACACCCGTGGGCATCAACTCCACAACCGGCATCGCCGGACTGACACTGGGCGGAGGCTTCGGATGGCTGAGCCGAAGCCTGGGTCTGACCATCGACAATCTGCTGTCGGTCGAGATCGTGACGGCGAGCGGCACGCTCGTCACGGCCTCGGCCACCGAGCACGCAGACCTGTTCTGGGCCATTCGGGGTGGCGGCGGCAATTTCGGCGTCGTCACGTCGTTCCAGTTCCGGCTGCACCCGATCGGGCCGGACGTGCTGGCGGGCATGGTGATTCATCCGCTGGATGCCGCCGGCAACGTGCTTCGGTTTTATCGCGAGTTCATCAAGACGACACCCGACGACTTCGTCTGTTGGTTCGTGCTGCGGCAGGCGCCCCCGTTGCCGTTCCTCGCGTCCGAGTGGCACGGGAAGCCGATTCTCGTACTCGCCATGTGTTATGCCGGACCGGTGGCCGATGGAGAAAAGGTGGCCCATCCGCTTCGCAGTTTCGGGCGCCCCATCGCCGATGTGGTCGGCGTCACCCCCTTCACCGCGTGGCAGACGGTTCTCGATCCGCTGCTCACTCCCGGGATGCGCAATTACTGGAAGTCCCACGACTTCCTCGCCCTGCCCGACGGGCTCATCAACGTACTCACCGATCACGCGGGCCGGATTCCCGACCCGCAAACCGAGATCGCGGTCGCACAACTGGGTGGGGCCGTGAGCCGGGTGCCGGCCGACGCGACCGCCTACACGCACCGCGACGCCCAATTCGTGATGAACGTGCACGGACGATGGGCCGACCCGTCCAAAGACGCCGCGTGCATCGACTGGGCGCGTCTGCTCTTTCAAGCGGCGGCTCCGTTTGCCACCGGCGGCGTGTACGTGAATTTCCTCACCCAGGAAGAGCAGGGGCGCGTCAAGGCGGCGTACGGCAGCAATTACGATCGCCTCGCCGCGCTCAAGAAGAAGTACGACCCCGACAACGTGTTCCGCGTCAATCAGAACATCACACCGGCTGCCTGAGCGGTTCGGAAGGAGATCGCGAGATCTTCAATCTGGTCGAGTGACCCAGGCCGCCTGGACCCTGCGGGGTGCCGCAGCCGTGCGGCCCCCGTGAGTTCTTCGTGCAACACGAGCGTGCAATTCCGGCCACCTGTGGCCCGCATCCTTCTTACAATCCGCCTCGGCTCGAACCGGGGAGGATGCCATGGATGCGATCGTGAGTGTGGTGTGGATCGTCGCGGGTCTGGCGGTCTTGCTGCCGGAGGGCCCCACGGCCGCCCAACGGCCCGAAGCGGCGGCCATTGACGCATCGAGGCGCGAGACGCTCGACGCGGCGGAACGGCAGCGCGTCGTCAACGGCGCACTGGCGCGGCTCGCGGACCCCACGATGCGGTCGGCAACGAGCGGTCCAACGCCGACACTGATCCTCGACGCCAGTTCAACCGCCAAACTGGCAGGGGCGCGCATCGGAATCCAACTGGGCGACTGGCTGGTGGACGTCAAGATGCAAGGGTTGGTAGACGGTGCTGTACACCAGGCCACGTTCTGGGATCTGGACGGACTCCGTCACAAATCGACCGCCGAGTTCGGCGTCCTCTGGACGAGCTATCCCCCATCGATCGCCAGCGCCGCGTTGCATGCCGCATGCCGCGACGCCGAGCGGGCCGACCCGTCGCTCGCGCCCCTGCAGCCATGCACGATGGCCGCGCTCCGCGGGCGTTCCCAAGACGGGGCCGGCGATGTCCCGCGAGCGCACCGTCGACCAAGCACGTCGACTCGCAATGACTGCCACGATCGGCTTCCGGCGCACGTGGCCGGTGGTGCTCGATCAGCACTAAGTCCTGAAGGCGCAAATACGTCGCCGTATCTGTGCGTCGAAGCGCTCAGCGACAACGTGGTGAGTCGGCTGGCGCCGCGGCGCCTGTTTCTCGCCGGCGTCAGCTATACGGTGGGACCCGAAGAATTCAGCTTCGCGTCTGGGCCCACCGCCGCCGGCACGTCGGTCACGCGCGTCAACTGGGCTGTCAGCGGACGGGCGGGCCTCATCATCGACGGCGCGCTGTCGGTGGGTGCCGAGTACGTCCGATCCGTCGCCTACCAGTCGGCAGACATGCGACGCGTGTGCGTCCCGATAGGCACCGCCGGCGCACTCGAATGCACCGATCGCGTGGTGGGCAGCCCAACACGGCTCCGCAGCCACGTGGCCACGCTGGAGGTGCGGAAATTCTTCGGCGCGGCCGCCATCAATCCTCGCCTCTCGATCAATCCGAGGACCAGCAGCGTCAGCGTCGAGGTTCCGGTTTACGTCCTGCGGGGAACCAAGGGCGGATTGACCGGCGGCGTCAGGGTCGGATGGCGGCATTCTCCGTCATCGGGATCGACCCTCGAGATGAGCGTGTTCGCCGGCCAGGTCTTCGGCCTGATCCCTCGGTAACGACGGACCGGCCTGCCAGGCGGGTAGAATGACGGCATGTCCGGCCTGACGATCCTGGCAGACGACAACATCCCGTTCGCGCGCGAGGCGTTCGGCACGCTGGGAGACGTGCGCCTGTCGAACGGACGCCAGATCACCCGCGATCGCCTTCTGGATGTCGACTTGCTCGTGGTGCGCGCCGTCACGCCCGTCGACAGTGCGCTGCTGTCGGGGACAAAGGTGCGCTTTGTCGGCACCGCGACATCCGGATCCGATCACGTCGTCGGCGCTGATCTCGATCGGCTGGGCATCGCGTTTTTCGCAGCGCTCGGCTGCAACGCCAACGCGGTCGCCGAGTACATGACAGCCGCCTGGCTGACGCTGGCGCGGCGCCGCGGGTGCCCGCTGGCGGGCCGATCGGTCGGCATCATCGGTGCGGGTCACGTCGGATCGCTGGTGGCGGCGAAAGCACGCGCGCTCGGCATGACGCCGGTGCTCAACGACCCGCCGAAGGCGCGCGCCTCTGGCAGCGACGCCTATCGACCCCTCGCCGAACTGGTCGAGTGCGACATCGTCACCTGTCATACGCCGTTGACCTACGGCGGCCCGGACGCCACGTACCGGCTCCTGGGTGAACCGTTCTTCTCCCGCATGAAGGCAGGCGCGTGGTTCTGCAATGCCGGGCGCGGAGAAGTCGTCGATGACGAGGCGCTCGCCCGCGCGTGCGGCTCTGGCCGCCTCGGGGCGACGATCCTCGACGTGTGGGATCACGAACCCGCCATCGACCCGGAGCCGCTCGCCCGTGCCGACATCGCCACGCCCCACATCGCCGGCTATTCGCTCGAAGGAAAAGTGAACGGCACGGCCATGGTGTACGACGCGGCCTGCCGCTTCCTGGACGTCGCGCCCGCGTGGAACGCCGCCGCCGCGATGCCGCCGACATCCCCGCGCCTGTCGATCTCGGCGGCGGGCCGCGACGAAGAAGACGTGTTGAGCGAGGTCGTCAGTGCCGTCTATCCGATCGCGCGCGACGACGAGGCGCTGCGTCGCACGGTGGGGATGGATTCGGCCGAGCGCGGCCGCGTGTTCGACCAACTGCGCCGGAGCTATCCGGTCCGGCGCGAATTCCGCCAGACCACCATCGCCCTGACCGGGGGATCGGCGGCGCTGATGGCGGCGCTGCGCGGGCTTGAATTCGGCGTGGCCTGATGCGACACCGCGCGCGGCCAGCGGCCTACTCGGCTGGCGCGTCGAGTCGCTCGCGAACCTTCGCGGCCAGGGCCGCCAGAGTAAACGGCTTGGCGAGAAACGCGAACGGCCCGCGGCCCATGTCCTGATGAAACATGTCGTCGTCGGCGTAGCCCGACATGAAGAGCACTTTCAGCGCTGGCCGCCGCTCCCTCAAACGGGCCGCCAGTTCGGTCCCCCGCATCTGCGGCATCACCACGTCGGTGACCAGGATGTCGATGGGCCCCTGGCGCGTGGATTCGAACTGCAGCGCGTCCTCGCCGCTGGCCGCCTCGTGCACCTCGAATCCGCGCTGCCGCAGCGCCGACGCCGCCAGCTTCCGCACCTGCACTTCGTCCTCCACCAGCAGCACGAATTCGCGCCCCGTCGGAACCTCGGCCGGTGGATCGGACGTGACGGAGGGAACGTGCCCGACATCGGAGACGGGCAGGTCGATATTGAACACCGTGCCGATGCCGATCTCCGAGACGATCGTAATCTGCCCCAGGGCCTGTTTGACGATGCCGTAGCAGGTGGCCAGCCCCAGTCCGGTGCCCTTGCCCGCGTCCTTGGTGGTGAAGAAGGGATCGAACATGTGGGCCGCGGTGTCTTCGTCAATGCCGGTGCCGGTGTCGGCGATCGACAGCCTGACGTAGGCCCCGGGAGGCGTGTCCGGCTCGCGCACAGGATCGTCGGCGGTCAACTCGACCTCGGCCGTGCGAATCGTCAACGTCCCGCCATGGGGCATCGCGTCACGCCCGTTCACCGCCATGTTGACCAGCACCTGCTCGATCTGCGACGGATCGACGAGCACCGCGGACACATCGGGCGCCAGGATGGCGACCAGTTCGACGTGATCGCCGATCAGGCGACGCAGCATCCGATCGGTCTTGAGCACGACGTCGTTGAGATTGACGCTCCGCGGTTCGACGACTTGTTTGCGCGAAAAGGCCAGCAGCTGCCTCGTCAGCTTCTCCGCCCGTTCGGCGGCGAACCGAATTTGATGCACGTGGTCGTGCAACAGTTCGTCGTGCTTCACGTGATCGTCGAGCAACGACGCGTTGCCGATGATCACGGTCAGGAAGTTGTTGAAATCGTGCGCGATGCCTCCGGCCAGCCGCCCGATGCTCTCCATCTTGTGGGCCTGGCGCAACTGGCCCTCCAGGCGTCGCTGGGTGGTGATGTCGGTGGTCTGGCTCACGATCGCCGTCTTGCCCCCGATCTCGATCCGCGCGGCGTGCATCATCACGTGGGCGACCTCGCCGGACTTGCGTCGCATCGTGGTTTCGACCGACTGATGGACGTCGAGACCGTTGAGCACCGGCAGGGCGACCGACCGGTCTTCGGGCCGCGGCCACATGCCCAGCTCCACGGGCGTCCGGCCGACGACTTCTTCAGAGCGGTACCCGGAAATCCGGCAAAACGCCTCGTTGACCTCCAGGATCCGGCGCTCGTCGATCGTCGCGATCACGCACGCCAGCGGGCTGTTGTCGAATACCTGACTGAACCGCCTCTCGCGCTCCTTGAGCTCGCGGCGATGGCGGCGATCGCGAACGCCCGCGTGAACCAGCAGGCCGATGCTGGTCACGAGCAGGGCACCAATCGGCACGAAGTAGACCGGACGCAGATAAAACGGCCGGGCGATCGCCACCGCCACCGTGGTCACCGGTCCCGGGTGCCCCAGCAATCCTTTGGCCTGGATGCGCAGGGTGTGGTCCCCCGGCGCCACCGATCCGAATCGCTGCGTGCGCTCGGTCGACCACGACGTCCACGCACCGTCGTCGAACCGCACACGCGTCGGCACGTCGGCTGACGCCATCTCTCCCCACCACGCAAACGCCTGCCACATGATCCGGACCGCATCTGCCGAGATGATGGGCGATTCGGCGACGACGATGGGAGGCGCAGACGGCGCCAGAAGGTTGAGAATCGCCAGGCCGCCCCCGGTCGTGCCGACATACACCTGATCGGTGACCGCGAGCACGGGCCAGACACGCGAACTCCGCAGCCCCGACCGCATGTCGAAGATCGTCCAGTTGCCGTCCTCGAACAGCGAGAGCCCCCCCAGACCCGACGCCCACACTCGGCCCTTCGCGTCGACGCGCACTTCGTTGACCAGGTTGCTCGCCAGGCCGTCGGCCGCGGTGAAGTACTGCGGTTTGTCGGCGACCAACCGGCCGAGGCCGCCCCCGGTCTGGTGGCCGAACCAGACGGACCCGCCGGGACCCACGGCCACGGTGTAGACGCGAGCGATCGCCAGACCATCGGCTTCGTTCCAATGCCTCCACTGGCCCTTCAGCCAGCGGCTGAGCCCGCCGCCTGTTCCAAACCACAGCGCGCCGTCGGGGCCTTCGGCGACCGCGTACACCCGGCCCGATTTCAGTCCTTCGGCCGTCCCCCACCGCTCGATGCGTCCATCCGGCGAAAGCCGAAACGCGCCCGGACCGCCTGCCGCCTCCCGTTCACCCGGCGGGACGGCGATACCTATGCCGAGAAACCACACGCCGCCGCGCGTATCGACCACGACGCGGTGAACGTAACTGCGCTCGAGTTGCGCATCGCCGGTGAGACGGTGCCAGCCGGCCCGGTCGCGCCATCGCACACCGGTGAAACTGCCCCCACTGGAAATCCACAAGCGATCGCGAGCATCGCGCACCACTCCGGTGACCCCGCCCAGGAATTCGCCGTCGGCCTTTTCGATATGTTCGACCTGGTCGGTGCCTCGTTGAACTCGCACCAACCCGTTGGCCGTGGCCAGCCAGAGTTCGTCCACCCCGCGGTAGATGTCGTTGATGCCGTTGCGGCCATCGGCGGACGGAAACGTCAGAAACGACCACCTCGCCGCCGACGGGCTGTGCACGAACAGGCCGTGATCCGACGCCACCCACAGGTCGCCGTTGGCGCGGAGACCGATGCGGTGGGCGTCGTTAATCTCGACATCGTGCGTGGTCAGCGGGCTCCACGTCCGGTCGCGAAACACCGTCAACTGCCCGGTTTGATGGGCGGCCAGCACCTCGCCGCCGCGGCCGATCGCCAGAGACACGGCCTGACTCAGCGTGGACTGACGCGTGCCTTCCATCAGCGTGGCGGCGTTGCCTTCCCACCGCCATAATCCGCGGACCGCCGGCGGGTACGAGATGTACGCCCACGCACGACCGTTGGGCAGTTCAACCGCGCTCGAGACGTCGTAATACTCTGCGGCCGGCGCCATCCGACGCCGCCACGACCCGCTGTCGTAGCTGTAGAGGCCGCGGTCGGTACTGATCCAGACGCCGGTGTGGCCGGCCCGGTACAACTTGTGGACGCGCCCCAGCGCGCTCGACGCCTCGTGCGGATGGATCGCATGGCCGTCCCACTCGAACAGCACGCCCTCGTCGCCCAGCAGCAGCACACGGCTTCCGCGCGCCACCGCCATGGTCCTCCACGGGGTCGCAGCCTTGCCGGAGTTGGCATTGGCCAGCACGAAACCGTAGCGGTCCCCAATCACCAACTGCGCGCCCGAGAGCACGGCGATG
Source organism: Acidobacteriota bacterium (assembly GCA_037133015.1). GTDB lineage: Bacteria > Acidobacteriota > Vicinamibacteria > Vicinamibacterales > JAKQTR01 > JBAXOX01. Next base: position 33,934 of record JBAXOX010000035.1, read on the forward strand.
CCGCCTCCGGAGATCGCGGCAATGGTCCCGGCCTGTCCGGCAACCGTCGCGGGCAGCGGGACGGCCTGCCAGCGGAAACCGTCGAAATAGGCGACGCCGCCGCGCGCGAGCACCCACAAGGTGCCGTCGTAGGCATCGACCACGTCCACCACTTCGTCGGAGGGCAGACCGTCGCGGGTTGTGAATCGGGACCATCGCCAGTTGTCGGCTGGCGCGACCGACTGGGCCAGGACCGTGGTGGCGGCCAGCACGGTGAAGACCCAGACGCCGAGGACGCGCCGCACGCGCGTGGGGCCGGGGGGGGCGAACCGGTCGCGGGACATTCGTCGGGTATCATGCCATAGAAGCGGGAGAAACAGACCCTCTCCAGGCGACCCCCGGGCCCGCCGTCAATCGCGGTTGCGTCTACCGCCCCGTCTCTGGTCCAATACGCTCGTGGGTGTCATCCCGGAACGCCAGCGCACATTGTTGCGCCTGCTTGCGGTGCGTTTGGTGCCGGAGTCGGCCGGGCTCACCCTGGCGCAGCACGACGATCTGCTCGCAGTCGTCGAGCACGCCCTGGCCGACAGGCCCGTCGGCATGCAACGGCAGTTCCGCGGGTTTCTTGGCCTGCTGCGCTGGGCGCCCATCGTGCGATACGGATGCCGGCTCGACAGCCTGACGCCCTCACGCCAGGACGCGGTGCTCGGCTGGTTTCAGGACTGCCCCGTCCAGATGCTCCGAAGCGGGTTCTGGGGCGTGCGCACGCTGGTGATGATGGGCTACTACACCAGGCCGGAGGTGATGGCGGCCATCGGCTATCACCCCGAGGCTGACGGCAACGCGGTGCTGCATGCGCGAGATCGACGCTGATATCGTCATCGTGGGATCGGGCGCGGGCGGCGGCACGGTCGCCAGCCAGTTGGCCCCGCTCTGCCGCCAGGGCATGCGCATCGTCGTCCTCGAAGCGGGACCCAAACTGCGCGAGTCGGAGTACACCGGCCGCGAGGTCGAGATGGCCCGGCGGCTGTATGTCGACGACGGCGGATTCCTGACCGACGATCGATCCATGACGCTCGCCTTCGGCCGCCTCTACGGCGGGTCGACGGTCGTCTACACCGGCACCTCCTTGACGATGACCGCGCCCACCCTGGAGCGGTGGGGCGTGGCGGGGCTTGCGCACGACGACGTGATGCGGCGGTCGCAGAAGTACCTGGCCGCCAACAACGTCCACCTCCTCGACCCGCAGGATCTCAACGACAACAATCGGCTCTTCGCCGACGGCTGTCGACGCTTGGGCTATCGAGTCGAGCAGTTTCCACTGAACCTGAAGGGCTGCACCGGGTCCGGTGTCTGCAATCTGGGGTGCCCGGTGGGCGCGAAGATGGGCACGCATCGGGTGCAGTTGCCAGAAGCCGAACGGCAGGGCGTCACCGTGGTGACCAACTGCGCGGTGGAGCGAATCGAGGACCGCGCGGTGGTGGCGACCGTGTCCGAGCGCGAGGTGGGCGAGCGGTCGGCGTGGGCGCCGGGCGAGTACCGGGTCCGGGCCTCGGCGGTGGTGGTGTCGGCCGGGGCGATCGGATCGTCGTCGCTGATGCTGCGGTCGAGGCTGGCTGCGAGGCTGCCGGCGCTGGGCCGGTACTTTACGTGTCATCCGGCGCTCATCCTGGTGGCGCAACACGAGCGCCCTCTCACCAACTACGTCGGCCATCCCAAAAGCTTTTACTGCGATCACTTCGCCGAGTCGAACGGGTTCCTGCTCGAAACGTGCATGTATTACCCGTTTACCACCGCCAAGAGCCTCACCGGTTTTGGCGCTGAGCACAGCCGCTTGATGGGCGCGATGGATCGGATGCAGATGATCCTGGTGCTCGCCATCGATCCGCCAGAGGCAGACAACCGCGTCCTCGTCGACGGCCACGGGCGGACGGTGGTGCGGTATCGGTTCGCCGATCCCGTCAAGCGATCGCTGGTGGAGGCGATGCGGGCCTCGGCGCGAATCTTTTTCGCGGCGGGGGCGGCGCGCGTGCACGCGCCGGCGTCGCCGCAGTTCTTTATCGAGCGCAGAGACGCCGACCGGATCGACGACCTGATCCCGATCGAGGGCCTGGTGCTCGGCAAAGTCGCGATCGCCAGCGCACACCTGATGGGCGGATGCCGAATGGGCGCGAGCCCGACCGACTCGGTCACCGACAGCTGGGGCCAGGTGCACGGCGTGCCGTGGCTGTTCGTCGCCGATGCAAGCCTGTTTCCGCGCTGCGCCGAAATCAACCCGTACGTCACGATCATGGCACTCGCCGACCGCGTCGCCGAAGGCGTGGGCCGGCGCCTGCCGGAATTGCGAGCGCTGCCGTCATGAAGGTCCGTGGAGCCGAACTGGTCGTGCGGGCGCTCGAGGATGCGGGGGCGCGTTTTGCCTTCGGGATCCCCGGCACACACAACATCGAACTGTACGACGCGCTGCACCAGTCGGGGCAGGTGATGGCCGTGCTCATCACCGACGAGCAGAGCGCCGGTTTCATGGCCGACGGCGTCTCGCGCACCTCGTCGAGTCTGGGCGTGGTCAATGTCGTGCCGGGCGCCGGCATCACGCAGTGTTTGTCGGGGATCGCCGAAGCGTACCTCGACGGCATTCCCATCGTCGTGCTGGCCTGTGGGATCCGAAACGACACGGGCCGGGCTTATCAGTTGCACGACATCGATCAACTGGCGCTGCTGCGGCCGGTGACCAAGGCCTGCCTCACGCCGGAGACGCCCGGTCAGATTTATCAGGTCGTGCGGCAAGCCTGCGATCTGGCACGCGCGGGCACACCCGGACCGGTCGCGGTCGAGATTCCGGCCAACTACTACCTGCTGGCGCACGACGGGTCGGATGCGCCCGTCTACACGAGCCGGAGTGTCGAGGCACCGGTGTCGGTAGACGCGGTGAACGAAGCGGCCGATCTGCTGAACGGCGCCAGGCGCGTGCTGCTCTATCTCGGATACGGCGCGCGTGGTGCCGGTGAGGCGCTGGTGGCGATCGCCGAGACGCTTGGCGCGCCGGTTGCGACCACGATCCAGGGCAAGGGCGTGTTTCCCGAACACCATCCGTTGTGGCTCTGGAACGGACTGGGCCGTTCGGCGCCGCCTTTTGTCCGCACCGTCGCCAGCCAGTGTGACGTGATGCTGGCCATCGGCTGCCGGTTTGGCGAGGTCGGAACGGGCAGTTACGGGTTCGCGCCGCCAGACACGCTGATCCACGTCGACATCAACCCGACCGTCTTCGATCGCAACTTCACCGCCACGCTGGCGATCGAAGCCGACGCGGCGGCGTTTGCATCCGCGTTGATCCCGCTGCTCAAGGCTCGAGGGGAATGGGGCGATGCCGCCGAGCACATGGCCGTGGGCCACCGCGACCTGCACGAATCGTCGCTGCGCGAGGCGAGCGACACGCGGGTGTCGCCTGGCCTGCTGTTCGACACGCTGCAGCGTCTTTCGCCCGAGGCGATCTACGCAACCGACAGCGGCAACGGCACGTTTCTCGCCATGGAACATCTGCGGCTCGATGCGCCCGGGCGCTTTCTGGCGCCGGTCGATTTTTCCTGCATGGGGTACGCGGTCCCGGCCGCGATCGGCGCCAAGCTGGCCAACCCGGGACGCGACGTGGTGGCGCTGCCTGGCGACGGCGCGCTGCTGATGACGGGGCTCGAGTTGATTACGGCGGCCGCCTACCAGGCCGGCGTCGTGGTCTGCGTGCTGCGCGACGGCGAACTGGCGCAGATCGCCCAGTTCCAGCGCACCGCGATGGGCGAACCCAACAACAGCGTGTTGCCGCCCTTCAACGTCGAGGCGCTGGCCGCCGCGGTCGGCGCCGAGTACATCGCGTGCCGGACCGATGCCCATCTGGCCGGCGCGCTCACGCGGGCCCTCGACATGGCACGCGGCGGACGGCCGGTGGTGGTCGAAGTCGCCATCGACTACTCGCGCAAGACCTTCTTCACCAAGGGCGTGGTGGCCACCACGTTCTGGAGGCTGCCGTGGGGCGACCGGCTTCGGATGCTGGGCCGGGCCGTGTCGCGACAGCTGCGCCGCCTCGATTGAGACGGTACAGGTGCATCGCGGCGATCGCGGCGATGCGGGGCGCCGCTGCGATTGAGCCCGTGCGGTGGCACCGCCACGGTTGAGCCGCTGCGCGTGAATCGCTGCGCCGGCCGGCCGCTGCCGCGATGGTATGCTGGGCGCGTGCACATTCCGGACGGATTCCTGAGCACCGGCGTCACCACCGCCACCTGGATCGCGGCCGCCACCGGAGTGGCTGCCGCACTGCGCGCGGAACGGGCCGATCCCCATACGATGCCGTCCGGTATTCTCGGCGCGACCGCGGCGTTTCTGTTTGCCGCGCAGTTGATCAATGTGCCGATTGCGCCTGGGGTGAGCGGGCATCTGGTGGGCGGTGCGCTGGCCGCCGCACTGCTGGGGCCGTGGCGGGCGCTGGTGGCGATGTCGGTGGTGATCGCGATGCAGGCGGTGCTGTTCCAGGATGGCGGTATCACCGCACTGGGCGCCAACATCGTCGACATGGGCGTGGCCGGCGTGTCGGCCGGATACGCGGTGATGGCCATCACGACGCGCTGGTGGAAGAGTCCGAGCGGGTTCGGCGTCGGCATCGTGGTCGGGGCGTTTGCGGCCACCCTCGCCGCATCGGTTCTCACGGGGCTGTGGCTGGGACTGTCGGGAATCTACCCGGTTGGCGCCATCGTCCAAATCATGCTGGTGACGCACGTGCCGATTGGCGTGCTCGAAGCCGCGCTCACCGGCGCGGTGCTGGTGACGGTGCTGCGGTGGCGGCCCGACCTGGTCCGGGGCCTCAACGCCGACCGCCCGGTGAGTCACCCGGTTGTGGCCGTGGTCGGGATTCTCGGTGTCGCGGCCGCGTTGGCGGCGTTTGTCGCGCCGTTCGCCTCGGCGCTGCCCGACGGACTGGAGTATGCGGCCCGGTCGCTGGGATTCGCCGCGCGCGAACAGGCGGCGTGGACCGCGCCGATGGCGGGATACGGGTTGCCGCTGGCGACCACCGGGCGCGTCGCGACGGGCATTGCCGGGACGCTTGGCACGCTGGCGGTCGCCGCGCTGGCCTGGATCATCGGCCGCAGTCTAGACGCACACACCCATGCCGTACACCGGTAAACGCCACGGTCTGGTTCTCGCCTCGGGATTGGTGGTGGCGGCTGCCGCGGCCCTCGCGCCGGCAGGATTGCAGACAGGACGACCGCCGAGGTGGGCGTGGATCGTGTGGGCTCTGGCCTTCGCGGTGGCGATCTGGGCGTGGCACCGCGCGGGATTG
>JBAXOX010000036.1:0-38561 GCA_037133015.1 Acidobacteriota bacterium
GCCACCACCGCCGCCAAAGCCACGACCTCCGCCGGCGCCGCCGGACGGGGGCGTGCCGCGCAGGTTCCATTGCACGCGGTTGAGACCGGCATCCTTGGGCGCGACAAACTCGCGCACCACCTTCCCGGAATAGTCGCTGATGGTGAGTTTGACATCGCCCGACGCCGCCGTCTTCAGGTAGTAGCTGATAGCGGTACCGGGCTGCGGGTTTTCGCCGCGGAACAACTTGTTGCCGCCCGTATTGATGGATTCCTGCGTGTCGCTGCGCCAGAGCACTCCGGGCCGCGGCACGAACAGGAACGCATCGGCAGCCAACACCGCCTCGGTCAACTGCTGCAGCGGCGAGACATCGTCGACGATCCAGATGCTGCGTCCGTGGGTCCCGACAATCAGATCGTTGTCGCGCGGATGCACCAGCAGGTCGTCGACCCGCACGGTGGGAAGGCCGGTCATGAACCGCTGCCACGCCTTGCCGCCATTCACCGACGTATACAGCGCGTACTCGGTGCCGAGGTAGAGCAGGTTCCGGTTCTTCGGGTCCTCCCGGATCACGTTCGCGTTGCCCATCGGCAGCGTATCGGCCAGCGAGACGAACGTCTGGCCATAGTCTTTCGTCACGTAGAGGTAGGGCTTGTGATCGTCGATGCGGTGGGCATCGAGCACGACGTAGCAGGTGCCGGCGTCGAAGTGCGAGGGCTCGACTCTGGCGACATGCGTCTCGTCGGGCGCGCCCTTGACGTTGGCGATGACGTTCTTCCACGTGAAGCCGCCATCGCGGCTCACCTGCAGATTGCCGTCGTTGGTCCCGACCCACACCACGCCCGGCACCACTGGTGATTCGGCCACCGTGGTGATGACGCTGGTGGTGGCCACCCCGTCGTGCTTCGACGCCATCGGGGCATCACCCTTGACGCCCATGATCGCGCGCTCGAACCGGCTGATCTTGCGTGTCAAATCGTCGGTCATCGTATAGGTGTCGCCGCGATTGACCGACTTGAACAGCCGGTTGCCGCCCAGCCACACGGTGCGGGGATTGTGGGGCGACAGGACGGTCGGCGTGTTCCAGAAGAAGCGGAACACCTCGCCGGATGGCGGATCCGGCACCACGTTCGACGCGGTCGATGGCGGGGCGATGCCCGACTGCGCCGCAGACTGCGCCATGGCCTCGGCGCTCGCGCCGCCCCGGCCGCCAGCCCCCGCCGGCCGCGGACGGATGTTGAAGGTCCGCCCGGCGCGCAAGTCGAGCCGCTGAACGTTTCCGTCCTGCGACTCGGCGTACACCGTGGCCCAGTCGGTCGGATCCTGCTGGGTGTAGAACCCGTCGCCACCGCCGACGCGGAACCAGTCCGAGTTGAGAATGCCGACCTGGGCCCGCTTCGCGCTCGGGCCGCACCAGGACCCGTTGTCCTGCAACCCTCCGCACACGACGTACGGCTTCCGCGTATCAGCGCTAATCGCGTAGAACTGCCCCACCGCCATCGTCGCGATAAAGTCCCACGTGTCGCCCCCGTCGTAGCTCACGTCGAGGCCGCCGTCGTTGCCGTACATCACGTGGCTGCCATTCTTCGGGTCGATCCAGATCGCGTGATGATCGCTGTGCGCCAGGTTCGGGATCTGCTTGAACGTCTTGCCGCCGTCGATCGACTTGAAGGCGGGCGCGCCGCCCATGTAGATCACCTGATCGTTACTGGGATCGATGCGCACCTGGCTGTAGTACATCGGCCGGTCGGTCGTGTTGCTGACGATCTTCCACGTCTTGCCGCCATCGTCGCTCCGCCAGACGCCGGTCCGCTTCGGATCGGGCGGCGGCGCCGCGGGCTGAGCCGGCTGGGCACCCGCCGCAGGGGCGGCTGCACCGGCACGCTGTCCGCCGCGCCCCCCGGCTGCGCCAGCCGCCGGGGCCGCGCCCGGGGCCGCGCCAGACACCGCCGCGCCCCCTCGACCTGCCGCAGGCGGGACCACCGCCGCCGCGCCCTCGCCGCCAGGCGCGCCGCCGCCGGCTCCCCGGCCCGGCGCCATTTCTTTTCCGTCAGCCGTCACATTGGCGCCGGTTCCGCCGCTGGCGCCAACTTCGAACTGGGCGACAATCACGTTCGGCTTGGTCCGGCAGATGTCGAGACCAATCCGGCCGATGATGCCCTCGGGCAATCCGTTGCCCGACAGCCTGGTCCACGTTTTGGCGCCGTCGGTCGTCTTCCACAAGCCGCTGCCAGGGCCCCCGCCATTGAAGCCGTGGGACGTCCGGCGGCGCTGATACGACGCGGCAAACAGGACATCGGGATTCTTCGGATCCATCACCACGTCGGTGAATCCGGTGTCGTCGTCGATGAACTTGGTGTTGACCCAGGTCTTCCCGCCGTCGATCGTCTTGTACAGGCCGCGTTCCTTGTTCGGCCCGAACAAATGGCCAATCGCCGCGACATACACGATGTTCGGGTTGGTCGGATGCACGACAATCCGCGCAATCGACTGGGTCTCTTTAAGGCCGACGTTGACGAAGGTCTTGCCGGCATCGGTCGATTTGTAGATCCCGTCGCCAAACGACGAGCTTTGACGATTATTGGGCTCGCCGGTGCCCACGTACAAAATGTTGGGATCGGAGGGCGCCACGGCGATATCGCCAATCGAACTGACCGGATAGGTGTCAAAGATCGGCGTGAACGTCGTCCCGTTGTTGACGGTTTTGAAAATTCCGCCCGTGGCGAAGCCAACGTAATAGGTTGACGGGTTGGTCTCGACGACTGCGAAATCGTCAATGCGGCCGCCCATGCTCGCCGGCCCGATGTTGCGCCACTTGAACGTCCTGAGCAGCGGGTCGTCGGACTGGTTGACGGGCGGGGGCGGCGGGGGTGGCGCTGGCGGCCGAGCCGGCTGCTGGACCGCCGGCGCCGCCGCGGATGGCGCTGCAGGCGCCGGGGCCTGCGGCTGGCGCGCAGTCAGTGACGCCACCGTCAGGCCGGTAATCACCAGACACAGGGTCGTGGCACGGAGTGCTTTCATCATTGCGTAAGAATTCCTCCCGAACAGTTGGTAGCGAATCGACGACTGCCCCGGCGCAATTTCGGGTTGGGCGCCGGCGCTGCAGGTGGACGACCAGACCGTCTCACCTATTACGACTGACCCGGCCGTCACGTTTCCCGCCAATTTCCCGCACGGACCCGCCAGGCGGGGCGACCCTCAGGCGAATGTTAAACTGACAGGTTGATGGCCGTCACGCAAGATCGTCTGTTCTCCCCGCGGTTCTTTCTGATGTGCGGGTTCAGCTTCACCGTGTTTCTGTCGGCCTTCCAGATGTTTCCGACAGCTCCGTTTCACATCCGCGATTTGGGCGGTAGCACGTTCGCCTCGGGGCTGTTCATGGCGTGCCTCACCTATTCGTCGGCCATCACCGCGCCCCTGACCGGCGCGCTGGCCGACAAAGTCGGTCTGAGGCGGACCCTGGTGATCAGCGGCGTGGCCATCACCGCGTTTTCGATCGGGTACGCCGTGGTGCGCGATCATCGGATGATGCTGGCGCTGACGTTGCTGCACGGGCTGTTCTGGTCGGGTCTGCTCACCGCCTCGGGCGCCTACATGAGCAACATCCTGCCGCCGTCGAGGCGGGCGGAGGGCATTGGCTACTGGGGCTTCGCGTCGGTGAGCGCGGTGGTGATCGCCCCGTCGCTCGGGTTCTGGATATACCAGCACGGATGGGTGGCGTTGTGCGCGGTGACCGGCGCGCTCAACTTCACGATGGCCGTCATCGCGTGGCGGCTGCCGCCCGAACGCCTCACGCCCCGCGAGGATCGCGGCCAGCCACCCCGCTCTCTCGTCGAGTGGCGGGTGATGGCGCTGTCGGTGACGCTGCTGCTCTACTCGTACAGCTATGGCGGGATCACGAGCTTCTCTGCCATGTACGCCGAAGCGGTCGGCGTCACACCCAAGGCGATCTATCTCACGGTCCTGGCGCTCGGGATTCTGGCCACGCGCCCTATCTCCGGCGCGCTGGCCGACCGGGTCGGCTACGTCCGGGTCTTGATACCGTGCCTGGGCCTGATCACCGTCGGCCTGCTGATCCTGCAGTTCGGCACGACCCGCATCTGGCACATCGCATCGGCGGCCACCTTCGGCGCGGGCTACGGTTCGGCGTATCCGATTTTTGCGGCCTACGTTCTGCATCGGGTCGACGACCGCGGCCGGGGCGCCGCCTTTGGCGCGATCATCGCCGCCTTCGATACCGGCATCGGCACCGGGTCCCTGATGACCGGCTGGTTGATCCAGCACTACGGCTTCCAGACCGCCTTTGGCGTCGGCGCGGCGGTCTCGGCGCTGGCCATCCCGTACTTCGCGGTGGTCCGGCGCATCCTGCCTGCGTCGCCAACGGCGGGCTGACCGGAGGCACACGGCGCTGCGCGGACGCGCCGGTGACGCCGACTACGCCGGCAGCAGGATCGTCGGCGACTCGCCCGACACGATCCGATAACGCCTGGCAATCCGATCGGCGGCGGCAACACCGGTGCCGGCCTTCGCCAGCATCACCACGGAGCCGCCGAATCCGCCGCCCGTGAGTCTGGCCCCGTAAATGTCGGCGTCGCCCAGCGCCGCGTCAACCAGGCAATCGACCGCCGGATGCGACATCTCGTAGTCGTCGCGCATCGAGGCGTGCGACGCGTTGAACAGCGCGCCCAGTCGGGCAAGATCACCTTCTTGCATCGCCTCCACCGCCTGCAGCACGCGCTCGTCCTCGGTGACCACGTGTCGAGCCCGACGATTCAGGGGCGCATCGAGCGACCCGACGCGGTCGAGGTCGCCCATCGACAGGTCGCGCAGTTGCGAAACATTCAGCACCCGGCACGCTTCTTCGCACTGCGCCCGCCGCACGGCATACTCGCCGGAGACGAGCCGATGCCGAACGCCCGAGTCGATCACGACCAGGTCGACGCCGGCCGGAATGGGCACGCGCTGGTAACGCAGGGATCGTGTATCGAGAAACAGCGCTGTTCCCGTTTCTCCGAGGCTCGCCACCATCTGATCCATGATGCCGGTGGGCGCCCCGACGAACTCGTTTTCGGCCCAGCGTCCCACCGTCGCGATCTCGACATCATCGAGCGCGAGATCGCAGGCCGCCCGAAAGGCACGGGCGACCGCCACCTCAAGTGCCGCGCTCGACGAGACGCCACTGCCGATTGGCACCCGGGAGTCCAGCCGCAGGTCGGCCCCCTCGATCCGATGGCCGCGCCGCCGCAACGCGACCGCCACGCCCTGCACGTAGTCGACCCACGTACCGGTGGGAACCTCGGCGCCGAGTTCGAACTGCTGATGCCGCTCGGCCTTGCCAACATTGGCCGAATAAACGACGACCCGGCGGTCGGGCCGCGGCGACAACTCGACGCGTGTGCGGTGGGGAATGACGGTCGGCAGCACGAAGCCGCCGTTGTAATCGGTGTGCTCGCCAATCAGGTTGACCCGGCCCGGCGCGTCGGTCACGACGCTGGGCGGCCGGCCAAACAGCGTCTCGAAGGGCTGCAGTGCCGTCACAAATCCTCTCCCCCGCTTCGCGGATGACCGATCACGTCCGACACGCCGGTCCGGCCGTTACCGTTTTGCCGCCCGCGCAGCCTTCCCGGTTTCCGCCACCGCCACGGCTTCGGTCAGCACCGATCCGTCGGGCCTCGACAACGTCACGCCGCACAGGTACGCCAGCGTGGGTGCAAGGTCGGCCGGAGTGACCGGCCTCAGAAACACGCCGCGCGCGACGCCCGCCCCAAACATCACGACGGGGACATACCGGTCGTAGTCATACGCGCTGCCATGCGAGGTTCCATCGCCCGGTTCGACCGTGCCATCGTCGACCACAAAGAACGAGTATGGTTTGACCACGACGACGATGTGTCCGCTACGGCCAGCATGATAGCCGACCAACGCCGTGCGCGCATCGAGATTGCCGGCCTTCGCCAGCCCCGGCAACGCGTCGGCAAAGATCGCCGTGGCCACGCCGGGGACCGAGCCAATGGCCTCCAGCGTGTGTGCCAGCAGGGCCGGCGTCCTGCGAAGCCGCTCAACCGAGTCGGCATCCAGATACAGATCGTTGTTCTGCAAACGAACCGACACCGCGGGGCCGTCTGGCGCCTGCTTGAGGGCCTTGGCCGCAGCCGCCACCACCGCCGCGATTGACACCCGCACGCCGCCGAGGCCTCGGGGCTCCGCCCCCTGCTCCGGAATGGGGGCCACTCCGTGGTCTGCCGTCAGCGCGATCACGTAGTTGGCCGGACCGACGGTCCGATCCAGATGTGCCAGCAACTCGCCGATCGTGACGTCGAGCCGAGCCAGCACATCTTGCACTTCGTGGCTCGCGGGCCCGAAATCGTGTCCCACCAGGTCGAGGGCCGAAAAGCTGATGCCGAGAAAATCCGTCCCGGTTCCCTGTCCGAGTTTCCACTGGTCGATCGCGCCAGCGGCCAGACGTCCCAGATACGCGTCCGAAAACGGGCTGGCCTCCCATTGTTTGTAGAACGTGGAGTCGGGCGTCGGGCTCTTGCCTTTCAGATCGTGCGGAAACGTCGAGGTCCAGAACGCGGGCGGCTTCTCGCCGACGCCGGCATCGTCGAACAGGTAAGCCGGCTCGGGGAGCATCCTGACCCAGGCCTGTCCGAAGTCGGCTTCCAATGGGCGTCTGGCGAGCAACTCTCGAATGGCAGGGACAGGCGTCGCCGAGTAGAACGAGGACGTGACGAATCCTTTCGCGCCCGCGCTGAACCATGTGGCGGCGTCAGCCCGATGCCCCGCGAGCATGATGGCGGTCCGATCCTTGAGCGAAAACGTGACGACCCGAACCGCCGGCAACTGGCTGCGCATCTGGTCGGCGAGGGTCGGCACCAGAAGTTGACTGGGGCCACCGGCGGCGGTTGACGGCCCCGCGTACGACACCGTGGTGGCCAGCGGATCGCTGGCACAACCCACAGTCCTGGCCGTCTCGGGGTCGTACCAGGCATTGCCGACAATCCCATGCGTGGCCGGCATCGCCCCGGTCGAAATCGTCGCGTGCCCCACGCACGTCACGGTATTGAGGTAGGGATAGGAGGCCCGCGGATAGTAGGCCCCGCCGGTGATGAGACGCTTCAGGCCCTGGCTCCACTGATGGCGGTAGCGGTCGACGTAGTCGCCGCGCATCTGGTCGACCACCAGCACCACCACCAGCCGCGGCCGCGGCCGCGGCGGCGCGTCGGCCTCCGACGTGGTAGCCGAACCGCAGAGCAACAGGGCTCCGAGCCCGAGACAGATCATCGGTTTCACGCGCAACTCCTGGTTCCCGAAGACGAGGCGGCGCAGAGGTGGGGGCAAAGTGGCCGACTGGACCTCGTCGCGACCACGGGCCGCCGACCATCGATCCGGCGGGGACGCATCCGACGACCGGGCCACTATAGGATACTCTCGTCACCATGCCCAGATTCATCCTCGCCATCGAATACGCCGGCACGCGCTACAGCGGGTGGCAAATCCAGAAGAACGCGAGAACGGTGGCCGGCGAAATCGAACGCGCGGTCCACGCCGCCACCGGCGCCAAGACGTTCGAGCTGTACGGCGCCGGGCGGACCGATGCCGGTGTGCACGCCATGGCCCAGGTGGCGCACCTGCAGCTCGACACCCGAACCGACGAAGCCACGCTCGTCGCGACGATCAACGACGAACTGCCCTCCGACATCAACATCGTCGAGCTGGTCCGGGCCCCGCAGCGCTTTCACGCGCGCCACGACGCGGTGGCCCGCAGTTACGTGTACCAGATCTCGCGTCGCCGGACGGCGTTCGGCAAGCCGTTTGTCTGGTGGGTTCGCGACCGCCTCGACGTGGACGCGATGCGCCGCGCCTCCGAGCACTTCGTCGGCATGAAGGATTTCCAGTCGTTTGCCGTGCGCGACGATGAGGACCGGTCCACAAAAGTCCAGGTGGATGGCGTCGAGATTGTCGAGCGCGAACCGCTGGTGCTCATCCGGATGGCCGGATCGCATTTTCTGTGGCGCATGGTGCGCCGGGTGGTGGGCGTGCTGGTCGAAGTGGGGCGCCGGAAACTGCGGGCCGACGACATCCTCGGGATTCTCGACGGGCCGTCGGAGGTGCCCGCCCGCCTGACGGCGCCGCCGTCGGGGCTGTTTCTGGAGCGCGTGTTCTATCGCGGAGATGCGCCGGCTTCGCCGCTCGAGCCCATGGTGTTTGGCGCCTCGCGCCACACCCTGTCTCCGGACCGCGGACAACGGGCGCGGTAAATCGGAGAACGGGCGCGATGAATCGCGCCCCTACAATTCGCGCAACGCCGAGACGATCGGCATGCGCGCGGCCTTGATGGCCGGCAACAGGCCCCCGAACAACCCGAGCAGGAGCGCGTACATCACGCCGGTCGCAACCAGCCGCGGCGTGACGGCAAAGGCGAACGCCACCTGGCTGAAAGTCTGCCAGTTGATCGTGGAGGTCTGGAAGCCGTTGAAGCCGGCGTACGCCAGTCCGCCGCCGATGACGCCGCCGACCAGCGACAGGGCCACCGACTCTGTCAACACCGACACCACGACCGGGCCGCCGCCGAAGCCGAGCGCCCGCAGCGTGGCGATCTCCCGGGTGCGCGCCGACACGGCGGAGTACATCGTGAGCACGGCGCCGAACACCGCGCCCACGCCCATGAGCACGGCAATCAGCGTCCCCAGTGTCGTGATGAGCGTCACCACCATCTGCGCCTGCTCGGCGTAATAGTCGGACTCGCGCAGCACTTTGAGATTGAGCCGCGGATCGGTCGTCAGGGCGTCCTTGAAGCGGGTAAACGACTCGGGCGTCTCCAATTTCACGAACACCGTCTGCCGGCTTTTCCCGCGCCGGTACAACGGCGCAAGAATCTCGACGTCGCACCACAGCTCCGAGTCCGAAAACGTGCCGCCGGCGTCGAAAATCCCCACCACGGTCCACGTGTTGTGGCTCCACGTGATGGTCCGGCCCACCTCGAGGCCGACAAACTGGCTGGCGGCCCCGCGGCCCGCGATCAGTTCGTTCTGGCCCGGCTGGAACATCCGGCCGGCGATCATCTTCATCCGATCCCGTACGCCGAAGGCATTGGGTCCTACGCCGCGCAGCGGGACATTCGCCTGGGTATTGGTGGTCCGCTTGGGCAGATCGACGATGACGAACAATTCGGCCGACGTCAGTGGTCCACCGGCCCCGCGCCGCACGCCAGGCGCGTCGGCGACCACGCGCACGTCGTCGCGCATCATGATGCTCACCATTTCGCTGTCGGCCCCGGCGCGCAGCACGATCGCGGTGTCGGGCGACCCGGTGGTCGCCATGGTCTTCTTGAACCCCTCGGCCATCGACAGAACGGCAACCACCACAGCGACCACGCCGGCGATCCCCACCACCGCCACCAGCGACGACACGATCCGCTGCCTGATCGTCCTGAGATTGAGCGCCGTCACGGCGATCACCTGCGTGATCCAGTTGAGTAGTCCCGTCATCTCAGGTCCTCCTCAACGCGTCGACGATCCGCAGGCGCATGGCCTGCACCGCCGGCAGGATCCCGGCCGTGAGGCCGAGCAGCAACGCATACAGGACGCCGCGCGCCAGGTCGGCGTTGGGCAGGAAGAAGGACGGCAACATCCCGTTGGTCGGGTCGCCACCAAGCGCGAACAGCCAGGCCAGCCCGAGGCCAATCGCGCCGCCGAGCACGGCCAGCACCGACGCCTCGGTGAGCACGAGCAGCAGAATGAGGCTGTCGGCAAACCCGAGCGTCTTGAGCACGGCCAACTCGCTGGTGCGCTCCCGGACCGACTGGGCCATGGTGTTGGCGGCAACGAGCAGAATCGTAAAGAACACCGCCGAGACGATCGCGCGAATGATCGCGCCGATGTCGCCGATCTGCTTGGCGAACGCCGTCAGAAACGCCTTTTCGGTGGTGGTCTTGGTCTCGGCCGGAGAATTGGCGAATTGATCGTCGATGGCCTTGGCGATCTCGGGAGCCCTGGCCGGATCGTTGATCCGAATCACGTACCACCCGACGTTGCCCTGACCGAAAAAGCGCGCTTCGTCGAAGTAGTCGTAGTTGAAGAACATCGGCGTCGTATCGACGCCTTTGCGGTTGGCGTCGAAGATCCCGCAGATGTTGAATTCCCACGCGAGCGAATTGTTCTTCTTGCGCCAGATCGTCGCCTGGATCGGCACCCGGTCGCCCACCTTCCAGCCAAAGCGCGTGGCGGTTTGTCGGCCGACAATCGCGCAGGTCCGGTCGGTGAGCCACGCCTTCTTCTGGTCGTCGGGCAGGACGTACTCGGTGTAGATCTTGAGGAGACGTTCCGGAATCACCGGACATTGCATGAAGAAGTTGCTGGGCTTCTGGTAGATGCCGCCAAACCAGGTCTGGTGCAGCACGTCGACCACACCAGGCGTGGTCTCGAGACGCGCCCGGTAGCTCTCGGGCAGCAACTGGATGAGCGACACCTTGTGCTGGATGATGAGCCGGTCGTTGCCCGCCAGTTCGACGTTGCCGGCAAAGGCCATGTTGAGCGCCGACAGGATGCCGAACAGCACAAACGCCATCACGATCGACAGCAGCGTGAAGAGCGTCCGTGTCTTTCGCCGGAGCAGATTGCGCCAGACCAGGGGCAGGTACTTCATGCGACCGGCTCCCGGACCAGCACACCCTTGTCGAGGTGCAGCACCCGCTTGGCGCGCGCGGCGGCATGCGGGTCGTGCGTCACCATGATGATGGTCTTGTTGTGTTCCCGGTTGAGCGCCTGCAGCAGGTCCAGAATCTCGTCGCCCGCCCGGCGATCGAGGTCGCCGGTGGGCTCGTCGCACAGCAGCAGCGTCGGATCGGTGACAATCGCGCGGGCGATCCCGACGCGCTGTTCCTGCCCGCCCGACAGCTGGCGCGGGAAGTGACGGGCGCGATCGGCCAGTCCCACCACCGCCAGCGCCGTCGCCACATGCGACCGGCGTTGCGTGCGGGACAAACTGGTGAGCAGCAGCGGCAGCTCGACGTTGCGCTCCGCGGTGAGGACCGGAATCAGATTGTAGAGCTGGAAGACGAAGCCCACGTGACGCGCCCGCCAGGCCGACAGTTTCGCGCCCGACATCTGCTCGATGTGCTGCCCGCCGATCTCGATCGCCCCCTGGGTCGGCGTGTCGAGCCCGCCGAGCAGATTCAACAACGTGGACTTGCCCGATCCGGACGGGCCCATCAGCGCCAGGAAATCGCCCTTCGGGATCTCCAGGCTCAGGCCCTGCAGCACGTCAATGCGCTCGCTGCCCCGGAAAAACACCTTGTGGACGTCTCTCACCTTGACCAGTGCGTCGTCGTCGGAGGTGGCTGCACCCATTCGCGTCCTCGTTTCCAAGCCTATCGGACCTCGACTTTGCGCCCATCGGCAAGGTCGGGAGGTCCGTCGATCACCACTCGGTCGCCGGCCGTCAGGCCCGCGATCACCGACGCCGTCTCGCCCTGTGACGGGCTCTGCCGGATGGCGCGACGTTCGACGTGATCGCCGGCCACCACGTAGACAATGTCCTGCCCCTGGTCGGTCCGGATGGCGATCTTGGGAATCGTCAGGCGCGACATCGCCCGGGCCTCCGGCGGCGGCGCGGCGCCCAGAAACGCCACCTTCACACCCATGTCGGGCAGCATGCGCGGATCGAGTTTCTCGAACCCGATGCGCACCAGCACCGTGGCCTTCTGCCGGTCGGCCGTCGGCACCATCGTGATCACGTGGGCCGGAATCTTCCACTCGGGATACGCGTCGATGGTGGCTTCGACCGGCTGTCCGGCCGTCACGCGGTTGATGTAGCTTTCGTTGACGTCGACTTCGATCTCGAGCGACGACATGTCCACAATCGTCGAGATCCCGGTCCGCGTAAATCCGCCGCCAGCCGACACGGGCGACACCATCTCGCCTGGCTGCGCGTCCTTCGAGATCGCCACACCGGAAAACGGCGCACGGATCACCGTGTCGTCGACGTCGTTGCGCCGCACCGCCACCTGACGCTCCGACACGGCGACCTGTTCCCGGTATAAATCGAGACGCGCCTTGATCGCATTGACCTCGGCTTCGTCGCGATCGAGGTCCGCCTGCCCGACGATGCCGTCCTTGAGCAGCGCGCCGGTGCGCCCGGCCGTCAGTTGGGCCTGCTTGAGGCGGACGCCCGATTCGTCGGCATTGCGGCGGGCCGCCACCAGTTCGGCTTCGGCCAATTCGAGGTACTTGCGAGACGTCGCATCGTCGAGCCGCGCCAGCACCTGGCCCTTCTGGACCGCCATGCCTTCTTCGACGTGCACCTCGACCACCTTGCCCGTCACCTTCGACGACACCGTCGCCCGGCGCCGCGCCGTGACGTACCCGGACGCGTTCAGGACCGCGGGGCTTCCGCCGGCCGACGACCCGGCGGCCTCAACCGCCACGGCCACGCGAACCGGAACCGGGCGGGGGGCCTTGAACAAGAAATACCAGCCAGCCGCGCCGGCCGCACCCAGCACGACGATCAGCACGACCCAGGCGGCGATACGGCCCTGCCCGCCTGAACGGGCGGCCTCGTCGATACGCAGACCACTGAGCGAGGGTTTCTCTGTTGACATAAGCAGTAGCTTGATTGTATCCCGGAGGACCGACGCACCCCTCAACAGAGCCGGATCTGGTCCGATTCCGATGGCGTGCCCGGCACCGTCCAGAACCGAACCGGCACCGAGACCAGCGGATATGTTCGCCGGAGTGCGACGACCCTGTCGTAGTACTGCGATTGTTGACACTCCCCGCGGCGCAGCCGGGCCTTCAACTGCCTGAGTTCGTAGCGGTAGAGGTCGCTGACAAACGCCTGCACCAGCGCAGGACGGGTACCGGGGAACGGCCGGACGCCGTGGATCAGCAGTTGGTCGAGGACCTCCGGGGCGTAGTGGAACGTCATCGCCGCTGTTCCATCACCGTGACAGGCGACAGGCGACTACTCCTTGTGCTCATCGCGTGGCCGGTCGACGTACGACTGACGCAGTTCGAGGGGATGCGCCGGGGCGCGCAGTCGCAGGTTCATCATCTCGACGAACAGCGAGAACGCCATGGCGAAATAGATGTAGCCCTTCGGAATGTGATGCTGGAATCCGTCAGCCACCAGCGACACGCCGATCAACAGCAGAAAGCTCAGCGCGAGAATTTTCACCGTCGGATGCCGGTCCACAAAATCGCTGATGCCGGTTGACGACCACATCATCACGCCGACGGCGATCACCACGGCCGCCACCATCACGCCGAGATCGTTGGCCATCCCGACCGCCGTAATCACCGAGTCGAGCGAGAACACGATGTCGAGCACCATCACCTGCACGATCACCGCGGCAAACGACGGGGCGATGCGAGCAGAACCACTCCCGACCTCGCCCTCCAGCTTGTCGTGGATTTCGAATGTCGACTTGGCGAGGAGGAACAATCCGCCGCCGATCAGGATCAGGTCGCGCCCGGCAAAACCGTTGCCCCAGAGGGTGAAGATCGGCGCGGTGAGGCGAATCATCCAGGCCAGCGAACACAGCAGGCCGATCCGCATGAACATCGCCAGGAACAGTCCGAGGCGTCTCGCCCGGCCGCGCTGGTCCTCGGGCAGCTTGCTGGCGAGAATCGAGATAAAGATGACGTTGTCGACGCCGAGCACGACTTCGAGCCCCGTCAGCGTCACCAATCCGATCCAGGTCTGAGGATTCGCCAGCCATTCGATCACGATCGTCACATGCGGACCGCGCGACACCGCCAGGATGCCGCGCGCCGCCTCCCCTCGTATGATACCGGGAACACCCGCCGGCCGGTCTTGGAACGACGGCTCGCGATCATCCCCTTGGCGGCGTGGCCCCCGCCGGCCCAGGCTCGCCGAGTTTCGCCCTGGCGGCGGTCGCCACAATCGCGCTCAGGCCCACCAAGCCGATCAGGTTGGGAAACACCTGCAGCCCGTTCATCAAATCGCCCCAGGCCCAGACGGTTTCCACGCTCAACGTCGCACCGAAGGGAATCAACAGGCAGTAGGCCCAGCGGTACGGTTTGGCGATGCGGACACCGAACAGGTATTCGAAGAACTGCTCGCCGTAGTACGCCCACCCGATGAGCGTCGTGTACCCGAACAGGAACGCGCAGAAGGCCACGACCCACCCGCCCACCACGGGGATGCTCGTATTGAACGCCGCCGCGACGACCGCCGAACTGGTGAGCCCGACGCCGCCGCCTCTGATCGTGGCAATCGACTGCTGTGCTACGCCGCTCACCAGAATCGTCAAGGCACTGATCGACGAGGTGACGAACGAGACCACGAACACTTCGATCACCGCATTCAGGCCCTGCTGGGTCGGCGTCTTGCTGCGGGCGGTGCCGTAGGCCACCGCCGCCGTGCCGTAGCCGGCCTCGTTGGCGTAGATGCCTCGCGCCAGGCCGTAGCGCATCGCGACCATGATGCCGATGCCGACGCTGCTGCCAGCCGCGGCCCGGAACGAGAACGCCTCCCGGAACACCAGCGAAAGAACGCCGGGCAGTTCCGAGATGTGGCCCACGATGACGACGAGCCCGCCCACCAGGTACAGCGTGACCTTGATCGGCGAGAGTTTCTCGGCGGCACGCCCAATCGCGCCAACCCCGCCGATAATCACGAGCCACGTCAGTACGGCAATCGCGATGCCCGACACCCACGTGGGAATATCGAACTGGCTCTTCAGCACCACGGCCATCGAGTTCGGCTGGGTAAACGGCGTGGTCACGAGCGCCGCGACCGCCGCCACCAGCGCGTAGGTGCCGGCCAGCCATCGCGATTTGAGGCCATCGCGCAGGTAGTACATCGGGCCCGACGAACTGCCGCCGTCGCGGGTCACGCGGAACGTCATGCCGAGCACGGCTTCGGCAAACTTGATGGCGGTGGCGAGAAACCCGTACGCCCAAATCCAGAACAGCGCCCCCGGCCCGCCCGAGACGATGGCGGTCGCCACGCCGGCGATGTTGCCGGTGCCGATCGAGGCGGCCAGCGCCGTCATGAAGGCCTGGAACGGCGACAGCGCGCCGGCTGCGCCCGCGCTGGCCTTCGGCACCATCGTCCGCACCGCTTCCGGGAAGCGGCGCACCTGCACGAATCCGGTCCGCACGGTGAGAAACACGCCGGTGAGGATCACCAGGATCATCAGCGGGCCGGGGATCGGACCGATCGGTGTGGTCCACGGTCCCCAGACACAATCGCTGGCCCAGAAGATAGCGTTCCGGACGGCTTCAGGCATGTTGGGCTCCCGCGAGCATGCTAATGCATGGATGGAGACTTCGCCAATCGGCAGTGGCCACGCTGATTGTCGGCCAGACCGGATCTGCATGCGTGTCCCGGCGACCTGGAACACGGGCGCCCGCGCGAACGTCTCACTAGCAACACCACGGCAGAGGAGTATTGATGCAGCTCGCGATAGAACGTGTGACGAAGCACTACGGTCGGAAGAGCTGGGCGTTGCGCGATTTTTCCTTTCGGCTCGACCCTGGCGTGGTCGGACTGCTCGGCCCCAACGGCGCAGGCAAGTCGACGCTGATGCGCATCCTCGCAACGGTGTCGACTCCCACCGAGGGTCGGGTCACCTGGAACGGCGTCGACATCTCCGCCAGACCTGAGGCGGTCCGCTCGATCCTGGGGTACCTGCCTCAAGACTTCGGTGTCTATCCCCATCTCACGCCCGTCGAATTCCTCGGCTACTTGGCTGCCGCCAAGGGCCTGCCCTTGGCGCGCACGAGGCAGCGCGTCGATGCGCTGCTCGATCTGGTCAACCTCAGCGAGGTGCGCGACCAGCCGGTCGGAGGTTTTTCCGGCGGCATGCGGCAGCGGGTCGGAATCGCGCAGGCCCTGCTCAACGACCCGCAGTTGCTGATTGTCGACGAGCCCACCGCCGGGCTCGATCCCGAGGAACGAATCCGGTTTCGCGATCTGCTCACCACGCTCTCGGGCGAGCGCATCGTCCTGCTCTCGACGCACATCGTCTCCGACGTCGAGGCGGTGGCGGCGTCGATTGCCCTCATCGCCGGTGGTCAACTGATCCGGCACGGGACGCCCGAGTCGCTGCTGCGCGATTTGGACGGACGCGTGTGGGAGATGATCGTCACCAGTGATCAGGTCGAGGCCACGCGTGGACGGTGGCTCGTGACCGGCACGGTTCGGCGATCAGACGGCGTGCATGTGCGGATCGTCTCGTCCGAGCCGCCATCGCGAGACTCCCGCCCGCTGCCTCCCACGCTCGAGGACGTCTATCTTGAATCGATTGGCGCGCACCGCGAGGCGGCGCGAGCATGATGAGCCCGGGGCAGCTTGTGCGTCTCGCCTGGCCCGACGTGCTCGAGCGTGTCCGGCGGTCGGGGTATCTGCTGACACTCGCCACGACGCTCTGGCTGGGTTCGCTCGTTTATACCAACAACATCCAACTACGCATGCAGCACTTCCGGGGCGAGGTCAATTCGGCGTGGCTCGGCACGGTGATGGCCCTCACGGCGGCGAGTTTTGTGTCGCTGGCCGGGTTCTACATCGTGAAGAACTCCATCGAACGCGATCGCCAGACGGGCGTGGGGCAGATCCTCGCGGCCACCCCGATTTCGACACGCGCCTACCTGCTGGCGAAGTGGCTGTCCAATTTCGCCGTGCTCGCCAGCATCGTACTGACGCTGGCGGTGTCGGCCCTCGGGCTGCACGTCCTCCAAGCCGAGGCCATCCGCCTCGATCTGGTCGCCTTGCTGTCCCCGCTCGCCCTGCTGGCGCTGCCGGCCATGGCGGTTGTGGCGGCCTTCGCGGTGCTCTTCGAATCGGTGCGACCGCTCTCGGGTGGCGCGGGCAACGCGGCCTACTTCTTCGTCTGGGGCGCGTCGCTTGTGGTCCCCGTCATCGCGAAGATCCCGTGGCTCGACTGGAGCGGCATCTCCTTTGTCGAACGGTCGCTGGCCGCTGCGGTCGCCGCACGGGAACCCGGGACCACGCTCACGATGTCGTTTTCGGCCGGACCGGCCCGCGATCTCTCCCATCTGGCGCCGCTTCACTGGACCGGCATCGACTGGACGATGGCCGACGTGGCGATGCGGGTCGCGCTGGTGGGGGTGTCGGTGCTTGTCGTCCTGGGTGCCGCCGTCTGGTTCGACCGATTCGACGCGCAGTCGACAGGTGGCGGGGCGAACAGGACGAGGGCGCCGCAGGCGACCGCACGAACGAGTCGGCGGTCGGCCGGGCGATGGCTGGCGCATGCCGTCCCGCTTTGGTCGTGGCTGGAACGGGTCGTCTCGACCCGATCTCGGTTCGGCGCGATGGTCTTCGCCGAACTCCGGCTGGCGTTCTGCGGGCTCAGTGCGTGGTGGATGCTGGTGGCGGCCGCCCTCTGGATCGTCAGCCTGACGACGCCCATGGAAGTGGCCCGATACGCGCACGTCGCGGCGTGGGCGTGGCCGCTGTTGATGTGGTCGAAGATGGGCATGCGCGAAACCCTGTACCGAACCGGCCCCCTCGTCTTCTCGTGCCCTCGTTCCCTTCAGCGCCAATTCACCGCGTTGTGGGTCTCCGGCGCTCTCATCGCGGTCGTGACGGGATCGGGAATCGCCGTCAGATTCGCGCTGGCCGGCGATCAGGTCTCGCTCGGCGCGTGGCTGTCCGGGGCGCTGTTCATTCCGTCTCTTGCGCTCGCGCTTGGCGTGTGGACGGGGTCGGCGCGAGCGTTCGAAGCGATTTACACCGCCTGGTGGTATCTCGGGCCCGCCAACCGCGTTGTCGCGCTGGACTATTCGGGGGCATGGGCAGCCTCGGCCCAAGGCCCTTCCGTCCCGGTGTACGCCGCGCTCGCGGTTCTCTTGATGGCGGCGGCGGTCGTGGGCCGCCGAAAGATGATTCGACAATAGCCTGCGCCGCGCCTGAGCTTGCCCGGCACCCGGTGTAGCATAGAAGACTCATTCACACCGAACGGGAGGATCATGGCTTCGACATCGCCGCGTGCGCAGACCTTCGATCGGTCGATCGTCGAAGGCCCACTGGCGCCCGCGGTCTGGCGGCTCGCGTGGCCGACGATGCTGCAGAATGTGATCGCCGGGCTGCAGGGCATCATCGACCACGCCATGGTCGGGCACTTCGTCGGCTTCACGGGGAACGCGGCGATCGGCGTCAGCCTGCAAATCTTCCTGGTCGTCATCGTCTTCATCGCGTCGCTGTTTACCGGCATGGGCGTGCTGGTGGCCCGGTTCGCCGGGGCCGGCGACCCGGAGAAGGTGAACCGTGTCGTCTACCAGGCGTTTCTCACGGCGTTCGGGATGGCGACGTTCATCCTCGCGCCAGCCGGCTACTTTCTGTCGCCGTACCTGCTGGACGTGGTGCACGCCACGCCGGCGGTCAAGGACGCGGCACTGCCGTTTCTGAGAACGATGTTCGTCGCGAGCATCGGGATGATGCTGTTCTTCATGCTGGGCGGCGCGCTGCGGGCGGCGGGCGACGCGAAGACCCCGCTGCGGCTCGGCATCGCGACCACACTGCTCAACGTCGTCTTCAACATCGTGCTGATTCCGGGGCTCGGACCGATTCCGCGGCTCGGCGCCTTTGGCGCGGCCCTCGGCACGGTGAGCGCCAATCTGATCGTGGCCACCTACGCGATCTGGCTGATCCTGGCGGGCCGCTGCGTGATTCGGCTGCCCAGAGATCTTTCGCTCAAGCCCGACTGGACGATCATCAGATCGCTGTTCCGGTTCGGGCTGCCCACCGGGCTTCAGGGCATCGCGATGAACGTCGCGGGCGTCCTGATGCTGCGGTTCATGGGATCGCTCCCGCACAGCGCCGAAGCGCAGGCCGCGTACACGGTCGGGTACACCGAACTGTTTTCCCTGATCACGTGGACGTCGGTCGGATTGATGGGCGCCGCCTCCGCCGTCTCGGGCCAGAACCTGGGGGCCGGCAAGCCCGACCGGGCCGCTGCCGGCGCGTGGGTGGCGGCACGGATCGGACTCGGTGTTGCCGCGGTCGTGGGATCGCTTTTCGTCGTGATTCCCGGGCCCCTGCTGGCGATCTTCGGGATGAATGACGCACTGGTGCTGGACATCGGGAGCCAGTTGCTTAGATACCTGGCCGTGTCCGGGTTCTTCATCACCGTCGCGCTCACCTACACAGGCGCCCTGCAGGGCACCGGCGATACCAAGAGCCCCTTCTACATCACGCTGGTGTCGCAGATTGCGATTCCGCTCGGGCTCTGCACCGTGATTGGCTCGATCGGCACGCTTCGGGCGTCGGATATCTGGCTGGCGATCGTGCTGGGACACATGACGCGGTGCGTGCTGAGCGTGCTGCGATTCCGGCAGGGCAAGTGGCGCACCATTCACGTGGACATCGAGCCGGCGCAGGCATGACCGACAGGTGCGCGGCGGCGGCGATCGGGGCGGTGGCCACCGTGGCCGCACTGGCGACCGTGGCCGCGCTGGCCGCCGCGGCGGCGCCGGTGCCGTTCGCTCACGGGTCGCGCCGGGTCAAGCAGGTGGCGCTCACCTTCGACGCCTGTTCGGCCGACACGGGCCGCGGCGGCTACGACGCGCGCATCGCGACGATCCTTCGCGAGCACGATGCCCCTGCGACATTTTTCCTCGGGGGCGCCTGGATGGACGCGCATCCGGACGACACGCGGGATCTGGCCGCCACGCCCCGCTTCGAACTCGCCACACACGGCTACGCGCATCCCCACCTGTCGCGGATGGCCAGCGACCAGGCACGTGCCGACATCGCCCGGGGCCAGGCGGCGCTGTCGGCGATCACCGGAAGAACGGGCACGCTGTTCCGGCCACCGTACGGCCAGACCGACACGCGCATCACGACGCTCGCCGCCGATCTCGGGCTCCGGCTGATCACCTTCGATCTGGCGTCGGGCGATCCCGATCCGAAAGCGTCGGCCGCGAAACTGATCGAGTACGTGCCGCAGGTGGCGCGCAACGGATCGGTGGTCGTGATGCACGTCAATGGCCGTGGCTGGCACACCGCCGAGGCGTTGCCGGAGATCATCGCGCGATTGAGGCGAAGAGGGTTTGAGCTGGTCACCGTCGGCGAGATGATCGCGGCGTCCGAGCGTCGCTGAGTGTCGAGTCGAGTTCAGGCGAGTCGGCCGGGGCCGGCACTACCGTCGCTTGCGCAGCGCGACGAGCAGCGTGTCGAGATCCTTGGGGAGGGGCGAGGTATACGTGACGCGCCGCGCCGTGGTCGGATGGATGAAGCCCAGCGTCCACGCATGCAGGGCCTGCCGGTCGATGCGCGGCAGCGTGTCCGGTTCGGGGGGCGCGCCGAACCGATACAGACGCTCGCCGAGCAACGGGTGGCCCCGCATCGCCGCCTGCACGCGAATCTGATTGCGCTTGCCGGTCACCAGCGTGACTTCGATCAGTGCCGCTTCGGCAAACTGCTCGACCACCCTGTAGCGCGCCTCGGCATCCTTCCCGCGGGCATCTCGTCCATGGGCCTGCCGCTGCCTGAGCGACGAGGCGTCCCACGCGAGCGTGTCGCGCCACGTGCCGTCTGTCGGCACAGGCTGGCCGAGCACCACCGCGTGGTACACCCGCACCGGCGTGCGCCGTTCGAACTGATCCTTGAGCGTGTCGCGGGCCGCGGTGCTTCGCGCAAACAGCACGAGGCCCGAGGTGTCGCGATCGATGCGATGCACGACGTGCGAGCGGGCGCGGCGCTCGTGCCGAAAGTGATCGGCGAGCAGATCGACCAGCGTGCTCTCTTCGCCCTCGCGTCCCGGGAGCGGCTCGACCAGCAGGCCGGCCGGCTTGTCGACCACGACAATCGCGTCGTCCTGATGGACCACCGTCAGAAGGTGCCGCGCGCCGACCGCGGATCGGTCGGCAGACTTGGAGGAACCCGGGCGATCCATCCAGACGCTGATGCGCTGGCCGGCGATGACGCGGTCCGCACGGGCGGCGGGTTCAACCGGCTTCCCGTTGACGTACACCTTGCCGCGAGAGAGCCACTGCGATGCCCGGCTGCGTGATCCGGCGTCGGTTCGACCCGCCAGCCACTGATCCAGCCGCATCCCCTCGTCGGTTGGCTCGACGGTCCATTCTTGCATCAGGCTGCCCCGCAGCGGGAACCGGGTTACGTCTGCGGCCGAACCCTCGGGGGCGTGGCGCGCGTCGAAATTGGGTCGGGCCCTGGGTGGGGTTCAGGGTATCATCAGTGAGAAAATTGACATTCAGAGGAGACCGCGATGGCCGAGAAGACTCCCCAGACGTTCGAAAACCACTCGCGTGTGGTGCCCGCGTACCACTATGTGGCATTTCCGCTGTTCGTGATCAACTTCTTCTTCGCGCTCTATCATGCGGTCGTTAACTTTAGTTGGCCCAATCTGATGGCGCTGGGCCTGGCCGTCGCGCTGCTCCTCTTGTTCTTCATTGCAAGAGTGATGGCCAATTCGGTCCAGGACCGCGTGATTCGTCTCGAAGAGCGGATGCGGATGCGCGAGCTGCTGCCCGCCGATCTCACGCCACGCATCAACGAGTTTACCGTCAAGCAGTTGGTGGCACTGCGCTTTGCCAGCGATGCCGAACTGCCCGATCTGGCCCGCCAGGTGCTCGACGGGAAGCTGACGGAGCAGAAGGCCATCAAGCAGGCGGTCAAGAGCTGGCGCGCGGATTACCTGAGGGCCTGATCGGCTCGCCCGTCGTCTGTCCGACCTACGTCATCCCGCCCGCCACATCTTCGCGGAGGTCCCGGGATCCCTGGGGGGCCTGGGACACGAGGAGCCATCGATGAGTGTCGCGGCGTGGACGGTACTGGGGGGCGGGCTCGCGGCTCTCATCTGGATCAACTGGTTCTTCCTGCTCGGTCGCGCACCCTCACGCCGCGCGGTTTCGTCCGGCGGATTCACCGACTGGCCGCCCGACGCCACTTCTTCTCGCGAAGCGACGACCGCGAAGGCCACCATCCCGGTCTCCGGCATGACATGCGCCTCGTGTTCGGCCCGCGTTCAACTGGCCCTCGAACAGACGCCGGGCGTCGCGCACGCATCGGTGAATCTGATCCTGAACAACGCGGTAGTGACATTCGACTCGGCGACGGTGTCGCCGGCTGACATCGTCGCGGTTGTCAGGAACGCCGGATACGATGCCGACGTTCCTCAATCGGACCGCTCTGCCTTCGAGGCACAGGAGGCGATGGATCGGTCGCAGGACGACGCGTTCCGGACGCTGCGCCTCAAGGCGGGCGTGAGTCTGCTTGCCGCGAGCATCGGCATGGTGGCGTCGATGCCACTGATGGGCGAGTTCGGCCGCCTGGCACCCGGAGACCTGACCACACCCCCGGCGCCCGCCGACCCGTTCATCGCGTGGATGCACCGGGTGGTTCACGGCCCGGTGGCGTGGGCGTTTCCCTGGCTCTATCAGATCGATCCCCTGATCCTGGCGTGGGGACTTCTCGTGATGACTGCCGCGGTGATGGGATGGGCTGGCTGGCACTTCTACGCCCGGGCCTGGGCGGCCTTTCGCCATCGCGCGGCCGACATGAACACGCTGGTGGCGGTGGGCACCGGCGCGGCGTTCCTGTATTCGATGGCGGCCACCATCGCGCCCGGGTTCTTCGTCCAACAGGGTGTCGCCGCAGACGTCTACTACGAGGCCGTGCTGTTTATCATCGCGCTCGTTCTGGTCGGCAATGCGTTCGAGGCGCGAGCGAAACGGCGGACCGCGGCGGCCTTGCGCGCGCTGGTCGATCTGCGCCCGCCCACCGCTCGTGTCCTGCGCGACGGCCAGGAAATCGACATCCCCGTTGAGGCGGTCGCGCACGGCGACCTGGTTCTCATCCGTCCAGGAGAGCGTGTGCCGGTGGATGGAGAGATCGTCGAAGGCACCAGCGCGGTCGACGAATCGATGGTCACCGGCGAGAGTCTGCCGGTCGAAAAACACGTGGGCGACGCCGTCATCGGCGGCACGATCAACCGGACCGGCGGCTTCCGATATCGGGCCCGCAATCTCGGCGCCGACAGCGTCCTCAGCCGCATTGTCAGGCTGATGCGGGACGCCCAGGCGTCGCGCGCGCCGATGCAACGGCTCGCCGATCGGGTGAGCGCGGTGTTTGTGCCCGTGGTGCTGTCGATCGCGGTTGTGGCGTTCGTCATCTGGTTTATCGCCACCGGCGGTGTCCCGTTTGTCCGGCCGTTCTCCACGGCCGTCGCCGTGCTGATCATCGCGTGTCCCTGCGCCATGGGACTCGCGGTCCCGACCGCGCTGATGGTGGCGACGGGGCGCGGAGCGGCGATGGGCATCCTGATCAAAGGAGGCGAAGCGTTGCAACGGGCTGGCGAGGTGACCACCGTCGTGCTCGACAAGACGGGCACCCTCACGCTCGGGCGCCCGGCGGTCACCGACCTCGTTCCGGCCGGCGGCTCGTCGCTCGGCGAGGCCGAATGGCTGCGGGTCGCAGCCTCGCTGGAGGCGGCGTCCGAACACCCGCTGGCTGACGCCATCGTCCAGGCGGCCCGCGATCGGGGCCTGCCGCTGTCGCGCGTCACGGACTTTCAGTCGTTGACCGGACGCGGCGCCGTGGGGCGCGTGGACGGGCTGCAGGTGGCCATCGGCAACACCGACTTGATGCACGACCACGCGATCGACGTGCGCGAGTTCGAGGCGGCGGCAGCGCAACTGGCGGGCGATGGAAAGACGACGGTGATCGTGGCGATCGAGGGACGGGCGGCAGGCTTGCTCGCTGTGGCCGACTCAATCAGGCCGACGAGTCGAAACGCGGTGAGGAGCCTGCGGGAACTCGGCCTCGAGGTCGTGATGGTCACCGGCGATCACCTGCGAACGGCCCAGGCGGTGGCCACCGCGGCCGGCATCGCGCACGTGGTCGCCGGAATGCTGCCCGACGGCAAGGTGGCGGAGATCAGGCGGCGCCAGGCCGCCGGCGAGGTGGTGGCGATGGTGGGCGACGGCATCAACGACGCCCCCGCACTGGCACAGGCCGATGTCGGAATCGCCATCGGGACAGGCACCGATATCGCGATGGAGGCGGGCGACGTGACGCTGATGCGCGGAGACCTTGCCGGGGTCGCCAGCGCGATTACGCTCTCGCGGTGCACCATGCGCACGATGAAGCAGAATCTGTTCTGGGCCCTGATCTACAACGTGATCGGCATCCCCATCGCGGCCGGCGCGCTCTATCCGGCCTTCGGCATTCTGCTCAGCCCGATTCTGGCGAGCGGGGCGATGGCGTTCAGCTCGGTGAGCGTGGTCACCAACAGCCTCCGGCTCCGGTCCGCGCGGCTCACGTAGCCACCGCCCGGCGGCACGTCGCGCTACTTCGCGTCGGACGCCATCCCGGCCGCGAACCGCGTCCACGGTTCGCTCTTCATGTCGCGCAGCAGCCCCTTCATCCACGCGTACTGCGGGTGGGCGGCCAGGAACGGTTCCGCCTTGAAGTCGCCCGTGCACGGCCGCCCCATCGCGGCCCACATCTCGAGTCCGGCGATCATGGCTCCGTCCATCGCCTTGGCCTGCACGGTCCCGCCCGGAAAGTACGGCGTCCACTGCCACTCCGGCACGCCACGCGCCGAGGTCTCCACCGCTCCGCACAGCGTCCGCTCGCTCGGGCCGTCTTTCTGATCGATCACGTCGAACTTGTCGCCCTCGAAGGCCTTGGCCAGCTCGATGTCGATGGCGCCCTTGTGCTTCGCCATCAACTGCTCCCATCGCGTCCGCCGCGCGTTGGGTGAACTCGCCAGATTGGCGGTATCAAACGTGGTTTCTTCCCTGGTGAGTTTCGGCTTGACCGGAAAATTGGCCCCGACGAAGTATCCGTTCTTCGTCTTGTCGACGGTCCAGTTCTTGAGACCCAGCTCGAAGAGCGCGATCTCGCCGGTCTTGTTGTCGCCCAGCAGCCAGTCGTTGGCGTACCCGCCGTTGTTGCGGTCCACCATCACGCGCACGTAGTCGTCGATCGACTCGGCGTACTGGAGCGCCCGGCGCGACCGATAGAAATACGGCGTGCCCTTCGGATCGAATCCCTCGAACCCGGTGATCGTCGTCTCGGTGACCGCGATGCCCGCATCGTTGACGCCAAAGTCGTCGGCGCTGGTAATCACGCCCGGCAGCCCGTCCATCAGGATGCGGTGCCCCTTGGCGGGCTTGATGTCGAACACGATGTTCCAGCGCTCCCCCACGATGTAGTTGGTCCACGCGTTGTGGCCGATGACGATTCGCTTATCCCGGGTCCAGTCGCCGGTCGCCACAAACGCGCTGCAATTGCCGGGCGCCTTGCCCTGCGGCGGTTTGCCCTGTTGCTTGTTCAGCCACGGAACGTAGTAATCGGGCAACTCCTCGATGCCGTTGAGGGCCACGATGTCCCACCGATCGGCCTTGACGCCCTTGGCCGCCAGCCCCGCGACGATGCCGTCCAGTTCGGCGCGATACTCCTGGTCGACGCCCGGCCACAGTATTTTTTCGGAGGCGTCTCGATAGAACGCCCAATCCCGCTTCGAGGTCTTCTCGAGGAACGGCTTGGCGACCCGCAGCAGCTCGGCAATCTCGGGCGCCAGCTGAAATCCGTGCTGGAACCCCACCTGCTCGGGTGTCCCCTCCAGATGCACGAACGTCCATCCGTTCCGTTCGAAGCGGTAGCTGCCCTTGGCCTGATCGGCCGGGGCAGGCCGGGCCGCCGATTCGGGCGCCGCGGGCGTGCCCGCCGATCCTCCACACCCGCTTGCCAACGCCGCCGCCATGATCGCCGCTCCCCATTCGTTACGCAGCCGCATCGTCGCCTCCCATGACCCCACACCGGAACCACCCCGACGCCGCCCCAACGCCAGCGGCCTCCCCGAATGCCGTATCGTCCTGCAGATACTACCGCGGACCAGGCGCAGGGGAAAGGCGCCCCGGCCTTCTGCGTCACGGCGCATCCAGGCCGCACGCAAGTTGTGACACCACCGGGTCGGCCGTTGTACGCTAGAGACCTATGGCGACTGACTTCGATCAACTGGTTCGGGATGGACTCGGTGCGCTGGCCACCGCGGCCGATTCGGCGGCGCTGGACGCGTGGCGCGGTGCGCACCTCGGCAAGAACGCCCCGGTGATGGCGGCACTCGGCACGCTGGGCGCGCTCCCCAAGGAGGATCGGCGCGAGTTCGGCCAGCGGGCCAATCAGGCCAGGCAGGCGCTCGAGCAAGCGTTTGACGCCGCCAGCCAGCGTGTGCGGGCCAGCGAGCTCGAGCGGGCCATTTCGGCCGGGGCGATCGACGTCACCCTGCCCGGCCGCTCACTTCCGCGAGGCCGCCTGCACCCGGCCGTGCAGACGCTCCGCCGCATCTACGCGATCTTCGCGGAGATGGGATTTCAGGTGTACCGCTCGCGCGACGTCGAGAGCGACGACTACAACTTCACGCTGCTCAACATTCCGCCCCACCATCCGGCCCGCGACATGTGGGATACGTTCTACACGACCACCCCGAACGTGATCCTGCGCACGCACACCTCGCCGGGGCAGATCCACGTGATGCGGGAACGTGCGCCCGAGCCGATTCGAGTGATCCTGCCCGGGATGTGTTATCGCTACGAGCAGATCACCGCCCGCAGCGAAATCCAGTTCTATCAGGTGGAAGGCCTCGCGATCGGCCGCCACATCACGATGGCCGATCTCAAAGGCACGCTCACCGCATTCGCCCACGCGCTGTTCGGCACGGCGGTGCGCACGCGCTTCCGCTCGGATCATTTTCCGTTCACCGAACCGTCGGCCGAAATGGATGTCGAGTGCTTCGTCTGCGACGGCGCCGGCTGCCCGGTGTGCAAGCACAGCGGCTGGCTCGAGATTCTCGGCTGCGGCATGGTGCATCCGGTGGTGCTCGAGAACGGCGGCTACGACCCGCGCCAGTTTTCGGGGTTCGCTTTCGGGATGGGGCCTCAGCGCATCACGATGCTGATGCACAAGATCGAGGACATCCGGTACTTCTTCGCGAACGACTTGAGATTCCTGGAGCAGTTTTAGCATGCGAGTTCCATTGACCTGGTTGCGCGACTACGTCGCGATTACCGAGAGCCCCGAGGCGCTGGCGTCGCGACTGACGTTTGCCGGCCTCGAAGTCGAGGAGATCGAGTACGTCGGCCTCGCGCCAGAACGGCAGCCGATTGCAGGTCTGCCGGCCGCGGGTCGCTCGGGCCTCCCGGCGACCGGCATCGCGTGGGATCCGGCCACGATCGTGATCGCCCAGATTCTCGAGGTCCAGCCGCATCCAAACGCGGATCGGCTCACGCTGCTCCGGGTCGACGATGGCAGCGGAACCGAGCACGTCGTGCTGACGGGCGCGCCCAACCTGATTCCGCTCAAGGGCACCGGCCCGCTCGCCACGCCCATCAAGGTGGTGTTTGCCCGCGAGGGCGCCGTGCTCTACGACGGGCACAAGCCCGGGCGCGAGTTGATGACGCTCAAGCGCGCAAAGATTCGCGGCATCGAGTCGCGCTCCATGGTGTGCTCCGAAAAGGAACTCGGTATCTCCGACGATCACGACGGCATCATCGTGCTCGATGCCGACGCGCCGGTCGGGACGGCGGCGGCGGCGTACATGGGCGACGTGGTCTTGACGGTGAAGATCAATCCGAACATGGCTCGCAACACCTGCGTCATCGGCATCGCACGCGAAATCGCGGCCCTGACCGGAGCGCCGCTCACGACACCGTCGGCAGCGGTCGAGGCGACCGGACCGCCGATCGCCGGGCGCGTTGACATCGACATTCGCGACGCCGCGCTCAACGCACGGTTCGTGCTCGGCCTCATCGAAGGCGTCACCATCGCGCCCAGCCCCTACTGGGTCCAGCGCCGGCTTCGACTGGTCGGCACCCGTCCGATCAACAACGTGGTCGACGCCACCAACTACGCGATGTTCGAGGTGGGCGAACCGCTGCACGCGTTCGACTGGGCCGTCATCGGGAAGCGGGCGGGCGGCACGCGGCCCACGATCATCACGCGGCGAGCGGCCCCGGGCGAAACGCTCACGACGCTCGACCACGTCGATCGCACGCTCAACGACGAGACGGTGCTGGTCTGCGACACGGCGGGCCCGCTGTCGCTGGCCGGGGTGATGGGGGGCGCCGAGTCCGAGGTGTCGCCCGAGACCACCGACGTTCTACTCGAAGGCGCCGCGTGGGATTTCATCAACATCCGCAAGACGGTCAAGGCGCAGAGTCTGCCCTCGGAGGCGTCGTACCGTTTTTCGCGCGGTGTGCATCCGGCGCTCGCCGAGCGCAGCGTCAACCGGGCGCTGGGCTTGATGCGCGAGTGGGCGGGCGGAACGATCGCCGCCGGACTGGTCGATCGCTATCCGGGCAAGACGGCGTTGTCGGTGGTGGACATCACCCCGGCTGACGTGGAGCGACAGCTGGGCGTGCGGATGGGGGTGGGCGACATCGTCCGCATTCTGCGCGCGCTGGAATTTGAGTGCGAGGTGATCGGCCAGATTGTCCGCGCCACCGCCCCCGACCACCGCCTCGACATCGGCACGGGCGTCGTCGGACAGGCAGACGTGCTCGAGGAACTGGCGCGCATCTACGGCTACGAGCGCATTCCGAACACGATGCTCGCCGAAGTGATTCCCCCGCCCCATCCCAACCGCGAGTTGATTCTCGAAGAACGCGTCCGCGATCTGCTGGTCAGTCTCGGGATCCAGGAAATCGTCACCTACAGCCTCACGTCGCCCGAACGGGAACTCAAGCTGGCGGTGGATCCGTCGGTCGCCGGTGAGCCGGTCTACGTGCGTCTTGCCAATCCGATCGTGGTCGACCGCGTGGTGATGCGCCGGACGCTGCTGTCGGGATTGTTGGAAACCGCTTCTTCCAACGCCCGCCACGGCGACCGGCTCGCGTTTTTCGAACTCGGCCCGGTTTACCTGACGCGACCCGACCGGAACTTGCCCGACGAACCGTCGCACGTGGCGCTGCTGCTGGCCGGCCCGCGGGCCACGCCCGGCTGGCAGGCCGCCGACCGCGACGCGATGGATTTCTACGATCTCAAGGGCGTCATCGAAAGTCTGGCGCAGGCGCTGCACGTGCCTGAATTCGGCGTGGTGGCTGACGTCCATCCGTCGCTGATTCCCGGCCGGGCGGCCCGTCTGGTGGTCGGCGGCCAGCCGGCAGGTCACTTCGGAGAGCTGCATCCGGCGGTGGCCGAACGCTTCGGCCTCAAGGGCGTGCGCGTGCTGGTGGCCGAACTCGCGATTGCGGCGCTCACCGCCCAGGTGACCGACCGGCACACCTCGAAACCGGTGCCGACGTTTCCGCCGGTGCGCGAAGATATTGCGGTGATCGTCAACGACGATGTGCCGGCGGCGACGGTAAGCGAACTGGTCCGATCGTCGGGCGGGCCGATGCTGTCGGGCATTGCGCTGTTCGACGTGTACCGGGGCGGACAAATCGGCAACGGCAAGAAGAGCCTGGCGCTCAGCCTCACGTATCAGGCGGCGGACCGGACGCTGACGGATGCCGACGCCACCCGGATTCGCGAGCGCATCGTGCGCGCGCTGCGCGACCAGCTCGGCGCGACGCTGCGCGGGTGAGTCTTGTGGAGGCCCGGGCTTCAGACCCGGCTCTCCAGGCGGACGAAGGTCTACTGGACGACGCTACAACGATCCGGGCCGCATGGACGGGCCTGAGGATGATTTCGCCGGTTCCGCCTTCGGGGGCTCCGGTGTGAAATCCTCGCCAGGGTTGATGAACCGATCGCGTTCGAACCGGTACTGTTTGTCGTAGAGCTGGCGGTACCGGCCGTTGATCGCCAGCAGTTCGGCGTGGGTCCCCCGCTCCACAATCTCCCCGCCTTCGAGCACCAGAATCTGGTCGGCGCTCTGGATGGTGGACAGCCGGTGCGCAATGACGAAGGTGGTGCGCCCGTGTCGCAGGCGCGACAACCCTTCCTGAATCATGGCCTCGCTCTCGCTGTCGAGGCTCGACGTCGCCTCGTCGAGAATCAGAATCCGCGGCTCGGCCAGCAACGCCCTGGCGATGGCGACGCGCTGCCGCTGGCCGCCAGACAGCCTTACGCCGCGCTCGCCCACCACGGTGTTGTACTTCTCCGGAAAACCCTGTACGAACTCGTCGCAGTGCGCGAGGCGGCTGACTGCCTCGACCTGCTCGCGGGAGGCGTGGGGCCGCGCGTAGGCGATATTGTCGGCCACGGTACCGTCGAACAAAAAGTTGTCCTGCAGGACGATCCCGAGGTGCTCGCGGTAGTCGTGCAGCCGGACCGCCTCGAGGTCGTGGCCATCCACGAGCACGCGTCCGGATTTGGGCCGGTTGAACGTCATGATGAGCGAAATCAGCGTGCTCTTGCCTGATCCGCTCGATCCCACCAGCGCGGTGGTGGTGCCAGCCGGCGCGTGAAACGTCACGTGCTTCAACACCGGCACGCCGGCCGCGTACTCGAAGTCCACGTCCTCGAATCGCACCTCGCCACTCAACGTCGGCATGGCCGCCCGGCTGTCGTCCTGGTCGTCCTCGGTCGCCAGGCGCCGAATCTCACGGATCCGGTCGAGTCCGGCGAACGCCTCGCTCAACTGGGTGCCAATCGACGCGATCTGCACGAGCGGCATCACGGTGAGCCCCGTGAAGAACAGGTACATCACGAAGTCGCCGAGCGTCATGGTGTGGGCCAGGATGGCGCGCCCGCCGACCACCAGCATCAGCACGCCGATGATGCCGACGATGACGGTCGATCCGGCGGTCACCGTCGACACGCCGGTAATCGATTTCGCGACGTTGCGGAACAGCCGGTGTGCGCCCTTGGCGAACACGAGTTCTTCGCGCTTCTCGGCCACGTACGCCTTGACGACCCGCACGCCGCCCAGCGACTGATTGAGCCGCCCGGTCACTTCGGCGTTGATCTGGCCGCGCTCCCGGAACAGCGGCCGAAGCCGCGAGAACGCCGCCGCCATCAGGCCGGCAAACGCCAGCAGGACAATCAGCGTCACCGACGTCAGATGCCAGTTGAGGTAGAACAAGACGCCGAGCGCCAGCCCGGCGGTGACAAAGCCCCCGGTGAGCTCGACCAGGCCGGTGCCGATCAGATTTCGGATGCCCTCGGCGTCGGTCATGATGCGCGAAATCAGCTGCCCCGACTGCGTCGTATCGAAGAAGCCCACGGGCAGACGCATCACGTGCTCGTGCACCTTCTTCCGCATGTCGGTAATGGCCCGCTGCGCCGCCACGCTCAGAATCTGCGACAGCGCGAAGGACGTCGCCGCCTGGATCGCGGTCGCGCCGGCCGCCGCCAGCGCGAGCATCGGCAGCAACTCGGCGCGCTGTTTGCCAATCACTTCGTCGACCAGATATTTGGACGTGCCGGGCAGCACCAGGCCCACCAGGCGATTGACCAGCATCAGCGCCAGACCGAGCATCAACCGCCCGCGATGGGTCCACACCAGCACCCGTGCTTCTTCCCAGACGTTCGAGAAGCGCATCGTCTTGTTCGTCGTCATCAGGACTCCCGCATTCACACTATCAGAGATGCGACATGGCGGGCGTCGGGATTCCCTCCTTCGCTTCTCAGGAAGTCCAAGGGCTGCGGCGTGCCGCCCGCAGCGCAGGTAGACTGTGTCGGTGCGCCGAATCATCCACCTCGACATGGACGCCTTTTTCGCGTCGGTCGAACAACGCGACCGTCCGGAGTTGCGCGGCTGTCCCGTCGTGGTCGGCGGCCGCCCCGAGTCGAGAGGCGTGGTGGCGGCGGCCAGTTACCAGGCGCGCGCCTTCGGCATTCACTCGGCCATGTCGATGGCAAAGGCCGTCCGCCTCTGCCCCACCTTGTCGATCGTGTCTCCCGACTTCTCGAAGTACAGCGCGGTGTCGGCCCAGGTGTTCGCGTTGTTCCGGTCGGTGACGCCGTTGGTCGAACCGCTCTCGCTCGACGAGGCCTACCTCGACGTCACCGAGAACGCGTGGGGCGAACCCCTCGCCGTCAATGTCGCCAGACGGCTGAAGGCGGCCATCGTGGCGACGACCTCGCTGACCGCGTCGGCCGGTGTCGCGCCCAACAAGTTTCTCGCCAAGATTGCGTCGGGATGGAAGAAACCCGACGGCCTGACGGTGGTGGCCCCGGAGCGCGTGGAGACGTTCATCCAGGGGCTGTCGGTCGACTCGCTCTGGGGCGTCGGCCCGGTGACAGCGGCGAAGTTGCGCGCCATCGGCATCCATCGGGTGGTCGATGTCCGGCTGGTCGCCATCGAGCGCCTGCGCGAGGTGGTCGGCAGCTCGGCCGCGTGGCTGGCGCAACTGGCTCAGGGCATCGACGACCGGCCGGTCGTGCCACACAGGACCCGCAAATCGGTCGGGACCGAACACACCTTCGCCGAAGACGTCGTCGACCTCGCCACCATTCGCGGGGAGATCGACTCAATGGCGCGGGAGAACGCAGAGTGGCTCAGGTGCCACGACCGTTTCGCGCGCACGGTCACGATCAAGGTGCGCTACCGCGACTTCACCACCCTCACGCGCAGCGACACGCACCTGCCGGCGACGCGAGACGCCGACGCCATCGCCGGTCGCGCAGCGGCCCTGCTCGACCGGACAGAGGCGGGCACCACGCCGGTTCGCCTGCTCGGCGTCACCCTCCACGGCCTGGTCGAAGCGCCGGATCCGCTGCCCGAGACCCCCGTCTCGCCGCAACTGTCGCTGTTTGATTGAGCGTAGACGCCGCTCGACAGGGCTCGTCCCGACTGCCCAGGCGCTCATCTCTCCCGGGGCACCCGCACGCGCAACCCGCCCGGAACCACGCGGACGGTGATCTGGTTCGCCGTGCCGATCGGTTCTCCGTCGGTGTGCAGCGGCGCGGCCGGCGTCGCCACCAGCGTGACGCCGCGCACCGGGACCATGACGGTGCCGCCGATGCGTCGAACCGATTTGTTATAGAGCCGCCAGAGACTTCCCAGGATCACCAGCGGCGGCCGCTGGTCGATCAAGACGAGGTCGAGCAGTCCGTCGTCGGGCCTGGCCTGCGGTGCAATCTCGGCGCCGTTGCCCCACTGCGTCGTGTTGGCCAGCGAAATGAACAGCGCCCCTCCTACGCGATCGATCTCTCCGTCGTCGCCGCGCACCTGGTAGTGAGACGGCTGGTAGCGGAACAATTCGCGCACGATGGTGGCCGTGTAGCCGACCACACCGCGCATGCGTCCGGTGACGTGGGCGAAGACGTGGGCGACGTGCGCGTCGAAGCCGATGCCCGCCACGTTGAAAAAGAAGTGGCCATTCAGGGTCCCCGCGTCGATCACCCGCTCGCGGCCGCGAACCGCCACCTCAAGGGCCGCGCGACGATCCGATGGAATGCCTAACTCGCGCGCAAGGCCGTTGCCCGATCCGGCCGGAATGATGCCGAGCGGCGTGGGCGTGTTGACGAGGCCTGAGGCCACCGCGTTGACCGTCCCGTCGCCGCCCCACGCCACCACCAGCGACGCCCCGAGGTCCACCGCCTGTCGAGCCAGATGCGCGCCGTGTCCGGGGCCTTCGATCACGCCGACCCACGGATCAACGCCGAGACGACGCAACTGGTCCGTGCTCCACGCGACCAGCGCCTCTGCCGACAGCCTCGACTGCGGCGGGCCCGACGACGGATTGACGACGATGCCAACGGTCACACGCCACACTCCAGGCCGGGCCTGCCCTGGCCACGTTGATACACGCCCGCTTCATTATGTACCGTCGGGTCATCCGGATCGCCGCCTGCTTCGTCGTCACCGAACATCGAGCGGCAGGCGTGCAAACCGAGCCAGGTCGCCAATCATGTCGCGAATCGCCCTGACGCTGGCGTCGCGCTCCGCGTCGGCCATGTCGCGCGGCGCGCCACCAGGCCCCGCCGTCATGTCGAATGCGAATTCGCGGTTCGACACGCCATCGGCAATGTAGAGCGATCGCCCTCGATCGGAAATCACCGCGTAGACCGGACCGTAGCTCGAGGTCACCACGTACCGTTCTCGCAGGTAGGGCGTCGCTTCGTCTGGCCGATCGGTGAACAGCGGACGCCCGAACAGCGGATTCACCGCCAGCGGTCGGCGGCCGCACAGGTAGTACAGCGAGGGCGTGAGGTCGATGCTGAATGCAATCTGATTCGGATCGGCCGAGGCTCCCCGCAGCCACTCCGGCAGGTGCACGATCATCGGGATCTTGAGCACCTCGGGGAACAGCGTGTACGCGTGTCCCCAGCGCCCGCCTTCGCCCAGCGACTCGCCGTGGTCCGATGTCAGGATGATGAGGCTGTCGTCGTAGAGGTGCTCGCGGCGCAGCACGTCGAGAAAGCCGCCGAAGCACGCGTCCAGTCGGCGGACCCGCGACGCGTAGGGCTCGAAGAATCCGGGATAGCGCTCTCCGGGCGGCACGGTCCCGCCTTCCCGCGTGATGGCGGCGATGTGCACGTTCTGCGGCTGCGTAAACGCGAACAGGAGCCGCGGATCCGAACGGTCGCGCCGTGCGAGGTCGTCGCCCAGTTCCGCCAGCGTCCGGCACGCGTCGTAGTCGCTCGCATTGCGGCCGCGATCCAGTTCGGTGAGGTCCGGCCACGGCGCGAGCAGGCGCTGCAGGATGTGATCCTTGCTCACAAAGGCCTGGTAGTGTTCGCCCTGAAGGAGCTGTTGCAGCGCGTTCATCCGCCAGTACTGCTCCGGGTACTGCTGGTGGGGCACGGCCGAGCCGGTCCAGAGCGCGGGCTCCGACAAGCCGGTCGCACCATACCGGGTAAACGCGTTACGAAACACGGTGCTGTCGGCGGCGAACCGCTCAATCTCCGGTGTGAAGGCGACCGCCGCGTTATAGGGCGACAGGTAGTCTGGCCGCAAGCTGTCGATCGTAAAAAAGAAAATGTGAGGGCGGCGTCCGGATGGCACTGGCGCCGACGGCCCGAGCGCGACGTCGGGCGCGACGATGGTCACGGTCCGCGGGATGTTGGTGTGCCGCCGCAGCAGCGCGTAGAAGTCGTCCATCCCCGGCCGCGGGGTCGGCCGCCCGATCCCGAGCAAGCCGCGCACCATCCGGAACGACACGTCGTAGGCCGCGTAGCGCTCAGTCGCCGCAGACAGCGCTCCGGCAGACGCCCACGGCGCCGCTGCCCATCCGGGGACCAGTTCGACGGCGGCGAACACGACGACCGCCGCAACCGGGAGTCCCCACACCGCGGCGACGCCCACCGGCCGCACCGGCCGCCCGCGATCGAAGCCGGCGTACGCCCAGGCCAGCCCCAGCATCCAGATCACGATGACTCCGACAGTCTGAAACAGGTAGTTCCAGTCCATCACCGAGGTGACCGCGGCAAGCCCATAGGCCAACGCCGCCCACGCGATGGCCGACGCCGCCAGGGCCGGGCGCGACACGCCCGCCAGCGCCGCGACGGGGCGCAGCGCCAGCCCGAGTCCCGAAGTCACCGCCTCGTCCGGAGGCGCAAGCCGCACCGCGCAGCCGGCCAGCGTCAGCCCGATGGTCACGCCCAGCCACCCCGCCAACACCAGTCCGGTGGTATCCACCAGCGATATCGAGGCAAAAATGAGGCGGCCGATGATGCTGGCGATCGAGGCGCACCCGATGGCGACGACGATCCCGAACTCGACGGCGGCCGGGTGCCGCCACCTCGACGCGACGGCATGCACCGTCGCGAGCACGCCGAAGATGGCGAGGCACACGACCACGTGCAGGGTCACGCTCCACCCGACGATCAGCGGCGTCATCGCGTTCAGCGTCACGCCGCGTGGCCGCACCGGTTGAATGGCGGCGTACACCAGCGCGAGCGCGGCCCCCGTCACGACGCAGACGCGCAGGAGGTGCCGGTACTCGCCGTGGGCGGCGGGCGCCCAGGTGATGCGACGTCCGGCCCCGGCCAGATCGACCAGCGCGACCAAGCCAGGCGGCAGCAACCACACGCCCGCCCACGTCAGCGCCGCCGCCTCGTTTCCCAGTGTGGCCAGCAACGGACGCGCGGTCAGCACCGCGCCGGCCACGACGCCGGCCCCAAGGACGCCAGCGGTCAGCACGCGGGTTCCAGGCCGATAGTCGTCGCGCAGCGTCCAGGCCGCGCAGGCAAACGCCGCCCAGTAGAACGCCGGATGGTACCGTGCGAAGACCAAGGTCCAGCCGACCACCTGGAATTCGATGACCTGTTGATAGGTGAACGGGATGAAGGCGATCAGGCAATACAGCGACGTCACCAGGCAGAACGCCACGAAGCTCAGCCGCAAGGCCAGGAATCCGACGATGGAGCCAGGTGCGCGCATCATCAGTTAGAATCGGATGTCGAGTCTCAAGGTCACCGTGTCGTGCGCGAGCGGGACCAGCAGCGCGCGCTGCTGGCGATGGTCGGCGCCCTGCCACGACCGCACCAGGCGCGATCCCAGCATCACCACGGCTTCGCCAGTCAGGCCATCACCATCGATGACCCGCACGTCGTTGGTCGTCTGGATATTCTGTGTGGCCGCCCCGCCGGCAAAGAGGCCGGCCATCGCGACAAGAGCCGCCACGGCGAGTACGCGAAGCTGTCCGAAGCGAGATCGGCTCATAGGCAAAATCGTATGCGAGATCGTACGCCGTGGGCACCGATCCGGGTGTAGGATTCCTCGTGCACCGTCGGCCCTCATCGGAGAAGTGTACCCGACCCGGCGCAATCAGGTGCACGCGCGGTTCACATGGTGTTCGACGTCGACATCATCGGCTGCGCGCGACACACATTCCCTGTCGAGGAGTAGGCATGAAGTTCAGGCTGACGATTCTGATGCTCGTACTGGCGGCTGGCGTCGCCGGCCTCGTGGCCCAGGAGCGCGAAGACCGCACGCTGCTGTCGACGGACCAGATGCGCGCCATTATCAACGAAGCGTCGGGCGAACGCGCCCTGCATCACGTGCTCGAGATGGTGCCCTACCCGCGGGTGCGCCCTCGAAGCGAATACCTCGGACACTTCCGGGAATCGGATGTGGTCGCGGCCTTCGCCAAGGAGTACGGCTTCAGCAACGTCGAGATCGAGTCGTTCCCGTCGCCCGGCCCGTC
The DNA here is from genome assembly GCA_037133015.1 of Acidobacteriota bacterium. GTDB lineage: Bacteria > Acidobacteriota > Vicinamibacteria > Vicinamibacterales > JAKQTR01 > JBAXOX01. The sequence continues at coordinate 36,972 of JBAXOX010000036.1, forward strand.
CTACCAGCCGTCACGTGGCGAACTCTGGATGGTGGATCCTCAACTGGACAAACTCTATGACATCTACGGCACCGCCGTGTCGCTGGCCGCCGGAAGCGACTCGGGTGACGTGACCGCCGAGGTGATCGACATCGGGGCGGGTGGTCGGCCCGAAGACTACGCGGGCAAGGACGTGGCCGGAAAGATCGTGCTGGGATCGGCCGGCACCAGCGCGCTGCAGCGTCTGGGTGTGTTCGAGCGCGGCGCGGTTGGCGTGGTCAGTTACAACGATCTGCGCGCCGACGACCTTCCCGACCAGCTGATGTCGCAGAGCGTCTCGACCACCGCGCCTCAGGGAAAGACACCCGGCTTCGGGTGGTCGGTGTCCCCGCGCGTGGGACGCGACATCGCCGCGCATCTGGCGCGGGGCGAAAAGGTCCGGCTGCGGTCGGTCGTCAAAGCCGAGACCTTCCCCGGAGAGATGGAGGTGGTCCACGCGACCATCCCCGGCGACGGCTCGACCACGCAGACCGTGGCGATCTCGGCGCATCTGTACGAGGGCTACCTCAAGCAGGGCGCCAACGACGACAGCTCGGGCTGCGGGCTCATCCTCGAGATGGGACGCGCCTACATGCGCCTGGTCGCCGACGGGAAGCTGCCCAAGCCGAAGCGGACGATCCACTTCCTGTTCGTCCCGGAGATCAGCGGCACCACGGCGTGGCTGCGCGCACACGAGGATGTGCGGAAGACGCTGATCGCGGATCTGAACTTCGACATGGAGGGGCTGACGCTCAAGCTGAGCGGCAGCGCATGGGTGATGCACCGTACGCCGGACAGCTTCCCGACCTTCCTCAACGATGTCGGCGCCAGCGTGCTCGAGTACGTCGCCCAGACCAACCGGGAGCGCGTGCGCTACCGCTCGGTGGGCTATGGTTTTACGCTGCCGGTGGTCGCGCCCAGCGGCTCGCGTGATCCGTTCTTCGTGCTGGTCGACAAGCACTACGGCTCCAGCGATCACGTGGTCTACCTTGGGCAGGGCATTCCGTCGTTGATGTTCATCACCTGGCCGGATCACTACTACCACTCGTCGCAGGACACGCCCGACAAGCTGGACCCGACGCAATTCAAGCGCGCGGCCGTCGTGGGGATCGGCTGCATGAGCCTGCTCGCATCGGCGGGCGACGAGACGGGCATGAAGGCGGCCGCCGAATCGCTGGCCCGCGGCAGCGAACGGATGGCCGAAGCCCAGCGGAAGGGCCTGAGCTATCTGGCGGATCTGTCGTTCGGGATGTCGTTGCCCGAAGCGCTCCGGGAAGCCCGCACCGCGGTGCGCCACCAGGCCAGTGTGGAAAAAGCGGTCGTCCGGTCGGCCGCCGTCTTGTTTGACGATCCCGCGGCCGCCCAACAGAAGCTTGCGGCGTTCGACGCGTTGATCGAACAGCGTGCCGCCGCGTTCCAGAACGAGGTGACCGCGTTCTTCAAGCTTCGCGCCGATCAGCTGAAGGTGACGGCCGCCGAACCGCCGCCCACCGATCTCGAGAAGCGAGCCGCACGAACCGCTGTCGAACCCGTGCCGGCTCCAGCCGGCGCGGCGGGGGGGGGCGGGGGTGG
>JBAXOX010000037.1:0-38215 GCA_037133015.1 Acidobacteriota bacterium
CGTGTGGGCTCTGGCCTTCGCGGTGGCGATCTGGGCGTGGCACCGCGCGGGATTGGTGCTGGCCGAAGCCATACGGCGACTGACGTGGCTGATGCCGATTGTCGCGGCGTTCACGCTGCCGGCCGCCCTGCTGGCGCCGGCCCGCGATCGCGTCGTGGTGGCGATCACGCTGTCGGTGCGCGCGATGGCGGCAGCCGCCGCGAGCGCCGGCATCGCCACGTGGCTGGGTCCGAGCGGCATCGTCAAAGGCGCCCGGCGGTTGGGAGCGCCGCAACGATGGGCCGACGTGCTCGAGGCCACGCTGGCCAGCCTCGCCACGGTGCTGCGTCAGGTGAAAGCCATGCTGCAGGCACGCGAGGCGAGGCGCACCCGGTTCGGCGCCTGGAGCGGCATGATGAGGGACCCGGCCGATACGATTCGCGGGTTCGGCAGACTGGTGGCCGCGTTGCTGCTCCGGTCGCTCGAGCGCGCCGAGGCGCTCGAGCGAGCCCGCCGCGCCAGAGGCGTGGAGCCATGAGCCCCCACGCCACCAGAGCTGTCGGATGCGAGGTGTCCGACCTCACGTACCACTACCCGGACGGATCGCCGGCGCTCGACGGCATCGGGCTTCGTGTCGAGGCTGGCGAGCGCGTGGCGTTACTCGGCCCCAACGGCGCGGGCAAATCAACGCTGCTGATGCATGTGGCGGGCCTGCTGCCCGAACGCCGCCGCTACCTGCACGTCCACGAACCGGGCGCCGGCGCCCACCGTCACGGCCTGGTGGGCCGGGTGACGGTGGACGGCATCGAACTCACGCGATCCACCATCGGTCGCATCCGCGATCTGGCGGGCATCGTGTTCCAGGATCCCGACGACCAGCTGTTCGGTCTGACTGTGGCCGAGGACGTCGCCTACGGTCCCCACGCGCGGCGATGGCCGGTCGACCAGATTGCCACGGCGGTGGCCGACAGCCTCGCGGCCGTTGGCCTCGCGGGGTTCGAACACCGGTCGCCGCATCACCTGTCGACGGGCGAAAAACGGCGCGTGTGCCTGGCCGGCGTGCTGGCCTGCGGTCCGGGCCTGTTGCTGCTTGACGAACCTTCGTCGGGCCTCGACCCGCGCGGCCGCCGAACCCTCGCGGCGCTGCTTCGTCATCTGACGGCCACCGTCGTGGTGGCCAGCCACGATCTGGGCTTTGTCACCGACCTGTGTTCCCGCGCCGTCGTGGTGGACGGCGGACGGGTCGTGGCCGACGCGACGGTGGCGTCGGTGCTCGGCGATCACGATCTGCTGCTGCGTCACGGGCTGGCGTAGCGCTTCAACCCGCACCTGTGGCAACGTACTCACGCCTGCGGTGGGCGCCGATTCCTTCGTGGAGGCAGTCATGACGCAGCGAGAGTCTCTGCTCGACCGGTTCGTCCGATACGCGAAAATCGACACGCAGTCGTCGGGTTCGTCCACCTCGTACCCATCCACCGCCAAGCAGAAAGATCTGCTCCGCGTGCTGGTCGACGACCTCAAGGCAGCGGGACTCGACGATGCGGCGATGGATCAGTGGGGGTACGTGATGGCGACACTGCCCTCCAACCTTCCGGCCGGCCATCCAGCGCACGGAAAGATCCCGACGATCGGATTCATCGCGCACGTCGACACGTACCACGAGGTCAGCGGCGCCAACGTCAAGCCGCAGATTCATCGCGACTACGACGGCGGCGACATCGTGCTGCCGGGCGATCCGACGCAGGTGCTGCGGGTGGCCGACGAACCGGAACTCGCCGCGTGCGCCGGGCTGACCATCATCACCACCGACGGCACGACCCTGCTCGGCGCCGACGACAAGGCGGGCGTGGCGGTGATCCTCGAGGCGCTGTGGCGGTTCCGCGAACAGCCCTCGCGCCTGCACGGCCCGATCCGGATCGGGTTCACGCCCGACGAAGAGGTGGGCCGCGGCACCGAGCACTTCGACGTGGCCGCGTTCGGGGCGACCTTCGCGTACACGATCGACGGGTCGGGCCTGGGGTCGATCGAGGCCGAAACCTTCTGCGCCGACACCGCGTCGCTGACCGTGGGCGGGGCCGACGTGCACCCCGGGTACGCCAAGAACAAGATGGTGAATGCGGTTCGCGTGATGAGCGCCCTGCTGATGGCGCTGCCGCAACACCGGACGCCCGAAACCACCGAGGGGCGCGAGGGGTTCCTGCACCCGATCACGATCGCCGGCAACACGTCGGAGGCAACCGCGCAGCTGCTGGTGCGCAGCTTCAGCGAGGAAGGCCTGCGCGAACTCGAAGACATGCTGCGCGACACCGCGCAGTTCATGGAGAAACGCTACCCGGGCGCGCAGGTGAGGGTCGCCATTGCGCCCTCGTATCGCAACATGAAGTACCAGCTGGACGCCGTTCCGCACGTGGTCGAGTACGCCGACGAGGCGGTTGGCCGGTGCGGTGTGACGCCCCGGCGGCTCCCGGTGCGCGGGGGCACCGACGGGTCGCGTTTGTCGTACATGGGGCTGCCGACGCCGAACATCTTCAACGGATCGATGAACTTCCACGGCAAGAAGGAATGGGTGCCGGTCGAGTGGATGGCCACGTCGGCCGAGGCGCTGGGCCATCTGTGCGACATCTGGGTTGAGCGATCGGTGTGACGCCCCGCCCGGGCCGGCCCCGTGCGCAGCCGCGTCGCCGGGCCGTTAGCGTTTGAGTCCAAGAGCCATCGACCGCCGGATCGCTTCGGCCATCTTGTTCAACTTGACGTCGGAACGGAAGCCGACCGACTGCGCCGCGCCGATCATGATGGAGTAGGCCATCTTGGTCGGCACGTCGAGTTGTTTGGCGACGTCCAGGATCACCGCGCTTTCCGCGTCCATCAACGCGCCGTCGGCCAGGGCGATGTCGGTGAGGCGCGAAAGCACGAAGCTTCTGTCGTCGAGTTGGGAGTCGGCGCGGATTTCGGCGAGCACCTCGGGCAGCTGCGCCGCAATCGTCTCGGGATCGGTGACGATTTCGGCCTCGGGCTCGTCGGTGAACCAGTGGTGCAGGATCTGGACGAGGATCTTGACTTCGTCGTCGCCGACCTCGCCGTCGGCGGCGAGCACGCGCGCGCCGCCCAGCGCGATCGCCCGCATGATGGCCTTGTGGCCCGGCTGGAAGGGATAGCGCCGCGTGAGCTTGACCAGGTCGTCGACCGCGTCCTCGAGTTCGTCGTCGCCCAGCGGCGTCCCGCCGACCTCGAGTCCGGCGCGCTGCGCCTTGGCCGATCGCGAGAACAGCTCCGCCGCCCGCAAGCGAATCGGCAGGAGCGGGTGCGACGCAAACGCCTCCTCGATCAGCTCCGGCCGGCCGCGAATCTCGTCAACCTGACTGACCAGCGCCTCGATGTCGAGATTCAGGTTGCGCTCGCTCAACCCGAAGGTCGCCTTCAACAGTGACGTGGCGGTGGCCCGGAAATCCCGGCTCGCCAGGACGCTGACCCGATCGGCGCTGATTTCGGCTTTCTTCCGCCAGCGCAGAAACAGACTCTCGCCCAGCGCGGGCAGCACCGTCACCGAGGGGTTGTTGGCGTCGGTGTTGATGAGCGCCGACAGGCGGTTGTTGCCAAACAGGATGTGGCCGAGTTCGTGGCCCAGGATCGACGCCAGTTCGGCGTCTTCGAGCCGTTCGAGCGCCATGGCGGTGACGCCGACCAGCGAGTAGGTGATGTCCTTGCGCACGTCGAGCACGGCGAACGCATTGACCTCGTGCGACGGCAGGCAGAAGACTTCGGCCTGGGCGTCGAGTTCGAGCGCCTTGCAGACGGCCCTGAAAATCGCGTAAATGCGCGGCGACAGGCGTTCGCTGAGCCGGATGCCTTCTTTCAGCAGGCGTTCGCGTACACCGTGGTCGACCTGCCGGCGATTCTCCTCGAAGGTGGAGAGATAGTCGGCCACCCGATAGGTGGTCATCAGATCGTCGACGTCTCTCGCGTCGCCGCGGTAACGGACGTCGTTCCAGTCAATCGCCATGGGCCCTCCGGCCGCCGAATCGTCGGCCGGAGCAACCGCTCCTCCCGACATGGGTGACGCGGGTGGTCGAGGCCACGTCCCGGCTGCATGCGCGCGCCTGTATGCGCCCGCGATGCGGCTATTCCCCCGCGATGCCGCTGAGGTCGCGGAACAGTTTTTCGAACCGGTCGAGCGCGCCGTCCAGATCGGGCAGCGCCTCGCGCAGTTCGGCCGCGTGCTCGAACAGGTAGGAGGCGGGGCCGAAGCTGTCGAATTTCGGCGCCCACGGCGGCATCGACGCGAACAGTTGCTCGACCTCGGCCACCACGCGCACGGGCGCGTCGGCGGGCGCCGCGTTGGGCAGCACCCCGACCCGGTCCAGATTGAAGGCGCCGATCACCAGCTCCCGGAACAGCGCGCGGCCGAGCATATCCTCGAGCTGTGCGTCCTCGCGATCCACGTAAAGGGCCGGTCTGAGGATCCGCCCGAACTGCAGCACGCCGCGCTCCCACAGGCCCTCGAGCCGGCGTGGATGGCTCATCAGCCCGTCGGTGAGGACGACGATCTTCTGGGCCGCGTTGGCGAAGAGTGCCGCGAACGGCCCGATGCTGTCGAGCCCGCCGATCGGCACCAGGCTCCAGCTCGGATCGAGGTGGGCGCGCCCCTGCTGCTGCAGCTCGCGCGAAAACCACTTGAGGTACAGCACGTCGCTGGCGCGGTCGAGCAGCAGCGTCTGCGGACCCAGCACCGCGCGGCGCGCCACGTCGTAGGCCAGCGCCGCCCGAATCGGGAACGAGGTGTCCTGGTCGTTGCTCAGGAACCGATCGCCCACCTTGGTGCCGAGCACCACGCCGTTGGCGCTCGCGTCTTCGACGGTGCGCACCCCGTCGAGAAACTCCGGATCGATCATGAACGGCGAGTGGGTCGTGTAGATCACCTGGTAGCGCGGCAGCAGCTGTTCGCGGATGAACCGCATCATGTCCATCTGCGCGCGGGCATGCAGGCTGAGGCCCGGCTCGTCGAGCAGGATGACGTAGTCGGCCTCCGGCTCGCGCCGGATATGCGACAACCACACCAGGAACGAAAAAAACCAGATGAAGCCGCTGCTGCGTTCGTCGAAGCTGAGCGTCACGTTGTGCCGGGTGTTCCGGATGCGCGTGCGCAGGACGTAGCCGCTGTTGAACGGCGGCGGATCGTTGGGCCGCGCGGCGTCGCACCGGAACTCGACGCCCAGCGAGCGATCCTGCGTCCAGTACGCCAGCACGTCGCGGGTGATGCGCTGCGAGACCGACTCCAGCTCGGCGACCAGATATTCGAACTGATCGATTTCGGCCAGGTCTTCGGCCGACGTGTTGGCCAGTTCGAGCAGCGCGAGGAACACCGAATCGACCACCGTCAACTGGTCGGCGGCCTTGCGACGCAGCAGTTCGTCGATCGACACGGTGGCGGGGAGCCGATGGTAGTCGGCAAAATACAGGAACCGGGGCAGCCGCCGGTCGAGCACCGCGGCGGCCGCGTCCTGGGCCGTCCCGCCAGGAAAGCGCGTCCGCAGGTCAGCGGCGAGCGCCACCTGGGCCACCGACGGATTTGGGACCTCGGCGAGCATGCGGGCCAGGCTGGCAATGGTGGTGATCGACCACAGGTTCTGCAGGTCGGCGGCATCGAACCGGGCCGCCCGGACCAGATTCGAGACTACCCGCCGCTCGTCGACGTCGATCTGCCAGCGACGCGTGTTGTCGTATCCTTTCGACACCAGCACCCGGCGGCTGCCGAGGGCGTCGGGGCCGATGGCAGCCTCGACCGCTTCGACGTCGCGGTCGTCCAGCGTCCACCGGGTCGAGATCACGCGATCGGGAGCCTGCTGGCGCGTCTGCCGGTAGGCCGCCCACCGCCGCCTGGGATACTCGACGTCCGAGAAATTCCCGTCCACCGGCAGGATCGGGTTCACCCGGTACAGGGCCTTGAGGAGCGCGGTCTTGCCCGATTCGTTCTTGCCCACAATGCCGGTGAGCGGCCGAATGGTGAACTCGGTCGAATCGTCGATGCACTTGAAGTTCTCGATGCGGGCAGACTCAAGCATCATGATCTGGTGGCACTCCCCGGGCCGATGGAAGATGTAGTCTGCCGGGCGTCAATTGTCAATTGCTAAGTCCTTCGCGAAGTCCTTCGACGCCCACAGGCCGACAACCGATTCGCGCCCCCCGGACATCGTGGTGACCGAGCCAGTGCCGACGTGGTGGCGCGCACGATACCTCGCGGTCGGTGCGACGCGGACGACGGCGGCGGCGGATCCGGACAGTCGGCGAGCCGCGGGCCGGCAGTCCGCCCGCCCCGACCCGGGCGGCGACCGCTCCGGTTGGGTACGCGGCCCACGCCTGGCATAGAATAAAGGGTCTGTCTGGAGGCGTCATGAATGACCGGGTTCGGCGATCGTGGCTCCCGTGGTGCGTCTGCCTGTTGGCGCTGGCCCACGCGGGGTGCTCGATCAAGATGATGGCGATCAACACGCTCGGCAACGCGCTGGCCGACGGCAGTTCGGGCTTCGCCAAAGACGACGACCCCGAACTGGTGCGCGACGCCATCCCGTTCGCCCTCAAAACTATCGAGAGCCTGATCGAGCAGTCGCCCAGGCACAAGGGGCTGCTGACGGCGGCGTGCAGCGGATTCACCCAGTACAGCTACGCATTTATCCAGCAGGAAGCCGACCTGGTCGAGGCCCAGGACCTGGATCGGGCCACCGCGATGCGCGCCCGCGCCAAGAAACTCTTTCTGCGTGGCCGCGACTACGGCATCCGGGCCTTCGAGGTCGAGTTCCCCGGTTTCGGCAGCCAGTTGCGCGCCAACGCGGACGGCGTGCTGGCCAAGGTCACCCGGAAGCACGTCCCCCTGCTCTACTACACCGCCGCGGCCTGGGCGGCGGCCTTCGCCGTGGACATCGCCGACTCGCGGCTTTCTGTCGAGCAGACCCTGTTCGAAAAGATGATGCGGCGCGCCCTGGCGCTCGACGATGCCTGGGAACTCGGGTCGCTGCACGACTTCTTCATCTCGTGGGACGCGGCGCACGCCACCACCGGCAGCTCGATCAAGAGCGCCCGCGATCACTTCGAGCGCGCCAACGCTCTCGCCAAAGGCCGGCGTGTCTCGCCGTTTGTCAACCTGGCCGAATCGGTCTCGGTCAGCGAACAGAACAAGGCGGAATTCGAGCAACTGCTCAACCAGGCGCTCGCGGTAGACATTAGCCTGGCGCCCGAACAGAAGTTGGCCAACGTCATCGCACAGCGTCGCGCGAAGTGGCTATTGTCGCGGATCAACGAGCTGTTTTAGGAAGAAACGACTATGACCTCATATCAAAACAGACGCGCATGTCACGGATGGGTTTCGGCCGTTGTCGCCGGCGTGCTGACACTGGCCGTTCTGGGCATCGGCCCGGCCGACGCGGCGGCCCAGACCATCACCATCAAAATGGCGACGCTGGTGCCGGAAAACTCGTCGTGGTACCTGGTGCTCAAGGACGTCGCCGACAAGTGGGGCAAGATCTCGGGCGGCAAGGTGAAGGTGATCCTCTATCCCGGCGGCCGCAAGGGCGACGACCCGGACGTGGTCCGCGACATGCGGCTGGGCGGCCTCCAGGGCGCGGTGCTGACCTCGGTGGGCCTGGCCGAAATCGATCGGACCATCTACGCGTTGAGCATCCCGATGGCCTTCGACTCCTATGAGGAAGTCTACGCGGTGCTCGAACGGATGCGGCCGCGCATCGAGGCCTCGATGGAGGCCAAAGGTTTTGTGGTGGTCAACTGGGCCGACGGCGGATGGGTCCAGTTCTTCACCAAGGCGCCGGTATCGACCCCCGACGACCTCAAGAAATTGAAGATGTTCAGCTGGGCCGGCGATCCGAAGTCGCTCGAAATCTGGAAGTCGCTCGGCTACAACCCGCGTCCCGCGCCCTCGACCGAGTTGGTGACGGGCCTGCAGACGGGGCTGTTCGAGGCCTTTGGCGCGCCGCCGCAGGTGTGCGTCATCGCCCGCTATTACGAGCACGCCAAGTACATGACCGACATGAAGTGGGCGCTGATGCTCGCCTCGACCGTGATCGAGAAGAACACGTGGGCCAAGATCCCGGCCGACCTGAAGCCGGCGCTGCTGCAGGCGGCGCGCGAGGCGGGGGCCAAACTGCAGGCCGAAATCCGCAAGAGCGGCGAATCCGACGTGCAGGCGATGAAGTCGGCCGGACTCACGGTGGTGCCGGTGGACGCCAAGACCCTGACGATGTGGCAGAAACTGGCCGAGACCGCCTATCAGAAGATCCGCGGCGACTTCGTGCCGGCCGACGCGTTCGACGAAGCCATCAAGTTCCGCGACGAATATCGTAAGGCGCACCCGGCCCAGCCGGCCAAGAAGTAGCCGTGCTGTCCGCGATCCTCCGGAGAGTCGAACGGGGCGTGCTGGTGGTCGCGCTGGGATTGGCCTGCCTGCTGCCGCTCATCGACATCTTCGGCCGGCCGCTAGGCGGGTTCCACGTCCCGGGCAAAGACGCCTACGTCTCGCACCTGACGCTCTGGCTGGCGTTTGTCGGCGGCCTGGCCGCCACCTCGCAGGCCAAGCACCTCACGCTCTCGACCTCGGAGTTCTTCGAAGACGGCGTCGCCCGCAGACTGGCGCGCCTGTTCGCCTTCTCGGTCGCGGCCGCCGTGGTGGCCATCCTCGCCTTCTCCAGCTGGAACGTGGTGATGGCGACGCGCGGCTTCGAAGACAAAGTGCTGCCGATCGGCCTGCCCGAATGGATCAGCCTGCTGGTGATGCCGACCGCGCTCGCCCTGGCCGCCCTGGTGTTCGCGTGGAAGGCCTCCGATCAGTGGTGGGGCCGGGCGGTCGCGTTCGTCGCGATTCCGGCGGCGTTCGCCATCGGGATGCTGCCGCCCGCCGCGGCGGTCCACGTCTGGCCGCTGGCGATCGTCATTCTGATCGCGGCGCTGCTCGGCGCGCCGGTGTTCGTGGCGATGGGCGGCATCGCGGTCGTGCTGTTTTTCCGCGACGGCGTGCCGGTCTCCCAGGTCTCCTCTGAAGTCTACCGGCTGATCGCCTCGCCGACGCTGCCGGCGATTCCACTTCTGACGGCCGCCGGGTACGTGCTGGCCGAGAGCACGGCCGCCGAACGCCTGGTGCGTTTCTTCCGCGCCATCTTCGGCTGGATGCCGGGCGGCATCGCCGTGATGGTCGCCGCGGTGTGTGCGCTGTTCACCACGTTTACCGGCGGCTCCGGCGTCACCATCATTGCGCTGGGCGGCCTGGTCTATCCGATCCTGCGCAAGGACGGCTATTCGGAAGGCTTCTCGCTCGGCCTGGTCACCGCGTCGGGCTCCCTGGGCCTGCTGTTCCCGCCCAGCCTGCCCGTCATCCTCTACAGCGTGGTCGCCAGTTCGCGCGAACAACCCGTGCCGGCCGATCAGCTCTATCTGGCCGGCTTGCTGCCGGGGCTCCTGCTGGTGGTCATCACGGCGGCGTACGGCATCGTGATTGGGCGCCACGTCCAGCGCGAGAAGCAGCCGTTCTCCCTCAAGGAAGTGGCCGCGGCGAGCTGGCAGGCGAAGTGGGAACTGCTGCTGCCGGTGGTGATCGTGGCGCTGTTTGTCACCGGCTTCGCGACCATGCTCGAGACGGCCTCGGCCGCGCTGGCCTACGCGGTGGTGGTCGAGTGCTTCATCACGCGCGATATCCACATCTTCAAAGAGCTCCCCGAGGTGCTGCTCAAGGCGGCCGCGCTGATGGGGGCCGTGCTCATCCTGCTCAGCGTGGCGATGGGGCTCACCAGCTATCTGGTGGACGCGCAGATCCCCGACATGCTGCTCGAATGGGTCAAGATGCACATCCATTCGCGGGTGCTGTTCCTGCTGGCCCTCAACGTGCTGCTGCTGGTGCTGGGCAGCGTGCTCGAAATCTATTCGGCCATCATCATCCTGGCGCCGATCATCGCCCCGATGGGCGCGGCGTTCGGCGTGGACCCGCTGCACCTTGGCGTCATCTTCCTCGCCAATCTGGAACTGGGCTTCCTGTTCCCGCCGGTCGGCCTCAACCTGTTCCTGTCGTCGTCGCGCTTCAACAAGCCGCTCACCAGCCTCTACCGGCACGTCGTGCCGTTCCTGATCATCACCGGCATCGGCGTGCTGTTGATTACCTACGTGGACGCGATGTCGCTGGGAGTACTCAGGCTGCTCGGGAAACGCTGAGACGACGTGTGGGACCCGGCCGAATGGCGCGGTTTCCCCGTTCGGTGTTTCGGGGCTGTGAAATGATCGGCCTGCGCGCCGTGTCGCGCGGGCCCCACGCTAGGATATTTCCTATGCCATCCAGACGATTTGTCGCGTTGCTCGTTATCTGCACTGTCCTGGTCGTATCCGGCGTCGCGTCGCTGGCCCAGAAAGGGCCGGCCGCGCCCGTCTGGCCGGGGAACCTCGGGGGCGGCGTCACGCTGCTGCCCAACGGCTGGAAGATTGCGCCGGCAGGCAAACACGTCTCGATTGGCGATCTGCCGCTCGCCATGCTGGAATCGCCGGACGGCAAGTTCCTCGTCATCACCAACAACGGCTACGAAAAGCCCACACTCACGGTGTTCGATCTCGAGCACGGATACGTGAGTTCGAAGACCGCGCTCGAGCACGCATGGCTGGGGCTGGCCTGGCACCCGGATCGCCGGCGCGTGTTCTCGTCGGCCGCCGGACAGACCGCGGTGAGTGAACTCTACTGGACCCCAGGCAAGCTGGCCGTCGGGTCGCTGTTCGCGATGGGGCGCGACACGCAAAAGCCGACACCCGGTATCAACCGACCCGATCCGATCGAGCAGAGCTTTGTGGGCGGCATCGCGATCGCGCCCGACGGAAGACATCTCTACGCGGTGCACGTGCTGGGCGAGGCCCTGACGCTGCTCGACCTGAAATCCGGCCTGGTTCGCAGAAGCGTCGATCTCGGAGCCGAACCGTACACGTGCGTCGTGTCCGCCGATGGCACCCTGGTGTACGTCTCGGTGTGGGGCGGCGCGAAGGTGCTGGTGTTTGACGCCGCCACGCTCGATCCGCGAGGCGAGATCGCCGTGGGCGAGCATCCGAATGCGATGGTGTTCTCGAAGGACGGGCGGCGGCTGTTCGTGGCCTGCGCCAACACGAATGCGGTGTGGGTGGTCGATGTCGCAACCATGCGGGTGCAGGAACAAGTGTCGGTCGCGCTGTTCCCGGATGCGCCTCCGGGAGCCACGCCAAACGGGCTCGGCCTGTCGCCCGACGGCACTCGACTCCTGGTCGCCAACGCCGACAACAACGCGGTCGCGGTCGTCAACACCAGCGATCCGGCACGCAGCGCCGTGGAAGGCTTCATCCCCACGGGTTGGTATCCGACCGCCGCCATGTTCAGCAAGGACGGCGCCCGCATCTACATCTTGAGCGGCAAGGGCCTCACCTCGCTCGCCAATCCCCGAGGCAATCATCCCGGCGTGCCGGGATTCGGGAACGGCCAGTTCAGCGGGGCGATGTTGCAGGGGTCGCTGTCGATCGTGCCGGTTCCCGATCAGGCCGCGCTGCAGGCGATGACCAAGATCGTGTACGGACTGACGCCGTTCACCAGCGCGTCGATCCTGTCGCCCGCCTCGGCACCGGCCGCGTCGCCGATCCCGCGGAAAGTCGGCGAGGCGTCGCCCATCAAGCACGTGTTCTACATCATCCGCGAGAACCGCACCTACGATCAGATTCTGGGTGACCTCGAGCGCGGCAACGGCGATCCGAACCTGACGCTGTTTGGCGAGGAGGTGACGCCGAACGCGCATGCCCTGGCGCGCGAATTCGTGGTGCTCGACAATTTCTACGTGGACGCGCAGGTCAGCTACGACGGCCACGCGTTTTCGACCGGCGCCTATGCGACCGACTTCGTCAACAAGATCTGGCCGACCAGCTACGCCGGCCGCGGCGCGCGCTACCTGAGCGAGGGCGGCGGCGCGATGCGTAACGCCTACGGCAACATCACGGCCCCGCTCAATGGCTATCTCTGGGACGCGGTCCTTCGCAAGGGCCTGAATGTGCGCAGTTACGGAGAGTTCACCGAACGCGGTGCGGGCCCGGAACAGGAAAACAACACCGGCAAGGGCGAGGTGACCGCCACCGTGCCGGGACTCAAAGGGCGGGTGCATCCGACCTATCCGCCCTACGATCTCGCGATCCCCGATAACACGCGCGTCGACGTCTGGCTCGAGGAGTTCACGCGATTCGACAAGTCCCGCACGTTGCCGGCGCTCAACATCATCCGGCTGGGCAATGACCATACGGCCGGCACCCGCGCCGGTTACCCGACGCCGCGGGCCATGGTGGCCGAGAACGACGTCGCGCTGGGCCGGATCGTCGAAACCATCGCCGCCAGCTCGTACTGGAAGGAATCGGCCATCTTCGTCCTCGAAGACGACGCGCAGGCCGGCCCCGATCACGTGGATATGCACCGGTCCGTGGCGCTGGCGGTCAGCCCGTTCACGCGGCGCGCGGTGGTGGACAGCACGCTCTACACGACGTCGGCCATGCTGCGCACGATCGAGTTGATCCTCGGCGTGCCGCCGATGAGCAACTACGACGCCGGTGCAACGCCCATGTACAATGCGTTCCAGACGACGCCCGTGCTGACGCCCTACAAAGCCCGCCCGGCGCGGATCGACGTTCAGGAGAAGAACACGGTCACGGCCTGGGGTGCGGCGGCCTCGGCGGCCATGAATCTGGCGGACGCCGACATGGCGCCCGAACAGGAGCTGAACGAAATTATCTGGCGGTCCGTGAAAGGGCCATCCAGCGTGATGCCGGCGCCGGTGCGCGCCGCCTTTGTTCGCGCCAGCCCGCCCGCGTCCGGCGACGGCGATGGCGATGGCGATGATGAGCCGCCGGCGCAACCGCGTCGGAAGGCGCCCCAGAAACGATAGCGCTCCGGCGGCTTCCCGGCCCGTGGCGTTCAGGTGTTCGCCGCAAGAAAACGGCAGAGTGACCAACCACGTGGACAGATTCATCGCCCGCCAGCCCATCTTCGACGCGAAGCTGAACGTCAGCGCATACGAACTGCTGTTCCGATCGGATTTCGAGAACATCGCCAAGGGGCTCGACGTCGACTGCATGAGCTCCGAGGTCATCCACAACAGCATCCTGCTGTTCGACATCCAGCGCCTGACCGACGGCCGTGGGGCGTTCGTCAATGTGGGGCGGGAAGCCTTGTTGCGCGGGTACGTCTCGCTGCTGCCCGCGAAGCTGACGACCGTGGAGATTCTGGAGACCGTCGAAGTCGACGACCTGGTCGTCGAGGCCTGCCGAAAGCTGAAGGCGGACGGGTACCGCCTGGCACTCGACGATTTCGTGGACCGGCCCGACATGGACCCGCTGGTCGCGATGGCCGACTGTCTCAAGATCGACGTCCTGGCCACGCCGCTGATTGACGTGCTCGAGGTGGTCGCGCACAGGCGCCGGCCAGGCCTGCGGTTGCTGGCCGAAAAGGTCGAAACCCGGGAGATGTTCGAGAAGACCGCGGCGCTCGGGTTCGAGTTGTTCCAGGGGTACTTCTTCGCCAAGCCCAGCGTCTGGTCCGCCAAAGACGTGCCCGGATTCAAATTGAACTACCTGCGACTGCTGAGGGAGATGAACGAGGGCGCGCTCGATTTCGGCCGCATCGAGGTCATCACGAAGCAGGATGTCTCGATCTCGTACAAGCTGCTCCGGTACATCAACTCCGCCGGGTTCGGGTTGCGCAATCGCGTGTCGTCGATCCGCGAAGCCCTGTTCCTGTTGGGCGAAAACCACGTGCGGAAACTGGTGACGCTGTGGGCGCTGGCGGGGCTGGGCCAGGCCGGACCGGCCGAACTCGTCGTCACCTCGGTGGCGCGGGGCCGGTTGTGCGAAATACTTGTGCCGGCTTCTGCCGGCCCGACGGCCAAGTCGGAAGCATTCCTGCTCGGCGTGTTTTCGCTGATCGACGTGGTGGTCGGCCGGCCCATGGCGGAGGTGGTCGCCTTGCTGCCGATTTCCCAGAACGTGCACGACGCGCTGGTGCACGGGACCGGACCGCTGCGGCCGTTCCTCGACTGCGCGATCGCCTACGAACGGGGCCACTGGGCAGATTTCTCGGCTCGGGCGCGCGAACTCGGCGTCGACGAAGCGCTATTCCCCGAGGTCTACACCGACGCGCTGGCGGGTACCTCCGAACTGGCGGCCCCGGCCGAACCGACGGTTCCGCCGGCGTGAGGCCGTAGGCCGCGCAACCGGATCGGCGGCGTGAGGCCGCAGGCCGGGCAACCGGATCGCCGGCGTGAGGCCGCAGGCCGCGCAACTGGATCGGCGGTGCGGCCCTCGCGCTGCCCGGATCCCGCGGGACGGCGGCTTCACCGCCAGGAAACGTTCGCGCTCGGTACAAGAGAGAAGCCCACCGTCTGATACCCCGGCGCTGACGGGCCCCCATCCGTCAACGTCAGAGCCCAAACGATGGGCTGTTGTCTTTATATTTAGCAATCCCAATGCCAGCCGACGGGGACACTCCAGTTACCGTTTCGCGCCAGATTTCATTCGGCGTTCCGCCCGCCTCCAGTGAGCCGTGCGGAATCCCGGCAACATTCCGCCACAAATGCCGAACCTTCGCCACCTACTTAATCACTCCGGGAGTGTTTGTGCCACATTCGACATGGCACAAACACTCCCGGAGTGATTACTCATCCCACGGCGCCACACGTGATTGAGCCACAACGCCACATCGTCAACCAGCGTGTAGATATACGGCAGAATCACCAGCGTCAGGATCGTCGAGGTCGTCAATCCGCCGATCACGGTGCGCGCCAGCGGGAAGTAGTAGGCGCCGCCAACCCCAGAGGTGCCCACCGCCAGCGGCACCAGGCCGAGAATCGCGGTCGCCGCCGTCATCAGAATCGGCCGCAGGCGTTCGCGGCCGCCCTGCAGGATCGCGTCGGCGCGCGGCAGGCCATCGCGCCGCAACTGGTTGATGTGATCCACCAGCACGATCCCGTTCTTGACAACGATGCCCATCAGAATCAGCAGGCCGATTTGTGACATCAGCCCGAACGGCGTGCCGGTGAGCAGGTCGAACCACACCGCCCCGAACAGCGCGAACGGAATCGAAATGAGAATCGCGATCGGATGGGCGATCGATTCGAACAGCGCCGCCATCACCAGATAGACCAACGCCAACGCGAGCAGCATGTTGACCAGCATCTGCTGGTTCTGCTGCTCCTGGTCCTGCATGTTCTGTCCGAACGCCCAGCTGTAGCCCGCCGGCAGCGCCATGCCGTTCATCGACTTGCGCATCAGGTCCTGGGCCTCGCCGAAGTTCTTGCCCTCGTAGGTCCCCCTCACCGTGAGGCGCGTCCGGCGTTCCTCGCGCTCGATCGACTTGGGCCGCCTCACGATGGTAAAGCCGGCCAGCGTGCCGATGGTCTGGCTCCGATCGCCGCCCATGGTGATGTTCCGAAGGTCGTCGGCCCGCTGGACGTCCTCGCGGCGCAGCGAGACCACGACGTTGACTTCCTTGTCGCCCGCGCGGTACTTGCGAAGGCGCGATCCGCTCAGCATGAAGCCGAAGGTCTGCGCCAGGTCGCGCGGCGCCAGGTTGTACCGGGCGGCGCGTTCGCGATCGAGCGACACCTGCACTTCCTCGCGGCCCTCCTCGCTCGACGACTTCACGTCCTGCACGTTGGGAATGGCGGCCAGCCTGGCGCTGGCGTCGGTCGAGAGCCGCTCGAGCGCCTTGATGTCGTCGCCAAACAGGCTGACCTCGAAGCTGGTGGTGCTGCCGCCCGACTGCGCGTCCTCGCCGCCGAATCGCAGGCGGACGCCGGGCAATTGCGGCAGCCACGCCCGCAGTTGCTTCCTGAGCTCGCGGGCCTCGCGGTCGTTCATGTCCTTGCGGTTGAGCGTGATGGTGGTCTGGGCGCTGTTCTCGCCGAAGTACGAATAGACCGACTCGAAGTTGAGCGCCTGTTCGTGCTGGTAGAGCGCATCTTCGACGCGGCTCACGGTCCGTTCGGCGTCCTCCTTGAAGTAGAAGTCCTGAAAATCGTACTGAATGCGCACCCGGTCGTTCTTGCCCCCGGTGTCCATCGCGGTTTCCAGACCAAGCATGAACGGGCCGGCGATGCTCGCCAGCACGAGCAGCGTGGCGCCGAAGGTCAGCACGCGGTGGCGGAACGTCCAACCGATGACCGCCGCGTACCGGTCGGTCAGCCAGTCAATCCAGCGCGGGTTGTGCCAGGGGCGGCGGCTCAAGATGCGCGATCCCATCAGCGGGATGAGCGTCAGCGACACCAGCAGCGAGCAGAAGATGGTGAGCGTGATCGCGATGCCCACCTCGCCCAGCCACACCTGCAGTTCGGTCTTCTCGCCGACGATCAGCGGCAGAAACACGATGGCCGTGGTCGCCGTGGCCGCCACCACCGCCATGGCCACCGCCGAGGTGCCGAGTATCGACGCGCGTTTCGCATCAGCCGACTTCTCGTGGTACCGAAAGATCGATTCGAGCACGACGATGGCATCATCGACCAGCAACCCGACACCCAGCATCAGCCCCATCATCGACAGGATGTTGAGGTTCTTGCCGAGGAAGTAGAGCACCGTGCAGCTGGCCACGATCGAAATCGGGATCGCGAGGCTGACGATGATCGTCGTGTCGAGGCGCCGCAGGAACAAGTAGAGCACGACGACGGCGAGCAGGCCGCCGACCGCGCCAGCCTCGGTGAGCCCGTTGATGCCTTTGAGGATCTCCTCTGCCTGGTCCTGGAACACGAACAGCGTGATGCCCTTCAACTGCGGATCGGCCGCAATCTCGGTCTTGATCAAACGGGTGACCGCAGAGGCGACCTTGACGGTGTTGGCCGTCGGCTCTTTCTGGACGGTGAGCGCGACGGCGAACTTGCGATTGAGATGGCGGCCGAAATCCACGACAGGTTCTTCGTAGGAGATCTGGGCCACGTCCCGCAGGCGAATCGGTTCGATCCCGCGGATCTCGGGGGCGCCCGGCGCGGGCAGCGCAGGCGCCGACGCCGCCGACGACGACGAGGGTTGCGCCGCACCCGGCGACACGGGCAGGTTGCTGATGGTTTCGAGGTCCTCGAACGCGCCGAACGTGCGGACATACAGCACTCTGTTGGCGTCGACCAACTTGCCGATCGACACGTTGAGGTTGCTGCCCTGCAACCGCTGCATCAACGCCCCGATGTCGAGGCGATGCGCCTTCACCCGGTCGAGGACGAGTTCGATCTTCACTTCGCGCGGCGACACGCCATTCAGTTCGACGCGTGCGACGCCCGGAATGCGGCGGAGCGGATTGAGGACACGCTGTTCGAGCAGGTCGTAGTTGCGCGACAGGTCGATGCCGGGCGCCGACACGCGCGCCTCGACCACCGGCATCTGCGCGGTATTGAACGACTGGACGTTAATCCGTTCGACATCGGCGGGCAGGTCTTTGCGGACCTGATCGATCTTCTCGCCGACCTTGAGGCGAATCATGTCGACCGACTGGCCCCAGCTGAACTGGAGCTGCAGTTGCGCGCCGTCGGCCCCGGCCGTGGAGGTGAGTTTCTTGACGCCCGACAGCGTGGCCAGCGCGCCTTCGAGCGGCTTGACGATTTCGCGCTCCACCTGAGAAGGACTCGAGTTCGGGTACGGCACGTCGATCGCAATGGTCGGCATGTCGACCGTTGGCAGAAAAGCGAGCGGCAACCGCGTCATGGCCACCGCGCCGAGCACGACGAGGCTGACCAGCCCCATGAAGGTCGCGACGGGCCTGCGGACCGAGAGTTCAGCCAATCGCATGGACCTACTCCTCGCCGGCCACGGCCGGTGCCAGCGTTCTGCGATCCAGCACGAAGTACATCGTCGGAATCACGATCAGGGTCAGCACCGTGGAGACGGCCAGGCCGCCGATGACGGTGACGGCCATGGGCGCTCGAATCTCGGCGCCTTCGCCCAGGCCCAGCGCCATCGGGATCAACCCGAGGATCGCCGTCGCCGTCGTCATCAGGATGGGCCGCAGCCGGACCCGGCCGGCCTCAATGAGGGCGTCGTGGGTCGACAGTCCGCCGCGGCGCCGCTGGTTGACGTGGTCGATGAGTACGATGGCGTTCTTGACGACGATGCCCGCCAGCATCACGACGCCAATCAGCACGATCACGCTCACGCGGTGGCCCGTCGCCACCAGCGCGGCCACCACGCCGACGGCGCCCATGGGAATCGAGAACATGATGATGAGCGGGTGCAGCAGCGATTCGAACTGCGCGGCCATCACGAAATAGACCAGGAACACCGCCAGGCCAATCGCCAGATACAGGCTGCGGAACGACGTGCTGATCTCGAGGTTCTGTCCGCCCATCTTGGCCGTCACCCAGGCGGGCAGGCCCGCGGCTGCGACGGTGCGTTCGATGTCGGCGGTGACCGATCCGAGGTCGCGGCCCTGGAGATTGCCGGAGATCACGACCGCGCGCCGCTGGCCTACGCGACGAATCTCGCTCGGCCCGGTCGCCAGTTCGGCCGACGCGACGGCCCGGAGAGGAATCGCGACGCCACCGCGACGCTGCACGATCATCCCGACGACGTCGGCCACCTCGTCGCGCGAGGCATCCGCCGCCCGGACGATGACGTCGATCTCGCGGTCGCCTTCGCTGATCCGGGTGGCCACCTCCCCCTTGACCTTCGTGCGCAGCGTCTGCGACACCGACTCGGGCGTCAGATCGAGGCGCGCCAGTTGGTCGGGCTTGAAGCGGATGCGGACCTCTGGACTGCCCGCGTCGGCCGACGAGGTGAGGTCGGCCAGGCCGTGAATTGTCTGCAGACGGGCCACGGTCTGGCCCGCGACACGGCGCAGGTTCTCGTAGTCGTCGCCATACAGTTCGAGTTCCACCGGGGTCCTGAATGTGAAGAACGACGGCCGGCTGAACGTGGCCGTGGCGTCTGGAAACTGCGCCAGCGTGCGTCGAATCTGGCCGATGCCGGATTCTTCGGCCACCTTGTCGTTGCGGTTGCGCATCAGCACGAGCAGTTCGCCGACGTTCTCGGCGCGCGAGCCCTGGTCGGCGCCGCCTCGGCCGCCGCCGGCGGTCGAAAAGACGTTGTCCACGCCAGGCACCTGCTTGGCGCGCCGCGCCAGGTCCGCCAGCACGCGGTCGGTCGATTCGATCGGCGTGCCCTCGGGCAGCTTGACCTCGAACGAGAACTCGCCCTGCGACATGGGCGGAATCAATTCGACGCCGAGCCGGCTGACGCCCGCCATCGAGAGGGCAAACAGCAGGGCCGCCGTGCCGAGCACGAGCCACGGCCGCCGCAGCGCCCCGGCGATCATCCGCGGGTACATCCGGTAGACGATGGTCTCGACCCGTTCAAACACCCAGAGCATCGGCCAGAGGATCCAGCCGACGGGCATCACGGCCCACGCGATCGCGCGCCGCAGGCCGCGCAGGATCGCGACAGGTGCGGTGTAAAAGACGAAGTGCCGGCTCCGTGCCATCCGGCCTTCGGGAACCGCCAAGGGAGCGACCGGTTCGGCCGTCCCGAACTTGGCGGTGAGCATCGGAATCAGCGTCAGCGAAATCACCAGCGACGCGAGGATGGAAAACGACACGGTGAGGGCCTGGTCCTTGAACAGTTGCCCGCCCACGCCCTCGACGAACACGATGGGCAGGAAGACCGCCACCGTGGTCAGCGTGGATGCCACCACCGCGCCCTGCACTTCGCGCGTGCCGTCGATGGCCGACTGGAACACGCTCTTGCCGGCCTCGCGATGGCGCGCAATCACTTCGAGCACCACGATCGAATCGTCGACCAGCAGGCCGATGCCGAGCGCCAGGCCGCCGAGCGACATGATGTTCAGCGACAATCCCATCTGATGCATGATGATGAAGGTCGCGACCACCGAAATCGGGATCGACAGCGCAATGACGGCCGTGCTGCGGGCCTCGCGCAGAAAGAAAAAGATGACGAGGATGGCGAGCAGGCCGCCTTGCCAGCCGTTGTTGACGACCTCGCTGATGGCGCCTTCGATAAAGGTGGACTGGTCGAACACCGTCGCCAGCGTCATGCCGGCGGGCAGCGTCTTCTGGATGCGCTGCAGTCTCGCCTTGACGGCCCGCGCCACCGCCACCGTGTTCGCGTCGCCTTCCTTGTAGACATTGAGGCTGACGCTTTCCTGGCCGTTGATGCGCGCGACCACCTCACGATCCTTGTGGCCCCAGCCGACCTCCGCCACATCGTGCAGCATCACCTGCCGCCCGCCGAGGTCCCGCACAATGGTCTTCGCCACATCGTCGACGTTCTGGAACTCGTTGAGCGTCCGGACCAGGTACCGCGCTTCGTGCTCGTAGATGCTGCCGCCGGCCAGGTTGACGTTGTTGCGGGCGAGCGCGGTCAGCACGTCCTGCACGGTCAGGCCGACCGAGGCGAGGCGCGACTCGTCGACGCGAACCTCGATCTGCCGCTCGAGCCCGCCTTCCACTTTCACCGACGCCAGGCCGTCGATCGATTCGAGATCCTTCTTGACCACGTCCTCGGCGATCCGGCGAACCGCCGCGAGGTCGCCCGCGCCGGACAGGCCGAGCCTGAGGATCGGATCGCTCGACGGGTCGAAGCGCAGGATGGCGGGCTTTTGCGCGTCGCGCGGCAGCGTCACCAGATCGAGCTTCTCGCGGGCGTCGAGCGTGGCGAGATCCATGTTGGTCTTCCACGCGAACTCGAGCGTCACCTGGGACAGACCCGAACGCGATCGGCTCGTCAGGCGCTGGACGCCGGAAATGACGCCGACCGATTCCTCGACCGGCCGGGTAATCAGGCTCTCGACTTCCGAGGGCGCCGCCCCCGCGTACTTGGTCTCGATGGTGAGCGTGGGATACGAAATCTCCGGCAGCAGGTTGACCGGCAGCCGCGTAAACGACACCGCGCCGAAGATGGCGACGGCGACGACGAGCATGCCGACCGCGACCGGACGACGGACCGAGAGCGTCACCAGGCTCATGGCAGACCCCGAGTGTAAGGCGATGAGATGGAGGAAGACCGGGCTACAGCCCGGCCTTGAGGACGTCGACGCGGGCGCCGTCTTTGAGGCTGCCCTGGCCGGCGACGATCACCGATTCGCGGCCAGTGAGGCCGACAGAGATTTCGATGCGGCCGTCGTTCGGCAACCCGAGCGTCACCTTGCAGCGTTTGGCCTTGGCACCGTCGGCCACGAACACGTAGTCGGACGCGTCTTCGCGAACCACCGCGGCCTTGGGCACCAGCAGCGCGTCGGTGCGCGTGCTGGTGACGATCCGGACGGTGGCGAACGAGCCGGGCCGGGCCGCCGGCGTCACCGACAAGGCCTCGACGGTGATCTTGACGGTTCCCGTGTTGGTATCCACCACGGGGCTGATGCGGCTCACCCGCCCGGGCAGCCGCTGGCCGCCGGCCGCGTCGAGCACCAGTTCGGCGAGCTGGCCCACGCGCAGGCCGGCCACATCCTTCTCGGGCAGAAAGACCCGGGCGACCAGCGCGTTCACGTTGGCGATCGTAAACAGCTTCTCGCCGGGTTTGATGTGACGGCCCTGCACCACGACGCGGTCCACCACGCGCCCGCCGAACGGCGCGACGATCCTGGTATAGCTGAGCGACAACGCCGCGCTCTCGACGTCGGCCAGCGCCAGATCGTTGGTGCTGCGCAGCCGCTCGAAATCCTGCTGGCTGATCAGCTGATCCTGATGCGAACGCTGGGCGCGCTCGAACTCGCGTTTCGAAGCCTCGGCCTTGAGGCGTGCCTGCTGCAGGGCAATCTTCTTGTCGGCGTCGTCGATCTCGGCAAGCACCTGCCCCTTGGCGACGTTGGCGCCTTCCTCCACCAGCATCCGCACGACCAGGCCGTCGGTCTTGGCCAGCACGTCGGCCTGTTGCTCGGTTTCGAGCGTCGATGAACCGACGAGCGCCGACGAGACGGTGCCCCGCGTGGGCCGCGCCACCTGCACGGGAACGGCCACGTCCTGCTTGGCCGGCGGTGTCGACGCGGCCGCCTGCCCCTTGGCGCTGACGCTGCCAACCACCATGAAGCCGCCCACCACGCCGCCCACCACGGCAATCAACGCGCCGCTGCCGAGCACGTATCGCTTCATCCGCCGCTTGGCTTCGATCGTCATGGCCTGACCTTCCTGTCCTGTCGCAATGTCTTTGAATAGGGCGCCGCTGGCGCACGCACAGAAACGCCGGTCCTGCGCGAATGCTGTCGGCTACAGGAGATGACGGATGTCGGAGGGGGAAGGTTCCGTGGGAACCGATGACGGGGCGTCGGGCGCCGGGACGTTGGACGCCGGGTCAGCGTGTGATGCGGTTGGTCACCACGACCAGATTCGGAAGCGGGCCGGCGTCGAGAAAATCCCGAAGCTGGGCGTCAAAGCGCGGGGAGGCGGCCAGCGCGACGGTCGGCACGCCAATCAACGCCCGGATAGGTTCGTACTCTTCCTGACGCATCACGCAATACGCGCCCGGCGACGACCTGAAGAACGCGGCCACTTCGGAAAGGTCGAACATCTGATCGACGTGGCGCCGGAGGTAGAAGGTGAGGCTCGGCGTGGCGACGCGATACATCCCGACCCGATCGCCCGGCGCGGCGGCCGCCTGAATGGCGCGGGCCAGATGCGGCACCGGCTTGTACCGTTCGAAGTCGGGCAGCGCCCACAGGACAAGAATCCAATGGCCCACCACCAGGGTTGACACGATGGCGGCGCACGCGGCCAGCGCCGATCGCCGCGCCAGCGCCACCCACGCGGCGATGGCACCCACGCACAGCACGGCCCCCGTGAGGGTCGCGCCAGCCAGATGGATGCGGCCGCCGGCCCCGCCGACCAGCCAGACGAGGCCCCCCCCGAGGACCAGGAAGACGAAGGCGACGACGCCCAGGATCCAGGCGACAGCCGAGGTCAGACGAGGCGAGAGCGTCCCGTTGATCCACCCGTCCAGCGCGCCGCCAACCAGCGCGGCCGCGGCGACCACGCACGGCAGAATGTAGAGATCCTGCTGCGCCTTCGACAGCGAGAAGAACGCGACGATGACGACGATCCAGAGGCCGAGCAGCAGCCGGACCGTCTCGGGCGAGACCGGCTCGGCGACGCCGCGCTGGCCGGCCTGGTCCGGGTTCATCCGCCACACGCGGCGCCACGGCACCAGCGCACATCCGGCCGGCAGCAACAGCGACCAGGGAAAGTAGAGATCGGCGAACAGGACAGGCAGGTAGAACAACGGCCCGCGGCTCGGTGCGCCAACCCCGTCGGCGTAGCGCGCCAGATTCTCCACCATCAGAAACGAGCCGATCGCTTCCCACCCGTTTCGCAGATACAACTGGGCGTAGTACGGCACGACGATCGCCGCGACCACGACGGCGCCGGTGGGCAGCATCAGGCGCGTGAGTGTGGCGAATCGGCGCGATGCGATGAGGTAGACCACACACACCAGGCCTGGCAGCACCAGGGCCACAGGCCCTTTCGTCATGACGCCGAGGCCGATCGCCGCGTACATCAACAGCAGCCACGCACGCCTGCGCCGCGGCTGCGTTTCGGCCAGCACAAACAGCAGCAGCGTGAGCCCGAGAAACATCGCGGTGTACACATCGATGATGATGCGGCGCGAGAACAGCAGAAACCGCGGCGTCGCGGCGAGCGTCAACGCCGCCAGCAGCCCCGCACGCGTCGAACCCGCGATGCGGCCGAGGCCGAACGCGGTGGCCAGGATGACGAGCGACCCCAGGACAATCGGGAGTCGGGCCGAGGCCAACGACACGCCGAAGGCTTTGTAGGAGGCGACGACCGCCCAGTACGAGAGCGGCGGCTTGTTGAGGCGCGGTTCGTAGTTGAAGGTGGGAGAGACGTAGTCGCCCGCCTCCATCATTTCGCGAGGCGTCTCGGTGTAGAACGCTTCGTTGGCGTCGATGATGGAGGTCGCGCCCAGATTGAGGAAATAGGGCACGATCGCGGCCGCGAACACAAGAGACACCGCCAGGCGCCGGTCGAACATCGGGACATCGTACCACCGACGGCCCGCGTGCTCCTCTCCGAGCGCGCGGACCGTGGTTGGCCGGACCCTACACGTGATTCCTCAGCATCAATTCCTTCGGGTGCGGGTCGAGGTAGACCTGGTCGACCAGGTACGTCACGCCGTGGACGCGAACGTGGTGTTTGAGCAGTGTGATGGGCACGATGAGCGGGATCAATCCGCGGCGATAGTCCTCGATGCTTGCGAGTAACTCGGCGCGATCGTCGTCGCCCAGGATGCGCTTGAAGTGACCGGTCATGTGCAGCAGCACGTTGACGTGTCTGCGGGCGGTGGCCATCTTTCCAAGCGCTTCCATGAACAACTCGCGATACCGCCGATCCAGGTCGCCGCGGGTCAGCGACTTGGCGTGCGCCACCAATCGTCCCAGCTGGTTGTAGAGATCGGTCGAGTGGGCCAACAGCGCCATTTTGTGCGCGGTATGAAAGCGGACCAGGTCGCCAACCGACCAGCGCCCGGCAAACACCGCGCGCAGCCGGACATAGGCAAACACCCGCTCGATGAAGTTGTCGCGCAGGCGCGGGTCGGAGAGCCGGCCTTCTTCCTCCACCGGCAGGTGGGGAAACAGGTCCAGCAGCGCTTGGGCGAACAACCCGCGGCCAGACTTGTCCGCCATGCCGGAGGGTGCGTAGACCTTGACGCGCTCCATGCCGCAACTTGGCGAGTCCTTCTTGAGCACGTAACCGACGAGGTCCTCGCCGGCGAGCGCATCGACGCGCCTCCGCGCCCAGGCCCGCATCTGATCCGAGATGTCTCGACCGCTCTTGGTGTTGACCAGGCGCAGGTCGTGCCCGTTGCCGACGAGGCGCAACGACTCTCGCGGCGTGCCCAGGCCCAGTTCGACTTCGGGGCACACCGGCACCCATTCCACGAACGGGCCGAACGTGTCCACCAGAAAGCCATCTCGTTTGTGCCCGCCATCGAAGCGCACGTGCTGCCCAAGCAGGCACGACGAAATGCCAATGCGAATGCGGTCAACGTCTGCCGTCACGGCGTCTCTCCTCCGGCTGGCCAGGGATCGTGCGGCCCGTTACCGTCTCGACACGCCTGATGAACGCGTGGACGTCGAACGTGCGCGAGGTGCTCGCCAACGACAGGTAGCGGACCGTCCCGGCGGTGGGCCGCTTCGGGCCCCACCCCCGGTCGTGCTTTCCACCGATCGCCCACGCGATGCCCGCGTAGCCGCCGGGATCGCACCCGTCGAGTTCGTACCGGGGATTGAAGCGGACGACGTTGTGGGCGAGTGGGTGGGCCATGGTGGTGAGAGAGTCGCCGCCCATCATCGCACGGAACGGCTGCGGGCCAGGGATGCCTCCTTCCTTCGCCGGCGATGGGTCGCCATCGGTTGTCTGTTGCTACAATGCGGCAGTCTGGATCGTCCTCCCGACCGAATGCCACCGACTGGAGCTCGACATGACCTACCGACGGGTCCGACACACCTTTCTGTTCGCTGCGATGGCCTGCCTCGTGCTGCCGTCACTGGCCACCACGAGCGTGGAGGGCCAGGCGGCCCTCGCCGCGGCGCCGCCAGCCCCAGCCCCAGCCGCGCCAGCCACGATTCGCCGCTTCGCCCGTGCCGCCAACCCGATCGCGCTGACGGGCGTGGCCCGCCCCGATCGCTACATGGAAGCGTCGGGCCGCGGGGCCGCGCTGATCGGCCGCGAAGACGGCAGCTTCGAAGCGTGGGTCTACCCGCTCAAGGTGCTGCACGATTTCCGGCTGTCGTTTGGCGTGCCCGAGTACGCCGAACCCATCCCGGGGACCAGCCTGGCCAGTTCCGTCGACATTCGTCCAGAGGCGTCAACTGTCCGCTACTCGCACGCCGCCTTTACGGTGGATGCCACGTGGCTCGTGCCGGTCAGCGATCGGGGCGCGCTAATCCTGCTCGACGTGCGCACGTCGGAACCGCTGACGCTGGTCTTGAAATTCCGCGTCGACCTCAAGCCGATGTGGCCGGCCGCACTGGGCGGCCAATACAGCTACTGGGACCGCGCGCTCAAAGCGTATGTGGCCGGCGAAGGCACCGACAAGAACGCCGCGATCATCGGGTCGCCCTTCGGCATCGATCCGCCGGAGCAGCCGGCGCACAACCTCCCCGATGCCCCGACGCAGTTCTCCATCGCCATCACTCCCGAGACGGCGGCCAAAGGCCTCGTGCCGATCGTGATCGCCGCCAGCCCGGAGGGATTGACCGCCGCCAAGGCGACCTACCAGAAGTTGCTGTCGTCGGCGGCCCCGCTCTACGCCGAAGCCGAACAGCACTACCGGCGGGTTCGAGAAGAGATGACCAGCATCAGCACGCCCGACAGCCGACTCGATCTCGCCTTCGAATGGGGCAAGGTCGCGCTCGACAAGGGCATGGTCTGCAATCCGCATCTGGGATGCGGGTTGATCGCCGGCCTGGGACCCTCGGGCACCAGCGAGCGTCCGGGATTCGGATGGTTTTTCGGCGGTGATGCGTTCATCAACTCGTGGGCGATGGCCGGCTACGGCGACTTCGGTTCCGTCAAGCGGGCGCTCGAGTTCCTCCGCACGCGCCAGCGGGCCGACGGCAAGATGATGCACGAGTTGTCGCAGGGCGCCGGCTACCTCAAATGGTTCGAAGACTATCCCTACGGCTACTACCACGCCGACACCACGCCGCTGTACCTCACCGCCGTCCGCGACTACGTCCGCGCCAGCGGCGACACCGAACTGGCGAAGAGTTTCTGGCCGTCGATCAAACTGGCCTACCAGTTCTGCCTCTCGACCGACGAGGACGGCGACGGCCTGATGGACAACACGAAGGCCGGACTCGCCGCCGTCGAGACAGGCACGCTGCGACAGCGCGACGTGCAGACCGACGTCTTCCTGGCCGCGGCGTGGACCGAAGCCGCCGCAGCGGCGGCCGAACTGGCCGAACTCGCCGGCGAGGCGTCGGCCCCAAAGATGCTGGAAGCCGCCGTCAAGGCCCGGGCGTCGCTCAACCGGCGGTTCCTCGACGACCAGAACCGCCGCATCTACTTCGCCGCCATGAAAGACGGCAATGGCCAGGCCGAACCCACCGCCTGGCCCGGTTTCGGGTTGTGGCGCGGCGTCTTCGACGTTTCGCGCCCCGCCATCGACGGCGCGCTCGACGATCTGGCAGGCGCCGGCATCGGCGCCGATTGGGGCGCGCGCATGCTGTCGATCGACAGCGCGCTGTACGGCCCCCTCAGCTATAACAACGGCGCGGTGTGGCCCTTCCTGACCGGCTACGCTGCGCTCGCGCTGTACGCGAACGACCGGCCCGATGCGGCGTGGGCGTACCTCAGCGGCACCGCCGATCTCGCATTTCTCGAGTCTCGCGGATACACCGCCGAATTGTTCTCGGGGGACCGGCTGCGCTCGATCGACGCCGCCGTGCCTCATCAGCTGTTCGCGACCACCGGCTTCATGTCGACGCTGCTGCGCGGACTGGCGGGCCTCGAAGCTCTGCCGGCAGGCACGTACATGGGCAAGGCCGTCGGAGCACGCCTTCGGATTGCGCCGCAGTTGCCTCCAGGGTGGGGATTCCTCCGCCTGCGCAATGTCCGCTGGCACGAGGTGACGGCCGACATCGCCATCACCCGCGACGAGACAGGATTCGCGATCTCGGTGGCGCCAAAGGGCGGCGCGCTGCCGGTGGAGACCCATTTCGTGATGGAGCCGGGCGCCGAGATCACCACGCGCGACCCGAATGGCAAGCCGTTCAGGATGACCGGCGACGTCTCGCGCGGCGCGCGGGCCGCCTCGGTGGGATTGGCCACCGGCCCGTCGACCTTCGCGGTCAAGTTTCTGCCCGGCGTCCAGGTGGTCCCGATCCACGCCCCCATGCAACTGGGCGACGAGTCGTCGCGGCTGCGGGTGATCGACGCGCGGCTGGTCGGCGCCGTCTACACGCTGCGCGTGGAGGGCCGGCGCGGCCGAAGCTATCAGGTTCGGCTGTCGGCTCCGTTTGCCATCGAACGCATCGACGGAGCCGTGGTCGATCGGTGGCGAGGCGCTCCCGATCCCAATATCGCGTCAACCCGCATCCTCAAGGTGGACATGCCACCCGCCGATGCGGCGGCCGTCGCGACGAAGGGACGAGGCAGCCAGTGGGTGACCCGCGACATCGTCATCACGCTGGGACGGCGCCTCAAGTAGCGACCCGACGGGCGGGAACCAAGCGGGGGGCGTTGTCGTCAGTACGAACAGGACCCCGCCGGAGGACAGGCGATGGTGAAGTTTTTGCTCTGGGTGATCTTGTTCGTGCTGTGCTGGCCGCTGGCGCTGCTGGCCCTGGTCGCCTATCCGTTCGTCTGGCTGATCCTGCTGCCCTTCAGGCTGGCGGGCATCGCCGTGGGCGGCGTGTTCGGACTGCTCAAGGCGCTCTTGACGCTCCCGGCTCGCGTCCTTGGCAGCCGCTGAGCCTGCCTCAAAACATGTACCGCACCTGAAACTGGAACATCCGCGGCGGATCGATGTTGGCGAGCGCCGGGATGGCGTTGGTCACGCCCGTGCCCACGCTCACCAACTGCCCGAACGTCGCATTCGCCGTCCCGGTATCCCCATACGTGGTCTGTGCCCGCCCCAGAATATTGGCGTGATTGAAGAGGTTGAAGACCTCCGCCCGAAGCAGGAGGGCCCGGCCTCCGAACTTGACGCGACCTTCGAGATACACCGCCACCTCCTGCGTCCCGGTGCCTCGGAACGTCGACTTGCCGATGACGACCCCGTTGACGACCGGGCGGTCGTTGTTCGAGCCATCGCCGTTGTTGTCGACGCCCGTCACCGCAGTGAACGGGCGGGCAGACGCGAGTGTCGTCATCGTTCCCGCCGTGAGGTTCATCGGCAACTGGTAGCTGAACGTGATGACGGCGCGGTGGCGCTGGTCGAGGAGGCTCGGCCCGCGCTCGGTCTCGCCGAGGCGCGCGAGATTGCCCTGGTCGGGGCCGACGCCGTTGCCGTCAGGTTCGGACGTGTTGGTCGCCTTCGACAGGGTGTAGCTGACGGAGGCAAAGAACCGCTTGCTCCCTCGGTAGCTGAGCTGTGTCTGCACACCGTCGTAGTCGGAAACACCGAGGTTCATCAGGACGTTGACCGACGTGACGCCTCCGTTGGCCGGCAGGATGGGCCGCGTCGCGTTGGCGGCGGCCACGGTTCGAACCTGGCCCGCCGTGGTGCGGTCGAAGACAGACGGGGCATTCAGATCGACCGTCCGATCGAGGTTCGACCAGTGCTGGTGCACGTAGTCGGCGCCGAGAAACAGCCCCTTCGCCAGTTCGCGCTCGGCACCGATAGAGGTGACCTGACTGCGCGGATTCACGAGCGTATCCGGATAGTTGGGCAGCAGGTTGAAGTTCAGCCCGTACTGCGCGAACTGCGCCTGGTAGAACGCCCGCTTGCCCGGCTCAATCGTGATGTTGCGGGCCGGCAACTGCGAGGCCGGAAGCGTCTTCGGATCGAAGGTCAGCGGCAGGCACGATCCGGTCAGGCAGGTCGGGAAGCCCAACTGTCCCGGTGTCGCGTTGTACGTCGTCAGGCCGTCCAACCCTCCGGTGAGCGCACCCGCCAGCACGTTGGCGCGAATCTGCGTGTAGTACATCCCGTAGCCGCCTCTGATCGCGAGGCGTGAATCGCCGTTGGGATGCCAGCCGAAGCCGACGCGCGGCGCCACATTCCTGGTGGCGTCCGACAACGTCTGGCGGTCGTAGCGGAGGCCAAGATCGAGCGTCAAGTCGTTGTGCACCCTGAGGCTGTCCTGGACGAATCCGGTCAGCAGCCACTGCTTCATCTCATAGCTGGTGATCCCGTAGCTGATCGGCTGCGAGTACTGCTGCACGTCGGCCAGGGTCAACTGATCGAACGGGGCCGTCGTCGTGCTCTTGAACGTGAAGGTGCCGAGCACGGCCGCGCCGGGTTCCGACCCGGTTCCGCCCGACACGTGACGGGCGGCGCTCACGCCGAAGCGAATCGTCTGACGACCGCGTGACCAGGTCAGCGTGTCCGAGAACTGCGTCTGCCGGCTGTAGACATCGGTCAGGCGCGACTGACCGATCGTAAACGGCACGGACCCGCTGCGCGTGTAGGCAGTCGAGAGCGTCTCGGCCTCCCACTTGGTGACCGGGTCGCCGTTGAGATACGACACGCGCGCCTCGTTGAGCAGCGTCGGGCTCAGCACGGCGGTGTGATTGAGCTGGGCCGTCCAGGACGCACGCGAGTACTTCCGCGCCACGCTCGGCGCGCTGGTTCCGCCCACCGCGTCGTTGGGATTGGTGTCGTAGAACCGGTCGACGTTGGTGCGCAGCATCAGCGTCTGACTGGGCGAGATCTTGTGGTCGATGCGGCCGTTGACCAGCACCTGCCGATAGCGGCCGACGTAGGCGAGAGTGCCGTCGGCAGGCAGGACGAACGACGGAAGCGCGCTGGAGATGAACGCGGTGCGATCCTGGAGCGTGTAGTCGGCCGTCACGAAGGCGAACGTCTTGTCCCTGACGATCGGCGCACCAACCGCGCCGGAGTACTGGCTGAGCACATCGGGGACGTCCGCAGGATTGATGGCGGTCAGTGTGCCCGACGTCGTGCAGGTCGATACCGACGGCGCGCAATAGCCGGTGATGTCAAACGTCTTCGCCTGCATCCCGCCTGGACGGCCCATGAACAACGCCTCGCCGTGCAGCGTGTTGGTGCCGGACTTGGTGACGATGTTCAACGCCGGACCCGAGGTCCAGCCGAACTCTGCAGAGAACGCATTGGTCAACACCGCGACTTCCTGCACCGCACCGACCGGCACGGTGGCCAGCATCGTCTGCCGGCCCCAGCCTTCGTCGTCGTTGGCGCCATCGACCGTGTAGGTGGTGGTGCGCCGGCTGCCGCCGCCGGTCACAAAGTACGTCGCGTTGACGAACAGGTCGCCGGTGCCCTTCCCCTGCCTGAACGCCGAGTTGAACAGCGGCAGCGTCGTCAGCTTGCGTCCGAGAATCGGCGTCTGGTCCACCGTCGAACTGTCGATCCGTCGGCCGATCTGCGAGTCGGCGCGCACGCCCTGCGTGGTTCCGTAAACGGTGATCTCGCTCTTGCCGCCGCTGGCGACCAGTTTGACGCGCACGGCGGCCGACTCACCGGCCCGCAACGTCATGTCGTCGGTCTGTTGATCGGTAAATCCGGCCATCGTGACGACCACCCGATAGGTGCCCGTCAGCGGCAGCGCCGCGAGGTGGGCCGTGCCGTCAGAACCCGAGACGGCTTCACGCACCGCACCGGTCATGGTGTTGGTCACCACGACGGCGGCGCCCGGCACGATGGCGCCCGTCTGATCGCTCACCATCACGACGACGGCGGCCGTGTTGGGAGACTGCGCCGCGACCGGTCCGGCCAGAAGCGCGCATCCGAGTATCGCCACCAGAAGCGCCATCCATCCACGCATTGTTCGTATCCTCTCGCCATCGAATCCAGTCCTCATCACCATGGGCACGTCGGTCGACCGCTCACGCTTTGGGGCTGACCCTGACGTCCTTGAAATAACTGGTGCTGTCGGTCTTCGACCAGAGTCCCACTTTGCCGGCCACGGGCGGTTGCAACACGGGGTTGTTGGCCGGAAACAGATCCGAGTTCGGCGCCGCGCCGCTTCGTCCCGGACCAGGCTGGCTTCCGAGCGTGTACTCAAGCCCGAGATCGCCGTCGATGTAGCCCTTGATCTCGGCGCCATCCACGATCACCTTCAGTTCGTGCCAGGCCGCCCGATCGAGCATGAACTTTCGGTTGACGCCCCGCTTCACCGATCGGCGCATCCCGTTGTGAAATTCCCAGATGACGAGATTGTTCTCGGTGTCGTTGTAGCGCACGGCCAGCCAGTCGCCGTTCGCTTTGACGTTGAAGACCACGCCCGAGCAGCGATCCGCGTCGCCGGCCACCGTCTTGAACTTCACGCTGAGCGTGCCATTGCCGAATGAGGCCACGCTCTTGAGCAACGCCACCGGGTAGTAGGCAAACTGCTTGGCGTTATCCATCAACTCTTCGTTGGACGTGCCGTACAATTTCCGCGCGCTCTCGACGAGCAGCCGTGTGGGGTTGTCCTTGCTGGCGGCCCAGGGCCGGCCATCCACGACGATCACTTTGTCGGGTCCGTCCTGCGCCACGACCCAAGTGCCGACAATCGGCTCGAAGGTGGTCGGCGCGCGCCCGACGGTCTCCTTCGACAGATCCACCTTGGTATCGGCAGCCCTCAATGGCGCCAGCGCCGCGGTGACGATGAGCGCAAGCACGCAGGTCTGAGTCTTCCGAGTCATACACGTCTCCTGTGAACGAACCATCCCGCAGCCACGACGGCCACAGGCCAAAGACCGTAGAACACCCAGTTCGCCCCGCGCGGCGGCACCGCGAGAGGGTGTCCGCGAAACAGCGCCTCATCGGATTCGGCCGGCGGGGTGATGCGCGCCAGGTCGTAGATCGCCTCGAGCACGCCGTCGGCCGTCGTCACGCGACTCATCGCGCGGCGACCGCCGAGGTCGTACCAGATTTCGCCGTACTGCGGATTGGTCTGCTCGAACAGGCCAATCGAGGTGGCCGAGATGTACCGCACGTCGACCGACGGCAGCACGCGCTTCAACTTCCTGAGCGCGCGGCGATCGAGATCCACGCGGCGCGGGTCTTCGGGCGCCAGGTGCACCTCGATCCGCAGTGGGGCCGTGATGCTCCGGATCGCGGTTTCGTCGACGACGGGGAACGAGTTGGCGCGGGCTTCTGACAGGTCCCAACTGAGGGTGGACAGCGAGGCGAGCAGGACGGCGACGACGCCGACCAGCCCGAGTGCAACCGACTCCGCCGCGCGGCGGCGCTCCGACATGCCGGTCCGAAACCAGATGGCGGCCAGACCGAGGCCCGAGGCGATGAGCACGACGGCGACCAGCGTCGCGTCGAGCCGGACCAGCCCATGCTGAAACTGGTCGACCATCGCGGTGGGCGTAAAGCCCGCGGCCCGCTCCCACCATCCGCCCTGGACGGCTGCGATGAAGTTGAGAATCCAGGTGCCCACCGTCACGCCCAGTGTCAGGATGGCTGCGGTCGAGGGATGGCGGGCCACCGAGGAGGCTGCCGCCGCCAGCGAGATGGTGAGCCCGGCGTTGAGCAGATGCCCGACCATCACCGACACCAGTTCAGGGGGATAGACGACGCCGCCATAACTGCTCCACAACGCGACTGCCAGCAGCGGCGCGAGCGAGGCAACCAGCCATCCCGCGCCGAGCACGAGGGCCTTGGTGCCCAGTCGTGTGATCGACCAACAGCCCTGCTGCGATTCGATCGTCAACACGCCGTTGAGGCGGTCGCCAGCCACGAGGCGAATCGCGACAAACGGCAGCAGAAATGCGGCGGCCAGTTCGCAGGCGCTGAAGGTCGGCGCCCAGATGCCGACCAGCGGCGCGAAGGCTTCGCCAACCCCCGCCGTGGTGCCGTTGAGTCCGCTGGCTTCGGCGTAGGTGTGAACGGCGCTGATGAACGAGACGCCGACCAGCGGCCCCATGGCGCCCAGCAGCAGCCACCAGGATCGCGACGCGACCAGATCGCGCCACTCTTTCGCCAGCAGCCAGCGCCACGCGAGGCTACGTGAGCGCAAGGAACACCTCCGCGAAATCGTCCGGCACCCTCGCGCCGGCCCGCGCCGCGGCCTGCGTCGCCAGTTCCTCGGCCGTGCCTTCGGCACACACCCGTCCGCCGGTCAACAACACGAACCGGTCGCAGAGCCGGCCGGCATCCTGAATCTGGTGGATCGACACGAAGAGCGTGCGGCCGTCCGCCACATGCCAGCGGAGCGTCGCCGCCATCTCGCGACTCTGCCGGAGATCGAGTCCTTCGAAGGGTTCATCCACCAGGAGGAGGGGCTGCGGAGTCAGCAGTCCGACGCCGAGCAGCGCCCGCTTGCGCTGCCCTTTCGAGAGTGTGCCGATTCTGGCGGGCAACATCGGCGCCAGGCCCAGACGCTCGACGACATCGGCGTACAGATTGCGCCGGCCGCCAAAGAATCCGAGCGTGAATTGCAACACCCACTCGACGCGCTCGTCGGGCCATGGCGTGATGGCATCGGGAAGATAGAACAGCGTCTCGGACCGGGCCGATCGAGCTGCGCCGCCATGAAGCACCACGGTTCCGCCATCGGCCGGCAGGACGCCAGCCAGACACTCGAACAGGGTGGTCTTTCCCGCTCCGTTGGGCCCGATCAGGCCGAGCATTTCCCCTCGACGAATCGAGAAGCCGACAGCGTCGAGGGCGATCAGTCGCTGGTAGGTCTTCGACAGACCGCGAACCGAGACGACGAGGTCGTGCGTGGAGGGGGCAGCCACCATGGTTGATTGCCCGGGTCGGGTTGTGAGTCGACCAACGGGTACACGCCACCCAGTCTAGTGAGGGCCCCGACCTACTACCAGCCTTCGTACTTGAGACGGCCGCCCGGGGCGTCGCGCGGCATCACGCGGCATCACGCGCCAGCCAGCGCATCGGCCAGGGCGGCCAGGCCGCGCTCAAGGGCGTCGCGCCTGATGCCGAACGCCATCCTGAAGTGCGAAGGCGCATCGAAGAAGCGGCCGGGCACCACGGCCGTGTCGTACTCGCGAAGCAGCCGCTCCGCCAGTGCGTCGGCCGACTGGCCGCTCCGCAATCGCGGAAACGCCACGGTGCCGCCCGCAGGCTTGACCCATTCGAGCCAGGTCTGGGCCGCCATGAACGATTCGACCAGCGCGAGGTTGGGCCCCAGGATCGACCGCGACCGCTCCGCCAGCGCTGGCAGGTGCTCGAAGGCCACGACCGACGCGCGGTCGATCAGCACCGAGCCGGAGCCGTCCACCAGATCCCGCGCGCGCCGCATCTGCTCGGCCACGCGCGGCGAGGCCAGCGCCCATCCGCAGCGGAAGGCCGCGAGACCGTAGACCTTCGTCAGGCTGCTGGTGGAGATGAAACAGGGTGCGATGGTCGCCGCGGGCGGGCACGGCTGGTCGAGCGCCGAATCGAGGTAGATCTCGTCGACCAGCACGTACAGGCCATGCCGGTCGGCGATCGCGCCCAGCGCACGCATCTCGGATTCGCCGATAGCGGCGCAGGTGGGATTGTGCAGGTTGGTGATGATGATGAGCCGCGTCCGCGGCGTCAGCGCGGCCGCCACCCGGTCGGGATCGAGCCGGAAACCGTCCTCGAACCGGCGTTCGAATCGGACCAGATTCGCGCCCAGCATCCGGGGGGCGGCACACAGCGGATCGTAGCCCGGCTGCTCCACCAGCACATCGTCGCCGGGGCCGACCAGCGCGACGCAGGCGAGGAAGTTGGCGCCGGAGGCGCCGGTCGCGGTCGCCACGCAGTCGACGCCCATTCGGTACCGGGCGGCAATCGCCTCGACCAGCGGCGGATACCCATCGTCATTGCGCCCCGAGAGTTCGAGTGCGGCCCGCGCGCCGGGCAGATCGTCGAGCGCAAGAGCGACGACGTCGCTGCGCGCCAGATCGTTGGCCGGATGGGGCCTCCGTTTGGCCCACACCAGATAGTCGGCGCGGGGAACCATGCGGGGACCGGGGGTCGGGGCTTGGGGATGCGGGATTGGGGATTCGGCATTCACCTTGTGTCGGCTCCACGCTGAGACACACGAGGGGACAGACGCGTGCGGCGAGATCAGTATAATCCCCCGATATGCAGCTCCACGGCATCGACTACGCGATTCTCGCGCTGTACTTCGCCTTCGTGCTGGGCATCGGGGCGGCGCTCACGCGCTTTATGAAGACGAGCCTCGATTTCTTCGAGTCGGGGAGGAGCCTGGCGGCGTGGATTACCGGGCTCGCCTTCATTTCGGCGAATCTGGGCGCGCAGGAAGTGATCGGCATGGCGGCCAGCGGCGCCAAGTACGGGATCATGACGAGCCACTTCTACTGGGTGGGCGCCATCCCGGCGATGATTTTTGTGGGCGTGTTCATGATGCCGTTCTACTACGGCAGCCGGGCCCACTCGGTGCCCGAGTACCTGCGCCTGCGCTTCGACGAGAAGACCCGCGCCCTCAACGCGATCTCGTTTGCCGTGATGACGCTGTTTTCGTCGGGCATTTCGATGTACGTGATGGGGCGGCTGTTTCAGCTGCTGCTCGGCTGGGACATCAACCTCAGCATTCTGGTGTCGGCGGTAGTGGTACTGGTCTATATCCTGCTCGGCGGGCTGACCAGTTCGATCTACAACGAGGTGCTGCAGTTCTTCCTCATCGTGTTCGGCTTCCTGCCGCTGGTCTTCATTGGCCTGATCAATGTCGGCGGATGGGGCGACCTGCAGACGCGACTGGCGACGGTGGCCGCCGACGCGGGCTATGCGGCCGGTGCGTGGACCCAGTCGTGGCAGCACATGGGCGCGCCGACGTCCAATCCGATGGGCGTGGAGTGGTTCGGCATGGCGATGGGCCTGGGCTTCGTGCTGTCGTTCGGCTACTGGTGCACCGACTTCCTGGTGATCCAGCGCGCGATGGCGGCCAAGTCGATGAACGCGGCGCGCTGCACGCCGGTGCTGGCGGCGATCCCCAAGATGGTGTTCCCCTTTCTGGTGATTCTGCCCGGGATGATCGCCATAGCGATTCTGCCCAAGTCGGCCTTCGTCTTCAACGGCGCCACCGACTACAACATGGCGATGCCGCTGATGCTGCAGAAGTTCTATCCGCCGGGCCTGCTGGGTCTCGGGTTGACGGCGCTGGTGGCGAGCTTCATGTCGGGGATGGCGGGCAACGTCACCGCCTTCAACACGGTCTGGACCTACGACATCTACAAGCCGTACCTGAAACCCGACGCCGCCGACGCGCACTACCTGTGGATAGGCCGGATGGCCACCGTGTTCGGCACGCTGGCCAGCGTGGCCACCGCGTACATCGCGATGCGGTTCGGCAACATCATGGATCTGCTGCAGTTGGTGTTCTCGTTTATCAACGCACCCCTGTTCGCCACGTTCCTGCTGGGCATGTTCTGGGCGCGCGCCACGGCCAACGGCGCCTTCTGGGGGTTGATCGCCGGCACGCTGGCGGCCGCGGGACACTACGGGCTCACCGGCGTCGGCGTGGCAGGCGCGGCCTCGCTCCATGCGTACCCGAGCGACATGGCGCAGAATTTCTGGGGGGCGATCTGGGCGTGGTCGTCGTGTTTCGCGGTGACCATTCTCGTCAGCCTGGTGACGGCCCCACGCGCCACCGAAGAACTCAGGGGGCTGGTGTACTCGCTGACGCCAAGAATCCTTGACGGCGGGCAACCGTGGTACAAACGGCCGGCGGTTCTGGCAACCGTGGTCGGGGTATTGACGATTCTGCTCAATGTGTATTTCTGGTAAGGCTGGCGGGAACCGGGGTTCCGGATTCGATCGCATCGGCGGGCGCGGAGGTCATGTGGCCGGCCCTTTGGCACGCTCGGGACCGTCCCGAGCAGCCGGGGTCGAGCGACGGTGCGTGTGAACGGGGACGTGGCGGAACCGTCGTCGCGCGCCACGAGCGGGAAGCAGCAGGCGGGATGGGGACGACGACCATGCAATTGGATCTGCGACTGCCGATCGGCTTGATGTTCGGCACGCTGGGTGTGCTGCTGGCGGGCTATGGCCTGCTGAGCGATCCGGCGCTCTATCGCGTGTCGCTCGGCGTCAACGTCAACCTGTGGACCGGCCTCGGGATGCTGGCGTTTGCCGCGTGCATGCTGGGCGGCACGTGGCGCACCGCGCGAAAGACCCGGGCGCGGCGCCGGCCGCCGGCGTGACGTAACGCGGCCTTGCGCCGCACCGGTTGGAGAATGCCATCCGGGTGCCGATTGGTACAAACGGAGGCGTCAGTTCGGCGAAACGGCCGGGTCAAGGCGGCGGAATGGCGGCGGAATGGCGGCGGGGTTGTTTGACCCCCCGGAAAACCGCGTGCTACGCTCTGGATTGGGCGGATTTCGGGAAACCGCGACATCGGTCGCGCCGCCCGGGACTTCGCAGCCGCTCTTGCGAAAGTGGCGGAACTGGCAGACGCACTGGACTTAGGATCCAGAAGCCGAAAGGCTGTGGGGGTTCAAATCCCCCCTTTCGCACCAGACTTCGCGCCCCTTCGGCTTGCTTCTCTCCTCGGGGTGCTTCGTCTTGGCAAGCGAGGGGAAGGTTGTCCGCCGTAGCCCAAAGGGCGAAGGTGGACGTCTTGGCAAGCGAGGGGAAGGTTGTCCGCCGTAGCCCAAAGGGCGAAGGTGGA
>JBAXOX010000038.1:0-38199 GCA_037133015.1 Acidobacteriota bacterium
CCCCGGCGGTGCCCGCCCAGACAAACAGCCATTCGTTGTAGTGACTGCGGCCATCGAGGAGCCTGAACGACTTTTCGGTGCTCGTGCTCACCACGCCGATGATTCCGGCCTGAGGCCCGACAGGGCCGCGATTGCCCATGCTGCCGATGGGGGCGCCCTGCTGCCGGCCGGCGCCTCGTCGCATGCCTGTCGCCGCACCGCTCCCGGCCTGGCCGCCGGTCGTGGTCCCGAACGTGCCGCTCCCGCCGCTGGTCTGGCTGCCAGGTGCGGATGGCCCGGCAGCGCGGCCGCCTGGCAATCCCAGCGCCGCTCCCTGGAACAGCACCTGGAACTCGCCATCGTCGGACATCGGATCTTTGTACTTCCGGCGCAGGAACTTCTGTTCGACCAGCAGGTCGAACGACGCAGGATTGGCGTTCGCGTACTTTCGACGGAACAGGTCGATCGCCCTGGTGTACTGCCGTCCCCGAAAAATCAGTTCTTCTTCGTTGTCGCGCTGGACGACGGTGCGCCAGGCGGGCGCGGCCACGCCGATCATCAGGCCCATGATGGCCAGCATGACCAGCAGCGCGGCCATCGCGTACCCCCGCTGGTCCGACGCTCGCGCGCGCGCGGCCGGGATCATTTCGCGACGGCAAGGGAGACCGTGGCGATCGCGGTTTCCCCCGCCATGTCGGTCACCGTCAGAACCGGAATGTAGGTTCCGTCCGCTGCGTACCGATGCACGGCGGTCTGGTTCGTGCCCGACGGAAGTAGTTGCGACGTTGAGCCGTCGCCGAAATAGAGCGTCACCGAGCGGACCGCGACGCCGTCAGATCCGGCATACGCGGTGTAGGTCAGCGTCGCCTCGAGGCCGGTCGCGGTGGTTGAGGTGATGGCGGCATTGGGAGGCGTGCGCAGCGACAGCACCACGGCGTTCGACGTCAGCACCCCGCCGGTGCCGCCCGACACCGAGGCGGTCACCGTAGACTTGACGATCACGGAGACGCGGTTCTGGACCTGGCCGTTGCCGTCGGTCACCGTGCCGTTCTGTTCGAGGGTGCCGTAATCGGTGTAGAAGGTGATGGGGATGCCCGAGAGGCGATTGCCGTTGGCGTCGGTCACTGTCGCGATCAAGATCGCGCTCCCGCCGCCCGAGGGCAGCACGGTCGGGCTGGCCGTCAGTTCCACGCGTCCTGCGGCCGCGGCGCCGATCGTCACTTTCACGGTGGACGCCAGTTTCGCCGCGCCCGACACCGCGGAGATCTCGGCGGTGCCGGATTGCGATCCCGTCAGCAATTGCACGATCGCCTGGCCGCCCGAGGTGGTGGCCTGCGCGGCGCTAAACGTGCCAAGCGTCGTGAAGAACGACACCACGGTGCCGTCGTGGACGGGCTGGCCGCTCGACTCGTAGACCAGGGCCACCACGCTAACGGAGGCACTGAGGCCTGCGGTGGTCCGGCTCACGTTGAGCGTCAGCGTGCTGGCCGTCGGCGCCACCAGGGCGGCCTTGCTGCAGGACGTGGTCATCGCCACCGCCAGCGCAAGTCCGCAGACCGGTGCCCACGCGCCGAGCCGTGTCGCTCTGATCCAAATCTGTCGTGTCATACGGGCGTGCTCCCTGCAATCACCAGTCCGCGTATCGAGTGCCGTCAAGCGCGGCCCGATCCGATCCGCTCTTGACGTTGACTACTCCTGGGTCGGCCGACGGATTGCCGGGGTCGGCCTCCGCCGGAATCGCCTGCCACGTCTCGGCCGAGTTGGTGAACGGATCTTTGGGCAACTGCCGAAGATACCCCTCCGTCACCAGTGCGTCGAGTGCCGGCGCGTTCTTCTGCTTGTCGGCATAGTACTGGTCGAGGGCGTCCCGCATCCGAAACAAGTCGGTCCGCAGCACGCTCTCCGAGGCGAGCGTGACGCTGTTACGGTACTGCGCCATCGCCATGCCCGCCAGCACGACGATAATCGAGACCACGACCAGCAATTCGATAATCGTGAACCCGGCGCGTCCGGCCGCGTCGCGTTGCCGCCGCGATTCGGAGCGCGGGTGGTTAGTTCCAGTCACGATAGTTGGTCCCGTCGAGCGCCACGCCGTCGCTCTTCGTATAGACGTCATACACATTCTGCCGTCCCCAGGAGGTTGACGTCGGGCTGTCCTGGTACGAGCGCATGCCCCACTCCCGGCTGCGCGTCATGGGATCGAACGGCACGCGCCTCAGAAATTTCAACTTCCTCCCGGTCGCGTCGTTGTTCGGCGTCACGCCCTCGACCAGGGTATTGAGATCGACGGGGTAACCCTCGCTGCCCAGCTTGATGTCGGTCCCCCCGATGGTCCCTTGATCCACCGCGTCTTTGTACTTGTCGATGGCGGTCCGGATTTCGCGCAGGGCCTGGTGCAACTCGACCTCGCGCTGACGCTGGACGGTGAGCCGCGCCAGCGGCATGGCGGCCGCCGAGAGGATCAACAGAATCGTCGTCACCACGAGCACTTCGACGAAGGTGAAGCCTCCGCCATCTGCCGCGCGTCGACTCGACTCGACTCGGTTCCCCATCCTCACCCTCACACCCGCTACCGCACCGTGACGGTGGCAGGCACGAACTGGAGCGGAAGCACCGACCCGCCCGGCGCGGTGGCGACGCCCGCCACCGACAGCGTGGACGAGCCCGCGCCGATGGCATCGAAGATGATGCCGGCGAGCACGCCGTCACCCGAGGCTCCATCGGCATCACCCTGGCGCGTCAGCGTGAAATCGATCCGGCCCGCGGTCTCGTCAACTTTATGCGTCAGGGTGACCTTCGCGCCGGCTTTCCTCATGAAGTCGCCCTCCTGAGCCAGCCGGACTCTCAACACCCGCGGGTTGAACGACAGCGACAGGGTGATGGTCGATACCCTGGCCGCGCCCGAAATCGCGAGCGGCACGGTGTACGGACCGCCGGCCACCATCATCGGGGTGGTGGGCGCTCCCACCAGCACGCGCATCTGCGAATCGGCCCTGGCCGCGGGGGCCGCCGACGACGCGGCGGCCGGTTGAGCTGCAACGGCCGGGGCTTGAGCGGGAGCGGCCGGAGCGTTCTGCGTCGCCGGCGTCGCGGCTGCCGCCTCAGGTGGCGGCGGCGCAGGCTGCGGAGTCACCGTCGGCGGTGGCGGCGGCGGGGTGATCCCCACCGTGCCGGGAATCGGCGAACTGCCCTGGGGCACCACCGCCGTGACCGGCGAGCCGGGCGGGCCGGGCACCACGGACCCGGGCACCAGGGCGCCGGAGGGCGAGGCCGCGGCGGCCGGCTTGGTCGCGGGCGCCTCAGGCTCGGCCGCCTGACCAATCGATGGCGGCGCACCGCTGATGCCGAGATTCTGCTGCGAGCCGATGTAAATCGGCATGAAGTCTTTCTGCGTCAGTTCGTGCGTGCGCACGATGTGCGGCGTCAGGAGCATCACGATGTCGGTCTGCGACGCCGAATTGTCGTTCGATCCGAACAACTGCGACAGGATCGGAATCCGCAGGATGCCAGGGACCCCCTTCAACGACGTGCGTTCGTCCTCGCGCAGCAGCCCGGCCAGCAAATTCGATTCGCCGTCGCGCAGGCGCAGCTTGGTGCCGACCTTGCGGGACGTAAACGACGGCAGGTTCTGCCCGGCGATGTTCTTGTCGGGGCCCTGGGCGCTCACTTCGAGCTTCAGGTCGATGATGACGTCGCCGTCGTACGTGACGCGCGGCTTCATTTCCACGTTGACGCCGACCGGTTTGTACTGGAACGACGT
Source organism: Acidobacteriota bacterium (assembly GCA_037133015.1). Lineage (GTDB taxonomy): Bacteria > Acidobacteriota > Vicinamibacteria > Vicinamibacterales > JAKQTR01 > JBAXOX01. The sequence continues at coordinate 3,740 of JBAXOX010000038.1, forward strand.
CATCGGGTTGACCGCCGTGCCCCCGGAGACAATCGGCGTGAATGTCGTGCTCGGCACCGGCAGTTCTTCGCCGAGGTTCAAACTGAGTTGTTCCCCTTCGGTTCCCCGCAACTGGGGTTTGGCAATGACCTTCGTGTTGATATCGGACTCGAGAAAGTGCACCAGTCCGGTCGGTACCGAGGCGTAGAAATCGTTCGTGCTGACGCCCTTCGACACGGTATTGAGGTTGAAGGAACCGGTCGAGGCGCCGGCGGTTCCTGAGGTTGACGACCCGCCGGGGGCGGATTCGGGGGAAAACGTCATGCCGACCGCGTACTGACTCAACTCCAGCCCGTACTGCTTGGCCCGATTCCGGTTCACCTCGAGGATTTCGACATCGATCACGATCTCGGCCCGGGGCTTGTCGTTGGCCTCGATGATGCGCTCGATGATCTGCAACATCGGCACCGAGGCCCGCGCCAGAATGGTGTTGTTGGTTTTTCCGGCCGCGATCACCGGCTGAATGGCCTGCTGGACCCGGATGACGGTATTGATGAGGGTCATCAGCTCGGTCGGATCGGCGTGCGACAGATAGAACGTCTGGACCGCCTGCTCCTCGTACGACTGGCGCTTCGCCGGGTTGTCCGGGATCACGATGATGCTGCGATCGCCAATCACTTTGTAGAAGAGCTGGTTGGCGGCCGTCACCTGCTGGAGCGCCTGTTCGAAGGAAATGTCCTTGAGTTCGACGCTGTAGGTCTTCTCCTGGAAATCGCGGTCGAAGTTCACCGTGATGCCTGCCGCCCCGCCCATGCCGATCAGGATGTCCCGCAGTTGCCCGCGCGATGAGAAGTCGATGGGTTCCTTCGACTTGGGATTCAGCAGGGGTTCGACCGGGGCCTTGCGCGCTTTCTCGCGCATGCCCTCGATGGCGGGCCGCGGCCGGGAGGCTTCGACCCGGTCGCGAATCGTCTGTTCGAGCGCCGCGACTTTGGCCCTGGCTTCCTGATTGCCGGCCTGGTACTCGACCACCTTGCGGTACTCCGAGAGCGAGGCGTCGAGCTGATCGCGGCGTTCCAGATCGCGCGCCTTGTCGAAGTGGATCTGGGCAGCCGCCATCTGGGCGCGCTCGAGCGCCATGCGGTAGTCCACGCGGTTGGGCTGCGCCTGCACCGCTGCCGCGTAGCCGGCCACGGCCTCATCCCAGTCGCCGCGCATCGCGGCCTGGCTGCCCCGCTGGAACGCCCGGCCCGTCGAACAGCCCGCCACCAGCGCGCCGGCCAGGCAGGCGAACACGACGCCGCGCATCGACAACCATCGAGTAGTGTGCAGTCTCTGCATGCTCAGCATTCCCACGTTTGGTGACAGCCGCGCTTCACGGCAAACCAGTTTAACTTCCCGACAGCGGAATCGTCCGGCGCCCGCGACCGTCCACATACACCATATCGATCGAGTCGGCGCCGATGCGCAGAATGCGGTACTGGCCCTCGATCACGGCTCCCACCGACCCGGAGTAGACCCCGCGTCCATCGGTCAGCATCGCGATCCGCAAGCCCGCGCGCTTCGACATCACGGCGATGAACCTGAGCGGAATCGGCGGCGGCGGCGGTGGGCCCGTCGGCACCACCGGCTCGGCGGCCCGGACCGGTGGCGGCGCCACAGCCGGCATGGTGGGCGTGGTCCCGACGCCGGCACGCCCCGCCAAGCCGGCCCGCGCGCCGAATCGGAACGGGTCGCGGCCGGTATCACTCGGCTCAGAAGCGACGTGCGTCAATCGGGCCAGCGCGACCACCGGAACCGCACGCGTGACGGCGGGGCGCGGCGCGGCGGTCGACGAACCAGGCGCGGCGGCCGACGTGGCCGGCGGGTCTCCCGGCGTCAGTCCGCTCCCCCATTGCCACCATGCCGTCCCGGCAAGCGACGCCGCCAGGACCGCCAGCACCACCCTCTGTCGTCGACTAGTTTCCACGAGTGGCCATCCGGTAATACGTCGACAACTCTACGGTGAGTACCAGCGCGGAACCCGGCTCGGTTCCCTCGACCAGTCCCACGTCGTCGATCACGATGAATTCGCTGGCGGCTTCCACGTCTCTGAGAAACTGCCGGACGCTTTCGTACGGCCCCCTGAGCACCATCGAAATGCCCAACCGCGTCAGCGTGACGCCGGTCGCCACGTCGACCGGCCTGGGCTGGTGAACCGCTTCGGTGCGCCGTTGCGCTTTCAACTGGGCGTCGCGGGCCAGTTGGATCAGCTTGAGATAGGTCGCCCGCCTGGCCCCGGGCAGGTCGGCGGGCAAGACCTTTTCGTAGAACTGCTTCAGGTCCTCGGTCGCACGGGCACGGCCGTTGATCGTCGCGTTGGCCGCCGCGAAGTCCTGCGCCGCGTCATGTTCGGCCCGTGCGGCATTCTCCATCTGGAACTGGCCGGTCCGCACTGACCGCGCCATGGGGAGCACGACGAGTACGGCGGCCGCGATGTTCGCCAGAATCGCGACGGTCAGGATCGCGACGCTCACCCGATGCTCGCCGAGAATGCGACGCAGTGCCACGCCGGTCATCGCTTCACCCCCGCTGGCTGCGTGGCTGTGGGCGGCGCGCCTGTCGGTTTCGTCGCGGCAGGTTGCGCGGGTGCCGGCGGCGCAGCTACCGGCGGCACAGTCGTCGGCTTGGCCGCTGCCGGCTGGGACCGCGGCGCCAAGACGGGCCGATAGCGGCCCTCGATGGTGGCCTGCCACATGCCGTCTTCGCGCACAAACTCCTCACGCGACAGCAGGCCGGCAAAGGCGCCGGTCTGCTCCAGCTTCTCGATGAAGCCGTCGATCCCTTCCGAGTTGCGCGCCACCACGCTGAAGGCGACCACCATGCCCACGTCCCGCTCAATTCGCGGCCGCACCGACGCAATGCGCACCGATTCGGGCAGCGTCGTCTCGAACTGGTTGAACAGGTCGGTCCAGGAGAACACGCGGCGATCGATCAACTGGTTCGCTTCGTCGGCCGCCCTGGTCGTCACAGCCAGGTCCTTGGCGTTGATCGACGCCCTGATCAGGGCTGCCCGGCGTCGGAAATCCGTGGTCGTCGCCTCGGCGGCCTTGAGTCCGGCGGTCAACTGGCGGCTCCGTCCGGACAGGGCCACCACCTGCCAGATGTTGAAGGCGGTCGCGCCGGCCGCCACCAGCGCCACCAGCGTCAGGACGACAGAGACGGCCCGCTGGTTGTAGAACGGCCTGGTGGACAGGTTGTGTCTGGTCATCGTCAGGCGCTCCTGTTCCCGTCGGCGCCCCACTGGGAGACCGCCAGCCCGATCGCCGCCGCCAACGCATCCGCCAACTCGCCAGGCAGTGTGGTCCGCTCGGCAAACGCCGTCGCGTTCATCGGATCGACCGCCTCGACCGATCGGCCCAGCCTGGCCTCGATCGTTTTGCGGGCCGACTGCTGGCCGTCGGGCTGCGCACCGCCCGCCATCAGGACACGGGCGAAGCCGGCGCCGCCGAGCCGGTCCTGATAAAACATCGCCGTCTGGTGCACCACGTCGCCGAGGTTGCCGTCCGCATCGCTGCCGCGGTGGCGGAAAAACGCCAGATCCCGGCCGCGGAACACCGCGAGCGAGGCGCCGTCGGGTGTCACGTGGACCAGCAACCAGTCGCCCCGCAGGCCGGCGTCCCCGGCCAGCACCGCGTTTGCGACGTTGAATGTCGCCAGATCGACCACGCCAGCCGTGGCTCCGGACGCCAGGCAGGCCGCTTCGTACTCGCCGACCAAATCGCGCCGGGCCTGCACCACGACGAACTCCTGGCCCTCGCCTGTCTCGAGGCCCTTCCGGTAAGAAATCTGAGAGTCCTCGATTCGGAACGGCGCCGACTTCCTGATCTGAAACTTGATGAGCTGATCCAGGTCTGCCGCGCGGCTCGGCACCTGCTGAAACCGCACGAACGACACCTTGGCCAGGGCGTCTGGCACCACCAGGGCCACCCGTTTGGGGCGCGACCCGAGGCGCCCCCACACGCGCTGGATGGCCTCCTTCAGATCGGCGGGCCTCGCCAGGTTCGATTCGTTGAGCGACGGCACCACGACGCCCTCGGCCAGCGGTTCGATCGCGTAGTTGGCGACCCTGAACCCGGCCTCGGGACCACCCGACATCTCGACGGCGGCCACGTGCCGCGCGCTGATGTCGAGTGCCACCGACGGGGGCGGCGTGCGGAGCAAACGCGGCAGTTTCATTCGACGAATGTCACCTTGTTGATCTCGCGCAGCGTCGTCAGGCCTCGCGTGACGGTTTCCACGGCACTTTCGCGCAGGAACCGCATGCCTTCGTCGCGCGCCTGCTTCTTGATTTCGGACGTCGGTCTCCGCTCCAGAATCATCTCCCGAATACGGTCCGACAGGTCAAGCAGTTCGCAAATGGCCGTCCGGCCCTTGTACCCGGTGCCGCCGCAGTCGATGCACCCGGCGCCCTCGTAGAACACCTGCGACGCCATCTTCGCCGGATCGAGCCCCGATTCCTCGAGTACGGCCCGCGACACGGTCGCCGGCCGCTTGCACTGCGTGCAGATGCACCGGACCAGCCGCTGCGCCAGCACGCAATTGAGCGCCGACACGAACTGGTACGGTTCGACGCCCATGTTCAAGAACCGGCCGAGCACGTCCAGCACGTTGTTGGCGTGCACCGTGGTGAACACGAGGTGGCCGGTGAGCGCCGACTGTATCGCAATCTGGGCGGTCTCCGGATCGCGGATTTCGCCGACCATGATCTTGTCGGGGTCGTGCCGCAAAATCGATCGGAGTCCTCGCGCGAACGTCAGCCCCTTCTTCTCGTTGATCGGGATCTGGGTGATGCCCTTCAACTGGTATTCGACCGGATCCTCGATCGTGATGATCTTGTCTTCCGAGGACTTGATCTCCGACAGCGCCGCGTAGAGGGTCGTGGTCTTGCCGCTCCCGGTCGGCCCGGTCACCAGGACCATGCCGTACGGCTCGGCAATGTATTTGCGAAAGCGCCGCAGTTCGGCCTCTGGAAAGCCCAGGATGTCGAGTCGCAGTTCGCTGAACTGCTCGCTGATCGACTCCTTGTCGAGGATGCGGATGACGGCATCCTCTCCGTGGACGCTGGGCATGATCGACACGCGGAAATCGATCGTCTTGCCCGTCAGGCGCAACCGGAATCGGCCGTCCTGCGGCACGCGCTTCTCGGCGATGTCGAGTTCCGCCATCACCTTGATGCGGGAGATGATCGCGCTGTGATGCTGCTTGGCGATGGGCCGGAACGCCGCCTGCAACACGCCGTCCACGCGGTACTTCACCGACACCGCGTCGTCCTGCGTCTCGATGTGGATGTCCGACGCGCGGCGCTGAATCGCCGTGTAGATGGTGGAGTCCACCAGCTTGATCATCGGATTGATGTCGCTGGTGAGCCGCTCGACCGTCAGGTTCTGGTCGCCCGAGTCGTCGTCTTTGACCAGCTGAATCTGAAAGCCTTCCGTGGCTTCCTCCAGCACGCGCTGCGAACTCTCGCTCTTCTGCAGAATCGACGCGATCGCCGACCGTGTGCCCACCATCACGCGCAACGGGGTCGCCAGCACGACTTCGAGTTCGTCGAGCACCGCCAGGTCGCTCGGATCGGAGACCACGATCGCCAGAAGCCGACCGTCGCGCCGATAGGGCACGAACCCGTAGCGCAGCATCAGGTCGGCCGGGATCGACCGGAACAAGTCGTGATCGATGCGGAAGTGCTCCAGATCGACAAACTCCAGCCCGTACCGCGACGCCATCCGCTGCGCGTGGGCCAGATCGGCCTCGGCGTCGGGTGCCGCGTCAGCCACCACGTCGGGAACCCGATCGGCGTACCCGTCGATCGGGGGGGCGGAGTCCGAGGTAAGGCGTTGCCCGTTCACGATCTGCACTCTCCCTCGCGGCGATTACTTGGCGCCGACCACCGAGCTCAACTGGAACAACGGCATGTAGAGCGCCAACAGCATGCTCGCGATGATCACGCCCATGATGACGAGGAGCGCCGGCTCAATCAAGGCCACGAATCGGGCGAGCTCGGTTTCGATTTCCTCGTCGTAGAAATCCGCCAGGCTCGTCAGCATATCCTGCAACGCCCCGGTCGCTTCCCCCACCTCGGCCATTTTGATGGCCACGTCGGGAAACGTCCCGCGTGCGGCCAGCGCGCTGGCAAACGACTCCCCTTCCCGGACGCGGTCTCCCACCACGCGCATCTGCGCCGACAGGTACTGATTGCTTCCGGCGTGCGCGGCGATGTCGATGGCGGCGACCAGCGGAATGCCGCCGCCCAGCAGGGTCGCCAGCGTCCTGGACAGCTGCGAGGTGGCAAACCGCTGCACCGTCGTCCCGATCCACGGCAACCGCAGCACCGCCCGATCGAAGCGTGCCCGCTGCCCGTCCCGCCGCGCCCAGTTCCACACGCCAAGCACCGCCGCGGTGAGCACCGCCCCGATGACCACGAAGTGATCCCGGAGCAGACTCGACCCTCGCATAATCACCCGGGTCGCCAACGGCAGTTCGGCCCCGAAACTCTCGTAGAACGAGGAAAATTCGGGGACCACTCGCAGCACGATGATGCCGACCACCAGCAGGGCGAGGGCAATCAGCACGGCCGGATACACCAGCGCCGAGATGGTCCGGCGCTTCACCACGCCAACCACCTTGATGTAGCTGACGTACCGGCGGAGCACCGCTTCGAGGCTGCCGCTTTTTTCGCCGGCGAGCACCGACGCCGTGTACGCGCCTGGAAACAGGGCGCCGTGTTCCGCCATCGCCTCCGACAAGGCGCTGCCCGCCCGCACACGCTCGAAGACGGCGTCGAGGACCCCCCGGAACGTGGGATGCAACACCCGGCTGCGCAAGATGTCGAGCGACTGGACCAGCGGCATGCCGGCCTTCAACAGCGTCGCCAGTTCCTGATTGAACACCAGAAAGTCGCGACTCGGAATCCGTTTGCGGCGGGCTGTCGGCAGCGAGAAACTGCCCAGCACGCGCTTCGGCTTGAGCGCGATGACGCAGAACCCCTTCTGTTCCAAATCGCGACGCAAACCCGCCTCGTCGTCGGCGGCAATCAGCTGCTCGACAATTTCGCCCGCCTGCGTTCCGAGCCTGCAGCGGTATTCCATCGCAACCCGTGAACCGTCAGATAATTAGCCCGATCAAACTTGGCCACCGATTATAGCAGGTTGCCGTGCGCCTTTCCCCAACGCGCGGCGCGGCCGGCGAAGCCGTCTGGTCCATTAGACTCCGGCAGCAGATCCAAGGACGGCCTGCGTTCCGGATGGCCCGCACACACGGTCCCGGAGGCCCGGGTCGCGGCCGCCTATTGAGGCTCGATGAACGCGTGGAAGACCCGGATGCCGAGTTCGCGCGAGTCGCGGCTGCCTGGCGACGCCATCGCCGGCACGAACGACTGATCGAGCGAAATCCGGGCGACCACCATGTCGTCGTTTCCGAATTGCGCCGCCTTGAGTGCGATGCGGCGAATCTGCTCGTCGGTGGTCGTCACCTGGAAGGTGTCGACCACCGTGTCCCCGATCGACACGGTGGCGGTCTGCGCCGTGGGGAAGAACTTCGGCATGCCGTCGTAGTGCAGATAGAACGTGGCGTTGCGTTTCGGATTCCTGAATCGGATGGTGGCGTTCTTTCGTGTCCACTGCCATTCGATGAACTGGTTTTGCGGCGCGACCTCGGGGCTGTGCCAGCCGTCGAGAAACGCCAGAAACACGTTGTCGGTCTGCGGCTGCAGTTGAATCTTGGCCGCGCGGTACGAACGCTGACCGACCAGCTGGCCCGACAGCGGCACGCGCAGGTTGCTGCCGGGTACGTAGAGTCCGATGCTCACCGTCGCCTCGCCGATGTACGGGTACAGCGGCACGAACATGGTCCGCTTGTATTCAATGGGTGTGCCCGGCTTCCACTGGGTCGAAGGCACGGGCGGCTTGTGATCGTCGGTCCACATCAACTCGTCGTTGGCGTCGAGGAAGTGCGCCAGCACCCAATACTCCTTGTCGAGTTGGGCGCCCGGTGCCAGTTCGAATCGATAGGTCAGCTCCACGGGACTTCCCAGGGGAATCTTGGCGTGGTTCAGTGTCAGCGACGCCGATCCGAGCGGCGCGGCCGTATCTTTTTTCGCGCCGCAGGCAGCGGCCAGCGACACCGTGAGGGCCAGCATGATCAGTCTTCGCATGTTCAGTTCACCACTTCGGATGTTCCCAGAGAGGTCGATCGGAGAATGATACCTGTCGTCACCGGTCCAGGCAACCTGTCTCCCAATCGCGTGGACGCTGGCGTCGCGGGCCGTCCGCGAGGCTCGGGCGCTGCGGGTTGCGCGGCGTTGACCACTTTGCAACCTGCATGTTAAGGTGGCCGAGGTTTTCACGCGGCGCCAACGCCAACCTTCTAACGACGAATGCGGACGTGGTGATGCACCAACGACTCTGGTTGCGGGGCGCCTGCGCGGCAGCCGCGGGGTTGCTCGCCGGAGCATGCAGCGGTGCGATCGCGAATCACCCGCCGGCCACCGCCCCCCAGGACGCGCTCGCGCGCCCCGCCGCCGCCTCGTCGCCGTCCGACGTTCGGGCGGGTGCATCAGTTGCGCAGGATCCGATCGAGGCGCTGATCGCCCAATCGCAGGCGCATTTCGACACCGGCGCGGCCGAACTCGCACAGGGACGTCTCGGTCGCGCGAAACTCGAGTTCAACGCCGCGATCGACCTGCTGCTCGAGTCGCCGTCGGGCGCCAGCTCCGACCACCGACTGCGGGAGCACTTCGACCGGCTCGTCGACCGGATCAGCGCGTTCGAGATGCGAACGCTGGCCGAAGGCGACGGATTCGCCGAGAAGCCGACCGTGCCCGCCTCGATCGATCAACTGCTCGACCAACCCCTGCCAGACGCATCGGCGCCGAAGCCCGAAATCCGGGAAATTGTGGCCGCCGACCTCGAGGTCACCGCGCACGACGTGCCCATTCCGCTCAACCCGAACGTGCTGTCGTGGATCGAAGTGTTTCAGGGCCGCCTCCGGGACTGGTTCCAGGCCTCGTTACAGCGCGGCATGCCGTACCTGCCGATGATTCAGAACACGTTCCGGACGCAGGGACTGCCGCTCGACCTGGCCTACATCCCGATTGTCGAGAGCGCGTTCAATACCAACGCGCTGTCGCGTGCGTCGGCCAGAGGGTTCTGGCAGTTGATGAAAGGCACGGCCGCGTCCCAGGGCTTGACGCAGAACTGGTACATCGACGAGCGCTCGAACCCCGAAAAAGCCACCGTCGCGGCGGCCAAATACCTCAAGCTGCTGGGCCAGATGTTCGATGGCGACTGGCACCTGGCCCTGGCCTCGTACAACGGCGGTCCCGGCTATCTGCAACGGGCGGTCAAACGTACCGGTGAGGCCGATTTCTGGGCCATGGCTCTCACGCCGTCGCTGCTGCCCCGGGAAACGCGCGACTACGTCCCGATGGTGCTGGCCTCGATCGTCATCGCGAGAAATCCGGCCCGATACGGCTTTACCTTCGACCCCGTCGCGCCGCCCGAGTACGACACCGTTTCGCTGCCCGGGCCAACCGACCTCCGGAAAATCTCCGAATGGGCCGGCGTGTCGGTTGACGACGTGCAGCGCTTGAACCCCGAGCTGCGCCGGTGGACAACCCCGGTCCGCCCGGAGGCCTACCTGCTGCGCGTGCCGAAGGGCACGGCTCCGGCCGTGCTCCAACGGCTGAGCGAGCTGCCGCCCGAAGAACTGGCGCCGCTCCAGTGGTACACGGTGCGCCGCGGAGAGTCGTTGACCACCATCGCCAACCGGCTGCGGGTGCGCCGCACGGACCTCGCCGAGGCGAACTATCTGACGCTCAAGACGATGGTCGCTCCGGGCCAGAAACTGGTGATCCCGATGTCGCCCAGTTCGGCGATGGCATCGGGCACCGACAGGGCCGTCGCGGCCCCCGCTCCACCTCCCGCGCCGGCTCGCCCCCACTTGTCCGCGTCGGGGTCGACGGCGAGCACGTCCATCTCGTATCAGGTGCGACGCGGTGACACGCTGTTTGCGATCGCACAGCAGTTTCACACGACGGTCGCCAATCTCCGGACCTGGAACGGTCTCAAGCACGACCGCCTCACGCCGGGAACCCGCCTCACCATTTACGCGGGCCGTCAGCGCTCTGGCGGGCATCGTCCGTAACGCGCCCCGCCGGGTCAGGGTGAGCTCTATGGAGTGTTGTCGCCCCCGTCGCACTCGTCGGCACTGGCCAGCCGTCGTGCGGCTCTGCGTGGCGGCAGCCTTCTGCTGGTCGGGCCTGTCTGCGATGGCCCAGTCGCCGCCCCCGCCGACCGTGGAGCAGGTGGTCGAACGCGCGCAGCGTTACGTCGCCGCGTACGGCACCGAGCTGGCGCCGACCATCGGCGTCGAGCGGTACACACAGCGGGTGGCCAATTCGGTTGCCGGAGCCATGGCCGTCGCCAGCGGCGAACGTCCGTGGACGCGCGAGACCGTCGCGGAGTTTGCGCTGGTGCCGGTCAACGACGCGTGGCTGGGGTATCGGGACGTCTTTGAGGTCGACGGCAAGTCGGTCGCCGACCGGCACGATCGCCTGAGTCAGCTCTTCATGGGCGCCCCGGCGACCGCCATCGAGCAGGGACGCAAGATTGCCGACGAGAGCGCGCGCTACAACGCCGGCGCGGTGCAGCGGAACTTCAACGTGCCGACCATGGCGCTGATGTTTCTGCACCCGTCGCACGCCGGCCGCTGCCGGTTCGAACGCGCCGGCTCCGACACGATCAACGGTACCCCGGTCTGGAAGATCCGCTACCGCGAGACACGGGAGCCCACCATGATCCGCACGTCGGAGGGCGCCAACGTGCGGGCCAGCGGCATCTTCTGGATTGACCCGGTCCTGGGACGCGTGTGGAAATCGTCTCTGGAGGTCAAGGGCGTTGCCGAACTCGACGGCGGCAGCTCGGCGATGCCCGAATCGTTTGGCGCCAAGGCGCCGGACCACGATGGCGCCTCGGAACGCCGCGTCGACACCTATTCCCGCGTGACCACGCTGTACGCGCTCGACGCTCGGTTGGGACTGCTTGTACCTTCCGAGATGACCGAAGAGCACCAGGGGCTGGCCGCCAACCGCGCGACCGGGCGTGATCGGGTGATCAGAATTTCGTGCCGGGCGACATATTCAGAGTTCAAGAAGTTCGACGCTTCCGGGCGGCTCATCCAGAAGTAGGCGGCACACCCGTCGCCGCGGGGATCGCAGTTTTTGCCCGCGCGCCGATCCCCTTGGATTGCAGAATCTGCCACGCCCGAGTCGCGCCGCTGGCTGATCGCGTGAATCTCGCCCGATTTCCCCTCCGTCTCCCGATGGCCCTCCGGCCTGCCGTTTGCACAGTCCCAGTCGTGCTTGCCACGCTGCTCAGCGCCGCCGTCGTCGGTATCGAGGCCACCATCGTCCAGGTCGAAGTCGACGTGTCGTCGGGCCTCCCCGGTTTCACCATGGTTGGCCTGCCGGATACCAGTGTGCGGGAAAGCCGGGACCGGGTTCGCACCGCCATACGCAATTCGGGGTATCCGTTTCCCGACCTGCGCGTGACGGTCAATCTGGGCCCTGCCGATGTGCCGAAAGTGGGATCGTCGTTCGATCTGCCCATCGCGCTGGGCGTCCTCGCCGCGACGGGCGTGGTCGGCAGCCGAAGCATCGATCACACCGTGGTGATAGGCGAACTGTCGCTGGACGGCGCGATCCAGTCGGCGCGGGGCACGCTTCCTGTCGCCATTGCGGCCCGAAAAGCCGGCTGTCCCCGTGTCTGTGTGCCGGTTGGCAACGCAGGCGAGGCACGGGTGGTGAGCGGAATCTATACCCAGTCGGTGGCGACGCTCGCCGACGCGGTCGATGCACTCAACGGCGTGGACCCCGGTCCGCGCGTGGCGGCTGCGATCCGGCCGACCATTGATACCGCCATCCAGGACTGGGGAGATCTGGCGGAGGTGCGCGGCCAGGCCCTCGCAAAACGCGCGGTCGAGATTTCTGCCGCCGGCGAGCACAGCCTTCTGTTGATCGGCCCTCCCGGCAGCGGGAAAACCATGATCGCCCGCCGATTGGCGGGCATCCTCCCCCCGCTCTCCGACGAAGAATCCTTGGAAGCCACGTCGATTCATTCGGTGGCGGGCTTGCTCGCCCCCGGCGCGGGACTGATGACGTCGAGGCCGTTTCGCGCTCCCCACCACACGATTTCGGACGTGGCGTTGGTTGGTGGCGGCAGGGTGCCGCGGCCCGGCGAAATCAGCCTGGCGCACAACGGTGTCCTGTTTCTGGACGAAATGCCCGAGTTCGACCGGCGAGCTCTTGAGGTGCTCAGGCAACCTCTCGAAGAAGGCCGCATCCGCATCGCCCGGGCCGCGCGGTCGGTCGAATTCCCAGCCCGAGTGTTACTGATCGGCGCCATGAACCCCTGCAAGTGCGGGTATGCCGGCCATCCGGTTCGGGCGTGTCGGTGCACGCCGCCTCAGCGCGAGGCGTACGTCGGACGAATCTCCGGGCCGTTGCTCGACCGCATCGATCTCTGCGTCGAGGTGCCCTGGGTGCCCCCCGACGTGCTGGGCGACGAGCGGCCTCAGGAATCGTCGGTTGAGATTCGTGCCAGGGTGTTGACGGCGCGCGAGCGTCAGGGCGCGCGAAGTCTCGAGACCGACGTGCGGCTCAATTCCCTGCTCAAGGGGCGCATGTTGCGGAGGTTCGCAACACTCGACGCCGAGGGCCGGTCGTTGCTGGATGCGGCGGTTCGGCGCCTCGCCCTCAGTGGGCGCGCACACGACCGCATCCTGCGGGTGGCACGCACGATTGCCGACCTGGCCGGCAGCGCCGGCGTGCTTCCCCATCACGTCGCCGAAGCCCTGCAGTACCGGATGGTGTCGTGCTGAGGCGGCTGGCCGGCGCGACGTGACGTTGCCGGCCGAGGCCGGCATTGCGTCAGCAACGGCTTGGTCGACCGACTCGGGTGGATGGCGCGGTGTCCCGGTTTTACGGCAGCCGTGCGCCGATCGACGCGAGTTAAGCGAGGAGGTGCGAGCCGGACGGGACGTTACGTCATTCGCCATTTGTTCGCTCGCGTGGCTTCCGGCACTTTGCGTCGCGGATTTCCTGTGGTAACGTTTGACGGTCGCTTCGTCAGGACGACGTCGATTTGTCGTCGCTGATGCGCTGTCCTTGGGGCGATGGTCAGATCGCTCCCCTGAGACGAGGCCTATGCCCGGATTGTTGTCGCGTCGCTACACGCTTGTCATCGTCGATCGCGCCTCGGGCGTGGGTCGGCGTTTTTCGTTGCGCCTGGGCTGGACGGCGGGAATCCTTGGTTTTCTGTTTGCGATGCCTGTGCTCGTCGGCTTGGGCATCCGTTGGGGCACGGTTGCCGAATTGTCGGCGCTCCGCTCGAACACGATTGCGCTCGAGATGGAAAATGCCAGCTATCGGGCCGCGACTGGCGAGCTGACCACGCAGTTGACCTCCCTGCAGGGCGTCATCGAAGATCTTGGGTCGCGGTCGTCGGTCGATCCCGAGGCCGCCCGCGCCATGCAGAAGCTGCCGGCAATGATCAAGGCGCGCGCCATGGGCGGTGGCACCTCGGCCCCTCCCGCGACGCTGCTGGCCGCTGCGCTGTCGTCTCCGGAAGACACCTTCGGGCTGTTGCGCAACGTGCTCGGCCGTCTCGAAAGCCAGTTGCGCGTGGTGCGTACCGATGTCGAGCGCCGGGAAGCCCTTGCCGCGGCCACGCCCTCTATCTGGCCCACGGTTGGCTGGCTGTCGGCTGGCTATGGCGAGCGGGCCGATCCGCTCACCGGGGACCCCGGCTACCACCAGGGGCTCGATATCTCCACCGATCGCGGGAACGCGGTGGTCGCGACCGCGGATGGCGTGGTGGAGAGCGCGTCCTGGAACGGGAACTACGGGAACCTGATGGTGCTCGATCACGGTTTTGGCATCAAGACCCGCTACGGCCACCTCGCGGCGTTTGCTGCGACGGTTGGCGCCACCGTCAAGCGCAACCAGGTGGTGGCGTATGTCGGGGCGACCGGTCGCACGACGGGAGCCCACCTGCACTACGAAGTGATCACCAACGGGCAGGCCATCAATCCGCTGTTGTTGCTCGTCTCCCCTCGCTAGCCTGATTGTCAACCGCCCTCGAGGTGACCCGGTTCCTTGACGGATCCGCGCGCGGTTACCTACAATCGTCGGATACTCCCGTCTCGGCGCGTTTCCTACATGATCAATACCATTCTGGCCAAGATTTTCGGTACCCAGAACGAGCGCACGCTCAAGCTGTTGCGGCCGCTTGTCGCGCTCATCAACGCGCAGGAAGCCCGCGTGAGCGCCCTCAGCGACGCCGAACTGCAGGGGCAGACCGCGGTGCTGCGCGAACGGCTGGCGCAGGGCGAAACGCTGGACGACGTGCTGCCCGACGCCTTCGCGGCGGTCCGCGAAGCGGGTAAACGCACGCTCAACATGCGGCATTTCGATGTCCAGTTGATCGGCGGCATGGTGCTGCACAAGGGCATGATTGCCGAGATGAAGACCGGCGAGGGCAAGACGCTGGTGGCGACGCTGGCGGCCTATCTCAACGCGCTGGCCGGCAAGGGCGTTCACGTCGTGACGGTCAACGATTACCTGGCCCGCCGCGACTCCGAGTGGATGGGGCGCATCTACCGGTTTCTGGGCATGAGCGTCGGCGTCATTCAGCACGAACTCACCGACCAGGAACGCCAGCACGCCTATGCCTGCGATATCACCTACGGCACCAACAACGAGTTCGGCTTCGACTACCTCCGCGACAACATGAAGTTCGACCTGACCCAGTACGTCCAGCGGGGCCACGGATTCGCGGTGGTGGACGAAGTCGACAGCATCCTGATTGACGAGGCCCGCACCCCGCTGATCATCTCGGGGCCGGCCGAGCAATCGACCGACTTGTACTACGAGGTCGATCGGATCATTCCGAAGCTGGCGCCCGGTGCCGTCACGCGCGGCGACGCGAAGGCCGAGGAGCGCGAGGCGCTGGAGGCAACCGGCGACTTCCTGGTGGACGAAAAGCACAAGACCGTGACGCTCACCGAAGGCGGCATGGCCAAGTGCGAGAAACTGCTGTCGCACCGCATCCAGCCGGGCGGGCTCTACGACCCGGTCAACATGCCGCTGCTCCACCACATCAACCAGTCGCTGCGCGCGCACTCGCTGTTCAAGCTCGACGTCGATTACATGGTGAAGGACGGCGAGGTCGTCATCGTCGACGAGTTCACCGGACGGTTGATGCCCGGGCGGCGATGGAGCGACGGCCTGCATCAGGCGGTCGAGGCCAAAGAGAAGGTAAAGATCGAGCGCGAGAACCAGACACTCGCCACCATCACCTTCCAGAACTACTTCCGCAAGTACAGCAAGCTCTCGGGCATGACGGGCACCGCCGAGACCGAAGCCGAGGAGTTCGCCAAGATCTACAACCTCGAAGTGGTGGTGGTGCCGCCCAACCGCGTCCTGAGGCGCGAGGAACTGCCGGATCTGATCTACCGGACGGCCACCGAGAAATACGACGCCATCGTCGCCGACATCATCGAGCGGCAGGAGAAGAAGCAGCCCGTGCTGGTCGGCACGGTCTCGATCGAGAAGTCCGAGAAACTGGCGGGCATGCTCCGCCGGCGCGGCATCAAGCACGTGGTGCTCAACGCGAAGTTCCACGCGCAGGAAGCCGACATCGTGGCGCAGGCGGGCCGCTACGGGGCGGTGACGATCGCGACCAACATGGCGGGCCGCGGCACCGACATCCTGCTCGGCGGCAACGCCGAATTTATGGCCAGGCAGCGGGCGCTGGCCGACGAGGTGGCCGAGCGGCTGCCGAAGGGCGAAGAGAAGTTCGTGGACGACGAGGAGTTCGTCTACTTCTACCACCTCATCGGCTTCTATCGGGTCAGGCGCCCGGACTGGGAGCGCCTCTTTACCCAGTTTCGCGACCTGACGCTGGCCGAGCACGAAACCGTTGTGGCCAACGGCGGGCTGCACATCATCGGCACCGAGCGGCACGAGGCGCGCCGCATCGACAACCAGTTGCGCGGCCGGGCCGGACGGCAGGGCGATCCCGGGTCGTCGCGTTTCTACTTGTCGCTCGAAGACGACCTGATGCGCATCTTCGGATCGGATCGGATTTCGGGCCTCATGGAACGCCTCGGCATGGAGGAAGGCGTGCCGATCGAGCACGGGATGGTGACGCGCGCCATCGAACGCGCGCAGAAGCAGGTCGAGGGCCAGAACTTCTCGATCCGCAAGCACCTCCTTGAGTACGACGACGTGATGAACAAGCAGCGCGAAAACATCTACGCGCTGCGCCGCGAACTGCTCGAGGGCCGTATCCGGGTGGACGAAGGCGAAGTGATTGACTGCCGTGCCTACGTGCTGCGCCTGGCCGAGGACCTGCTGGACGGCCTGATCGACACCTACTGCGCGGAGGCCCAGGAGCCCGACACGTGGGACCTCGACGCGCTCAAGCGGGAAGCAGCCAGGACATTTGCGGTCGACGCCGCCGAGACCTCCGCGATCGACTTCGGCGGCCTGACGGCCGGCCAGATGCACGATCAACTCTGGACGCGGGTCAGCGCGGTGTATCAGGGGAAGGTCGTCACGGTGGGCGACGAACTGCTGCAGCGGGTCGAACGCGACATCATGCTGCAGATTGTCGACGCGCAGTGGAAGGATCACCTCTACAGCCTCGACCACCTCAAAGAAGGCATCGGCTTGCGCGGCTACGGCCAGCGCGATCCCCTCGTGGAATACAAAAAGGAAAGCTTCGCACTCTTCCAGGACATGAAGGCCCGGATCGACGACGAGACGGTGCAGTACCTGTTCTGGGTCAAGCCTGTGCCGGTCGACGAGACGGGTGCGCCGGTGCGCCGTCCGGCGGCCAGGCGCGCGAACACGCCGTTGACGCTCAACGCGCCCGGCGGCGACACCGGATTTTTCGGGCGGGCGCCTGCCGGGGCCGGCGACGCGCCGAAGCCGCCGCGTACCGGCGGCGACGATGCGGCCGTGATGACGGTGCGGCGCGACGAGCCCAAGGTGGGTCGCAACGACCCGTGCCCGTGCGGCAGCGGGAAGAAATACAAGAAGTGCCACGGGGCCGATAACTGACGACGTCGACGCCACGCGCGGCGACCGTTTCGGGAGGATGGGCATGGATCTGAACTCGGTGACCGCAGGCATGATGCGCGCTGGCAGCGAACCGATGACCGCATTCACCTTCGACGACGTGTTGTTGGTGCCGTGGCATTCGCAGGTGCTGCCCAACCAGGTCGACGTCAGCACGCGCGTCACGCGCAACATCCGCCTCAGTGTGCCGGTCACCAGCGCCGCCATGGACACGGTCACCGAATCGCGGCTCGCCATCGCGATGGCCCAGCACGGCGGCATCGGCATCGTGCACAAGAACCTGAGCATCGAGGAACAGGCCTCGGAAATCGACCGCGTGAAGCGATCGGAAAGCGGCATGATCGTCAATCCGATCACCCTCTCCCCCACTCACAAGATCTTCGAAGCGCTGGCGCTGATGACCAAGTACCGGATTTCCGGAGTGCCCATCACCGAGGACGGGTCGAAGGAAGGCCGGCTGGTCGGCATTCTCACCAACCGCGATCTCCGCTTCGAGACCAACGTCGATCGGCCCATCTCGTCGGTGATGACCAAGGACCACCTCATTACCGTACCGGTAGGCACCACGCTCGACGAGGCGCGCGAAATCCTGCACCGTCACAAGATCGAAAAACTGCTCGTGGTCGATCACGAGTTTCGCTTGAAGGGACTGATTACCGTCAAGGACATCCAGAAGGTGATCAAGTACCCCGCCGCCAGCAAGGACGGCCTCGGCCGGCTGCGAGTGGGCGCGGCGGTGGGCGTCGGCGCCGATACGATGGAGCGCGCAGAAGCGCTGGTGCACGCGCACGTCGACGTGCTGGTGGTGGACACGGCGCACGGGCACGCGCAGAAGGTGATGGATACGGTCAAGGAACTGCGAAGGCGCTTCCCGGACGTGGACTTGATTGCCGGCAACGTCGCGACCGGACAGGCGACCAAGGATTTGATCGACCTCGGCGTGGACGGCGTCAAGGTCGGCATCGGCGCCGGTTCGATCTGCACCACGCGGGTGGTGGCCGGCATCGGCGTGCCGATGATCAGCGCCATCCTCGACTGCGCCCCGATTGCTCGCGCCGCCGGTGTGCCGATTATCGCCGACGGCGGCATTCGCTATTCGGGCGATATCACCAAGGCGATGGCGGCCGGTGCCAGTTGCGTGATGGTCGGCGGACTGCTCGCCGGCACCGACGAGAGCCCGGGCGAGGTCGTCCTGTATCAGGGCCGCAGCTTCAAGGAATACCGCGGCATGGGGTCGATCGGTGCGATGCGCAAGGGCTCACGGGACCGCTACTTCCAGGACGATTTCGACCTCGAGACCGCCGGCGCCTCGGACAAACTCGTGCCCGAGGGCATCGAGGGCCGCGTGCCGTATCGCGGCACCGTCGCCGGCGTCGTCCATCAACTGGTGGGCGGGTTGCGAGCCGGCATGGGCTATGTCGGCTGCAGCACCGTGGCGCTGCTCCAGGAGAACGCCCGGATGATTCGCGTGACCCCGGCCGGCGTCCGCGAAGGCCACGTGCACGACGTGGTCATCACCAAGGAAGCCCCGAACTACCGGTCCGAGTAAGGCCGGCCCATCGTGGGGCCCGGCCCTGCGGGCGGTCACTGCGCGGCGATCTGGATCGCGGTTGCTCGCGGTCGTTCGCCCTCGCGGTCGTTCGCCTTGCCACCCGGCTGGGCATCGCGTATCCTGACGCCCATGCGTCTCCATTCAACCTGGCTGTCCAGACTGTCGGCCCTGGCTCTGTTCTGCGGCATCATCCCGGTGCCCTGCTCGGCTCAGCCCGCGAAATTGTCGCTGGAGCAGATGCTGAGTTCGCCCTTTCCCACAAATCTTGTCGCGGCCGCCGCGTCGGGACGCGTGGCCTGGGTGTTTGCCGCCACGGGCACCCGCAACGTATGGGTGGCTGATGCGCCGGAGTTTCGCGCTCGACGGGTGACGCACTATGCCGATGACGACGGCATGCCAATCGCTTCGCTTCGGCTGACGCCAGACGGCAAGAGTGTCGTCTACGCCAGAGGCACCGAACCCAACGGTGCCGGCGAGGTGGCCGATCCGACGTCCGGCGTCGAGAAGAGAACGCAGCAGGTGTGGGCGGCTGACGTGGCGACCGGCCAACCTCGCCTGCTGGGCGACATGGGCTGCGGCGAGGAGGGGTGCGAGGACATCCAGATTTCGCCCAATGGCGAGTTCGCCGTCTGGTCGGGAAACAAGCAGTTGTGGCTGGCGCCGGTGTCCGGGAAGGAAAAAGCCAAGGCGTTGGCATTTGTCCGCGGGAACAACCAGCAGCCGCGATGGTCGCCCGACGGCAAGAAGATCGCGTTTGTCAGCGACCGAGGCGACCACGCGTTCATTGCCCTGTACGAACTGGGCGCGACCAAGCTGCGGTATGTGTCGCCGAGCGCCGACATCGACCTGTATCCTCGCTGGTCGCCCGACGGGTCGCAGTTGGCGTTTGTGCGCCTGGGCGGGCGTCAGATGAAGCAACCGCTCATCCCCCAGACGCCGCTGCCCTGGGCGATCTGGGTGTACGACGCGGCCAAGGATGCGGCGCGCGAAGTATGGAAGAGCGGGTCAGGTCTCGACGACTCGCTGCCGTATCTCACCGCCGGCGCGTCGTTCCAGTTCGGGGGCAAGGGACGGATCGTGTTCGCGTCGGAACAGGATGGGTGGAACCATCTCTATTCGGTCCCGGTTTCGGGTGGCGCCGCCGTGTTGCTGACGCCCGGCGCGTTCGAAACCGAAGACGTGGCACTCAGCGCCGACCTGGCATCGGTGATCTTCTCGTCCAATCAGGATGATGTGGATCGGCGCCATCTGTGGCGCGTCGGCGTCGACGGCGGAACACCTCTGGCCCTGACGCGCGGCGACACGATTGAATGGTCGCCGGTGGACGTGTCGGGAAAAGTCGTCTGCCTGGGATCGACCGCCACGAGTCCGGCCATGCCGTATGTGCTGACGTCCCAGGGGCGCGAGGTCATCGCCGGGAGCGCGCTGCCCGCCGTGTTTGCCTCGGCCGCGCTGGTCGTGCCCAAACCGGTGACCGTGCGTGCCGAAGACGGATGGGAAACGCACGGACAATTGTTCGTCCCGCGCGAAGGTGGACCGCGACCGGCGTTGATCTTCATCCATGGCGGGTCGATGCGGCAGATGCTGCTCGGCTTCCACTACATGGACTACTACCACAACGCCTACGCGATGAATCAGTATCTGGCCAGTCGCGGGTACGTCGTGCTGGCGATCAACTACCGGACCGGCATCATGTACGGTCGGCATTTCCGCGAACCCAAGGACGGCGGCCCCCGGGGCGGCGCGGAGTACAAGGACATCGTCGCCGCCGGCCGATACCTGCAGTCCGTGCCGAACGTGGATCCGAAGCGCGTCGGGCTGTGGGGCGGATCCTACGGGGGGTATCTGACGGCGATGGGCCTGGCGCGCGACTCGTCGCTGTTTGCCGCGGGCGTGGACGTGCACGGCGTGCACGACTGGTCGGCGCTCAAACAGGACTTCCCGGCGGATGCGCCGGACCGGGAGGCGGCCTTGGCGCTGGCGTTTCAGTCGTCGCCCAACGCGGCCATTGCGACGTGGCGATCGCCGGTCTTGCTGATTCACGGAGACGACGACCGGAACGTCGAGTTTTCGCAGACCGTCGATCTGCTCCAGCGGCTTCGCGCCAGGCGCGTGCCGGTGGAGGAACTGATTTTTCCCGACGAGATTCACGGTTTTCTGATGTGGAAGACGTGGGTCAGGGCCTACGGCGCCACCGCAGCGTTCTTCGAACGAACCCTGGCCGCCATCAAGTAAGGGCCCGCGGGGCTGCTACTCGGCCGTGCGGATGGTGACGCGACGGCTGTCGCCGCCCAGGTCTTCGATGTGCACATCGATGGCGGAGGCCGGCGGCGAGGTCCACTTGTCCGCCCATTCGATGGCGACGACGCCCTGGGTGGTCAATTCGTCGAGACCGAGGTCGTCGGCTTCCATCGCCGAGATGCGGTACAGATCCACGTGGAAGAGTCGGCGGGCGCCGCGGTATTCCTGAATCAACGTAAACGTCGGGCTGCTCACCGCCTCGGCCGGCAGCCCCATCCCTTCCGCCAATCCGCGCACGAACGCCGTCTTGCCCGCCCCCAGATCGCCGCGAAGCAGGAGCGTGGTCCCGATCGGCAGCGTCGGGCCAAGGTCGCGGCCAAGCGCGCTGGTCTCCTGCTCGGAGCTGGTCAGCGTGATGCGCGTCATTGCTGATCGAGATCGCCGGCGTCCGGACGCGAAAGGGCCCGCTCGGCATCACCAAGGTGCCTGAGGATATCGCCGGCGGTGAGGGCCACCTGCCCTTCGACGCTGGCGGCGAGATCGCCTGCCGCCCCATGCAGAAATACCGCGAGGCGGCACGCATCCACCGGGTCGGACAACTGCGCAACCCAGGCCGCGACCATGCCCGTGAGCACGTCGCCGCTTCCGCCGGTAGCCATGCCGGCATTGCCCGTCGAATTGATGAACACGCGGCCGTCCGGGGCCGCCACGATGGTCCGGTACCCCTTGAGGATCACAATGACGCCTCGCGTCCGGGCGAAGTCGCTCGCGACGGCGAGACGATTGGCCTGGACCGACGCCACACTGCCTTCGATCAAGCGCGCCATCTCGCCCGGGTGCGGCGTCACGATGATCACCTGGCCCTTGCGCGACCGCAGCCTGGAGGCGTGGCCGACCAGCACGTTGAGCGCATCGGCATCGAGAACCAGGGGCTTGATCGAACGCGCCAGAGCATCGAGGACACAGGCGCGCTGGTGCGCACCGGCGCCAAGCCCGGGTCCCACGGCCAGCACGTCACACGACAAGGCACCGATGGCCGGCGAGGCGCGCCGCGACACGGTTCCGTCGGCGTTCTCGGCCAGGCCGACTGTCATGTACTCCGCGCCCATGCTGGCGATAATCGGCAGGCAGGAGTTCGGCGTGGCAATCGTCGCGAGCCCCGCCCCGCTTCGTAGCGCCGCCATCCCTGCCAGATGCGCCGCTCCGGTCTTGCCCCGCGACCCCGCCACGAGAGCGACGTGGCCGAAGCTGCCTTTGTGGGCGTCGGCGAGGCGGCCAGGCAACAGCCGTCGCGCTTCCTCGGGAATCACGAACTCCACGTGGGGGCCCGGGATGCCACCCAACACACTTCTCGGTATGCCGATGTCGGCCACCACCAGCGAGCCGACCAACGCCTCGGCTGGGGGCAAGAGCAAGGGAAGCTTCGGCGCGCCGAGCGTCACGGTGAGCGACGCCGCGATGGCCGGCCCGATAAGGGTCGGCGAGTCTGCCGAAAGTCCGCTCGGCAGATCGATGGCGACCACAGGCATCCCGGCGGCATTGATCGCCGACACGACGGCCGCGTGGACGCCCGTCAACGGTGCGCTGAGACCCGTCCCGAACAGCGCGTCAACAACCAGATGGCAGTCGAGCATCGCCGCCTGCTGCCGCGCCCAGTCTTCCGCCGACCCGATCTCGACCACAGGCACGGCCAGTCGCCGCAGAATGTCCAGATTGATCCGAGCGTCGCCGCCCACCTGCGAGGTTGTCCCGAGCAGACAGACGAGCACGTCGCACTGCCGCTGCCACAACCCACGCGCCACCACGAAGCCGTCGCCCCCGTTGTTGCCCCGTCCGGCGAACACGGTGACGCGGCGTCCGGCCAGCGAGCCGAACGCGGCCTCCATCGCGGCGACCACCTCCCGACCGGCGTTCTCCATCAACACGATCGAGGGAATGCCAAGGTCGTCGATCGCGCGGCGATCGGCCTCACGCATCTGGCTGGCATTCAACACGCGCATGATGTGCTCCGGACAGGGTCGCCGCTCGATCGCGGCGTGGCCGTGTCTTGCGCGCACTCTACCACAAGAGGTACCGTTACTGGCGGTAACGCACGCGCCGATTTACGAGCGCCGGGCTGCTACCGGAGCGCACAAGTATGACCGCCGTCGCCTACGTCAACGGACGCATCTGCAGCCGGCAAGACGCGCTGATTTCCATCTTCGACCACGGATTCCTGTTTGGCGAAGGCGTGTACGAGGTCGTACGGACGTACCACGGGGAGCTGTTTCTGCTCGGCCCGCATGTCGAGCGGTTGAAGACCTCTGCGCGGATGATCGCGGTGCCGATGCCGGTCGACGATGCGGGGCTCGAAGCCGCGATTCGAGACACGATGCGCGCCTACGCTACGGGACCCGCGCAGGGCGCGGCCAACGATAATTTGTACGTGCGAGTGCTGGTGACGCGCGGCATCGGGGACGGTTCATACAATCCTGCCGGTTCTCCCGCCTCGTCGCTGGTGATCATCGTCAAACCGCTGGCCGTTCCGCCGGCCTCGGTCTACCAGGATGGGGTCAAGGTGTCGCTGGTGCCGGTGGTCCGGAATCACCCGGGTTCGGTCAATCCTTTGATCAAGTCGAACAACCTGCTCAACAACGCGCTGGCGATGCAGGCGGCGATCAAGCAGGACGCGTTCGAGGCGATTCTGCGCAATTACCGCGGCGACATTGCGGAGTGCTCGCAGTCGAACCTGTTTATCGTCAAGGGCGGAGTCGCCCTGACGCCTCGGCTGGGCGAAGGGTTGCTCGCCGGCATCACGCGGGCGTTCATCATGGACGTCGCGCAGGGGGCGGGGGTTCGCGTCGACGACGCCGTGCTGCGCGACGAAGACCTGTTCGCCGCCGACGAAGTGTTTCTGACGAGCACGACGCGCGAAATCGTGCCGATCGTCCGGGTTGACGACCGCGTGATCGCCAGCGGCGTGCCCGGGCCCGTGACCCTGCGCCTGCTGCACGCGTACAGACACAAGGCCGACCAGTTGACGCGCCGGCCGGCCTGAGGTCTGGACGGGGCTGGACGGGTCCGCGCTAGTACGCCTCGATTGGCGGACACGCGCACATCAGGTTGCGATCGCCGTACGGATTGTCGATTCGACCGACGCTCGGCCAGAATTTGTTGGCTCTGACAAACGGCAGCGGAAACGCGGCCCGCTCGCGCGAATACGGATGCGTCCAGGTTTCGCTGCTCACCGCACCAACCGTGTGCGGGGCGTTCTTGAGGAGGTTGTCTTTCGGGTCGGCCTTGCCCGACACCACCTCCTCGATTTCCTGCCGGATCGCAAGCATCGCGTCGCAGAACCGGTCCAACTCTTCCTTGGGTTCGCTTTCGGTCGGCTCCACCATCAGCGTTCCCGGCACCGGGAACGAGACGGTCGGCGCGTGGAAGCCGTAATCCATCAGCCGTTTCGCGATGTCGCCTTCCTCAACGCCGCCCGCCTTGAAGGCGCGCATGTCGAAGATCATTTCGTGCGCGACGCGTCCGTTGGCGTTGGTGTAGAGCACCGGATATGCCTTCTCCAGGCGCGACTTGATGTAGTTGGCATTGAGGATCGCGTAGCGCGTGGCCTGCGTCATGCCCTCGCCGCCCAGCAGCGAGACGTACGCGTAGGCAATCAGCAGAATGCTCGCGCTGCCCCAGGGTGCGCCGGAGATGGCGTGAATGCCCTGCGCGCCGCCGACCGCGGCCAGCGCGTGTCCGGGCAGAAACGGCGCCAGATGGGCCGCGACGGCAATCGGGCCCATGCCAGGGCCGCCGCCGCCGTGCGGGATCGCAAACGTCTTGTGCAGGTTGAGGTGACACACGTCGGCGCCAATCAGTCCAGGACTGGTCAGGCCCAGTTGCGCGTTGAGGTTGGCGCCGTCCATGTAGACCTGGCCGCCGTGGTCGTGCACGATGGCGCAGATCTGTTTGACGGCATCCTCGAACACGCCGTGCGTCGAGGGATACGTCAGCATCAACGCCGAGAGCGTGTCCGTATACTGGGCGGCCTTGGCGGCGAGGTCGCCCACATCGATGTTGCCCCGGCTGTCGCAGGCAACCACCACGACCTGCATGCCGGCCATCACGGCGCTGGCCGGATTGGTACCGTGCGCCGACGAGGGAATCAGCACGACGGTGCGCTGGCGTTGCCCGCGATGCTGATGGTAGGCGCGAATCACCATCAGGCCCGCGAATTCGCCCTGCGCCCCCGAGTTCGGCTGGAGGCTGACCGCCGCAAAGCCGGTCACCTCGCGGAGTGCGGCCTCGAGACCCGCCACCACTTCGGCGTACCCCGCCGCCTGATCGGCTGGCGCGAAGGGATGCACCCCGGCGAACTCGGGCCAGGTGACCGCGGCCATCACGGAGGCCGAATTGAGCTTCATGGTGCACGATCCCAGCGGGATCATCGACGTGTCGAGTCCCACGTCCTTGCGTTCGAGATTCTTGAGATACCGCATCATCGCCGTTTCCGAGCGATACAGGCCGAACACCTGGTGCTGAAGAATCGGCGAAGTCCGGCGCAGGGCGGCGGGCCACGCGGGCGCGTTCACCGTCGCCACCACCGCCGAGGATGGGACTGTTGCGCGCAGTCCGCGGGCCACGACGGCGCGAATCGCCGCGATCTCTTCTTCGCCGACCGTCTCGTCGAGGGCGACGCCAATCCGGTCCGGGTCCGACCCGTACCGAAAGTTGAGGCCCGCGTCGAGCGCGGCGGCGCGCACGGCGTCGCGGGTCCCCGCCGGCAGACGCAGATCAAGCGTGTCGAAGTACGCCGCCTGCTGCTGCACGCAGCCCAGGACGGCCAGTTCCCGGTCGAGAGCGACGGCCATCGCATGCACGCGCGAGGCGATCTGTCGGATGCCCTCGGGGCCGTGATACACGCCGTACATCGCCGCCATCGTGGCCAGCAGCGCCTGTGCCGTGCAGATGTTTGACGTCGCCTTTTCCCGCCTGATGTGCTGTTCGCGCGTCTGGAGCGCCATCCGATACGCCCGGTTCCCGTGCGCGTCCACCGACACGCCGATGAGCCGGCCCGGCATCTGTCGCACGTGCTGTTCGCGCGATGCGAAGAAGGCGGCATGCGGCCCGCCATTGCCCATCGGGACGCCGAAGCGCTGGGCACTGCCGAGCACGACATCGGCCCCCCACTCGCCGGGCGGTGTCGTGAGGGCCAGCGCCAGCAAATCGGTCGCCACGGCCACCTGAACCTTGGCCGCATGGGCCCTTTCGATCAATCCGCTCAAGTCGTGCAACGCGCCGTGCGCGTCGGGGCTCTGGACCAGCACGCCGTACACGCGATCGGTGAACTCGATCTGGTCGAGATCGGCGACCTCCAGTTCGATGCCGAGCGGTTCGGCCCGCCCGCGCAACACGTCGATCGTGTGCGGAAAGCAGTGACTGGCCACCACGAACACCGAGCGCGTGCCTCCCTGAACCCGCCGGAGCATGGTCATCGCTTCGGCGGCAGCCGTCGGCTCGTCGAGCAGCGAGGCGTTGGCCACCGGCATGCCCGTCAGATCTTCGATCATCGTCTGAAACGTGAGGAGCGCCTCGAGCCTCCCTTGCGCGATTTCGGCCTGGTACGGGGTGTAGGGCGTGTACCAGCCGGGGTTCTCGAGCACGTTGCGCAGGATGACCGTCGGCGTGATGCAGTCGTGGTAGCCGAGGCCGATGTACGAGCGGAACGGTGCGTTCTTCGCGGCGATACGCCGAAGGCGGGCGAGAAAACGATATTCGGTTTCGCCGGCCGGCAGCGCAAGCGGTCGATCGAGTCTGATGGCCTGCGGAATCGCCTCGTCCATAAGCCGATCAAGCGACGCGGCGCCGATGGTGGCGAGCATGGCGTCGCATTCGTGCGGACGGGGGCCCAGATGGCGCGATTCGAACGAGCCTGTCAACTCACCGCTCATGGATGACCTCTATCAGAACTGACCTTCAGGCGGGATCGAGGGCCGCCACGCGCCGCGCGCGGGCGACCCCACCACGACAGCCATCGCGCGGATCGGCTACTTGACCAGATCGGCGTACTCGGCCACGGCAAGCAGTGCGCTCACCTCGGCCGGGGCGGAGAACCTGATTTCGACCATCCAGCTACCGTGCGGGTCCTTGTTGACGGCCTCGGGTTTTTCGGCCAATGCCGTATTGACGGCCACGACCTCACCCGACACCGGGCTATAGAGCTCCGAAACGGCCTTCACCGATTCGACGGTGCCGAACACCTCGCCCTGTTTCAGCGAACGACCCACCTGGGGCAGCTCCAGGTAGACCACGTCGCCCAATTGTTTCTGCGCAAAATCGGTGATCCCGACGCGCCCCGCGCCGCCGTCCACCTTGATCCATTCGTGATCCTTCGTGTACTTGCAATCGGCAGGATACATGCTCACCCTTTCGGTCGTTTGTAGAATGGCAGTGGAACTACGCGGGCCCGGGCCAACCGGCCGCGAATCTCGACATCGAACTCGGCGCCCTCGGCGGCGTGTGTGGCCGGAACGTAGGCCATCCCGATGGCCTTCTTGAGAAACGGCGTGTATGTGCCGCTGGTGACCACACCGGCGGTCTGCCCGGACGCGACCACCCGATAGCCGTGCCGGGCGATGGCACGGTCGAACATCTCGAAGCCCACCAGATGTCTGGTGGGACCCGACGTCTTCTGGCTGAGCAACGCGTCGCGGCCGATGAAATCGTCCTTCTTCCAGCCGACAATCCACCCAAGACCCGCTTCAAGCACCGTCGTCTCGGCATCGATGTCGTTGCCGTAGAGACGCATGGCCGCCTCGAGGCGGAGCGTGTCTCTGGCGCCCAGACCGGCCGGAATCACGCCCTCGTCGCGCCCCTCGTCGAGGATGGCGTTCCAGACAGCCGGCGCCTGCTTGGGTGGCACGAAGACTTCGAAACCATCCTCCCCTGTGTAGCCGGTTCTCGACACCGTGGCCCGCACCCCCGCGATTTCGCCGTGGGCAAACCAGTAGTACTTGATGGTCGAGAGGTCGAAATTCGCGAGGCGTTGCATCACGCCGCGCGCGACAGGCCCCTGCAGGGCCACCAACGCATATCGCGAACTCGTATCGAGCGCCGTCACGTCAGCAAATTGGCGAATATGCTCGAGGACCCAGGCCACGTCCTTGTCGACGTTCGCCGCGTTGACGACGAACAGGAAGTGCTGGGCGGCCAGCCGATAGACCAACAGGTCGTCGACAAACGTCCCGGCTGGCGTCATCAGACCCGAGTAGTGGGCCTGACCGATCTCGAGCCTGGAGGCGTCGTTGCTGGTGATCCACTGCACGGCGGCGAGGGCGTCTTTGCCGGCCACCTCAACCTGGCCCATATGGGACACGTCGAACAGGCCGGCCGTGGTCCTGACCGCCAGATGTTCGGCCGACAGTCCGGAATACTCAACAGGCATGTCCCACCCGGCAAACGGCACCATCCGCGCACCCAGAGCGCGATGCTGAGCGTTCAGGGGCGTGCGCTTGAGTTGGGTCGAACCTGCTTGGGTCATGGGATGCGCGAGAAGGGCCGAGGACACGCCAACGGTACTATGGCGCTGCCGAGATGGTCAAGCCGCGTTGACCGCGGTGTTGACCGCGGATCGCCACCCCATTCGCCCCTCCCGCGCATCGGCTTCCGTTGATCAAATCGGCGGCTGTCTCGGCTGCCGGATTAGCACCACCAGCATCACGACGATGAGGGCGACCGTCCAAGGGACCAGGGGCCCGCGCCAGTCGTCGGGAAGCGCCACCAGCGCGAGTGCCGCGAACGGGCCTGCCGCCACCACGCCGATCACGATGCTAGTTGCCCACGCCTTGACTGTCTGCATCGCACGCTCCTCCCTTGATTGGAAACGACGAACATCCAATCAGCCGAAACCAGGCCGACTCGACGCGAATCACCCACGCGAACGCACAGACCTCCCGCAGCGGGTTGTACCAGGCGAACGTGTAGATGCAGCCTTCGTAGTCGTTCCACGCCAGAACCACTTCGCCGACCCAGCTCATGTAGCAGGACGAATCGTCGATCTCGGCTTCCGAGTCGACCCCGTCGACGGCGGCCGCCATCGGCGCGGCCGACACCAGATCTTGCCGGGGAGGTTCGCCTTTGAGGGTGCCGAACAGCAGATCGATGGTGTCGACGGCGGCACCCAGGCCGGTGCAGCGTGTGGCGGACGTCAGCATGCTGCGCATGGCGCGGAACCGACCCACCGCGGCCGAGGCCGCCAGCGACTGCTGAAGTTGATCGAAATCGGCCTCGCCGGCCTTCTGCCCTCCGAATTCGAGCGTTCGATTGCGCCGCGACACGCGCAGCCGATCCCCGTGCCGCACCACGACGACCCGGTCGTCGTCTGCCTTCACCACGAGAGCGAAATCGCCACTGGGGTACACCGTCTTGTTCACCTCGAGACCGGCGCCTTCGATGATCACCTGGACCGCGCCCGAGGGCAGGCGCGTCAGCCGCATTGCCGCGCCGGTGTTTTCGTCAACCAGGTTCGCGGTGGAACGCCAGGCGTGGCGTTGCTGCGAAGGCGACGCCGCGGGTGACGATCGAGGCAGGCACGGGTCGGTCCCCGCTCCACGCGCGGTGCCTGCAAACAACAGCACGACTGTCAGACAGACTGGTATCACACGTCCGATGTCCATACTCGCCTCCGGCTTGCCAGTCCGACCAGCGGACGGCAGCCTGACGAGCCGATGCACGACCTCGCTTGCCCACGCTGGACAAGTCCGCCACGTCGGCTTGATGAGACCGGTGGCATCCGGCTGGCGCGGCTGCGCCGCGCCGATCGACCTCCTGACCACTGGGAGAGGGCTGCAGAACCGATGGCAGCCCTGGGTGCACTCGTTGCGTTTACGACAAGACGGCCGACTCCAGGGCGCCCTCCCCTAGCGTGAGCGGCGGCCTGTCGTCGGGCGAACCCGGCCTGGAACGCGCGTCGCCGGATTGGGCAAGATAGGTCTGAAGCGTGTGGTAACTGATGTCCAGAACCGCGCAGGCATCCCGTTTGTTGTACCCGGATCGCTGCAACACGAGACGGACGTAGCGCCCCGCCCACAACCGCAGCGAGTCTTGCTGGTGTGCCGCCGGTTCCAGGATGTCCTGATAGGGCCCGCGCACCGCCGCCGGAAGGTCTTCGAGCTCGATTCGATCGCTTCGCGCAATGGTGAGCACCGCTTCGATGAGGCGCTCCAGCTCCCGGACGTTTCCGGGCCAGTCGTACGCCACCAGCGCGTCGGTGGCCGCGAGCGTCAGGCGGAGATCGCGACGAGGCCTGAATCGGGCGAGAAAGTACTCGGCGAGTTCGACGACATCCTCGCGGCGAACGCGCAGGGGCGGCACGGTGAGCTCGACACCACTCAGGCGGTAATAAAGGTCGTGCCGAAACAGCCCCTGATCGGCCATGTCGCGCAGGTGCCGGTTGGTGGCGGCCACCAGGCGCGTGTCGATGCGGCGCGAGTCGTGACTACCCACCCGCTCGACCGTGCAGTCCTGAATCGCACGCAGCAGTTTCGCCTGTGCCTGCGGCGACAAATCGCCCACTTCGTCCAGGAAGAGCGTTCCCCCGGCCGCGTGCTCGAACTTCCCTTTCCGCCCCCGCACACCGGTGGCCGTTCGGTCTTCGATGCCGAACAGCTCGGCTTCGAGCAACGAATCGACCAGGGCCGCGCAGTTGACGGCCACAAAGGGCCCGCGCTTCCGGGCGCTGAGTTCGTGAATCTGACGGGCGACCAATTCCTTTCCGCTGCCGCTCTCGCCCTCGACCAGCACGGTAAAATCGGTCGCTGCCACACGCTCGATTCGGTCGCGAAGGACTCGAATCGTCTCGCTGGTGCCAATCAAGGGCGCGGCGCCGTCCTTGACTTTTCCCCCGGGCGGCTGCGCCGAACCGCACCCGTGGCCGCGATGATCGACCTCGGCAATCATGGCGCACATCGCCATGGCCTTACTGAGCAGCCGGCGCTGGCTCTCGGAGAGCACTTGTCCATCGTGCAGGCCGATTTCCAGTCGAAATGGCGGGGGCACCGGTCCGACCGGCTCCGGAACGCGCAAGACCCCAGGCGCCTCGGTCCGATCGTTTCGGATTCGGCCGGCGTCGCTGCCAACCAGGAATCTGACCCATCGCACCGACAGGCGTTGACACAGCAGCGTCTCAATCGCCCCACCAATCGACCAGTGCTGGCGTTGGCCGCCACCGCGGCTCCGGCGCGACCCAAGCACGTCTTCGAGCAGACACTGCCTCGGCAGCAGGGACAGCGTCTCGCATCCGCCACGGGCATCAGCTTCGCACATAGGTGTGTTATTCATCTCGACTGCGTATAACCAACTCGCGTGCCAACTCGCCAACGTTGGTTCGATGGCGAACCAGCGGGCCATCGGGAGGGTTCCAGCGGCCGTTGGGTCGTTGCCAAGGTCCCTTGGGCGGGTAGTGCGTTCCCGCGACCTCCCGGCGAGGCGACCGTCGTGTAGTGACTACCCATGTCGAAGCTGAGGCCGGCCTTGAATCTGAGGCCCGTCCGAACATCGATTGAGGAGACCGTGCAGTGTACGACTTTCGCCGAGTGGGCGTTTCCGGTCCATGCGGGCATGGCTTTGAATGCGAGGGTTGTGCCCGGTTCGAGTCGAGACGACGACTCCACGAGGGCTCCGCCAGTGGAGGTTTCGAGGATCGTGAGGCACGTCCCGGTCCGCAGCGTGAGGGTATCGAGTCGGGTGTCGGGAGCGGTTGTGTGCCGTGGTGTGAGGCGGCGGTCTTGGTATCGCGTCATGGTGAGGTCCATTGGGTGTTCCCCGGGTCGAATCGAAGCACGCGGATCCGTCCGGTGGCGCCCAGTACCCTGACCGCCCACTGCTGCTGGTTGCGGTCCGACAGATACAGCGTGCCGGAGGTGGCGGTGCCAGTGGGACTGAACGACAACAGTTCGCTTCCACCGATGCGCACAGGGTCGCCGGCAAGGGGCGTTCCCGTATCGATGTCGGTGACGCCCGGAGCAATTGAAAACGTCACACCCGCAAAATGGTCGGCCACCGATTCCCATGCTGAGACCTGCCCGTCTACTCCGAGTGTGATGTCGACCGAGCGAACGCCGTTTCCGTTGCCGTCGGCGAACATGGCGTACTGCACCTGTCCATTGACGGCGGTGAAGCGGTAGGCCACGTAGGTGCCTCGGCGAATCGCTTCGGTGCGGGCTCGCTGGAGCAGCGAGCTGAGATAGCGCGCCGACCCCGACAGCTCGACGGTGCGTCCGCGCTGGCCGAGCGTCGGGGTCGCGATGGCGCCAACCAGCATCATGGCCATCAGCACGAGGAGCAGTTCGACCAGGCTCGAGCCTTGCTGGCGGGGCGGGTTGGGGCGAGACCCCGGTTCGGCGACAGGGGTGGTGGTCATTTATCGACGGTGGGCCGATCCGTTTTGGCTGGCGTCACCGTGATGAACGGACGCAGTTTCAAGAAGCTCTTTTCGCCGATGCCGCGGACGTTCATCACGTCTTCGACTTTCTTGAATCCGCCATTCTTCTGTCGGTACTCGATGATGAGGGCGGCCGTTTTGGGTCCGACGCCCGGCAGTCGGTCGAGTTGTTCGGCGGTCGCCGTGTTGAGATTGATCTGGGGTGCGCCGGAGTTCTTCGAGTCCTGCGTGCTGCGGCCCAGAGCCGATCCGGTCGCCAGGGAAACAGCGATGGCGGCGCCGAGCATCCACACGCACAGGCGGGTGAATCGATTCTTCATGGTCGTTCTCCTCTGCTATTGGGCGGCGGGATGCCGCCAGTGCGGTCCGGGGTCACGGGGCGTTTTCGGCGGAGGTCGGGCGCCCAGGCGCCACGTGACTGACCGGACCGATAGCATCATGGGCAAGACCGGGGCCAGAGGCGGCGTACGGGGAGTGATGGGGTAAGTGCCTGAGCGCGCCGGTGATACGGGCGCGGGCCGCGAGGCGGGAATTATTGGGGGCTGGCGGCGCACCAGACATGACAGCGCCGGTTGACGCGCCGCGCCGAAACGGCCGCATCTGCCCCGGATCCGGGTGAACTGCGGTTGTCAGTTGGGCGGCCCGCAGACAGTCGCGGCGTATGCAGACGTGGCCGTCGCCTTCGTGTTCGAACGCCTGTCGTGTTCGAATGCCTGTCGCCTGCGAAACCGGTCGTCAGGCCAGCGCGTCGGGATCGGTCTTGAACCAGGCGATCGTCTGCGCGAGTCCCACTTCGAGGCTGATCAGCGGCTCGTAGTGCAGCACCGCCCGGGCCCGCGAGATGTCGGCTTGTGAATGTTTGACGTCACCGACCCGATCCGGGCCGTAGATCGGCGTGAGACCGCTTCCGGCGATCCGTTGGACGGCCGCGAACAAATCGTTGAGGGAGATGCGGCCACCCGTGGCGACGTTGAAGACCTGGCCGGCGGCCCCGGGCGCCTCGCACGCCTTGAGCACGCCATCCACCACATTGGCGACGAACGTGAAATCGCGCGTCTGTTCGCCGTCCCCGTGGATGGTGGGTGGCCGGCCCGAGACCGCCGCGCGTGCGAACACCGAGATCACCCCTGAGTAGGGCGACGAAGGATCCTGCCTGGGGCCGAACACGTTGAAGTACCGCGTCGATACGGTTTCCAGGCCGTACAACGCCGTGAACAGTTGCCCGTACTGCTCGCCCACGACTTTCTGCAACGCGTAGGGCGACAGCGGCATGGGGGGCATCCCCTCGTGTTTGGGCAGCGTGGGTTGATTCCCGTACACCGAGGACGAACCGGCGTAGACCAGGCGTCTGACGCCCGCGTCTCGGGCGGCGACCAGCAGATTGAGCGTCGCTTCGACAATCGACCGGTGGGAGGTTACCGGGTCGGCCACCGAGCGCGGCACCGACGGGATGGCCGCCTGGTGCAGGACGTAGTCCATTCCCGCCACCGCCTGGCGCGCCACCGCGGGGTCGGCGAGGTCGCCCTCGATGAATTCGATGGACGACTCGACCGCTCTCAGATTGCGTTTCTTACCCGTTACCAGGCTGTCCACCACCCGAACGCGGTCGCCGCGGCGCACCAACGCCTCGACCATGTGCGATCCGATGAACCCCGCCCCTCCCGTTACGACATATGCCGCCATGCGAACTCCTCACTTCTCACCCACGAACTGGCCCGACTGGGCCGCGCCGGCGCGGCTGCCCGTTCAGAAAGCCCACGCAGGCCCGCCCCGCTGCTGCCCGACCAGCTTCGTTGCCCGTTCACAACATCCACCCACGCCCATCCATCAGCCCCGGACCGGCTTGGTTGCCCGTCCAGAAAGCCCACGCAGGAACGCCCCTCTGCTGACGGACCGGCGTGGTTGCCCGTCCAGAAAGCCCACCCACGCCCATCCATCAGCTGACGGACCGGCGCGGCTGCCCGTCCAGAAAGCCCACGCAGGAACGCCCCTCTGCTGACGGACCGGCGCGGCTGCCCGTTCAGAAAGCCCACGCAGGCGCATCCATCAGCTGACGGACCGGCGCGGCTGCCCGTCCAGAAAGCCCACGCAGG
>JBAXOX010000039.1:0-37731 GCA_037133015.1 Acidobacteriota bacterium
TCGAGTCGCAACGACGACTCCGTATCGCTGCGACCAGCCCGGCCGAAGTTGCTCCCTCAGCACTGAGTCCTGAGGGCACAAATACGTGGTCGTACTTGCGCCTCGAAGGACTACGCCGACAGGGCGGTTGCCGCTGCGGTCGCGGCTTCGCTGACGTTGAGCCGGTTGAGCTTGTCGATAAACGTCGTGCGGCTCAGGTTGAGCAACCGGGCTGCCTGCCGCTTGTTCCCGCCGGTCTTCTCCAGGCACCGCAAAATCAGATCGCGCTCCAACTGCGACACCACCGACGCGAAATCCAGCCCGTCGTCGGGAATCGCCATCGACGCGGGGCGCGGCGCTTCGACCTCGGCCCGAAGATCTTCGGGCAGATTGCGAACCGCCACTTCGCGTTCGGTGCCCGACATCGCCACGGCGTGCTCGATGGCGTTTTCCAACTGCCGGATATTGCCCGGCCACGGCACGGCCATCAACTGCCGCACCACTTCCTGCGACAGCGTCTTGGTCGGCAGGTTGTTCGCCTTGCAGGCCTTCTGCACGAAATGCCGGGCCAGCAGCGGAATATCTTCGATGCGTTCGCGCAACGACGGCAGCGTGATCGGGATCACGTTGAGCCGATAGAACAGGTCTTCGCGGAACACGCCGTCTTTGACCAGTTTCCGCAAATCCTTGTTGGTGGCGGCGATGATGCGGGCGTCGAACTTAATCGGGCGCGAATCGCCCACCCGTTCGATCTCGCGCTCCTGCAACGCGCGCAGCAGTTTGGTCTGCAGCGGGATGCCCATCAGGGCGACCTCGTCGATAAACAGCGTGCCGCGGTGCGCGAGCTCGAAGCGACCGACGCGCGCGTTAATCGCTCCGGTGAAGGCGCCTTTCGTATGGCCGAACAATTCGGCCTCGACCAACCCTTCCGGAATTGCCGCCGCGTTGAACGCCACGAAGCGATGTTCGGCGCGTGGGCTACTCTGATGGATGGCGCGCGCGATCAATTCCTTGCCCGTGCCCGTCTCGCCCTGGATCAGCACCGTGCTGTTCATCCGGCTGACCGCTTCGAGCGACGAGAAGACTTGACGGATGGCCGGGCTCTGGCCGATGATGCCGAAGCTTCGACCGTAGTCGTTGAGTTGGGCGCGCAATTCGGCGTTCTCTTCGCGCAGCTGCCTTCGCTCGAACGCGGACCTCAGAACTCGCGAGACCTGCGACAACTGGAAGGGCTTGCAGAGAAAATCGATCGCGCCCTCCTTCATCGCCGTGACCGCTTCGGCGACACCGCCGAACCCGGTGACGACGACGGCAATGATGTCGGGATACCGGTCCATGGCGCCGCGGAGCAGATCGATACCGTCTGCATCGGGCAGCCGGAGGTCGATCACGCAGGCATCGAAGGCGAAGCCGGCGAGCCGTTCCAGTGCCTCGTGGCCGTTGGCGGCCAGGGTGGGCCTGAACCCGTCTCCGGTGAG
This sequence comes from Acidobacteriota bacterium, assembly GCA_037133015.1. Taxonomy (GTDB): domain Bacteria; phylum Acidobacteriota; class Vicinamibacteria; order Vicinamibacterales; family JAKQTR01; genus JBAXOX01. The sequence continues at coordinate 1,458 of JBAXOX010000039.1, forward strand.
CGATTCACCGAGAAGTTCGCGGAAATCTGTCTCGTCCTCGACGACAAGAACGGTGGGTTCTTTGGCGAGCGATGTGAGCACCATGAATGTTGGCCTCCCGGTTCCGCCTGCGTGGCTGACCCCCACGCGACGACTGGCGGCGTACCGACCATTACGTGTCCGACTCGTTGATCGCTGAACTTAGTGTATTCAAGAAATCGACATCGATGTCGATTATCCGTCATATCGGTGTCCGTTTAAAGAGAAAAAGCAATGTCCACGCCACAAGGTGACGATTTCAGCAGCATCGGAGAATTGCTGGTCGTAGACGACGACCCGGGGATTCGGGAGCTGCTGGTCGAACACTTGAGGAGCCGCAAGCTCCGGGTCGCCTCGGCGAGCGATGGGCGTGCAGCCGTCGCCGCGATCGAACGGTCTCCGGGGCAGTTCAATCTCATTCTCACCGATCTTCAGTTGCCCGGGGCCGATGGCCTGGCTGTGCTGCGGGCCGCCAAGCGCGTGCACCCGGCCTGTCATGTCGTGATTATCACCGGCTACGCCTCGCTCGACAGTGCGATTGAGGCGGTTCGCTCGGGCGCCTACGACTATCTCACCAAGCCGTTTTCTCTGGGGCAGTTGGACGTGATTCTCACGCGCATCAGAGATCGCCAGGCTCTGGAGTTCGAAAATCGCCAACTCACCCGGCAGGTCGTAGACCGGGATACCACCAGTTCGTCGACATCGCTGCCGGCCAGGCTGGACGCCATCGACGCCAGGCTTGAGCGAATCGAACGCCTCGTCCAGGACCTCGCCGCGTCGCGGCGGTAAAGGTCTTTCCGCCCGGCGCGGTCGGCCAGCCTCCTGATTTCGACCGACTCGTCCATCAATTTAGATGTCGGATAGCCGGTCGGCGACGACGGCCCCACGTCCGACATAATCGCGTCGAACCGCAAGCCACGTGCTTGTTAGGCTTCCGTCTCCTTCCTGAGTCGCCCGAAAACGGGGCACCGATCTTGCAGCCCGACTCTTCGACGTGATGCGGCGAGCGTGTTACGCAAGCCGATCAGGAAAAGAGGGGGCCGTGCCCGACTACAGCGATGCTGCCATCTCCGACGCGCTCAGACGGCAGATGACGCTTGCCGCCGCGAGGCAGGTTGTGGCCGCTTCCAACCTTGCCAACGCGAATACTCCAGGCTACCGGGCCCGTGAAGTTGATTTCTCTCAGTCGCTGTCTCGTCAGTTGACCGAAGGCGTCTCGCTGGTCAAGACGTCGGCCCAGCATCTTGACGACCCGAACGGGCGCACTGGCCCGAGCGACGTCCGCACCCGCGAAGTGGCGGGGCTCGACGCACGCCGCGACGGCAACACCGTGCAGCTGGATCGGGAACTCCTGTCGATGACCAGTGCGTCCGGCGATTTTTCCCGAGCGCAAACCGTGCTCGCGGCGAAGTTCAAGTTGCTTCGATACGCCATCACCGGGGGATAGCACACCATGCCGACACTCGGTTCTGCCATTGCCGCCAGCGCCACGGCGCTCAACGCCGAGCGGACCCGTGTCGAGGTCGCCGTCTCGAATATTGCGAACGCCGACTCGACGCGCGGGCCCAACGGCCAGCCGTACAGGCGTCGGGATGTCGTGCTCGAGGCAGCCGAACAATCGCCGTTTGCGACGGCCCTGGGCGAAGCGGTCGGCGTCAAGGTGGCGAGCGTGGTCGAAGACCGCACGCCGTTCCAGCAGCGCTACGAACCGTCGCACCCCGATGCCGATCAGAACGGCTTCGTGTCGCTGCCCAACGTCGATTCGCAGACCGAAATGGTCGATCTGGTTGGGGCGTCGCGCGGGTATCAGGCAAACCTGGCGGCTATTGGAATCATCCGCGACATGCTCCAGAGAGCGCTCGAACTCGGGCGCTAGTGAGGGACACCGATGTCGATTGCATCACTTGGCTCTGCGATTACGGCCGTTCCGGCAGTCGCGACTCCCCGGTCCGCGGGTGCCGAGGGTCCCGCATTTTCGGACACGCTCAAGCAAATCGTGAACAAAATCGAGACATCCGGTGCCGCGGCCAACGATGCGGTCGGGCGCATGATGGACGGCACGGGTGACGTGCACGAAGCCATGATCGCCATGCAGACCTCGGATCTGGCGTTCCAGATGGCGGTTCAAGTGCGGAACAAATGTGTGGCCGCGTACCAGGAAATCATGCGGATGCCTGTGTAGTCGGCAACCCCTGTCATTAACGAGCAATCGTCATCGTGGACCTCGAAAACATCTTCAGACGGCTTGCGGCGCTCGGAGGGTCTCTCTCGGCGACCCAGCGCATCAGTTTGGTCGTGGCGTTTGTCGCCGTGGTCGCGCTGGTGGTCGGGTCGGCCAACTGGCTCAGCCAGGAATCCTACGTCCTGCTGTTCTCGGACCTGGATGCTGCCTCGGCCAACGACGTGGTAGGTCGCCTGAAAACGATGAAAGAGCCGTATCAGGTGGCCGACGGCGGCCGGTCGGTCCGGGTGCCCGAGCGACGCATCGACGAGCTTCGGCTCGAGTTTGCGTCAACCGGCATGCCCAGCGCGGGCCGAATCGGCTTCGAGATTTTCGACCAGGTTTCGTTTGGCGCCACCGAATTTCTGGAGCAGGTCAATTTCCGGCGCGCGCTCGAAGGCGAGATTGCCCGGACCATCGCCACGCTGTCCGAAGTGTCGAGCGCTCGGGTCCACATCTCCACGGCGAAGAATTCGCTGTTCGAGACCAAGCAGCAGCCCGCGAAAGCGTCGGTCGTGCTGAAATTACGCGGCAATAAAACACTCAATCCGAGCACCGTCCAGGGCATTCGTGCGTTGGTGGCGGCTGGCGTCGAGGGGTTACGGCCCGATGCGGTCGTCATCCTCGACAGCTTCGGCCGACCGCTCACCAAGTCGACCGACGATGGCGACCAGCCCAATTCGGGCCCGTCATTGGATCGCCAGTTGTCGGTCGAGAAAGACCTCACCACGAAGGTCGTCAATTTGTTGGAACCGGTGGTTGGTTCCGGTCGCGTGCGGGTCAACGTGGCGGTGCGCCTGAACGCGCAGTCCGAAGAACAGACCGAAGAGCGGTGGGATCCGAATTCGACGGTCGTCCGGAGCAAGGTCAGTTCGTCGGACCAGACGGCTATCAACGCGCTTGCTGGCAGCGTAGCTGGTGCGCGCGCCAACCTCCCCGACCCGAACGCGAAGCCCGCGGATCCGGCCAGGCCACCGGACGTCCGGATGGCGGGCCGCAACTCGGAGACGGCCAACTACGAAATCAGCCGCACCACGCGCCACACGACCAAGCCCAACGGCGAAGTGGCCCGCCTGACGGTCGCCGTCATTCTCGACGATCTGGGCGTGGCGACGACGGGCACCGATGGCGTGGTCAAGCGCACCAACAAGCCGCGGACCAAAGACGAGTTGCTGCGGATACAGAACCTGGTGAGCGCGGCTGTCGGGATTGATGCGACGCGCGGAGATTTGCTCACGGTCGACAACGTGTCGTTCTCCGAACGGCCCGAGGCCGAGGATGTGCCCGCTCCGGTGGGTACGTGGGAGAAGTACGGGCCGCAAATCAACGATCTCGGCCGGCTCGGCGTCGTTCTTCTGCTGGGGGCGATGGCGTTCTTCATGGTGATTCGTCCCGTCATCAAGAAGGCGTTGGCGGGCCCCATGATGCCGATGGTTGCGGCCACGGCGCTGCCGGGGCCGTCGTCGGGCCCGGTTCGCACGATTGAAGATCTCGAAGGGGCCATCGAAGCGGAACTCGATGCCAGCACGGCGAAGAACGCCTCGAGACTGAAGATTCCGGTGTTGTCGAAACGCGTGAGTGCGATGGCACAAAAGGAACCCGAGCATGCGGCGAGGCTCGTCCGTGCGTGGCTTCGCGAAGACAGGCATTAAAGAGTGGCCATGGCGACTGCCCAAAGTGGACTTCGAAAAGCGGCGATGCTGACCCTGCTGATCGGGCAGGAGAATGCGACCAAGATCTTTCAGGAGCTCACTCCGAACGAGGTCGAGGCCATCGCCCAGGAAGTGACCACGTTGCAGGGCGTGCCCGCCGAAACCGGCGAGGCGGTCCTCAACGAGTTTCACAACATGTGGACGGCGGCCGATTACATCGCCCGCGGCGGCCCCGATGTGGCGCGTCAGTTCCTCGTGAAGGCGTTCGGGCCCGACGAGGCCAAGAAGATTGTCGAGCGGCTGGTCAAGACCTCCGAATCGAGCTTCGTGTTTACGGTGCTCAATCGCGCCGACCCGCAGCATTTGTCGAAGTTCATTCTCTCCGAGAACCCTCAGACCATTGCCCTGATCCTGGCCCATCTCAAGCCCACTGGCGCGGCCGAACTGGTTGGGCTGCTGCCCGAACAGATCCGGCCGGAAGTGCTGCGTCGAATGGCCAATCTTGACGACATTTCGCCCGAGGTCATTGGGCGCATTTCGTCCGTCATCGAGGAGCGGTTGCGCGTGCTGGGCGGCGCCACCCACGAATCGGCCGGAGGGGTACGGGCGGTTGCGGAACTGCTCAACCGGCTCGATCGCAGTATGAGCCAGAGCGTGCTCGGGGGCATCGAAGGCGAGAACGCGGATCTTGCGGTCGCCATCCGGAACCTGATGTTCGTGTTCGAGGATCTGCTGCACGTCGAAGACTCGTCGATTCGCGAGATCGTGTCGCGTGCCGACAAGAAGGCGTTGACCATGGCGCTGAAGGGGTCGACCGAAGAGATTCGTTCGAAGTTCCTCAAGAACATGTCGACCCGCGCGGCCGACATGATCAGAGAAGAGATGGAAGTGCTCGGCGCCGTTCGTTTGCGGGACGTCGAGCGTGCGCAGCAGGACGTGGTTGCAATCGCGCGCAAACTCGAGGAAGAAGGCCTCCTCGTGACAGGCGCGGCGGGTGGAGAGGCATATGTCGTCTAAGGGTTCTCGCGTAAACGGCGGAAACGTGGTGCCGTTCGACTGGGGGCTTCGTCACGGGGGCGACGCGGGCAGCGCGCCGGCAGCCCCAGCGGCTTCGCCGCAAAGTCACGACGGCGCCGACGCACCCGCGCGGCTGGCGAAACTGGAGCGCGAAGCGTTCGCGACCGCCTACGCGCAGGGCGAGAAAGCCGGGCAGGAAGCGGGCGCGAAGCGCGCCGATGCGATGCTGCGGCGCATGGCCGACACGCTCAAGGAACTCGACGAACTTCGCCAGACGGTGATCCGCCAGTCGGAGCGGCAGGTTGTGCAATTGGCCCTGTCGATCGCGCACCGCATTCTTCGAAAAGAGGTCGCCGTCGATCAGGAGCTCACCTGCGCGATGGCGCGCGTGGCGCTCGATCGGCTCGGCGAGAGCAGTGCGACCACGGTCCGGCTGAACCCGGACGATCACGCGGCCATCGCGGCCATCCACGGTCCGGCATGGGCCGGCCGCCACGTGACGGTCGAGGCCGATCCGGCGGTCAGTCGCGGCGGCTGCCTGATCGAATCGCCGTTTGGATTTGTTGATGCCAGCGTCGAGGCCCAGTTCGAGGTAATGGAGAAGGCGCTGTCGCTCGACGAAACTGTCGAAGCCCAGGTGGTGATGACACGTGCAACGTGAGTTCTCGCTGACTCGTTTCCACGACCTGGTCCGACGGACCGATCCGCTTCAAGTGTCGGGGCGGGTGGTCCGGACGGTGGGCCTGATTGTCGAATCGCGCGGTCCCAGGGCGCGGGTGGGCGAGGTGTGCGAGTTGCGGCGCGACGTCGGCGAGCCGGTGCTTCCGTTGGAAGTGGTGGGATTTCGCGAAGGATTGCTGCTGACCGTTCCGCTTGGTACGACGTCGGGAATCCGCCCCGGTGATGTGATCGTCGCCAGGGGCGGCGCGGCCACCGTGGCCGTAGGCGACGGGCTGCTCGGGCGTGTGGTGGATGGTCTGGGCAAGCCGATCGACAACAAGGGACCGGTTTCGACCAGCGAAGACTACCCGCTGTTGCCGCCGCCGCTCAACCCGCTCGATCGCGATCCGGTGGTGACGCCGATTGGCAGCGGCGTGCGTGCGATCGACGGCATGCTCACCGTTGGCCGCGGCCAGCGTCTCGGTTTGTTCGGCGGCAGCGGTGTGGGCAAGAGCACGCTGATGGGCATGATGGCCCGCGGCACATCGGCCGACGTCACGGTGATTGGCCTGGTGGGTGAACGCGGACGAGAGGTCCGCACGTTTTTGGAACACGACCTGGGCGAAGAGGGTTTGCGCAGGGCCGTGGTGGTCGTCTCGACATCGGACAGTCCGTCGCTGCTCCGGATTCGCGCGGCGTACACTGCGACCGCGATCGCCGAATATTTCCGGGACCAGGGCAAGCAGGTGCTCTTGCTGATGGACTCGGTGACGCGCTTTGCGATGGCGCAGCGCGAAGTCGGGCTGGCGGCGGGCGAACCGCCGACGGCAAAGGGCTATCCGCCGTCCGTGTTTGCGCTGCTGCCGCAGTTATTGGAACGCGCCGGCAACGTGAGGGGTCGTGGCGGCATCACCGCGTTCTACACGGTGCTGGTCGAAGGCGACGACCACAACGAGCCGGTGGCCGATTCGGTCCGCGCGATTCTCGACGGCCACGTCGTGCTGTCGCGCGATCTGGCGTCGTCGAACCACTATCCCGCGATCGACATTCTGCAGAGCGTCAGCCGAACGATGCCGGATGTGACGACGGTCGAGCACCGCGTCCAGGCCGGGCGCGTCCGCGAATGGCTGGCCACGCTGCGCAGCGCCGAAGACCTGGTGAATGTCGGCGCGTACGTGGCTGGCAGCAATCCCAAGATCGACGAAGCGCTTGCGCGACGTGACAGCATCACGTCCTTCCTGCGTCAGTCGGCCGACGCTCCGTGCAACTCCACCGCTGCGCTCCAGGCTCTGCTGCAAGTTTAACCATGCGTCCTTTTGTGTTTCGCGCCTACGCTGCGCTCGACTTGCGCCGTCAACGTGACAAGGACGCGCAACGCGATTTAGCTATGGCAAACGCGGCTGTGGCCCTCGCGGAGGCCGAGCGTGATGCGTCGGTGCGGGCCTGCGAAGAGGGAAAGATCCGAGCGGTCGACGAGGAACGGCGCGGCGGCGAACTGGCCGCCGTGATGTGGTACCGAAATTGGATACTCCTGCAGCAGCGAGAGATCGAGCGGCGAGGCGAACTGGTGATCAACCGGAGAGCCGACGCAGATAAAGCTCGAGAGCGAGCGACACGCACGCACGTTGATGTGCGGGTCCTGGAGAAGTTGAGAGAGCGTCAGTATCGCGCCTACACCATCGAGGTTCAGCGCGCCGAGCAAAAGGAAATTGACTGGCTGGCCGTCTTGCGCTCGTTAGCGCCGGCCGCTGGTCTCGAGGAGACTCAATGAGCGTCGACCCCACCAGCGTGCTTTCGGGTTCGGGTTCGAGTTCGGCTTCGGCGGCGGCTGCTGCCGTGGCTGCGACGTCCACCAAAGACAACATTGGCAAGGACGCGTTTCTCAAGTTGCTCGTGACGCAGCTTCAGCATCAGGATCCGACCAAGCCGATGGACGACTCGGCGTTCCTGGCGCAGCTCGCGCAGTTCAGCTCGCTCGAACAATTGACGCAGATTGCCGAATCCACGGCGGCCCTTCGCGCCGTCTTCGAAGCGCTTCCGAGCACCACCACCGCGACGACTGCCTATACGCAGTCGGCCGCCGCCACTCCGAGCACCACGACGTCGGCCGCGACTGGCACGACGACGGAGATGCCCACGGCCGCGCCCCTCATCCTGGGCGGGTCCTCAACGTCGACCTCAAATCCGTAGTTGAGGGCGACCAGGAAATCAGTCAAACCGTACACGCATAGGCAAGGGGACACGACACCATGGCAGCAGGATCCTTCTCGGCAGGTCTTTCGGGGCTCAGCGCAAACTCAGCCTACCTGAGTGTAATCGGCAACAACCTGGCAAACATCAATACGGTCGCGTTCAAGTCGAGCGCGGTCAGTTTCCAGGACCTGGTGAGCCAGTCGATCACCGGTTCGAGCGCGAACCCGATGCAGGTCGGCCTCGGAGTCAAGGTGGGATCGGTGTCGCCCGTGTTCAGCCAGGGCGCGATCACCAACACCAGTGACGCCACCAACTGCGCGATTCAGGGCGCCGGCTTCTTCATTGTTGCCGGGCCGGATGGCAACTCGTACACGCGCTCGGGAGACTTCAGCTTCAACGCGGACGGGAAGCTCGTCACGCCGGATGGCCTGGCCGCCCAGGGGTGGACCACGACCGATTCGACAACCGGCAAGGTGACCACGACCGGCCAACCCAACGACATCATCCTGTCGCCAGGGGTGCTCCGCGCCCCGGTCAAGACGACCACCTTCAAGACTCTCACCAATCTGGACTCGGCCGCAGCCTCCGGCGATCAGTTCACTTCGTCGGTGCAGTTGTACGACGCGCTTGGCAAGTCTCACGTGATGACCATCACGTACACGAAAGGCGCCACTGCCGGCACGTGGGACGCGAAGTTCCAGCTGCCCGGGAGTGAGCTGGCCCAGGTCGGTGGGGCGGCGAATCCTGCGGTCGTGACCATCGCCGAAGCAACGCTGAAATTCGACTCAGGCGGGAAACTGGCGGTGGTGACGGGCGTGAGCGGAGCCGGTGGAACGCCCGCCTACGCGACGGCGGCAGGAGGCGGAGATCTCACCGCCGCAACGCCGGTGCCTCTGACAGACGTGACTTTCAGCACGCCGGCGGCATGGCTCAACGGCGCAGCGGTCAACGCACTGACCTGGGACATCGTCGACTCCTCAGCCGTCGGCGCGCTGACCGGATTCCGGTCGACCTCGACGACGGCGTCGATCACCCAGAACGGCGCGGGGCCAGGGATGATCAATAACATCACCATCACGGCCGATGGCACGATCGTGGCCGCGTTGGGCGCTGGTGCGTCGGTGCAGGTCGGTCAGATTGCGCTCGCCTCGTTCAACAATCCGAAGGGGCTCACCAAGGTCGGTTCGAGCCGATACGGCGAAAGCGAGGCAGCCGGTCTGCCCAACGTCGGCATCGCCGGCACCGGCGGTCGTGGCACGCTCATTGGCAGCGCCCTCGAAGGATCCAACGTCGATATCGCTGAGCAGTTCACCCAGATGATCATGGCGCAGCGCGGGTACCAGGCCAATTCGAAGACCATTACCGTGGCCGACGAAGTGATGCTCGAGACGCTCAACCTGAAGCGATAAGTCTGACGTAGCGGGGATCTGACACCGTGGATATCGTAAGCAACCTCGGGGTGGCTGGAGTGTCGGTGGGTGGCGAAGGCGGCGCGGGCCGTGTCGCCACTCGCACCTCTCCAGCCGGGGCGTCCTTCGGATCGACGTTGGACGGCGCTCTCGACGGTGCGGCCGTCAGCGTTCCGCGGGCGTCGCACAGTGCCGCCGAGCTTGGTGGCCGCCGAGAAGACGGTGAGCGGGAATCGGCCGACCGCGGCGCCCCGGAGAGGCGCGCCAGCGTGACCGGTCGCCACGAATCCAACTCGGACGTCGCGGCGCCGGCGCGGGATGTGTCTGCTGGGCGCCAGCGCAGGGTCGCTGGCGATTCCCAGACCGGAACCCCTCGACCGACTCGCCGCTTAGAAAGTGCCTCTACATCGCGCGAAGTAGAAGACGCAGCGGCCGCCGACGATGTGTCGGCTGGCGACACGTCTCTGACGACCGGACCGGCTAAATGCGATCCGCCGTCGGCCCACGTTGAGAAGACTCAAAAGCGCGAGAAGAATCCCGGGGGGCCATCGGCGCTAAGCTGTTCGGCCGACCAGGCGCCGGTCGAGAGTGTTCCTGCGGCGACTGTTCCCGTCGGATGCATGCCTTCCGGCAACCAATCGGCTCCCGTAGGGCAGGGCGATACGCCGAAACAGCCAGCGCCAGCGGTCGCGGCGACAGCGGAGGGCGCTGGTTTGGCCGGCCCGGTCCCCGACCTTGGTGTCGCGGCAAACGCGCAGGCTGTTGGTGTCTCTGGCGATGGTGCGCCACCAATGCCTGACCAGGTGTCGGCCAACGGACCAGCGCCGGCCACCGCCGTATTCGTGCAGGCAGCGGTGGGCGGATTCGCGCAGGCTGCTGCGCCCGGCGATGCGTTCCAACCGAGCGCCCGGATTACAGCCAACTCGGACGCCAAGACGACGCCCAGCGCGGACGCCAAGCCGACTCCCGATGCGGTGCCGGCCACAGGGCCAGCGCCAGCCCAATCGGCGGCCACCACGGTGTTGGTGGGTGGGGCAGTTGGCGGATTCGCTCAGGCTGCCGTGCCCGGCGATACGTTCCAACCGAGCGCCGAGATTTCGGCCAGCGCGGACGCCAAGACGACGCCCAACGCGGACGACAAGACCCAGCCGAACGCGGTGCCGGCCACGGGGCCAGCGTCAGCCCAACCGGCAGCCACCGCCGTGTTTGCGCGTGCGGCGGAGCCCGGATTTGCCGCAGACCGAACATCGCCGCAGGCCGACAAAACGGGCTCCGGCCCGGCCGGTTTTGTTCCGTTGTCTGCCAATGCCACCGATATGGCACGGGCGATAGCGGCCGATGCGCTGAATGCCTTCGTGGCGAGCACGCTGGCCGGCGAAAGCAGCGGCGAACTTCCCGACGCGGCACTCACGATCGCGCCATCTGCAGGGACCCTGCGAACGGCCGCCGATTTCGCGCGCGCATCGACTGGACTGATTGCATCGACGCTCGGCGGGATATTCGCCGGCGGGCCGGCTTTGGGCGCATCTTCCACCACGGTCGGCGGACCAACCCCCGCCACCAACGGCACTCCCGATTCGCTTGCCTCCAACATTCGCGAGTCTCTCGCCCGATTCATCGATTCGGGCTTGCGATCGGCCGCTCTCAACCCCGGGGCCGTCGGCGCCGACGCGCGGTTGACGTCGGTACCCTTGACGTTCGCGCCTGGCGCCGGAGCGGCTTCGACCGCCGAGCAGAGTGTTGCGCAGCCTCCCAGTTCGTCGCGGATGGCAGACGCGGCGCTTGCCTCTTTCCAGTTCGCCCAGCAAGCCCCGATCGAGTCCCTTAGCTGGGCTCGGGCCGAGTTGGCGAAAGCGACACGTTGGGCTCAGGACGCGGTGGTTCTGCAGGCCCCGTTGGCGGCGGCCGCACTGGGAACACGATCGGCAGATTCGGGTTTCGGAGGGTCAACAGACCAGCAGAACGCTGGAAAGGAACGGTCGACGCTTCAGCCACCATCGCCAGGGTTTGCCTCGGGCTTTGGCGCTCCGGTGTCCCCGGACCTCTTCTCGACCGCTCCAGCCGGCGCGCAGGCCGGAGCCCGGGCTGGCGCAGCGGCGATGCACGAACCCGCCACCGAGTCCGGCCCGCTCACCCAGTCGATTGTCCGGGTGATGAAGCTGCAGATCAGCCAGGGGGGCGGCGAAGTTCAATTGCGTCTGAATCCCGAACATCTCGGTGAATTGACCGTGTCGGTGCGAGTCGAATCTGGATCCGTTTCGGCGACACTCAGGTCGGAATCTCCGGTTGTTCGAGCCTGGATTGAACAGCATCAGCAGGAACTCCGCAACGGCCTCAGGGATTCCGGGCTCACGCTGGACAAGCTGGCTATCGACGCCGATGCCCGGCCACGCGATCAACAGGCGAAAGACTCGTATCAGGCCGAACAGCAGCCCTATCCGAGGCGCCAGGTTCCGCTGGGCCAGTTCGAGGCTCTGATTTAGGCCGCCACCCCATTGCTCATCCAGCGGTCGGCTGACCGGCACTTCTGTTCGGGCGGTCGACCGCATCACCCAGGCCCGATCCTCAGAATCCCCAATAGCTGAACGGTTTGCGCCGTTCCAGAAGCGGCATCTTCCTTGCTCTCAGTGGTTCAGGCGTGCCTCTCTCGAGGCCTGAACAGGACCACATATGAGTGATGCCAAAGCCGAAGCACCCGCCGGTGACAAGAAAGCGACACCGGCGGAAGGCAAAAAGAAGAGCAAACTCCCTCTGATCATCATCATCGCCGTGGTGGTGCTCGGAGCAGGGGGCGGTGCGGCGTACTGGAAATTGCGGCCGGTCCCGCCCGCGACGGGTGCGGATGGCAAACCCGCCGAGGGCCACGGTGGCGCGGCGGAATCTTCGGAGAAACACCCGGGCGGCGTCGTGTCGTTCGAGCCCTTCCTGGTCAATCTGACCGGCGGCGGCGGCCAGACCTATCTCCGCGTCACGTTGAAACTGCTCGTGGAGTCCGAAGAAGACGCCAAATTGCTTCAGGAAAGCGAAGTCGCCAAAGCCAAGATGCGGTCGGCGATGCTCGAAGTCCTGGCCATGCAGACGGCTGACGCCCTGGTGACCGCCGAGGGCAAGGCCGAGCTCAAGAAAGCCCTCGTTCACCAGCTTTCGGCCCTCAAACAGAAACAAGAAGTGCGCGATGTCCTCTTCTCCGACTTTGTCGTCCAGTTCTGAAACACAGATCGTGCCGGCGGCGGCGGTCGAGCATAAACCGCCGTTTCCGGGCCTGATGGATGTGGTGTGCAAGGTCAACATCCGGCTCGGCACGCGCACGATCTCGGTCCGAGACTGCCTGGCGCTCCGGCAGCACAGCATCATCCGCCTCGTGCAGCCGGTTGGCGACGACCTGCACCTGTGCGTTGAAGATGTGCTGGTCGCCAAAGGCGAAGTGGTGATGGTGGACGACAGCACGTCGATCCGCCTGACCGACATTTCTCCCGACCCGGGTCGCGATTCCGAGGCGTCATGACACTGATGCTGGCGGCCGCTCAGGTTCCCGACGCGTCGTTCGGCTTCGACGGCGGATTGGTCCGCGCCTCTGTCGGCCTGATGGTCGTGCTCGCGATTATCGGCCTGCTCGCATGGCTGCTGCGGCGCGGCGTGATCTCGTTGCCGGGCCAGGGCACCAAGGGGCCGATCGCGCTGCAAGGCACGTATCACCTGGGCGAACGGCGATCGCTCGCGATCGTTTCGGTGGAAGGTCGGCGCCTGCTGATTGGGATGACGCCGACTCAAATCAACCTGCTGACCGAACTTGGCGAGGGCCCCTCGTTTGAGCGCGCCCTCGACCGACGGTCAGGCGGCCCGGTGGCGGGCCAGTCATGAAGCGGACCCTGATTCTTGCGCTCGTGGCCGTCGCGCTGTTGTCGTTGGCGACGCCGAGTTTTGCGCAGCAGAAGCCTCCGGCGCAACAGTCGCCGCAGCGCATGGAATTGACGATGGACGGGGTCGGCACCATTTCGGCGCCGCTCCAGGTCGTCGTCTTGATGACGCTGCTGAGTTTCGTGCCGGCGATTCTGATGACGATGACCTCGTTTACCAGAATCGTCATCGTGTTTCACTTTATGCGGCAGGCGATTGGCACGCAGGAAGTTCCGAACAACCAGATCCTGGTCGGGTTGGCCCTGTTTCTGACGATGTTCATCATGGCGCCGGTGGGCACCGCCATCAACGACCTGGCCGTGCAACCGGCGATGGCCGGCAAAATCTCGGCGATGGAGGCCGTGGAGCGCGCCACGCCGCCGCTGCGCGGATTCATGCTCAAGCAGACGCGCGAGACCGACCTCGCGATGTTCATCGAGCTCTCCAAGACCCCGAAACCCGCCAAATCCGACGATCTGCCCATGCGGGTCGTGATTCCGGCTTACGTGATGTCGGAAATCAAGACCGGCTTCCAGATGGGGTTCTTCGTCTTCATTCCGTTTCTGCTGATCGACCTGGTCGTGTCGACCAGCCTGTTGTCGATGGGCATGATGCAGTTGCCGCCCGCGATGATTTCGCTGCCGTTCAAACTCGTCCTGTTCGTGACGGTCGATGGATGGTCGCTCGTCGTCAAGTCGCTCGTGCGCAGCTTCGCTTAAGGAGGGATCTTGCCGGAAGCACTGATTGTCGGGGTGACGCGCCAGGCCATCGAACTGGCATTCGTGCTGTCGATGCCCCTGTTGATGGCGGGCATGATTGCCGGCATTCTCGTGAGCGTTCTGCAGACGGTGACCTCGATTCACGACAGCGTGCTCGCGTTTATCCCGCGCGCTCTGGCGATTTTTATCGTGTTTGCCCTCACGTTCCCGTGGATGCTGCGTTTGGCGAGCGGGTTTACCCGCCAGATGCTGACCAGTCTGCCCGAGGTCATCCGGTGAATGAAACCGTCCCGCTCGCCGCGCTTGGCGTGCTGATGGTGCGACCCGGCGTGTTGATTATGGCCACGCCGTTGTTTGGCGGCACGTTCGTGCCCCCGCCGGTGCGAGCGGCGTTGACGGCGATTATCGCCGTGATTCTGATGCCGCTGGTGGCGGTGCCTTCCAACCTTTCGACCGTCGCCATGACGATGCTCGTGGCGGGCGAGGTCGTGGTGGGCCTGGCCTTGGCGATGGCGGTGCGCGCCCTGATTGCCGGGGCGGAGTTTGCCGGCCATCTCGTCGGTTTTCAAATCGGGTTGTCGTACGCGGCGATTGTCGATCCCCAGAGCGGTGTGCGCAATAACGTCGTGTCTGCGCTCTACACCACGCTGGCGACGATCGCGTTTTTCGGCATCAACGGCCATCTGGCCTTGATTCGCGCGTTGGCGCAGTCGTACACCTCCTTGCCGCCCGGCCACTGGGGCCCGCACGAAGCGGTGGCCGGAGGCGTCACCCAACTGCTCGGCATGGTGTTTTTGCTGGGGACGCAGTTGGGGATGCCCGCCATCATCGCGCTGCTGTTGGTCGAAGTCGTGCTGGGCATGGTGTCGAGAGCGGCGCCGATGCTCAACCTGATGGTGATTGGGCCCCCGGTGCGTCTGGTGGTTGGGCTGCTCGTGCTCGCGTTTGGGATCCAAATCGTTCCCGAGGCGGTGTCCAGGTACGTGCCGAACATGTTTTCGGGTGCGGCACGGCTCATGGGAGCGGCCCGATAGGGCGGGACCAATCAGATGGCCGACGACAAATCGGAAAAACCATCTCCAAGGAAGCTCAAAGAGCTTCGCGAGAAGGGACAACTCCCTCGCAGTCAGGACCTGCTGCAGGCCGCCACGTTCTTTGGGGCCGTCGCGATTCTCAATTATTTCGGCAGTTCGATGATGGGGACGCTCAAGACAGGGCTCAAGCAAGGGCTCATGCGTGTCGGCGCCTCGCCTCTGACGCCGCTGGATGGCGGCGCGGTGAGCCAGTTGGCGCTTGATGGTCTTTCCCAGTTGATCAGCGTCTGCGCGCCGTTGGCGGTCGTGGCGATCATCAGTGCCGTAGCCATTCAGGTGGCGGCCTCACGAGGATTCGTGTTCGCACCAGAAGCCCTCGCGATCAATTGGGGTGCCCTGAGCCCGGCCAACGGCATCAAGCGCCTCGGGCCCTCGGTCGGCGGCTATGCGTTGCTCAAGGCGGTGCTCGTCTCGACTGCCCTTGTCACGATTGGCTGGCAGACGATTCAGCCCTTTCTCACCACCGGTGTGACCCTTGGTCGGGTTGGCGTCGGACCTGCGGTATCGGCCGGATGGGCCATCGCGATGGCGATGCTCTGGAAGTTCTCCATCGTTCTCATCCTCTTCGGCGTCGCCGATTTTGGCTATCAATTCTGGCAGTTCATGCGGACCAACGCCGGGTCCAAGCAGGACAGCAAAGACGAGGCGAAGCAGCAGGACGGCAGCCCCGAAACCAAGGCCCGCATCCGCCGCATCCAGCGCGGAATGGCTCGCCGGCGCATGATGGCCGACGTGCCAAAGGCCACCGTCGTCGTCACCAACCCAACCCACTACGCGATGGCTCTCGAATACCACCGCGGCACGATGCCGGCGCCGCGCGTGCTGGCCAAGGGCAAGAATTTGATCGCGCAGCGCATCAAGGCCATCGCGCGCGAACACGGCGTGCCCATCGTCGAAAATCCACCGCTGGCGCAGGCGCTCTTCAAGAGCGTCGAGGTGGGCGACACGATTCCAGGCGAGCTTTTCGACGCGGTTGCCGAAGTGCTTGCGTACCTGATTCGACTGAAGCAGTTGGTCCTGTAGCGATATGGCAACGAACACGACGACGGCGGCGGATCGCAATTCGACGAAGGGTCAGATGGCGCGCGTAGCCCAGATGGTGGGCCCGGCGGCCATCATCGCGTCGGTCGGGTTGATGATCATCCCGCTGCCGCCCTTCATGCTCGACCTGCTGCTGTCGATCGACATCGGCCTGTCGGTCGTGCTGCTGCTGACGGCGATCTACGTCCGCCAACCGGTCGAATTCTCGGCGTTTCCGTCGCTGCTCCTCCTGCTCACGATGTTGCGGTTGTCGCTCAACGTCGCGGGCACCCGTCTCATCCTGCTGAACGGGGCGGAAGGCGTCGGCGCGGCCGGCCAGGTGATCATGGCGTTCGGCCAGTTCGTGGTCGGCGCCAACTTCGTCGTCGGCATCGTCGTCTTCCTGGTGTTGATTGCGATTCAGTTCCTCGTCATCAACCATGGCGCCACGCGCATATCCGAGGTGACGGCGCGGTTCACCCTGGACGCGTTGCCGGGCCGCCAGATGGCGATCGACGCCGACCTGAACGCCGGCATCATCGACGAACACGATGCCTCGGCGAGGCGCGATCGGCTCCGCCGGGAAGCGGATTTCTACGGGTCGATGGACGGTGCGATCCGCTTCACACAGCGCGACGCGCTGGCGGCGCTCCTTATCACCTTCATCAATATCGTGGCCGGCCTGCTCATTGGTGTCCTGCAGCACGGGATGCCCCTCAAAGCCGCGCTGACGACTTTTACCATCCTGACGGTGGGTGAAGGCCTGGTGACGGCCATCCCGGCGTTGCTCGTGTCGATGTCGGGCGCCCTTGTGACGACGCGCTCGGCGACGGATTCGGACCTGGGCGAAGACGTCGCGAAACAGTTGTTGAGCAACGCCCGCCCGCTTGGTGTCGGCGCGGCCGTGCTGGTTGGCCTGGCGCTGGTACCCGGTCTGCCGAAGTTTCCGTTCTTCGTCGTCGCGCTCATCCTGGGAGCGGCGGCGATCATCAACAAGAAGGTCGTCGAGGAGAAGCCGGCTTCCGAAATCGCGGCTGCTCCGGCTGCCGACTCGATCGAATCGGCCGTCAACGTCGACCCGCTGAGCGTGGAAGTCGGCTACGCGTTGGTGTCGATTGTCGACGAGCACCAGGGCGGGACGTTGTTGTCCAGATTGAAGGGGATCCGCCGCCAAATCGCTGCCGAGTCGGGCGTCGTCGTGCCGCCTGTGCACATCGCCGACAACCTGCAACTGGCACCGCGCGCCTACACCATCCTGGTGAAGGGCATCGAGGTCGCACGCGGCGAGCTCTACCCCGACCGCGTGCTCGCCATCAATCCGGGCACCGCAACACTGACCCTGGATGGCATCCAGACCCGCGAGCCGGCGTTTGGCCTGCCCGCCTGGTGGATCAACAACGATCAACGCGACCGTGCCTCGGCGGCCGGCTTTACAGTTGTGGACGCGACCACCGCCCTGTCTACACACGTGTCGGAAACGATTCGGGCCTTCCTGCCCGATCTGCTCGGCCGGCAGCAGGTCAAGGAAATGGTCGATCGGCTGGCGCTGTCGGCGCCCAAGCTCGTCGAGGACGTGGTTCCGAAGATTTTGTCGCTGGGCGATATTCAGCGGGTGCTCCGCCAATTGCTTCGCGAACGGGTGCCGGCCAAGGATCTGGCGACCATTCTGGAAGCGGTGGCCGACGTGGCCGTGGTCTCCAAGGATACCGACCTGATGACGGAAGCGGCGCGCGCGGCCCTTGGCAGGGCGATTTGCAAGCAATACCAGAACGATCGGGGCGAATTGCCGACGATATCGCTGGCTCCGACCCTCGAGGAACGGCTGATGGCGTCGCTGGTTCGGACCGACCAGGGGCCGGTGTTGGCGATCGACCCGCGGGAGGCCCAAAATCTCGCCGCCAAGATTGGCCGGGCCATCGAAACGGCGATGGCACAACCCGTGCTTCTATGTTCGGCAGGACTAAGACCGCACCTGTGGCGTTTGTTCTCGAGAGTCCTTCCACATATCGGGGTGCTGTCGCACACAGAGGTTCCGGCCCACGTCAAGGTGGCGCCGGTGGCGGTGCTCGACTGATATGTATCTCAAGACATATCGCGGAACTTCGGTTCGTGAACTGCTTGCGCAGGCGCGCGAGGAACTCGGTCCGAACGCCCTGGTTTTGGCAACCCGCCTGGTTCAGGCGGACGGCTGGAAGGGCTGGTTTGGTTCGCGGGTGATCGAACTTCAGGCCGCGGCCGAGCGAAAAGTGTCGGAGAGCCGGCCAACCGAGTCTTCCAGCCGTCCATCTGTGGTTCCCGATAGCGAAATCGTCGCTCTCCTGTCGGCCACGGGCCTGGACCGAGACCTGGCTTCCGAGGTGGCAGGTGCCATTCCGGCCGGGGGGCGGAGAGGCGTGTCGGCGGCCGGTATTCGCAAAGCGTTGGGCGAATGCCTCGTTTCTTACGCGGCCGGCGACCAGGGCTACTGCCCCGTCGAGGTGTTTGTCGGGCCTCCCGGGGTTGGCAAGACCACGACGATCGCCAAAATTGCGGCCCAACAGCGCGCGGCCGACGGTGGACGGCTGACGCTGGTGTCGGCCGATGGTTACCGGGTTGGGGCCATTGAGCAACTGCGTTTGTATGCCGACATCATTGGCGCGCCGTTCAAGGTGGCCCGCACGGCCGGGGAGTTGAGCCAGGCGTTGACCTCTTCCCGAGGTGGCGGCAGCGTCCTCATCGACACGGCAGGCCGGTCGCCGCGCGACGAAGTCGCCCAGGAGCTGTTTTCGATGTTGCGCTCCCGGACCGATGTCCGGACGCACCTCGTCGTGTCGGCGGCTACCTCCGCCAAGGATGTCAGCCGCACAATCGACGAGTATCGCTGCGCCAGACCGCATCGAATCGCCCTCACTCGCGTCGACCAGGCCGAAACACTATCGCCGTTGATGAAGGTGCTGCGCGACGAGCATCTTCCTGTCTCATATCTGGGCACCGGCCAGCGCGTTCCGGAAGATCTGGACCGCGCCACGGGTATCAATCTCGCCGGGCTTGTGCTGGGCGAGTCGCCGTTTCTCGACGCGAGGACCGCATGAGCGTACCGACGACAGGCCCGTCGAATGGCCCGGTGACGATTGCCGTAACGAGTGGCAAAGGCGGCGTTGGCAAGACGAACGTCGTCGTCAATCTCGCCGTCGCGCTGGCGCGACTGCGGCATCGGGTCGTCGTGCTCGACGCCGACTTCGGCCTTGGCAATGTTGACGTGCTGCTTGGGTTGGCGCCGCCCTACCATGTCGGCCATTTGTTGACTGGCGAGCGGACGCTGTCGGAAATCATGGTCAACGGGCCTCTTGGCATCCGGGTGATTCCGGCCAGTTCGGGTATTCGCGAGCTGGCGGCCCTGACCCCCCGGCAGCGCAAGCGCCTCACCGACGCGCTGCTCGAACTGCGGGACAGCTGCGATTTCCTGCTGATCGACACCGCCGCCGGCATCTCCAGCAATGTGATCGACAGCGTGCGGGGAGCCAACCTGGCGCTGATCGTCACGTCGGTCGACCCGACGGCTGTCGTGGATGCCTACGCGATGCTCAAGTTGCTGACCAAGCAGGATGCCAACCTTGAGGTCGGCCTTGTCGTTAACGACGCCAGGGACGTCGACGACGCCCGTCTGGTGCACACGCAACTCGACATGGCGTCAACGCGCTTTCTGCAGCGCGGGCTTCAGTATTTTGGCCATATCGTGCACGACCAGACGCTGCGCGACGCGGTGCTGGTCCAGCGGCCCGTGGTTGATCACGTGCCACAGGCGCCTTCGAGCCGTTGTTTCCGCTCCCTGGCGTGCCGTCTTTCCGGGATGCGGCATGGCGGCCCTGGTCTTCGTGTTGTTCCGATGCCCAGTGTCGCGGCTGTCGCCCCCCTCCGCATGGAGGCCGTACAGTGCGCATGAACACCTATACCGGCAGCCAGAGTGAACGCGACCGGCTGGTCGTGGCGCACATCGGACTTGTCAAAGCGATGGCTCAGCGCCTCGCGCGCCGGCTTCCGCCGCAGGTGGACGTCTCCGATCTGGTCAGTATCGGGGTGCTCGGGCTGATCGAAGCGGCCGGACGCTACCAGGCCTCGACCGGCGTGCCGTTCGACGCGTTCGCGCGCCGGCGCGTGCAGGGCGCGATGCTCGACGAACTCCGCGGCATGGACACGGCCCCGCGGTCGCTGCGCAAGATGCGCCGCCACGTCGACGGGACCATTTCGCAGCTCCGCTTGACGTTGGGCCACGAGCCGTCCGAGGCCGAAATCGCCACGGCGCTCGGCATGACCGAAGCGCAGTACGGCGAAGTCTTCGAACAGTTGCGCATGCTCGAGGTTGCGCAAGTGCGGCAACTGGACGAAGTGGGCTCGGATCACGCCCCGTTGCTCGATCTGTGCATCGACCCCGACGAGGGGCCAGAAATTCGGCTCCAGCGGCGCGAATTGCGCGCGCTGCTGGCCGCGGCGATCGGCGACCTGCCCGAACGCGAGCGCCACGTGATCGCCCTTTACTACGAAGAAGAGTTGACGATGGCCGAGATCGGCGAAGTGCTCGGCGTCTGCGAATCGCGAGTGTCCCAGTTGCGGTCGCTGGCGATTTCGCGCTTGCGGTCGTCGCTCAAAGACGCGCTCAGCCAGGGCAAGGCGCACTAATGGGCAAGATCCTCACCCAGGAAGAAATCGACCTCTTGATGGGGTCGGCCAGCCAGTTGCGTCAGGAGCAGACGACGGTCGATTCGGGTCCGACGACCAATTCGGTCAGCTACGACTTCCGCCGTCCCGACCGGGTGTCGAAAGAACACATCCGCTCGCTCCAACTGCTCCACGACCGGTTCGCCCGAAACGTTTCGGGGTCGCTTTCCGCGTACCTGCGGGCGGTGACGGAAGTATCGAGTCTGTCGGTCGAACAGTTGACGTACGCGGAATTTCTGATGTCGGTGCCCGACCCGACCGCGTTCTACGCGCTGTCGCTGGCGCCGCTCGACGGGTTGGCCGCCATCGAGGTCAACCCCAGCGTGGCCTTCGCCATGGTCGATCGGATGCTTGGGGGCAGTGGCTACGGGCTTCACCTGTCGCGGGCCCTCACCGAGATCGAACAGAACGTTGTCGATGGCATCGTCAAGCTGGTGCTCGAGAACCTCACCGATACGTGGCGCACCGTGCAGGACGTGCACTTCAAGATATCCGGGCGCGACACCAGGCCGCAGATGCTGCAGGTGGCGGCGCCCAACGAGACCGTGCTCATCATGGTCTTCGACGTGAAGATCTGCGATGCGCGCGGCATCATCAATCTGTGCCTGCCGGCCGCCGTGATCGAGGCGACCGGTGATGCGTTCGTGCAGAACTGGTACCGGGCGAAGCGGGAACCGTCGGCGAAACAGCGCCAGAACCTCATCCAGACGCTGGGACGAATCGCGTTGCCGGTGACGGCGGCGGTGGATTCGTCGCTTCAGGCACGGGAGTTGCTACAACTCAAGCCGGGAGACGTGCTGTCGCTCGGGAAACCGGCATCTCAACCGGTGAGGGTGCGGGTGGGAGACAGCACCAAGTTTACGGGTCGATTGGTGCAGCAGGGCGGGAATGCCTCGGTCACGATCACGAGCGGCCCGGGCCGCTTCCTTGACGCGACCGTACAGCGGGGGGCGTAAGGTGACCGAACAGACCCTGGCGCAAGCCATCGCCGATGAACTGGGCACCGTCGTTGCGACGTTGCTCGGGGGCGAATCGAGCGTGCGGCCTGACGCGGCGCCACCATCGGCTGTCTGGGTGCTGCCGTTCGACGTCGAGGGCGCGCTGCAAGGCTCGGCAACCCTGTTGATACCCGCCGACGATGCGGGTCGACTCACCTCGAAGGTGCTGGGTTTCGAGGACGGTCCTCCCGACGACGCGGTGATCGACAACCTGCAGGAAATTGCCAAGCAAATCGCGGGTTCGCTTAATATCAAGCCAGAATTCGATGGAATTCGGTTGTCGGCCGATCAGCCGGCGACGTCGCAGCCGTCGGCTCCGGGTAATACGAAATGGGTCGAAATTACCGTCGGCGACCTGACGCTGAAAGCTGGACTGTCCTGCGCGCTCATCGTAGTTCACGTTCCGGTCCAGGCGGCGGCCCAGAAATCGGAGCCTGCCAGGTCGTCGCCCAGCCATGTCGAAAATCCGGCCGGCCCTGGCGTGCCACAGAATCTCGACCTGATTCTCGACATGGAACTGCCGCTGTGGGTGCGCTTCGGCTGGACCAACATGACGCTTCAGGATTTGACGAAGCTTGCGCCGGGTACCACCGTCGACCTCGAGCGGCAGCCTGACGACCCGGTCGAAGTGCTCGTCAACAACATCGTGGTGGCCAAGGGCGAAGTCGTCGTGGTGGCCGGCAATTATGGCGTGCGTGTCACCGAAGTGATGAGCGCACAGGAACGCATCCGGTCGATGGGGCCGGCAAGCTAGAGTTTTATTATTCACCACTTACGGAGAACATCGCGTGATTTACGCCGTGTCGTTGCTGGTTGTGGTTTGTGCCGTGCAGGGCTGGCTGCTGTGGCGCCTGGTTCGATCGATGGGGAGCCTTGGGCGTATGGAAGAGCGGCTGACGCGATGCACGCAGGGGCTCGCTTTGCTTGTGGACACGTCGGAGTCGGGGTTCACGCTGATCAGCAACGAACTCGGCCGGCTGTCGTCGTCGTCGAGACGCCCGGTCAACGGGAAGGTCGCGACGCGGCGCATCGTGGCGGCGGCGAGCCGAGGGAGTTCGGTGGCCGACATCGCCGCGAACGTGGGTGTGTCGGAAGGCGAAGCGCGGCTTCGCATGTTGCTCAGGAATGGCGGCGTGAGCGCCGTCGCCGCAGAGGATGGACATGATTCACTGCGCGCGTGACGGTTGCGGGCGTCGAAGTCCCGGATTGCTCGTCAGGTACGGGCCGTTCGGCGTGTCGATCGATCAGCGCTGGTACTGCTCGACGACGTGCGTCGAGATGACCGTGCGGGATCGGCTGGCGACATTGCCACCGGTCGAGCCGGCGTGGGTCCAGGGGTGGTTGCCGATCAAGCTCGGGACGCTGCTCACGCGACAAGTCGGGCTGTCTCGCGTGGCCATCGACCATGCATTGACCGTCCAGCAAACCAGTGGTGTGCCGCTGGGGCAGACACTCAAGGCGCTTGGCCTCGTGACACCCGAAGATTTGCTCAAGGCCCTGGCGACGCAAGCCGGTGTGCGCTATCTCACGTCGGTCGATCCGGACATCGTGGCGCACCAGCCTGGAGGTTTGTCGCACCATACGGTTCGGACCCTGGGAATCGTGCCGGTTGTCGCCGACCGCAAACGCAAGGAACTGCAGGTGGCGTGCACGGCGCCGATACCCGGGCATGCAGTCCGCGCCCTGTCGCGCCTGACCAATTGGGTCGTGGAGCCGCTGCTGGTCTCGGACGAATCGCTTCCGCACCTGGTGAATGTCTACACCAGCAGCGGATCGGCGTTGTCCGGGCTTCGCGGCGCGGTGTGCGATGTGGACACCGGCGCGGCCACGATCGCGAAGCTCGCGAGGACGTTTCGAAGAGTCCGGATGCAGCACGAGCGCTGCGACCCGTACGTGTGGGTTCGATTGGAAGGTCGCGGTTCGTCGGCCGACGTCCTGATGATGATGGCCGCGGCCGGGAGGTAGGCGATTTATGCCAGGCGGTATTTACTCGGCGTTGAGCGGCATGCGCACGCGCATGGAACGGCTGGACCGGATTGCCGAGGATATTGCGAACTCCGGGACGGCAGGCTACAAAGGCGATCGGGCGACGACCGTGGTCGCCGAGCACACCGATTTTGCGAACCGGCTGGACTCGGTGGTTGACGTGATGTCGTCGCGGCCGCAGGTTGATTTTCGCGACGGCTCGGTTGTCGCGACCGGTCGGGACCTCGATCTCGCGATCGAAGGGACCGGATTTTTCTCCATCGAGACACCCGGCGGCGTTCGCTACACGCGAAGCGGACACTTTACGCGCGGCGCGGATGGCACCATTACCACGCCCGACGGCGAACCCTTGCTTGGCGATAGCGGACCGCTTCGTCTGCCTCCTGGCCCAGTGGATTTCGCGGCCGATGGAACGATCCGTGTCGGCAAGACGACGGTTGGCCGGCCCAGCGTCACCACGTTCAGCGATCCGAAGCAGTTGATCCGCGAAAGCGGTGTCAGATTCCGGGCACCCGAGAACGTGACGCCGGAGCCCGCCGACGAAAGCCGCGTACGGTCGGGGATGCTGGAGCAGTCCAACGTGCTGTCCACAGAGCGAATGGCGCAGTTAATCGGCACCTCCCGGGCGTTCGGTGCCTTGCAACGGGGCATCTCTGTCCTGATGAACGACATCGACGGCAAAGCCATCACCGAATTGGGCCGTCGGTAAGCCGTTTCGATCGCCAATATCAGCGGTTCTGTGCCGCGTGGCGCCGTGCGTGCGATCGCCTGGGGCGACGCCGTGGCGGAGCTGTGGACGCAGGTTAATGGCGTCGATCCGCGATCCCGGCCTGACCCTTCCCGGACCACTTCTTGCACACTAAATTGCTGCAGTCAGGAGAAACAGGCCTATGATTCGTGCACTTTACACAGCGGCGAGCGGGATGGCGGCCCAGCAGGCCAATATCGACACGGTTGCGAACAACCTCGCCAACGTCAACACGGCCGGGTTCAAGAAGACCCGGATGGAATTTGCGGACCTGGTCTACCAACAGGTCAAGGCGGCTGGCAGTCCGACATCGACCAGTTCGGAGTCGCCCGTCGGACTCGAAATCGGCCTGGGAACCCGTTCGGTCGCGACCACGCGCGACTTCACCACCGGAAACCTGCGCACCACGGGGAATCCTCTCGACCTGGCGCTTCAGGGGCGGGGCTTCTTCCAGGTCTCGCTCCCGGATGGCGGGGTCGGCTATACGCGAACCGGATCGTTCCATCTGAGCTCCGACGGGGCGCTCGTGACCTCGGAGGGCTACAAGCTCGAGCCGGCGATCACGATTCCGCCCAACGCGACCTCGGTCACCATTTCGGCGACCGGCGTCGTGTCGGTGGCGATTGCCGGTCAGTCTGCGGTGCAGCAGATTGGCACGATCGAGATTGCGTCCTTCCAGAATCCGGCCGGCCTCAATGCGCTGGGCGGCAACATCTTTACCGTCGCCACCGCATCGGGCGACGCGACCACCGGCGCGCCAGGTGCGGACGGCCTCGGCACGATTGCTCAGGGCTTTACCGAAGAGTCCAACGTGAGCGTCGTCGAAGAGATGGTCAATATGATCCTCGGACAGCGGGCGTACGAGGCCAATTCGAAAGTCGTCAAAGCCGCCGATGAGATGCTGCAGCAAACCAATTCCATGGGCCGGTAACGTCGCCATGGCCGTAGCGCTCTTGCTCTCGACCGTGTCGGTGGTCGCGCAGACCGCGACCGCCGACGAACCGGCCGTGCGGCACGCCCTGATCAAGGCCGTGCAGGCGCGACTGGGCGTCGAGGCCGAGGTCAGGCTCGAGAAGGTGAAGATCGTGTGCGGGCCGGCGAGCGATCTGGTGGCGGTTCCGGAACCAGGATCCCGGCTCGGCCGAGTCGTTCGATTCGCGCTGCGGTCGGCATCGGCGCCAAAATCCGGCGACCGGACCGCGACGATCGGTTACGCGCTGGCGGAGGTCCATGCGGCGGCGATTCACCTCGAAGTCGGGCGTGTGATTGCGCGCGGGAGCGAGGTGTCGTCGGGTGACCTCGCGGAAATCGACGGAGACCTTGGATCGGCATTGCTGGCGCCGTTGCCCGTGATCGCCGACGCGGTTGGCACGCATGCGTCTCGCGACCTGCAAATCGGCGAAGTTGTCACCGCCGCGATGCTGAGAGTTCAGCCGCTGGTGCGCAGCGGCGACGTCGTCCGCACGCGGGCGATTGTCGGGCGAGTCGATGTCAGCGGCCGTGCGGTGGCCCAGCAAAGCGGCCAGCGAAACGAACGCATCAAACTCATCAACCCCGACAGCCGAAAGTCGCTCACCGGCACGATTACCGGGGCCGGAGAAGTGGTCATCGTTCATGAAATCTAACCGACGATTCGCCTGGATTCCCCTGTGCGGCCTCATGCTGACGCTGGCCGGCGGAGTCGCGATCGCGCAAAAAGCGCAACCCAACACGGCTGCCACCGGAAAAGAGTCGGCCTACGACGTCCTTTTCCCCCGCTATCTCGAGGCGGCTCGCCAGATGTCAGCCGACGAGAAGGCGTCCTACCGCTGGATGGCCAACCTCGGGTCGGACTTTCGGGCGCGCGATGTCAACGACCTCGTGACGATCCAGGTCGTCGAAAGCATCACGGCATCCGGGACGGCTGACACCGCACTCGGCAAGAAATCGACGAACGCGGCTTCGCTCGGAAAGCTCTTCGGGCTCGAGACGAAGCTGCCGAGCATGCTCGATGCCACCAATCTCGCCTCGCCCTCGTCATCGTCCAACTTCGCAGGCAGCGGATCGACATCACGTTCAGGAGCGCTGACCGCGGTGATGACCGCGCGGGTCGTCGAAGTGCTGCCCAACGGCGACCTCGTGCTCGAAGGGGCGCGCGAGATCGACATCAACGGCGATCGACAGGTCGTCGTCTTGACGGGAGTGGTGCGTCGAGTGGACCTGGCTCCCGACAACTCGGTGACGTCGACACGCGTCGGCCAGTTGCGGATTCGCTACTTTGGAAACGGCTTGATCAAAGACAGCATCAAGCCCGGCTGGCTGGCCCGCATCCTGAATAAGATTTTCTAACCACCAACAGGTCCAGGACTGATATGTCTCGACACACCGTCATTGCGCTGCTGCTGGGCATCCTGATCGCGCTGTCTCTGGCGACGCCGGCGTCGGCAGGTCCCGTGCGCTTGAAGGACATCACCACGCTTCAAGGCGTGCAGGTGACACCGCTTATCGGCTACGGGCTGGTCGTCGGCCTCAACAAGACCGGAGACCGCAAGCAGACCTTGTTTTCGTCGCAGACGCTGGCCAACATGCTCGAGCGGTTTGGCGTGTCGGTCCCCGGGGCTCAGATCAAGATTGAGAACGTCGCGGCCGTGATTGTCACTGGCGAGTTGCCGGCCTTTGTCCGCAACGGCATCAGGTTGGATGTGACCGTGTCGTCGGTGGGGGATGCGCGGAGTCTGCAGGGCGGGACACTGCTGCCGACGGGCCTTCGTGGTCCAGACGGCACCACCTATGCGCTGGCGCAGGGGCAGCTCACGCTCGGCGGATTCGGCGGCGGGTCGGGCGGGAACAGCGTTCAAGTGAACCACCTGACGGCCGGACGGGTGCCCGGGGGCGGCCTGGTTCAGACCGTGTCTCGCGCGCAACTTCCGGCCAACGGCGAAATTACGCTGTCGCTTCGCGACCCGGACTTCGTCAGTGCCTCGCGGGTGGCCGAGGCGATCAATAAAGAGATGGGCGGACCGCTGGCGCGCGCGGTCGACTCGGCCAACATCACCGTCAAGGTGCCCGCCGCAAACCAGGGGTCGGTCTCCGACTTTATGGCGCGGCTCGAGCCCATCGATGTCACCGTCGACGAAATTGCCCGAGTCGTGGTCAACGAGCGCACCGGTACGGTCGTGGTCGGATCGCACGTCACCTTGGGGCCGGCGGCCGTCGCGCACGGCAATCTGTCGGTGAAGATCAGCACACAGAATCAGGTGTCGCAGCCGTCGGCGCTCTCGCAGACCGGCACGACCACCACAGTGCAGCAGACCCAGGTTGACGTGAAGGAGGGCGGCGGCCAACTGGTCGCGCTCGAGGAAGGGGTTACGCTGCAGGACGTCGTGCGTGCGCTCAACGCGCTGGGCGCGACGCCTCGCGACATCATCGCGATTATGCAGGCGCTTAAAGCGGCCGGCGCACTGCGCGCCGAGTTGATCATCATCTAGCGCCAGAACGACCCACTGCTCATGGACCGAACACTGAACGTCTCATCGTTGCCGACAGGCGCCGCCCCGGTTGCTCCGGAGCGCGCGGCCCTCGAACGCCAGAAAGTCGCCGAACTGGCGCAGGAGTTCGAGTCGATCATGATGCTGCAGATGCTGCGGCAGATGCGGCAGACGATGATCGACGAGGAAGACGGCGAGAAGGGACTGTCGGCCGACACGATGACCGACACGGTGAATTCGGAACTGGCCAGGCAATTGAGCCGATCCGGGGGGATGGGGATAGCCGACTCGTTGATGCGGGCGCTCGACCAGAGGGCTCCGGCTGGGGCGCAGGACCCCGCGCAGGCTGGGGTGACGGAAATCGGGTCGCCGACGGTGGTTGCCCCCCTCGGACTCGCGGCTCCGTATTTGCATAATCATGAGTCAGCGACGCCAATGACGGGTGGAAGTGTCGCTACGACGTCACCCTACGGATGGCGAGCTGACCCGTTCACGGGGGCGCAGAAACATCACGCGGGAGTTGACCTTGGGGCCGCCTACGGAACGGCTGTTCCGGCCGCGGCTGCGGGTCGGGTCGTCTCGGTGGGGGAACAGGGCGCCTACGGGACGCAGATCGTCGTCGAACACGAACCGGGCCTCCAGACGCGCTACGCGCATTTGTCGGCGGTCAACGTGGCGGTCGGCGATCGGGTCGGGCAAGGTCAGGAAATCGGTCGAGTCGGGCAGAGCGGGAGGGCCACTGGGCCTCATTTGCACTTCGAGTTGATTCGGGACGGACAGCGTGTCGACCCAACGGGGGTGATGGCGCTGGGCGGGTCGGGGTTGGACGGATTAAAGTTATTGGGCAGTGATGCCGATTTCCTTGTCGGTGGACATGTAAGTTCGTCCATCACAACAGGAGCGGACGATGAAAATCGAGGGCAATGGCCCAAATCTTGATCCCGTCGCAACCTCGCAAACAGGGCGTGTAGACACCGGCCGGGCGACAGGCGCCCAGCAGGGGTCCACCACCCCGGTAACCGACCGGGTTCAGGTCTCTGGAGAAGCGGCGCTCGCAGCTGCGGCATACCGTGCAGCAGATGCGGCACCGAATATCCGGATGGACCTGGTCGAAAAAATGCGGGCGAAACTGGCGGCGGGCGAGCTTGGGACCGATGCGGAGAACATGGCCGATCGACTGATCGACCACATGATCGGTTCGTAACGTCTTCTGCCAGATAGAGGCGCGTGCAGCCGGCACGTGCCGATCCCTCCTCGGGATTGGTGCGTGCCGTGGGGCTCACCGTCTTCTCGCCCGGGAAAGGGACCGGTTATTCCGGTCTGTTCAGCCATGCAACCTTCTGTGGACCGCGAGCCGGGAGCTCATCCCGTGGCGGTGGGTCTCCGGACGACACTCGAACGGCTGGCCGCGGCGTTGACCAACGTCAACCTCGACACGCTTCTGGCCTGCGAAGGCGAGATGGCGTCGGCGCTTGCCGCCACGAACAAACCGGTGGAGGTGGCACCAGAATCGCGCGCCGCGACGGCTCGCGAACTGCTGGCGGCCAGAGCGGCCCTGGTCAGGTGCTCACGTCTGGGAGCCACGCTGGCTGATCTCACCCGTCTCTCTCTGGCGTCCCAAGGGGTAGGCCAGACCTACGGTCGGCGGGGCGAATCCCGCGCAACCGCAGGCGTGCATGCATTGGAGGCGAAGGGCTAGTGCCTGGACTGTTTGCAACGCTCAGCGCGACGGCGAAAGCGCTCGAAGCCCAGAGCTACGGGCTCGACGTCACCGGCCAGAACATCGCCAACGTTGGAACCGCCGGATATGCCAGGCGCGAGGTGATCCTGACGACCACCGCGGCGCCGGATCCGTTTTCGATGGGGGCTGGCGTTCAGGTGAGCGGCGTGACCGCGACGCGCGACCGTCTGCTCGAACGGCGTCTCCAGTTGGAGAAGCCGAGCGAAACGCGAGAGGGCGCCATTGCCGACGCGCTCGGCGTGGTCGAAACGATGATCGGCACGTCGGGCTCGTCGATCGACAAGCAGATGAGCAATTTCTTCGACGCGGCGTCGCGGCTTTCGGCCGATCCGACCGCGGCGACAGCCCGGCAGGATTTCCTGCTGGCCGCCCAGAATCTGGCCGGAAGCTTCCGAGACATGGCCTCTCGTCTGGCGTCGGCGCAGCAGGCGGCCGACGCGCGAGTGCGGGGGAACGTCGACGAAATCAATGGCCTGACGGCGCAAATCGCGCGGATGAACAACCAGTTGGGGCAGGTGGATCCCAACGGCCCTCAGGCACTCACGCTCAAGGATCAGGAAAAGGTCGCGCTCGACCGGTTGACGGCGTTGATCGATGTGACGGCGATCGAGCGGGCCGACGGTGGCGTGGACCTGACGGTCGGAAACGGGCATCCCCTGGTGATTGGCAGCGATAGCATCGCGCTGTCGGCGCCGCAGACCGGGATCGCGGGCTTTGTCGATGTCACCACGAACGGCAACTCGATTCTCACCGAAGTGACGGGCGGCGAGATCGCCGGCAACATCCAGGTGCGCGACCAGTTCGTCAAGGACTATCAGACCCGTCTCGAGGCGCTGGCCACTCAATTCGTCACCTCGTCGAACGCCGTTCACACCGCCGGGGTTGACCGCGAGGGGCACGCGGGCGGGGCTCTGTTTACGACGGTTCCGGCCTCGGGCATTGCGGCCTCCATGGATGTCAGTACTGCCATCGCCGGTACGGCGACGACGGCCGCCAACCTGAACAAGATCGCGGCCGGTTCGATCGTCGGGGCGCCTGGCGACAACCAGGCTGCGCGCGACATGGCCAACCTGCGCGATGCGTTGACGATGGACAGCGGGCGCGCCACCTTCAGCGACTCGTGGGGGCAATTGGCGTACAAGGTTGGCAACGACACCCAGGCTGCCAAGGAAGAACAGGCCAGCCGACAGGCGATTGTCAACCAGGTCCAGTCGTTGTCCGACGCGGTGTCGGGCGTGTCGATCGACGAAGAGTCGATGACGATGCTCAAGTATCAGCGAGCGTACGAAGCCAACGCCCAGTTTTTCAGGGCCATCGACAGTACGTTGACGACGTTGTTTTCAATTGTGAACTAAGTGCTTCGAGTCGTAATGACGGCCCCGTTTCGCCTGCGGCCAGCCAGGCCGACGTTGCTCCCTCAGCACCGAGGCGACGAGCGGATTCACGCGACGAGGACGACATGCGCGTAACTTTCAGCACGAATATCGTCGATCTTGAGCACGCCATCGCCACAGCCGCAGCCGATATGGCCACACATCAGCGCGAGCTGTCAACGGGCCGCCGCATCAATGTCTTGAGTGACGACCCGACTGCGGCAAGCGCCGCAATTGCCGAGCGCACGGAGATGGCGGTTACCGACCGGTACAAGGCCGCTGCCGACACGGCGACGTCGAGGCTCTCGATAGTGGACAGTTCGTTGACGGCGCTCATCAACCAGGCAACGGCGGCCCAGTCGGCAGTGATGTCCGCGCGCACGTCAACGGCGACGCCGGCGCAGCGCGAGGCCGCGGCGGCCAATCTCGAGGCCATCCGCGACTCGGTCGTGTCGCTGATGAATACCAACTACCGGGGCAGTTACATCTTTTCCGGCAATACGCCGACCGTTGCTCCGTACACGAAGACCGGCTCGGTCGTGTCCTCGTACCTCGGAGGCACCGGCACTGTCAGCATGGATGTCGATCGGCAGGCGTCGGTGCAGATCGCGTTTTCGAGCGACGCCATCCTGAAAGGTTCGGATTCGAAGGACCTGATCCGGGTGCTGGAAGACCTTGCGGCCGCGGCCCGGGATCCCAATGGATCCGCGGCGCTGCAGGCCGGAACCGCGGCGCTCGACTCCGCGTTTGCGCGCCTGACGTCGGTCCAGACAAAAGTGGGCAACGACATGGCGCAGATTGACATCCGCCAGCAGGAACTCACCACCCGGCACCTGAGCTCGCAGACGCGCCTCTCGTCGCTCGAGGACGCCGACCTCTCGAACACGATTTCCGACATGAACCGCGCGAGTACCGCTTACCAGGCAGCGTTGAAGGCGGCCAGCACCGCCTCGCATGCCACTCTGATGGACTATCTCTCATGAGCCACTACGCTTTGAACGTACAGGCGCTGGATCCCCAGCGCGACAACGGTCCAGTGGTGTTGTCTGGCGTGCGCTTCGACGCATTCGAAGAAGCCGCCCACGGTGGCGCGATTGTGGAAGACGCGCCGTCGAAGAACAAAGACGACGCCGGGTCGAAGATGCGCGTCGAAACGCGATTCGGCACGTTCGACACCGACCGCCGCAGCCTGGTCGAATTCCCGGCTGGTGTGCCGGCGTTCGAGCAATGCCGGCACTTCGTCGTGATGGCGGCGCCGACGATCGCGCCCTTTCAGTGCCTGCACGCGGTTGACGGGCCAGCCGCCTCGTTTCTGGTGATCAGCCCGCGTCTGGTGCTGCCCGACTACCGGTGCAAGCTCAATCCTGCCGATCGCCAGCGATTCCAGGTGACCGAGGACGCCCCGTTGTTGTGGCTGGTGCTCGTCTCGCTCAAAGAGAGCGGCGAGGCCACCGCGAATCTGCGGGCACCCATCGTGATCAACCCGGCCCGGATGATCGGGTATCAAGTGATCCCGCACGATAGCGTGTATCCCATTCGCTATCCGATGGTGAAAGAGTAACGCCGTGCTAGTCGTCACACGCAAACGCAATGAAGCGATCATTATCGGCGACGGGATCGAAGTGCGCGTGCTGCGCGTCGGCCGCGATGGCGTCCGCATCGGCATCACCGCCCCGCCCCACGTCCCGGTGAATCGCGCCGAGATCTACGAACTGATTCGCGCGGAGAATCTCGAGGCGTCGAACAGCCAGGCGACGGTTGGCGCGCTCGAGGGTCATCTGCGTCGGACCGGTACGACCCGTACGTGAGGCAGCCCGCATGAGGCTCGAGGATTGGCGCGACGCCGACCACGCGGTGGTTGCAAGACTGTACGAGCGCGAACTCAGCCGGTGGCAGAACGAGCTTGCCTGGGACACCAGCGTGTCGTGGGCCATCGTCGAGGCGGGCCGGCAGCGCGGCGACGTGCTTGGGTGGATTCTGCGTGACGAGAGCGGGCAGGTCCGGGGGTGGACCTACTACCTGCTGTTCGAAGGCGAGATCCAGATTGGCGCGCTTTCGGCCGACCGCGCCACCGACGTGCGGGCGCTGCTCGACGCGGTGATCGACTCGCCGGAGGCCAGCCTCGCCTCGTCGGTCAGTTGTTTTGTGTATCCTGCCGCCGCCTCCCTTCTGAGTGCGCTTCGCCGCCGACGGTTTGCGGTCCGACGGTCTCTCTACCTCACGCGTCCGTTGAACACTGAGAGTCTTCCAGACCAGCGCCCAGCGCCGACCGGGGTGCGCGTGCGGCCGTACCGTGCCGCGGATATGCTGGCGGCTGTTCGTTTGCTGGCGAGCGCCTACGAGGGCGCGCCGGGTGCCGTCTGCTTCGCCCCACACGGCCGGCTCGACGAGTGGGTGCGGTACCTGCGGCAACTCATCGAACGGCAACCCTGCGGACGCTTCCTGGCCGACGCGTCACTGGTGGCCGAAGACGTCTCGAGTGGCAGGCTGATGGGCACCGTGCTGACCACAGCCGTTGCCCCCGGCACGGCGCACATCGCCCAGGTCGTCGTGGGGCCGCAACACGCGGGCCAGGGCGTCGGCCGGACGTTGCTTACCCAAGCCTTCGACGCGGCCGGGCAGGCCGGCTACAACGCCATGACGCTGATGGTGGACGAAGAGAATGCGCCGGCCAGGGCGCTTTACGGCAAGCAAGGCTTTGTGGAACGTTCCGCCTTCGTGTCGGCGCGGCGAGCCGGCGTCGTTCGGGTTGGCTACGGGACTGCTGCCGGGCGGCAAGTCGCCGTGTGAGTCCCGAGTTCCTTGCCCGCTATCCCTGTCCCTGAGTTGAAAGGGCATTACCCGTGGCGGTCAACCAATCCCGCCGCCGTGACCGGTGGATGGACGACACGTCGATAGGCGGCGAGCGTCGATCCGGCCAAATTCAATGTATCGGCGGCAAAGCGCCTGGCGATTTCCGCCTCCTGCAGCGCTTCCCTGGTGTCCTCGTCTGCGTGGACGATGGTGGCGACCAGGTCGGCCGCCACGCGATGCAGGCGAGAGATCTCGGCGAACCCGGCCATGCCTGCCACAGCCTCGCGGTGAGCGGCGAGTTCCTGGCGTGTGGCCCGAAGGTCTCCCTCGATCGTCACCAAGGCAGCCATGATACGGCCGCGATCTTGTGCAATCCTCGCCACCAGGCTGGCGTCCTGGGCGTCGAGCGCGTCCTGTTGAGCTGCGGCCAGGGGTTCGAGTTGATGCAGCAATGCCACTTCGGCCTCGAGGCCGGGCCCATAGAGAGCCAGCAACTGGCGCAACTGTTCGTCGGTCAAGACTGGGTCCGCATCTAAGGCTGTGCGCCGGCCACTTGCTGCCATCCATCTCGCAGGGTAGACAGCAGCCGATGCACTTCGTCGAGGGCCCTGCCGTCCTTCTTCGTGTTGACGTCGACCATGCGTCCGATCATGTAGGTGTACAGGGCATCGAGCGAATTCGAGATCTCGCCGCCGGCCTTCATGTCGAGGGTGTTCTGCAATTCGGAGACGATCGCCATGGCATTTGAAAGACCGTCTTTCTTCGCACGCAAATCGCCCGCAGCAGAAGCATCGCGCGCCTTTGCAACCGCAGCGATTGCCCCATCGTAGAGCTTGACGACAAGCTCCATTGGTGTGCCGCACTCGACCGCCGTCCGTTGATACTGGGCCGCGGCCCGCGCTGCTGATGACATCATGATCGATCCGTCCCTAGAACAATCTGTACTGGTTGCCGAGGTTGGTGAGCGACCCCGCCGAACTGGTCAACTGCGACATCAGCGAGTCGGCGGCAGTGAATTCCTGTTGGAGCGCCAAACGTTTGGTCTCCAGCCTCGCATCCATATTGGCGAGTTGGGTGTTCATGGACAACACCTGCGCGTCGAGTCGGTCCATCGTGCTGTTGATCAGCCCTCCGGAATCCGCGTAGCTGTCGATGATGTCTCGCAGTGACGAAAACACGCCAGCATTGACGCCGTCGCCGCCAAACAACTTGGCCACATTGGACTCGCTCGACGCCAGCGCGGTATCGAGCGCCGAGGTATCGAGCGAGAGTTTGCCACCCGCCAGGAAGCCGACACCGACCGAGGCCAGCGTCGTTTGGGTGCCGCCGGCCGTGTAACTCGAATTGATCGTGCTCCGCAGCGAGGACCACATCGACTGGAGCAACGGATCGCGCCCGATGGCGTCGGTCCCGGTGCCCTGTGCCTGAATGAAGGTGACCAGTTCGTTGTACGCATCAACGAAACCCTGGACCTGCGTCTTCGTCGAGTCGGAGGACTTGCTGACGTTGACCGTGACGCTGTCGCCCGCGGCGGTCTTCTTGAGCAGCGTGAGCGTGGTCCCTGGCGCGCCGCCGGTAATGGTGTTGGTGGCGCTCTTGATCGACACGTTGTTGACGGTGATGTCGGCGTCGCTCGCCGCCATGGCGTTGCCAGCGAAGGCCATCTTCGACGCGCCCCCTCCCAGGGTGAGCGAATTGGTCAGCGCAAACGAACTGGTGGCACCGGTTGCGTTTCCGGTGAGCATGAGCGCGTAGGTGCCAGCGGTTGGCGAGATCACCGATGCGGTTACGCCCGTATCCGCCGTCGCGTTGATGGCGTCGGCCAGACCCTGGAGAGTCAGACTCTTACCGGTGAGATCGACGGTCGCCGTGGTCCCGATCTTGAGCGTGCCTCCATCGGCCACAACTGTCGTGTTTGCATCGGATTGCGGAGGAACCGGTGCGGTCGATACGGTGACCTGAGCATGCGCCAGAGCATTGACGACAATATCGTACGTCCCGGCCACCGCGCCGTTTGCCGCGGATGCCGATACCACGGTGGCATCCGAGGAGGTGGCCGTGCGGCCGGTTGTCACCGTTGAACTAGTGAGATTGTCGCTAGACGAGGAAAGGCTGCTCAGTTTAGTGGCGAGAGTCCCGAAGGCCGTCGTCTTGGTCTGCAGAGCCGTTTGCTGCGTCGCCAGTGTGTCGCGCGGCACCTTAGCCTGCGCCATCAGGATGTTCAGGATCGAACCGAAGTCGATGTTGTTGAAGCCACTGAACGTGATGGGCGAGCTCATGGAACCCCTTCATCAGGCGGCGCGTCGGGTCCTCCGACGGGCAGCCATTCGCCCGATCGCCTCGATCACGACCATCGGGAGTCGGCGGACCGGCTCTCCTGTCGAAATATCGACCAGTCGCATAATCGGGCGATCGTCGTACGGGCGCGTCGCGGCCTGTATACAGAGCCGATGGCGCGCCAAAAGAGCCGCAACCGAGGGCGGCGCGATGCCCCGCCCCGAGTCGCCGGCTCCATGTGCGTATGCGAAATGTGGGCCAATCATGGTGGTGACAAGAACCGTAAGAGGGCGTGG
>JBAXOX010000040.1:0-36645 GCA_037133015.1 Acidobacteriota bacterium
CTGCAAACCCCGCGTGCGGCAGGTGGGCACGGGGCGGGCGGCGCAGGCTCCGCCGACCGGCCACTAGGTTGGCAGGCCGTACTCGCGCAGTTTGCGGTAGAGATTCCGTTCGCTGATGCCGAGCATCTTCGCCGCGCTGCCTCGGTGGCCGTCGGTGGCGCGCAGCGCGGACTCGATGTGCGCCCGCTCCAGCGCTTCGAGGGTCGGCAGCGGACCAGGGGCTGCCGCCGGGACCAGCGGCGCACCGCCGGCGGGCGCCAGAGCGCGGATCGACGCCGGCAGGTGCTCCGCGAGAATCTCCGCGCCTTCGCAGACGATCATCGCCGCTTCCACCACGTGGAGCAGTTCGCGCACATTACCCGGCCACTCGTGGCGGCGCAGGATCCCGGCCGCCTCGGGGCTCATCCGCTTCTGGAACCCGAACCGCTCGTTGAGTCGCCCGACGAAGTGCCCGGCGAGCAAGTCGATATCGGCGGCCCGTTTGCGCAGCGGCGGCGTCTCGATCGTGATCGTGCTCAGCCGATAGTACAGGTCCTCGCGAAACAACCCTTGCTTGACCATCGCTGGCAGATCCCGGTTGGTCGCGGCCAGCACGCGCACATCCACGTGGATCTCGCTGGTGCCGCCGACATGCCTGAACGTCGAGGTGTCGAGTACGCGCAGCAACTTGACCTGGGTGGTCTGACTCACCTCGCCGATTTCGTCGAGAAAGATCGTGCCGCCATTGGCCACTTCGAACAGGCCCGGCTTGGCCCGGTCGGCGCCGGTGAACGCCCCGCGCTCGTGGCCGAACAGTTCGCTCTGCAGCAGCGTCTCCTGAAGCGCGGCGCACTCCACCACGACAAAGGGCCGCGTCCGGCGCAAGCTGCGCGTGTGGATGAGCTTCGACACCATCTCCTTGCCGGTGCCGGTCTCGCCCGTCACGAGTACGCTGGAATCGGTCGGCGCCACCCGATCGATCAGGTGCAGCAACTGGCGGAACTCCGGGCTGTCGCCGACAAACGAACTGCCCAGGTCGGGCGGCGTCAACCCGCGTTCAAGAATGGAGGTGCGCCGCCGGAGCGCCTGCCGCTCGATGGCGCGCTGGATCCGTACCTCCAGTTCGTCGAGCGGACACGGCTTGACGACGTAGTCGAAGGCTCCTGCGCGGATCGACTCGATGGCCGTGTCGATCGAGCCATGTCCGGTCAGCATGATGATCTCGATGCCGGGGTGGGATTCGCGGATGGCCTTGAGCGTGTCCAGGCCGTTGATGCCAGGCATCTGCAGGTCGAGCAGCACGATATCGGGCTCCGCCTCCGCCACGCGTTTGATCCCCTCTTCGCCCGATCCGGCCGCCGATACGTCGTAGTGCAGGCGCTTCAGTTCGCCCGCCATCACGTGACGGAACGCCGCGTCATCATCGACAAGAAGGATCGACCGCGTCGCTTTCATCCCGCAGACTCCTGGGCGAGGTCGTTGCCGAACGGCGGCAGCACCACGTCGAAGGTCGCTCCCTGTCCCTGGGTGCTCGAGACGACGATGTCGCCGCCCCACCGCCTGATGAAGTTCAACGAGAGAAACAGGCCCAGACCTGTGCCCCCCGTGCGCATGCTGAAAAACGGCTCGAAGATCCGGCTCTGAAACTCGGGCAGGATTCCGCATCCGTTATCGATGACGCGAATGTGCACGCGGGCCCCGCCCTCGGTCGACAGCACGACGCGCCCGCCCGCTTTGCACGCCTGGATGGCGTTCAGGACCAGGTTGATGAGGGCGTGCTGCAGTTCGGCTTCGTCGGCCCGGACGCGCAGCGGTTCGGCGTTGGGTTCGACCGCAATCGCCACCGAGTGTGCGCGGGCGGTCGGCTCGATCAGCCGTTCGACGGCCGTGATGACCGACGCCAGTTCGACGATGTCGCCCGACGAGGGCTGGCCGCGCGACAATCGAAGGAAGTGCTGGGTGATGCCGCGGCACCGCAGGACCTGGTCGCGTGCGATCGTCGCGCTGTCGCCGATGCGTGTGAGATCGGGACCGCCGTCCTCGGTGGTGCGCGCCTCTTTGAGGATGCCTTCGACGCACATCAGCACGGTCCCGAGCGGCGTGTTGAGCTCGTGCGAGAATCCCGAGGCGAGCACGCCGAGCGAGGCAAGTCGGTGCGATTCCGCCAGGCGGGCCTCCGCCGCCCGCCGATCCGAGATGTCGCGCCACACTTCCACCACGTGAACCACCGCGCCGGTCGAATCCCGGATGGGGGAGGTGTGCACCTCCTCGGTCACCGCGGTGCCGTCGATCCTGCGCCGTTCAGTGATGTGCACCTGCCGTTCGCCCGACTCCAGGCAGCCCACCGTGGGGCAGTCCGTGGCGTCGCACATGCCTTCGGTCACGTCGCGGCAGCACAGGCCCAGCACCTGGTCGCGACCGCGGCCGGTGCGCTGCAGGAACGCATCGTTGGCGGCAATCACCTGGCGCTTGGCGTCGAGCACCGCGATGCCATCGTCGATGCTGTTGATGATCGTCTCGAGGCGTTCGCGCTGGCTCCCCACTTCGTCGACCAGGCCCGTCACCGAGTCGGCCATCGTGTTGAATTCGCGGGCCAGCCACGAAATGGTGTCGGACCCGCCTCCGGTGGGCACGCGCCGGCTCAGGTCGCCGGCCGCGATCAACCGCGCGGTGGTCTCGAAGCGCTGGAGGCGGCGCAACACCACGACGCGCACGATCATCGCGATGGCGCTGACCAGCAGCAGCGTCAGCGCGCAACTGCCGGCCACCATGTACCGGAGATCCTGGTTCATCGTCGCCCGGATCTCGCCCGCGTTGATGTCGAGAATCAGGATGCCGTTGATGCGGCGGCTGGCGTCGTGGCAGCGATGGCACGCCGGCTTGTTGCGCACCGGAACCACCGTGCGCAGCACCGTGCCCCCTTCCGCGTCGATCACCCGGCTGGTGCCGCGCTGCTCGGGAGGATAGCGATGGCACGACTGGCAGGTCGGCGAGCCGAAGGTGAGGTCGTTGGCCGGGAGCAGGGGCGAACTGGTAAAGCGAGGCACGCCAAACCGATCGAGCAACGCCACGCGTTCGATCCGGGGCTGCGTGCCGAACGTCTGGATCATGCGCTCGATCAGGCTGCGGTCGTTCTCCATCATCTGATGTTCGAGGGCGGCGGTAATCAATTCGCCTTCGGCCTGAGCGGTCGCCCGGGCCGTCTCGATCAGCGTCTCGAAGTGGTGGAGCGAATAGAGGTAGGCGCCGGCGGCACAGGCGGCGGCGACCGCCGCGGTGACGCCGACGGCCAGACCGACCGTCATGCTCGTGAATCTGGGCCAGATGCGCATAAGAAAAGGTGAAGCGCCCGCATAGTGCCAGACTGGGCCCGGTCCGTCAACTCGCCGCATCGCCGTCTTGCCGTCGCCGTATTGCCGTATCGCGCTCGCTCGGCGTGGCCAGCGCGACGGCATCCGGCGGCCCGGTCTGGCACGGCGACACCTGACGTCCTGTCAGGCCTGACCTGACACTCTGGCAGAGCCGCTCTTCACGGCCTGGCTGACCAGGCGGATTCCCTAGGAAATTCGGCACCAGCGACTTGGCATTGATCGTGGATATGTCCTGTGCAGCAAGGGAGGCTGACAATGACGATGTTCCTGATGGTCCTGACGATGTGCGTGTTCTGTTTCGCGGTCGCGTGCGTGGCGTTTGGTGCGGCGAACCGCGAGGATCAGGACGTCCGCGTGGCGCGTCCCGTCGCCAAGCCTGGTATCCACCTCCCGCTCGCACAGGCGCGGTTCTTCGCCGATGCCGCCGAGGCGCCTCTGGCCGCGTCAGCGGGCCCGCAGCAGGTGCCGCTCGAAGTGCTGTTGCTCCAGATCGAACGTCACGTGCGCCTCGAGCAGGCGGCCGCCGAGTCGTTCCTCGAAGCGCCCACCGCGGCGTCGCTTCACAGCCGGACGACCTCGCCCCTGGTCCACTAGCGCGTCGATTCGAACCCCCACCGCAGTTTCCGGCACGAGCCCCAAGCCCCCCGCCGGAAACTGCGGTTTGCTTTATCTGCAGACGGAGGCGCGATGAGCACCCACCAGACTGACCTCGTGAAGGATCTAGCGGAGGCCGACGCGGCCGCCGTCATGGCGCTGGGGGTGGCGGTCCGCGTTCCCAGCGGCGGCGAGCTGTTCAAGCTGGGCGCCGAGGCGACGAGCCTGTATGTCATCGAACGAGGTAGAATCTCCCTGACGTTGCCGCTGCAGCTGCAGGGACGCGACGAGGACATTCTGATCGAAGAGCGTTTGCCGGGGCAGACAGTGGGGTGGTCGGCGCT
The DNA here is from genome assembly GCA_037133015.1 of Acidobacteriota bacterium. Taxonomy (GTDB): domain Bacteria; phylum Acidobacteriota; class Vicinamibacteria; order Vicinamibacterales; family JAKQTR01; genus JBAXOX01. The sequence goes on from JBAXOX010000040.1 coordinate 4,289, forward strand.
GATTCCGCCGCATCGGTTCACCTTGAAGGCCACCGCGCAGCTCGAGACCGAACTGCTGGCCTTTTCGCGAGCCGCCCTGCTTGAGTATTTCAAGGTGCACCCGCTGGTCGGCTACGTGATGACACACAACCTGGCCTCGGTGGTCGGGCAGCGTCTGCAAGTGTTCCAGGCCATGTGGCTGCGCGAGATGCAGCGCGTGGTCGAACTCCGGGCCCTGTAGCATCGAGATCTTCATGACGAGACGGACATTGACGTCGGTTGTGGTGGCGGGCGTGGCCGCCGCCAGCCTCTGTGCCGCGGGTGTGCTCGCCGCGGCGGGCCAGCAGTCGCCGCCGCCGGCCAAGCCCCAGGTGTCCGCCAAGGCGGAGGAACATCTGGAGGTCGGGCCGCCGCCGTTCACCGACGGCATTTTTCCTTGTACCGCCTGTCACAAGGACCTGAAGGTCAACCGCACCCGGCGCGTGCTGACCGACATGCACACCGAGATCGATTTTTCTCACGACGCCGAGCATCGGTGGTGTCTGGATTGTCACGACGCCACCGACCGCGATCATCTCCATCTGGCGAGCGGCGAACTGGTGCCGTTCGACGAGTCGTACCGGCTGTGCGGGCAGTGCCACGGCGAGAAGTTCCGCGACTGGCGCGCCGGCATTCACGGCCGCCGGACCGGCGAGTGGAACGGCCGCAAGAAATACCTGCTGTGCGCGAGCTGTCACAACCCGCACCAGCCGCGCTTCAAACCGATTGTTCCAAAACCAGCGCCCGTCCGGCCCTCGGGGCCGGCGAAGTAGCGCGCGAGCAAGAGAGGGATTCCGGATGGCGGCCAACGGGCAACGAACCGGTGTGACGCGGCGCCAATTCACGACGACGGCCGCCGCCGCGGCGGCGGGCTTTGTGATGACCGCCTGCGGGCCCAAGCGCCTGCACGAGATGCCCAAGGAGCGGCTGAAGGTCCTGATCGCCGAGATGGAACGCAAGTATGCCGAACAGTACGGCACCGCGATCCATGTCGCCGACACGCCGGCGACCCCCGGCGTGGAGTTCGCGTACGCACTCGACATCTCGCGCTGCGTGGGCTGCCGACGCTGTGTCTACGCGTGCGTCGAGGAGAACAACCAGTCGCGCGACCCGCAGGTCCACTGGATCCGGGTGTTCTCGATGGAGAAGGGGAAGGGCGTCGACTTTACGGAGGCGACCGCCTATTACCAGCCGAAGGAAGTGCCCGAGGAAGGCCATTTCTACGTGCCGGTGGCGTGCCAGCAGTGCCGCAATTCTCCGTGCACCAAGACCTGCCCGACCGGCGCCACCTGGACCGAACCGGACGGCGTGGTCGTCATCGACTACGACTGGTGCATCGGCTGCCGCTGCTGCATGGCGGCATGCCCCTACGGCGCGCGGCACTTCAACTGGAAGGCGCCGGGCCTGGCGAAAGAGCAGATCAACCCGGCGACCCACTATCTCGGCAACCGGCCGCGGCCCAAGGGCGTGGTGGAGAAGTGCACGTTCTGCATCCAGCGGACGCGGGCGGGGCGCTATCCGGCCTGCGTCGAGATTTGTCCGGTCGGCGCTCGGAAGTTCGGCAACCTGCTCGACCCCGAGAGCGAGATTCGCTACATCATCGACCACAAGCGCGTGCTGGTGCTCAAGGAAGAGCTGAACACGCTACCGAAGTTCTTCTACTTCTACGCCACGTGAGGCTCCTGTGACCTTCTTGCGTCTTTTCGTTCAGTTCATTCGCGGAAGCCTGAAGCTGGTGATCCGGGGCAGGAAGTTGTACTGGACCTGGCTGGCGCTGCTGGCCGCGCTGATCGTGTCCGGGATTGCGGCCTACGTCGAGCAGTCCACGATCGGGCTGGCGACCACGGCGATGCGCGACCAGGTGAGCTGGGGATTTTACATCGGCAACTTCACGTTCCTGGTGGGCGTGGCGGCCGCGGCGGTGGTGCTGGTGATTCCGGCCTACGTCTATCACTGGAAACCGATTCGCGAGATCGTCATCTACGGCGAACTGCTGGCCGTGAGCGCGATCATCATGTGCATGCTGTTTGTCACCGTGGACATCGGCCACCCCGAACGGGCCTGGCACATGATTCCGCTGATCGGGTTCCTCAATTTTCCGCGCTCGCTGCTGGCGTGGGACATGATCGTGCTGAACCTGTACTTCCTGCTCAACTTCACGATCGTGACGCACATTTTGTATCGCGCCTTCAGTGGCCGGCCGTACGAAAAGCGGCTGGTGGTGCCGCTGGTCCTGTTGTCGATTCCCGCGGCCGTCGGCATTCACACCATCACGGCGTTCCTGTACAACGGCCTGGCCGCGCGGCCGTACTGGAACTCCTCGATCCTGGCGCCGCAGTTTCTCGCGTCGGCGTTCTGCTCCGGCCCCGCCATCCTGTTGATCGTGCTGCAACTGCTCCGGAAGTTCACGCGCTTCGAGATTCAGGAAGAGGCGATCGGCAAGATCGCCGAACTGATGGCGTACGCGATGTTCCTGAACCTGTTTCTCCACGGCGCGGAGGCCTTCAAGGAGTACTACTCCAACACCGAGCATCTGCTCTACACCCGCTACTGGTTCAACGGGCTCGGCGATCACCAGACGCTGGTGCCGTTCGCGTGGACCGCGGTCGGGCTCAACGTCCTCTCGTTCGTCCTGTTTATCGTGCCGGCGACGCGGCGCAACTGGGTGACGCTCAATATCGGCTGTGTGGCCACCTATGCCGGCTGCTACATCGACAAGGGGATGGGGCTCATCATTCCGGGGCTCACGCCCGACACGCTCGGCGAGATCTACGAATACACGCCGTCGATGATCGAGTTGCGGGTCGCCGCGGGCGTGTTTGCGATCGGGTTCCTGCTCTTCACGCTGATGCTGAAAGTCGCCGTCCCGATTACCCTGGGCGAGTTCCACGAAGACGCCCTGCCAGACGACGCCGGGCCGGCGTCACCGGCGGCCGCCGTCAGCCACTGAGATCCGGCGACATCACCGCGACGCCGGAACGCCGGCGGGCCGCCTGCTGACCAGGAACGCCGCCAGGTCGGCCGCCTCGCCCTGCGCGAGCCGCGGCCAGCTCAGGCCTCGCCGCCGCAGCTCCTGCTCCATGCGCGCCGAGTGATTCCACATCGCCGCGAACAGCGCAATCGGGTCGTCGAGCTGTTTGACGGCCGTCAGATCGGGGCCGATGCCCGACCCGCCGCCGGCCGAGTGACACACGCCGCACTTTCGATTGAAAATCTGCGCGCCGCGCGCGGGCACCGCTTTCACGTTCGCGTAGTTCACGAAATACAGATAGGCGATGATATCGGCCATTTCCTGACCCGAGAACGTGACGCGCGCCAGACCTCGGCGCACCGACTCGGCTTCCATCGGCCGGCTGTGATTCCACATCAGGCCGGCAATCGACGCGACAGAGCCGAGCAGGTCGCGGCCCCGGTCGCCCAGGTCGGGCCCGGGCCGGCCGCCCAGACCCGCAATCGCGTGGCACCGCAGACAGCCTTTGCTGTCGAAGAGCGTTTGGCCACGCCGCGGACTCCCGGGTTCGAAGTAGACCCGGTCGCGCGACGTCCCGCTGCCCCCCACCTGCACGTAGGCGAGCAGGTCGCCCATCTCGCCGCCCGAAAACGTCGGCCAGGCAATGCCGCTGCTGCGCATCACCGTCGCCATCTCCGACCCGTGGTTCCACATCGTCTGGGCGAGCACGATGGCCGACATGCGTCCGCGGTACTTGGCGAGGCTCGGGCCCCTCTTGTCGAAGGTCGCCAAATCGCCGTGGCAGTTTGAACAGCCCTTTTGTTCGAAGACCTTCTTGCCGATCGCCGGATTGGCCGGACCGCCGACCTGGGCCACGTAATAGCGATAGGCGGTCAGAAAGGCCAGCAGGTCTGCCATCTCGCGGCTGTCGAGCGTGGGTTGCTGGATCTTCGACTCGCGCATCTTTTCGGCCATGACGGGGGCATGGTTCCAGAACGCCCCGGCCAGATCGAGCGCCGTGCCTGGAAAGTGGATGCGTCCGAGGTCGGGTCCCATCCGCGACTCGTCGCCTCCGAGCGCGTGGCAGCGCACGCAGCCCTTCTGGACGAAGAGTTTCGCGCCAGCGGTGGGCTCGTCGGGCAACGCGACGGTGAGCGACACCGACACCGGGGCCGGAGCCTGACCGCCGGCCTGAGCCGCGAGCGCGACGATGGCCAGTCCCGGAACCAGACAGGCCAGCGCCAGGCCTCCGACGCGCATACGTGTGGCCTTCGGTTGCATCACGCCTCCGCCAGCGTGGCGGCGGGCGGGCCCGCAGGCACCCCGGTGGCCGCCGGTTCTTCGTCCAGCTCCCAGATCGAAATGATGGGGAACAATTTCGTGAAGCCCATGTAGAGCAGCGTGAACGCCGCGAAACAGCCGGCCATCAGCGACCACTCGACCCAGCTGGGCCAATAGATGAACGTGTGCACCGGCGCTCTGGGATTCGACAGCGACGGCACCACGATGGTGAACCGCTCGATCCACATACCGATGTTGATCGCGATCGACGCGATGAGCGTGCCCGTAATCGTGCGCGTCCGCGGGTTGGCGAGAATCGTGAACGGCACGATGAAGCAGCAGACGATCATCGTCCAGAACAGCGGGGCGAACCGGCCGTAGAGTTTGGCGTCGAAGACCGACAGCTCCCGGGGTTCCTGCGCGTACCACGCCGTTAGATGCTCGGCGAAGGTGAAGTAGAACCACAGGCACGTCATCACGAGCAGCAGGACCCCGAGGTGGTTGAAATGCTCCGGCTTGAGGTAGGCCTCCAGGCCGTACACTTTCCGGACGATGACCATCGCGGTGATGATGGCGGCAATGCCGGAGAAGATCGCGCCGACCACGAAATAGGGCCCGAAGATCGACGAGTGCCACATGGGCTGAATCGTCATCGCGAACACCCACGAGACCACCGTGTGCACCGAGATGGCTACCGGAATGACGCCGATCGCCATGATGCCGATCGCCTTCTCGAGCGTGTGCCACTGTGCGGGCGTGCCCGTCCAGCCATTGGCCAGCCGCTTGTAGAAGGTATGGCGCCAGCCCGTCGTGCGATCCCGCAAAATCGCGATGTCCGGGATGAGCGGCAGATACAGGTAGATGGTGCTGCAGGTGAGGTAGACCGAGATGCTGCAGATGTCCCACAGCAGCGGCGATCGGAAGTGCGGGTGCAGGATCACGTTCAACGCGCGGTCGGGCCGGCCCAGGTCGAGAATGACGTTGCCGACGCCGAAAAACAGGACCAGAACGGTGATCACTTCGGCCATGCGCGTGATCGGCCGACGCCACTCCGCGCCGACGATGCGCAGAATCGCCGAGATCAGCGTACCGGCGTGCGACACACCGATAAAGAAGACGAAATTGGTGATGTAGAGGCCCCAGTAGATCGGCCGGCCCAGGTTGGTGGCGCCCAGGCCGTAGTAGAGCTGCCAGGTCCACACCGAAATCGCCCACGCCACAACCGCGCCGAGCCCGATGGCCCACCGCTTGAAACTCCGCCCCACCGACAGGACCGGAATGATGATGGGTTCGGCATCGGGTTGGGCCATGTCACTCTCCTTCTCGTAGATACACGACCTTGGGCCGGGTCCCGAGATCTTCCATCCACCGGAACGCGCGGGTGCTGTCGGCGAGGGCGGCGACCGCGCTGTGCGGATCGTCGAGATCGCCGAACACCATCGCGTCGGCCGGACACGTCTGAACACAGGCGGGCAGGTAGTCGTCAGCCCCAAGCGTGCGGCCCGCCGCTCGCGCCTCCTCACGCGCCTGCTGCAGGCGGTGATGACAGAAGGTGCACTTCTCGACGACCCCCTTGGGCCGGACCGACACGTCCGGATTGCGCATCGGCTCCATCGCAGCGGGCCATTCGGGCGCCGTCCAGTTGAACAGTTTAACGGCGTACGGGCAGGCGTTGGTGCAGTAGCGGCACCCGATGCAACGCGGATAAATCTGGGCGACGATGCCCTCGGGATTCAGGTACGTGGCGCTGGTCGGACACACGTCGGTGCAGGGCGGACGATCGCACTGCTGGCACATCATGGGGATGGTGGCCATCGTGCCGCCGGGCATCTCCACACCCACCAGCTGCATCCACGTCATCAGGCGGCCGCGAGCGGAGGTCTCGGGCGTGGAAAACGGCACGTTGTTCTCGTGCTTGCAGGCGACGACACACGCCTGGCACGCGGTGCACCTGTCCAAGTCGATGACGAGACCCCAGCGAGCCACGGATGCCCTCCAGTTGTTCTGACGCTACGCGGCGGAAATGCGGACGGCGAACCTGTCGCGACGACCCTCTGCCCCGATCAGGGTCCGTACGTCGGCGTGCACCAGCCGCGCCCATCGTCCGCCAGACGGCAGCGTCGGGACGAAGGCGACGGCCACCGTCGCCGGCATCATGCCGTCGACCACCAGCGCCGTGGCGTTGAGTGCCCCGCCGGAAGCCGAGGTCAGCCTGACTTCCGACCCGCTGACGATGCCGAATGCTTTGGCGGTGTCCGGGCTCAGTTCGGCCCACACGCGCCACGGTTGTCCCTCCGGCTGGCCGAGCAACTCAAAGAGCGACGGGTTGTTCGCGCCGCCATGCGCCGCAACGGTAGCCGGCGTAAACGCGACGAGCCGCAACGGGAAGGGTTCGTCGGCGTTCGTCGCCACGTGGGTCGGCGTTTCGACGGCGGGCCTCCCGGGCGCGGGCCCGGTGGTCAACGTCAAACGGGCATCGGGCCACGATACGCCGCCTCGCGCTTTCAGAGACTCCCGCGTGCCTCCAGGCGCAAAGAACGGATCGTCCCAGCCGCCCGCGTCCAACGCCGCCTGCGCGAAGGTCTCCTTCGTGGGGGCCGACGACACCCACCACCCGCCGCGTTCGAGCTCGCCCAGCCACGTGGTTTCGTGCGCATCGCTATACGGCTCGCCGCGGCGCGCGGCGTACAGACGCTCGAGGTCGGCGTCCACCACGCCCGCCGACGACGTCCAGGCGAAGGCGCGCGCCAGCGCACCACCCACCTTGGCGGCGACGCTTCCGAGCACCGCGACGCTGTCCCGCGTGTCGAGCCTGGCGGCGACCGCCGGTCTGGCCAGCGCCTGGCATTCGGCTCGAACCACCGAAGGAGGCGTCACCGCGTGCCAGTCTTCCAATGGCGTCGGGCGGGGCAGCAGCAGGTCGGCCAGGTCGGCGGTTTCGTCCAGGTACGGAGAAAAACCGACGATGAACGGCGCGGCCTCGATGGCGGCCCGGCTGCCAGCCGGCGCGGCCAGGCTCCGGAGTGCCGAGGCATCGCGAAGCGCGATCAAATACGGCCGCCGCGTGCCGGCGACCATCTCGCGCAGGACCGCGGAGCCGTCGTTGGGCGCATCGACCGGAGGGGCCGGCGAGGCGACGATGCCGCCTTCGCGGTCCAGCGCGCCCAACAGCGCGTTCAGCGCGAACACGGCGTTGATCAATCCGGTCGGCGCGTCGGCCGGGCAGATCACCAACGGCCGCGGGCTGGCCGCCAGATCCCGTGCGAGGCGAAGCACGGTGACCACGGGAACGCCAGTGGCCGTCGCGACCTCGTCTGGCGGGTAGGTATCCACGATCTCGCGCTCGAACGCGGCCTGATTGCCGCCGAACGCATCGAGAAACAGACGGTCGGCGCGGCTCTCGCGAAGGATGACCGAGGCGAGGCCGTACGCGAGCACCGCCTGTTGTTCGCCTGCCACCGCCACCCACTCGTCGGCTTTTCGGGCGGTCATCGACCGGTGCGCATCGACCTGCACCAGCCGGCCCCGCGAACGGGACGGGCTGCGGCGGAACCGGCCGAACGCGCGCTGCGCCCACACCGGCGAGAGCCAGGTTTCGGCCAGCGGTGCGCCGAACGACAGCACGTGCGTCGCGTGCTCAAGATCGAACAGGGGCTCGGCATCCACGCCGGTCAGGGCCGCAAACGGCCGACGCAGCCTCGCCGACGTGGCGGTCTGCATCCACACCGGCTTGGCGCCGCCCGCGTCCCAGAACTGCCCCCACACCTGCGCCAACGGCCCGTGTTCCTCCACCGCGAACGCCAGGCCTTGCGCGGCCGGATCACTGGGAACGCCCGAGAGATGCGAGGCCAGATCGGCGATCGCGGCATCCCAGGTGATCGGTTCCCACTTGTGCTCGCCACGCTTGCCGACGCGCCTGGCCGGCCCGGTCAATCGATCGGGATCAAAATAGCCCTCGATGGCAGCCTGGCCCATGGCGCACAGTCGGCCTCGGCCCAGCGGGCAGAGCGGATTGCCCTCGAGCTTGACGGGCACATCGTCGATCAGCCTGACGCGCACGCCGCAGGCGGCCGGGCACTCGCGGCACACCGTGGTGGCCCAGCGTTGCAGGCCCGACACGCGCGTGGTGGCCTGACGGGCATCGGCGCGCGCCAGGAGACGCCGTCCTGTTTCGCCCAACGTGACGCCCGCGACGGTCGCGCCTCCGATGAACAGGAAATCACGCCGGGTCAGGATGTCGCTCATCGGTGACACGCTGCGCAGTCTTCGGTAATGCCTTCCTGGTGATGACACGACAGGCAGGCCTTCATATCGAGCCGCACCGGCGCCATGGTCGGCGGTGTGGTTCGCTGGCCGATATCGGCGTGGCATGAGGCGCAGCCGAGCCGGGCCGATGCGACGTGCCGCCGGTGAGAGAACTTGACGTGGTCGGGCACCTGCGTGACCCGTACCCATTCGATGCCCTGCGGTCCGCCAAACGATTTCCACTGATCGTCGGAGAGGCCTGCCGGGGCGGTGGCGTGGCACTTGGCGCAGTCGGCGAACACGGGCAGCGTGGCCCGCGACCGCGATTCCACGCCCCGGTGACAGACCGCGCACGCCAGCGCCTGGTGCTTGGCGTGATTGAACGCGATCGGCTGGGAGACCGGAACAGCCGCCGGCATGACATACCACCAGCCGACAGCGACCACCGGCGTCAGGACGGCAAACAGCCACCACCGGCGCCGGTTCGTCTGGGGGCCCGCTGGGGGGCGCTGGGGGTCGGCGGTGTCGGGTGTCATGATTCGACTACTTGCCGGCTTCCTTGAGCTTGCGGTCGTAGAGGGCCTTCTTGCGCGTTTTCGAGTCGTACGTGACGAAGTCGTAAATCTGTTTGCCCTCGCCGGCGCTGATGAAGGTGCCCGCCTTGTTCATCATGCGCTTGACGTACCGCTCCCACTCGTCGTCGAGCGCGAACTCGCAGTTGATGGCGCGCGCGACGGTGTGGCACTTGCTGCACTTGGTCGTGAAGACCTTGTAGTTGGCCTGCATGTCGGCCGGGTATTTCGACACATCGATCTTGGCCGCGCCCTTGTCGTACGCCGCGATGCGAGGGTCGAGCGCAGGATCCTGGCCGCGCAGTACCGCGGCGCCACCGATCACCCCGACGATGGCCGTCGCCACCACCACAGACAATGTCTTGTTCATCTCACGTTCTCCTGATTACCGCCAACCGGATCCGCTTGATTTGGGGGCCAAGCTCATGAGGTACTTCACGACGTCGTCGGCTTCCTGACTGGTCATCCGGTCTTGCCAGCCCGGCATGCGATAGGGCGGGGTCGGCCCGGCGGCGTCGGTCTTTCCAATCGCGGCTTTGCCAGACAGGATCAGCCGCTTCACTTCGCTTGCCGTGTAACCTTCGGCCACGCGCACGACGCCAGGCACCTTCCCGTCGGTTTCGGAATTCTTGTTCGCGAATCCGCCTTTGGCTTCTGCGCCGTGGCAGAGCGCGCACCCGTACCGCTCGTACACGAGACGGCCGCGCTGGGCCGCCGCATCCGGCACCGCCGCGATGGCGAGGTGCTGGGCAATCGGGTAGGGCACGCGGCTGAACAGGCCAGCCGCGACCAGCACAACCACGGGAACGGCGAAGACCAGCGCTCGGTTCACATCGATACCTTACGGACTGTGAATGACGAGTCGGTGAAAGTCCGGTGAAGAAGATTTCATCTGGGCGGCCCGACCAGGCGGGATCGAAACGCCGATGGGGTCAGCGTGCCGCCATGGGAAGCCGGACGGTGAAGGTGGCGCCGTCATCCGGAGCGCTGGCCACGTCGATCCGGCCCCCGTGCGCTTTGACGACCTGGTCGGCGATGGCGAGGCCCAGGCCGCTGCCGCCCGTGTCGCGCGATCGGGCGGGATCGGCCCGGTAGAACGGCTCGAAGATGTGCGGCAGATCCGCGGCGGCAATGCCGCACCCGCGATCGCGCACCACTGCGACGGCGTTTCCCTGATCGATGCCGATCGACACCGCGACGATCGAATCGGGCCGCGAGTACTTGATGGCGTTCTCCGTGAGGTTCAGCAGGACGCGCCGCAAATGCAGCGCGCTGCCGCGCACCAGCGGCCGGGCGTCGATGGCGACTTCCACCGTGATGCGGGCGTCTTCGGCAATCACCCGCGCGAGGTCGCAACACTCGACGGCGAGTCCGGCCAGATCCACCTCGTCGGGACGGTCCACCAGGTGGCCGGCGTCGGCCAACGCGAGCAATCGCAGATCCCGGATCAGCACGGACATGCGTGTCAGTTCGACCAGGACCTCGTTGGCCATCGCGCGGTAGTCGGTGTCGGGCCGGTTGGCGGTCAGGCACGACTCGACCGCCACGCGCATGGCGGCCAGCGGGGTCTGCAGTTCGTGCGACGAATCCCCGGCGAACCGGCGGGCCGCCCGCACCGACGCTCCGATTCGATCCAGCATGTCGTTGAGCGTCACGACCAGCCGAATCAACTCGTCGCTGTCGGCCTGCACGTCGAGCCGATCGGTCAGGTGCTGCGCCTGGATGTGCCGCACCCGGGCGACAATCGCGTCGACCGGGGCCAGGGCCCGGCGGGAGGTGATCGTGCTGCCGACGCCGGCGACCGCCAGAACCAACGCCATCCCCAGGACTAATCCCAGGGCCTCGCGGACCAGCTCGCGCCGGACCGCGTCGGTCGGCGCGGCGAGCTGAAAGCGCAGCGCGTTGGCGCCCGGACGGTCCACGTTCAGCGTGACCACGTGCATCACGGCGCCGGTGGCCTGGTGGACGGTGATGATGGGCGTCGTATCGCGTGCCGCCGCCCCGAGCACGCGTTGGTCGGCCCAGGCCAGCGCCGGAAAGGCGGGCGATCGGAACAGCAGCCGGTCCGGGGCCTCACTCACCACGGCTGCCACGTCCTGGAGATGCGCAGAGGCGGCCAGGTCCGACGCCACGTCGAGACCCAGCAGTTCGGGGCGCAGATCGTCGAGCAGTTGTCGGCCCCGCGACGCGAGGCCCGAATCCAGCTCGGTGTAGAGATCGTGCGACCGCACTGCGTACACGAACGTCGCGCACACCAACAGGGTCGCGCCCAGCGTCACCACGTACCAGAACGTGAGGCGGGCGGGGAGGCTGTTACGTCTGATCGTCCTGCGGATCCCTGAGAACATAGCCGGCCCCCCGGACTGAGCGGATGAAGCTCGGCGTGCCTGGATCGCGTTTGTCGTCGATCTTGTCGCGCAGGTGCTTGATGTAGACGTCCACCACATTGCTGGCGCGATCGAAATCGAAGTTCCACACGTGCTCGGCAATCATCGTGCGCGTGTGCACGACGGTGGGACGCCGCATCAGGTACTCCAGGACGGCGAATTCCTTCGTCGTGAGCGTGATGGGGCGCGACCCTCGGCGCGCGCGCCGCGTCAGCGGATCCAGTTCGAGATCGGCCACCTTGAGGAGCGAACGCGGATCGTCGGTCTGCCGACGCATCAACGCGTGCACCCTGGCCAGCAGTTCCTGCATGGCGAACGGCTTCACCAGATAGTCGTCGGCTCCCGCATTGAGGCCACCCACGCGGTCTTCGACCAGGTCCCTGGCCGACAGCATCAACACCGGGACGCGCTTGCCGGCCTCGCGGAGGCGGCGGCAGACGGCGATCCCGTCCAGTTTCGGCAGCATCAGGTCGAGCACGATCACGTCGTACTGGTGCGCCAGCGCGTAGTCGAGCCCCTGTTCGCCGTCATAGCCGACGTCGACGGCAAACGACGCCTCTTCGAGCGCGCGGGCCAGATGCAGCGCCATCCGACGTTCGTCTTCGACGACCAGCACGCGCATCGGTACCTTCTTGGCCGGACGTGGGCCCATGAGATTGAAAAGACAGGAATGCCTCCGAAAGTATGTTCGTGACGCGGCCGCGAAGTCAAACCAGCGGCACGCGCCCGGGCATAGGTCGGCCGGCAGGATGAAACCCTCTTCACCGGAGATTCACCATCGCTTCATGTAGGGCTTCCATAGTGACCGCTATGCTCGTACCGGGTCTCCACGCGCCTTCATGGTCCACTGTCTGCCGGGTCGGTTCGGAGAATCGGATGCCTCTGACCGTGTTGAGATCGGCGTCACGTCCCGCCCGTTCTGGCGGAAGGGAGCTGCGATGAACTGGAAACTGCGCGTCGCCGTGGTAGGCACCTTCGTGGTCGTGGCGGCCACTGCCGCAGGGCAGGCGGCCGGGGCGGCGCAGGCGCCTCAAGCGGTGTATGCCCCAAAAGGGGAACGCACCTGCCTCGAGTGCCACAACATGCCGCCGGTCAGTCTGATTCTGCAGACGCCGCACGCCGTGAAGGCGGACGCGCGATCGCCGTTCGGCCAGCACCAGTGCGAGTCGTGCCACGGTGCGAGCCCCGGCCACATCGACGTGTCGAGCACGCCGGCGTCGGTGGTCTACAAGGGACCGCTGACCTCGCCGGCCGCGCAGCGCAACCGGATGTGCCTCGCCTGCCACGAGTCGGCCGGAACCCGGATGCACTGGGCGGGCAGCGCGCACGAGGTCCGAGGCGTGGCCTGCAACGACTGTCACAATATCCACGCCACCGACCAGAAAGTCCTGAGCAAGGCGACGCAGGCCGACGTGTGCTACCGCTGCCACAAGGAGCAGCGGGCGCAGGCGCGCCGGGTCTCCACGCACCCGTTGGCCGCCACGGGCCTGGCGAGCACGGCCAAGATGTCGTGCTCGGACTGCCACAATCCGCACGGGTCGGTCGGGCCAACGCTGCTCGTCAAGAGTTCGGTCAACGAGACCTGCTACTCGTGCCACGCCGAAAAGCGCGGGCCATTCCTTTGGGAGCACGCCCCGGTCACCGACAACTGCGCAAACTGCCATTCGCCGCACGGGTCGAGCAACGCGCCGCTGCTCAAGACGCGGCCGCCGTTTCTGTGCCAGGAATGCCATAGCGGCGACCACGGCGCCCAGATCAACAGCGGCGCCAATCTGGCCGGCGGCAACGTGACCACCGCCAACGGCGCCCTGCAACCGGGGGCCGCGGCTCCGCGCGCTCAAATGGGGGCTCGCGCGTGCCTCAATTGCCATGTGCTCGTACACGGGTCGAACCATCCGGCTGGCGCGAAGTTCCAGCGTTGACCGTTTCAGATCAGGGGCGCGTCATGAACACTAAAGTGCGAATCCGGATTGCGAGATCGTCGGTGGCCGTCGTTCGCGGGGTGCTGGTCGCGATGGCGTTGGCAGCCTGCGCGGCAGGGGCCGACGCCCAGACCGCACCGGCGCCGGCACCGGCACCGACCCCGGCTCCTGCGCCTGCGCCGAAACCGACCGGCACGATCGAGGCGGGCATTGGCGATGTGGGGCAGGGCAACTATAAGGCCGGCGAATACAACGGCCTGCAGGATAAAGGCGCGTTCGCGGTGGGCGATTTCGACGTGCGGGGCGGGCCGGCCTACTACGGCCCGCGCGGCATGCGGTGGCGCATCACGGGCGCCGACCTGGGCGTGGACGCGCGCAGTCTCGCGGCGCAAGTCGGGATCCAGGGCCGGTTCCGGTTCACGTTCGGCTACGACCAGCTGCGACGCAACCGATCCGACAGCTATCAGACGCCCTACAGCGGAACAGGCACCAATGTCCTGACCTTGCCCTCGACCTGGCAGGTGCCGACCGTGGCCGGCAGCAGCAGCAGCTCCACCGCGGTCAACACCCTGAGTGCCCGAGGCCTGCTCAAATCGGTTGGCGGCGCCGCCTACATCAGCACGGCGACCAATTCGCCCACGATGGGGGGGCTGATCACGCCCAATGCCGCACAACTGGCCCAAGTGTATGCCGCCGCCGACGCCGACCTGCCCGCGTTCCACACCGTCGATCTGTCGACCACGCGGAAACGGTTCGACGCCGGAGTGAGCGTCGTGCTTGGCGACCAGTGGGGCTTCGACGCCAGCGTGCGTCCCGAGCACAAAAGCGGCGCCAAGCCGATGGGCACCGTGTCGCGCAACACCGGTGGTGATATCTCCACCGTGATTCCGGATCTGATCGACTCCGATACCACGCAGATGACGGCCAGCCTCAATGTGAAGGGCGCGAAGGGCTTTGCGCAGGCCGGGTACTACGGCTCGTTCTTCACCAACAACGTGCCGTTCATGTCGTGGCAGAACTGGGCGACCGGCCCGATCGGCACCGGAACCGTCAACACCATGAGCAGCGCACCGAGCAGCCGCTACAGTCAGGTCAGCGCGACCGGCGGGTTCAATCTGACGCCCGCCACCAAGGTGGTCGCCAGCGGGTCGTACGCGCGCACGACCCAGAATGACGCCTTCCTGACCGACCCCACCACGGTGGTGGTGCCGCTGTCTTCGCTCAACGGTCTGGTGGTGACCACCGGGTTCAACGTCAAGCTGACCGCGCGGCCCGCGAAGCGGATCAGTCTGGTCGCGGCCTACAAGTACGACAATCGCGACAACCAGACGCCGGTCCATATCTATCAGTTCGCCGACGCGGGCGAAGCCGCCGTGGGCAGCGCACTGTTTCCGGCCGGTTCCAACAATCCGTACGGTGCGCTTCTCGCGCAGAACGCGAACGCCAACCGGCCTTATAGCCGGCGGGTGAACCAATTCACCGCCGATGCCGACTTCGGCGTGGCCGCGGGCCAGTGGATCAAAACCAGCTACGTGTTCGAGAAGCTCGACCGATCCTGCGCCGGCACCTGGGTCGCCTGCGTGGACGTGCCGACGTCGAACGAGCACACCCTGCGCGCCGACTGGCGGGCGCACCCGAGCGAGTCATTCACGTTCAGAGCCGGCTATGCCTACTCGACGCGCAAGGCGACCAGCTACAACGAGAATGCGTTTCTGGCGCTGGTGCCGTACGCCAGTCTCAGCCCGGTGGGCGCGACGCCAGGCGTCAGCGCCTTTTCCTTCATGACCACTGCCGGTTGGACCGGGTACGGGCCCACGCTGGGCTATGCGCCGACCACCGGGGACATGAACCTCTTCTTCCCGAGCAACAACGCGCTCGCCAACGCGATGTACGCCAACCTCAATCGGATCAGCGAACTGCCCGGGATGCGGCGCTACTTCGTGGCCGACCGCGACCGCCACAAGGTGCGCACGCTGCTCGATTGGCAGTTGAGCGACCAGTTGTCGCTGCAAGCCGGCGTGGACCTCAATAACGACATCTACCCCAGTGCGACCTACGGTCTGCAGAGTGCGAAGGGGTGGGCGGCGCACCTCGACGCCAGTTACGCGCTGGCAGACGACTGGAGCGCGACGCTCTTCTACACCTACGAGAAGCAGCGCTCCATCACCGCCGGCAATTCGTACACCGCCAACAGCAACGCGAGCACGATCACCAATGGCCAGCCCGGCGTCGTGGGATTATCGGGCAACTCCTGCGATGGCTACACGACCCTGCAGCAGCGGAACAACAACAACAAGATCGACCCCTGCCTCAACTGGTCGGCCAACATGCTGGACAAGGTGGAGACCGCCGGGTTCGGCTTGAGGAAGAAAGCGGGCGATCTCGACCTGGCCGCCGACGTCGTGGTGAGCCGGGCCCGCTGGGACAACAACGTGATGGGCGGGAACTGGGCCAACAACGTTCTCAACGGCCCGGGAGCCGCTCCGACCACCGTCGCCGCGTGGTTCATCCCGGCGACCGCGCTGCCCACGGTGTCCACCGATTCGGCAGAAGTGCGGCTCAATGCGCGATACGCGATTGGCGCCAGCCAGACCCTGCACCTCGGGTACGCCTACCTGCGGATGCGGTCGGCCGACTGGGCGTACGAAGGGCGGCAGGTCGGCTCGCTCAGCGGGGTGCTGCCGACCAACGAGCAGCCGTTCAACTACGGGGTCAACGTGTTCAGCGTGTCGTACGCCGTGAGGTTCTGACGCCGACCGCAGACCAGAGCGGCCGGGAGCGCGTCGCCGATGATGGCGTCGCGCTACGGCAGGATGCGAACGAGCCCTTCGGTCACCGCGTGGACGGTAAGCCAGACGGCATGAGTGGGGAGCAGGGCCGCCAGCAGCGCGAGTCCCGCGACCGAGATCGGCCAGACCGGCACCAGCGAGAACCTCTGGCGCCTCCACCGATCGATTTCGAGCAGGCGATCGATCCGCGCCGATAGGAGCGCGCCTTCATAGAAAGAACTGCCGGCCAGCATCGGATGGCGTCCCGCCGTCGGCGCCGGGATCAGCCGAGCCACCTTGACCAGCGCCGACACCAGGTTCAGGGCGCGGCGTTCGTCGCCGCGCACCGCTCCGGCATCGGCGGCGAATTCGAGCGACGCCCGCCACCGTTTCTCGACCCGGCCGCCCAGGCCCGCAATCGTCAGCAGATCGGGTGCGCACGCCACCAGTACCCGCTTCAAGTTGTCCCGCGACCGGAGGTGGGCCACTTCGTGCGCGATGCTCATCTCCAGTTCGTCGGGCGTCAGCGAATCGAACACCTGGGTCGCGACAAACAGGCGGGGCCTGAGGACGCCGACCAGCGACACGACCGGCGCCGAATCCGCGAGGTGGTATACCGGGACGCCCCCCGCCTGACGCGCGCAGACCCGGCTGCGGCGAATCCACGTGCGGCCGATCCAGCTGGTGGCGCGCGCCGCGGCGAGAGCCCGCCACGCGGTGGCTGCCAGAATGGCCGCGCCCGCCGCGGCCAGCGCCAGCAGCGAATACCCCGCCGACTCGTCTGCCTGGCTCGGCTCGAGCCGCCAGTGTGCCGGCAGAAAGAGCGCGATGGTAAAGAACGCCGAGAGCGCGCCCGGCAGCATCCGCAAGACGAAGAGTGCCAGCGCCGCGCCGGCCGGCCGCACCACTGTGAACAGCCGATCGAACAGCCAACTCAGCGCCGCCGCGGCCACCGACGCGACCGCATTGACCGTGGCGAACCACGCCAGCGCCAGCACGATGGCGAACATCACGTCGTTCATCAGTCGTTCCTGACGAGCAACTGCCGCCGTTTCACTTTGACGAGCCGCTCCAGTTCGTCGAGCAGCGCTTCGTCGCGCTCCCCGACCACGTCAACCAGGTTCGAGAGGAAGGGCAGCGGCCCGGGTGACGGGTTGGCCAGCAGACCCGAGAGCAGATCGTTGGCGATGGACTCCTCGAACTCCTTCTCCGTCGCACGGGCCGAGTAGACGAAGGCTCGCGCCGGCTTGGCGCGATCGAGCAGGCCTTTTCGGAACAACCGGTCGAGCGTCGTCATCACGGTCGTGTACGCGATGCCGCCGCCGATCGCGGCGTGCACGTCGCGCACCGTGACGCTGCCGCCGCGCCAGACCATGTCGAGGACTTGCCGTTCGAGGGGCCCCAGGCCGACGCCCATCAGGTCGCCAGGCGGCTTGAATCCCCACAAGAGAAAGCGCTTGTGCTGCATATCTGACGCGCGCTACTTCTTCTGCTTCTTCGCCGACCAGCTGCCGCTGCCCATCCCGCCGAAATCGAAGACGCCGGTGATCGTGTCGCCCTCGACTTTGCCCGCGAACGCGATCGACATCGACTGGCCACCCATGTCGATGGTCATTCCGAACTTCACGTCGGTGCCGCTCACGGTGCCTTCAAGCGCGGTTTCGCCCATGGGACTCGCCTGGGTGCCGGTCAGCTTTTCGCCCTCTTGTTTGAACGTGGTCGTCACGTTGATCGCACCCTGCGGGCTCTCGACGATGGTGTCCCAGACGCCGGTGACGTCGATCGCCTGGATCTTGGTGTCTTTTTCTTTCTCCTTATCCTTCGGCGGGTTCTGCGCGAACCCGGCCACCGGAACCAGCAACACGGCGACCAACGCGGCGACGACCCACTTCTTCATAGCCTGCTCCGGGGTTATGCGCCGCCCTCCCGGCAGCGGCGCAGTCATGAAATCATCATAACCGAAAGGCGGCGGGGGGCCGTGGGGCCCGCGCCGGGACACGAGTGCCCGGCCGGCAGGCGCCGTTTGAATTCGTGTCCGACCCCGACTATCATGAAGAGAGTGGGCACCATTTCAATCGGTCGTCGGGCGAGCGCCTGGGCCGGGCTCGGTCTTGCTGCGTACCTGACGGTGATTCTGGTGTCGCCGGTCCTGCACCACGACTTTGCCTGTCACCAGAACTCGCCTGCCCACTGTGCGGCGTGCATCGCGACCCAAGTGGCCGATCACACGGGCGACCACGCGGCCGGGCTCGCCTGGACCTTGCGCGATGTGGGCCGGGTCGTGCGGCCCGTGCGCCCGATCGTCGCGCCCCTCGTGCTTGCCGCGAGGGCCGGTCGCGCCCCCCCGTCGCTCCTCTCCTGAGCGAAATCACTCGCTTCCACAGGTGGATGTCGGTTCGCGGCGACGCGGAGGCTCCGCTGCATGGGCGCCCCGGCTGGCCCACGCGCGCGGCCCCGCGGAGGAGAGGTCTTTATGCGGCGCGTCTTGAACGTTGCGCTGATCCTGTCGATCGCCGGCCTTGTCTGGTTCGCACCACCCGCGCGGGCGCAGGTGCCGGATTCAGATGCCGTTCGGAAGGAAATCGCGCAGCTTCGGAAAGAGTTCGAGGAGATTCGGAAACAGTATGACGCCCGCCTGGCGGCGCTCGAAGCCAGAGTTGCCGCCTCTGCGTCGGTCGCGCAGGACTCGGCCGCAGCGCTCAACCCGCCATCGGCAGCCCCCGTTCCCCAGGGAACCGAGGTCCAGTTGCCCCCGCCGCCCAGCCCGCCCGCGGGCCAGGGCAGCGCCGGGTCGTCGAAGGTGTTCAATCCTGATATCTCGGTCATCGGGAACTTTCTCGGCGCGGCCGGCAGGTCCGCCGGCAATCCCGATCCGGCCAAGGCGCTGGAACTGCACGAGTCCGAAGCCGCGCTGCAGGCTATCGTCGACCCGTATGCGCGCGCCGATTTCTATCTGTCGTTTGGGGAACAGGGCGTCAACGTCGAGGAGGGATTCATCACGTTTCCCACGATCCCCGGCGGCCTGCTCGTCAAGGTTGGAAAGATGCGGGCCGCGTTCGGCAAGGTCAACGGCCTGCACACCCACGCGCTGCCGTGGGCCGATCGGCCTCTGGTGACGCGCAATCTGGTGGGGGGCGAGGACGGCATCAACGACGCCGGCATCTCGGTGGCCCGCCTGATTCCGAACCCCTGGCTGTTTCTCGAAGCGACCGGGCAGGTATTCCGCGGCGATTCGGCCGACGTGTTCCAGTCGAACCAGCGCGGCGACCTGACGTACCTCGGGCGCCTGCGCGGCTACCAGGACCTGAGCGAATCGACCAATCTCGACATCGGGGCGTCGTTCTCAACGGGACACAACAGCGCAGGCGTGTTCGGTGGCCTGGATCTTGGCCGATTCACCACGCGGCTGGTCGGCGTGGACACGACGCTGCGATGGAAGCCGCTGCAGCGGTCGATTTACCACTCGTTTGTCGCGCGAAGCGAGTTTGTCTGGAGCCGGCGCGAACAGCCTGACGGGTCGCAGTCGGCCTTCGGCTACTATGTGTCGGGCGACTACCAGCTCGGCCGTCGGTTGTTCGCCGGCGGCCGCCTCGATCGGTCGGCCCACGCCGACGCCGCCGGGTTGATCGACACGGGCCAGGCGCTGGTGCTGACGTACACGCCGAGCGAGTTCAGCGTGATTCGCGCGATGTACCGCCGGACCCTCTACGCGCGACAGATCCAGGCGTCGAACGAATTCCTGATGCAGTTCCAGTTCGCCATCGGCGCCCACGGCGCCCATCCTTTCTAGAGGCAGACGCACATGAACAGGCACGTTGCCGCGCTCCTCGTCTTCTCCGGGCTGATCTGCCCGCTGGCCGCCTCGGCCCAGTCGAAGGTCAACGTCGTGGCCACCACCGAGGATCTCGCAGCGCTGGCCCGCGAGGTCGGCGGCGATCGCATCAACGTCGACGCGATCGCGAAGGGCTATCAGGATCCGCACTTCGTGGAAGCCAAGCCCAGCTTCATTCTCAAATTACAGAAGGCGGACCTGCTGATTGTCGTGGGCCGCGAACTCGAGATCGGCTGGCTGCCGCCCCTCATCCAGCAAAGCCGGAACGCGAAGGTGCAGGTCGGGGCCGACGGGTACTTCGACGCCTCGCAGAGCGTGAAGGTGCTCGACATTCCTGCCGGCCAGCTCACCCGGGCGATGGGCGACGTGCACCCGCTTGGCAATCCGCATTACTGGATGGATCCGGAGAACGGCCGCATCATCGTGCGCGAGATCGCCGCGAAGTTGTCGCAGATGCGGCCGGGCGACAAGGCCTACTTCGATCAGCGGGTCAACGAGTTCGGCAACCGGCTGACGGCGGCCGAGAAGCGTTGGTACGCGGACATGGCGCCCTACAAAGGCATCAAGATCGTCACCTACCATCGGTCCTTCCCGAACTTCGCAGACCGGTTCGGTCTCGACATCGCCGGCTACGTCGAGCCGCGGCCCGGAATTCCGCCGAGTCCCTCCCACACCCTCGAATTGATCCAGGAGATGAAGCGGCTCAACATCAAGCTCGTGCTCGTCGAGCCCTACTTCGATCTGAGCACGCCCGAGTCGATCGGCCGGGCGACCGGGGCGAAGGTGCTCGTGATGCCGCCGTCGGTGGGCGGCGTCAAGGACGCGACCGATTACGTGGCGCTGTTCGACTACGACATCAAACTTCTGGTTGACGCGATCAAGGCCGTCGGCGGCAAGTAGGACACATCATGGATTCGACGATGCTGAGTTTTCTCGCGGCGCCGTTTGCCGCGAGCCTGATCCTGACCGGCATTCATGCCTATCTCGGCGTGCACGTCGTCGAACGCGGCGTGATCTTCGTCGACTTGTCTCTCGCGCAGATCGCGGTACTCGGGGCGACGATCGCCCTGGTGGTCCAGGGTGCCGAGGGACACACCCTCCTGACGTACTGGATGAGCCTGGGCTTCACGTTTATCGGCGCGGCCGTGTTCGCCACGGTTCGCACGCACAAGTCGCGCATCCCGCAGGAGGCGGTCATCGGCATCTGTTATGCGGTCGCGTCGGCGGCGACGATTCTGGCGATGAGCAAAGCGCCGTCGGAAAGCGAGCACCTCAAGGACATGCTGGTCGGCAACATCCTGGCGGTGTCGTGGGACAAGGTCTACACCACGGCCCTCCTCTATGCGGCCGTCGGCGCGTTTCACTTCATCTTCCGCAAGAAGTTCCTCGCCATTTCGATCAATCACGAACGGGCCGAGGAAACCGGGTTGAACGTCCGATTCTGGGATTTCCTGTTCTACGCGTCGTTCGGCTTCGTGGTGACCTCGTCGGTCTCGATCGCCGGCGTGCTCTTGGTGTTCTGCTATCTGATCGTGCCGTCGGTGGCCGCGATGCTCTATTCCGAACACATCGGGACGCGGCTGGCGATCGGATGGACGATGGGGACCGTCGTGTCGGCGGTCGGCGTCTACCTGTCGCTGATTCTCGATTTTCCAACCGGCGCGACCATCGTCTGCACCTTCGGCGTTGCTCTGGTGCTTATGGCGGTGTGTCGCCCGTTCGTGCTGAGGGCGACGCGCTGAGCGCCAGCCGGCCGATCGCGATGGGCGCGGCGTTCGGACCATGCGCGAAGGCTCCACCCGTGAATCCGCCCGTTAATGTGTTTCCCGCCCGCGCTGCGCGTCACGTTGGACCCTCCGCGAAGGCCCCACCCGTTAATGTGTTTCCCGCCCGCGCCAGTTCGTGTATTGTCGGCAACGCGAGGTGTGTGAACAACCATGACGAGGCGTGACCAACAACGTGAGTCGTCCGGCGAGCAACCCAAGACCCGTCGCGTGACGTGGCGTTGGGTGGGGTGGCTGCTGGCCCGCCTCCTGATGGATGCGGCGCTGATCGACGCCGGTGTCGAAACCTGGATGAGCGGATCGCCGTCCCGCTGGTGGGTGTGCGCGCCGATCGCGCTCTACGTGCTGTTCAGCCTGTGGGCGCTTCAGCAGGGTGCCCGACTCGCCGCACCGGGGATCGTCACGCAGACGCCGGCGCCGTTCTACGTGTTTCTGGGGATCCTCGTGGCGATGACTCAGGATCGATCCGGCCTCGGCGCAGGGGTGGTCATGTTCAAACACCCAATGCCCGCTGTGCTGACGGCGACCGCCGCTGCCATGGCGATGATCGCGACGGCGCGGATGGCGTTTTCGCGCGGGCGGTCGTGGCTCCCGAGGATCGTGCTCCTGGCGATCGGCACGTACGCCACCGGGGCGTTGGTCTGGGGCGCGATGCACGGCACGCCGCTGCCGGAACTGTTGCGGGGCCAGAGCGAATGGCGGCGGGCACCCTACTGGTTGCAGGGCGCGTACCTCGGCGCCGTGGCGCTGCCGTCGGTCGCTTTCGCCCGCGAAGTGATGCTCAGTATGAAGGTCGTGAAACTGCGCGGCTACTTCCGCTGGATGGTCGTGTTCTTCCTCGGCGCCTGGCTGGCGATCAACGCGCTATGATGCCCGTGCCTGCGCGCGTTGACGCGCCGGCGCACACGATGCCCGACACCGACGTGGCGGGAGCCGCCGCCCGCGTGTCGCCACGATGGCGTCGAAGAGGCCATCGGCGGCCGCCGGCATGGTTGGCCACCCATCGAATTCAACTCGGCGACTGGAGTGCAGCGTGAACGTGTGGCAAGTCTGGAAGACAGTCAAGGGGACGTCTCCGCTCAGCGTCAACCAGCGTCGGGGGTTCTGGGCGTCATGGGGCGGGTGGACGCTGGACGGCATGGACTCGTTCATCTACGCGCTGGTGCTGGTGCCGGCGCTCAAGGAATTGCTGCCGCGATCGGGCATCGAGGCCACCGGCGCCAACGTGGGTTTCTACGGTGGATTGCTGTTTGCCCTGTTTCTGGTGGGATGGGGGCTCTCGCTGGTGTGGGGCCCGGTGGCGGACCGGTTCGGTCGCGTTCGGACGCTGGCGCTGACGATTCTGTGTTACTCGGTGTTCACCTGCCTGGGCATGCTGGCGACACAGGTCTGGCAGCTCGCCGCGTTCCGCTTGCTCGCCGGCATTGGGATTGGCGGCGCCTGGTCGATGGGCGGGACGTTCGTGGCCGAAGAGTGGCCGGAGGATCGCCGGAAGATGGGAGCCGGGTATCTGCACACCGGCTATTACTTCGGCTTCTTCCTCGCGGCGGTGGCCAACTACTCGATTGGCGCGCGCTACGGCTGGCGAGCCATGTTTGCGCTGGGTGGCGTGCCGGCGGTGCTCGTCGCGTTCATCCTCTATGGCGTCACCGAGTCGCGGCGGTGGACCGCCGCGGTGCGCGATCGCCGGCAGGGCTGGACCATGGGTCTGGCGTTTGCGGCCCTGTTCACCCCTGAGTACCGAAAGCGCACGATCCTGAATTCGGTCTACCTGCTGGTCTCGATCATCGGGCTGTGGGCCGGCTCGGTCTACGTGCCCGCGTCGGTGACGCATCTGGCCGTGGCCGCGGGCCACACCGATGCGGCTGCCGCCCAATGGGCGTCGTACGGGACCATGCTGCTCGCGGTGGGCACCATCGTCGGATGCGTAATCCTGCCGGTGCTCTCCGAAATGTACGGGCGCCGCGTCACGCTGGGCATGTACTTCGCCCTGATGTTCGTCAGCATTTCGGTCGCCTTTGGTTTCGTCTTCTATCTGTCGCAGGGGGCGTTGGGCTGGTTCCTGGTGTGCTTGTTCTTCCTCGGGGTCGGCGGCGCCAACTTCGCGATGTACACGCTGTGGCTGCCGGAGCAGTACCGAACCGAATGCCGGGCCAGCGCGTTCGCTTTCTCCACCTCGGTCGGACGATTCGTCGGGGCGGGCATCACGTTCCTGGTCGGGTCCGGGGTGTCGTACTTCCACACGATTGGCATACCGGTGGCGCTCACCTCGCTGGCGTTCCTGGTGGGACTCGCGCTGCTGCCGATGGGCGTCGAAACGCGCGGACAGACCTTACCCGAGTAGGGGCGCGACAGACCGCGTCCGACCTGGTCGGGAGTCCGAATGGAGGTCGGGTCTTCCTCGGCCTGAGCGTGTCGCCCCTCGACGCTGCTCGGGGCGACCCTGAGTCCGTCGAAGGCTGGAAGCCAGACCCGGCCTGCTCTCTACGCCGGCACCGTCAACACCGGATCCCCCAGCACGTCCATCCGCGGGTGCACACCCAGGCCTGGCTCGCGCGAGGCCGCCAGCCGCCCGTTCACGCGTTGCGGTGCGCCGTCGGCAAACGCCACGGTGACGTAACTGTTGAAATCGGTCGCCGAGAACAGCAGGTCGGTGGGGGTGCTGTGCGCCAGATGCGCGATCGCGGCGGTGGTGATGTCGCCTCCCCACGTGTCCTCGATCGTCATCGCGATGCCCAGCGACACGCACAGGTCGCGAATCTGACGCGCCTTGGTCAGGCCGCCGACCTTCGAAATCTTCAGATTGATGATGTCCATGGCCTGATCGCGGGCGCCGCGGACCACCATCGCCAGATCGTCGATCACTTCGTCGAGAATGAACGGGCGAGCCGTCGCGCGCCGCACCACCAGACACTCCTCGTAGGTGTGGCACGGTTGTTCGATGTAGACGTTGACGTCTCGCACCGCGTCGGCCACGCGGACCGCGGCGTGCTGCGTCCACCCCGTGTTGGCGTCGGCCACCAGAATGTCGCCGCGCTGGAGTTGGGCGGCTGCTGCGCGTATCCGATCGATGTCGGTGTCGGGATCGCCGCCCACTTTCAACTGGAACTTGCGGTACCCTTCGGCCCGATAGGCGGCCACGCTGGCGGCCATCCGTTCGGGCGTGTCCTGCGAGATGGCCCGGTACAGCGCGAAGTCGGTCCCGACGTGCCCGCCCATCAGCGTGGCGACGGGCAGGCCGCTCGCCTGCCCCAGCAGGTCCCAGCACGCCATGTCGATCGCCGACTTGACGTACGGGTGTCCGCGCATCGCCTGATCCATGATCCGGTTGATCGTGCCCAACTCCAGAGGGTTGGCGCCGATCAGGTGCGGGGCGAGTTCGGCGATGCCCGTCCGTGCGCCGCGGGCGTACGCCGGAAGGTAGGCCGGGCCGAGCGGGCAAATTTCGCCATGGCCGGTCAGCCCCGCGTCGGTCGCGATCGCGACCACCGTCGAGTCGAACACGCTCACCGCGTTGCCGCCCGACCACTTATAGCTGCCTTCGTGCAACGGCAGGTCGACGCGATAGGCGCGAATGCTTGTAATCTTCATAGAGTGCCTCTTGCCGGACAGATCGCCAACGGCGTTACGCCGTCGGGCCGCCTCCCGATCGCGTAAAGACGCCAGACGCCAGTGCCGCGACCGCGTAGCAGGCGGCCCCCGCCAGCATAGCCCAGGTAAAGCCGAAGACGACCGCAACCGACATGGTGCCCAGTGACCCGCCCACCGAGAAGATGCCATTGAGACCCCAGTAGAAGGGCGGCGGCGGAAATGGCCCCGTGCCGCTGGCCTGCAGGCCTCGCGGGAACGGCATGCCCATCAGGAACCCGAGCGGGGCGGCCACCACAATGGCGATGGCGATGCGGGCGCCAAGCGGCATCCAGAGCAGCGCCGGCACCACCTGCGGCAACGCGAACGCGTAGATGACCGCCAGCGTGGCGATGCCCGCGCAGACCTTGCCCATCGAGAACCGGGCACTCGACATGCTGCCGAGTCCGCCTGCCGCCAGCAGCGTGAAGAGCAAGATCGACAAGGTGAAGATCGGGTGCCCGAGCAGCAGGGTGAGATGCTGCAAGAGGGCGAGTTCGACGGCAATGAACCCGAGGCCCAGCGCAGCGAAGTAGGCCAGCGACCGTGCGTAGGGCCCCGTCGCTTCGCCTCGCGGCTTGCCAAACGCGACAAACACAACGCACAGCGTCGCGATGGGGGCCAGAATCAGGAAGAACGCCCGGTTCATCGTCGCCGGAATGCCCCAGGGCTTCTGGCGCGCGAAAAAGAACGGGCGATCGTCAAACACCGGATCCACGCGCGTATCGGCCGCCTCGACGTACTGGGCCAGCGTCGTTCGCCCGCTGAACAGCGCAGCGTACGGCTCCTCGACGTGCCGGCCAGGAATGACGATCGGCCGCGCCGTCGGCCAGGCGGCCATCCGATCCCGTTCCGCCTCGGTGAACGCGCGCTTCTTGAGGATGAAGATCATCTGCGGCGGGTCGTTGGGCCCGCCATCCCGCCGCTCGACGAACACGCCGACCCGCTTGCCCGCTTCGGCCGGGCCCAGCAGCGCGACGGCGTTCGCCACCAATCGCGCGACGTCTACGTCCCAGCGCAGAATCACCAACTCGCCATCCGGGGTCAGATGATCCACGTACGCCTGGAAGGCCTCGACCGTGTAGAGGTGATTCTCTGACAGGGACAGTCCGCCCGATGCCACCGCGGCCCACGAATCCACGAACCCGAGCAGGATCACGTCGAACTGACGATCGGTCCGGCGGATGAAGTTGCGCCCTTCCGACAGAATCGTTTCGACCTTGGGGTGGTCGTAGAGGTTGCCCGCCTTGGCGCCGAAGTGCCGCACGAACTGCAGCATCAGCGGGTTCATTTCGACGGCGGTCACCTTCTCGGAGCCCGCCGCAATCGAGACGAGCACATCCGATCCGCCTCCCGGCCCGATGATGAGCGTCTTGGGATGTTCGGGGGCGACTTTAAACGGCAGGGCCCGATACCATTCGGTGAGCCGCGCCACGCTCTCGGTCCGGCCGTCCCATTCCAGAATGCTCGTCCATGCGTCCGAATCGATATACAGCCGGGCGAGATACGGCGACTCGAACCCGGTTACCGCATCGATCCGGGAGTACGCGTTCCAGCCAGTCAACGCCACACGCGCTTCGGGGGTGGCCGCCATGTGCTGGTACATGCCCTTGGTCGGTGCGCTGCGAATCTTGAACAGGCCCGTCTGTTCGTTCACGCTCACCGCGATCAGAACGAGCCCGATCGCCACGCCAGCCGGCACGCGCAGGCGCGGCCACAAACAGGCCGATGCGGCCAGTGGCGCCAGCGACACCGCCAGCACCGCGTTCTCGCCGCCCAGCAGCGACAGCATCCCGGTGACCGCCAGCGCCCCAATCGACGCCCCGAGCAGATCGGCGAAATACAGCGTGGTGGCCTGCTGGCGCCGAATCGTAAACACCATCGACAGCGCCATGCCGGCCAGCAGGAACGGGAAGAGCGACACCGCGAAATAGAACGGCAGACGGTCCGGATGGAACGGCACGCGCACGATGAGCCACAGGCAGAGGGGGATGGCCAGCGCGTAGGCGAACGTCAGGGTGGCCGCACGCTCCATCGTGAGCGCGACGCGCCGGCGCAGCAGATGAACCGCGAACCCGCCAAGCCCCCAGCCCAGCAACGCGACCGAGATGGCGATAAAGGCGAAGTGGTACCAAATCGTCGCCGAGAAGATGCGCGTCAGCCCGATCTCGAACATGAGACCGGACAACGTGATGAGAAAAATCCCCGCATACAGCGCCATGTTGCCACCGTGTTTCGTTGTGAAATCCAAACAGACCAAGCGGGTCACGTTACGTCGCCGCGCCGGTGAACGTCAAGCCCGTGGCGAATTCATGTCGAGGCGAATCCGGTGTCGAGGCGAATCCGCGGCGAATCTGTCTCGAGGCGAACGAGACATGTCCCCGTTCGTCACGAAATAGAAACGTCCCCGTCCTGAATCGCGTCGAGGCGAATCCGCGGCGAATCCGTGTCGAGGCGAAAGAGCACGGTCCCCGTTCTTGACGAAACAGAAACGTCCCGGTCCTGAAACGCGTCGCGGCGAGCCCGGCGAGCCCGGCGAGCCCGGCGCTCGATCCGGGTTTCGACCCGTGGCGCTTGAAGTGAACGCACGGCGGCAATACACTCAAGCAGTCGCCATCGTTCACACTGGAGACGGACCGTTGCCGCCCGTGCCGGGTTGCCCGGCCAGAAAGCCCGTATGCGTATGCTCGTTCCGAGAGTTCTGGCCCGTGCCCTCGTCGTGTTCGCGTGTCTGGCGACGGTGACGACCATCGGCTGCGGCGGCGGCGGATCCAGTTCGACGCCGTCAACACCGACGTCTCCCTCGGGGCCCTCGACTCCGGTGACGGGAAACGCGTGCGGTGCAGTCACGGGCTTCTTTTCGAGCCCAGAGACCATCGTCAACGGCACCGATTGCCTCGCCGCGGCCACCAGCTCAAGCGTCGTGTGGCTGCAGCTGCTCGACGCGACCGGACATCTTCAGGCGTATTGTTCGGGCACGATCA
Organism: Acidobacteriota bacterium; assembly: GCA_037133015.1. Taxonomy (GTDB): domain Bacteria; phylum Acidobacteriota; class Vicinamibacteria; order Vicinamibacterales; family JAKQTR01; genus JBAXOX01. Next base: position 32,659 of record JBAXOX010000040.1, read on the forward strand.
TCGACAGCCAGTGGGTGCTGACCGCCGCGCATTGCCTCGATGGGGACGTGGGTGGCGTTCGGGTCAGTCTCGATGGATCGTCATTCGTGGTGGCCACCGAATTTCATGCCAGCCCGGGTTACACCGGCACCGGTTCCTCGTCGCTCGACGTCGGCGTCGTCAAGTTCCCGCAACCGCTGGGCCGGACGCCGACACCGTTGCTGCTCAGCCGCGACGCGACGCAGGGCGAACAGGCGGTGATCTCCGGGTACGGGCAGTCGGCGACCGGCAGTATCGGCACGTTGCGCGCCGGGTACGTGACCGTGTCGGACGTCACGTCGTCGTACGTCGTGGTCACCGCGTCCTCAGCCAACGCCAGCGCCATCTGTTCGGGCGATTCTGGCGGGCCGTTGCTCGTGTCGCAAGGCGGCGTGTGGTCGGTGGCGGGGATTACCTCGTCGGCCACGGCCTACTGCGTGAATGGCACGAGCTACTTCGCGCGGGTCAAGAACACCGAGATCGCCAACTACATCCTCGGGTACGTGCCGAACGCGGCGCGACGCTGACGGCGTGAGGGCCCGCGGTTACGCCGGCGGCAGCCGGGCGATCAGATCCCTCGCCTGGGCGGAGGCGGGCTCGAGACGCAGGGCCTCGCGCGCCTGTTGCCGAGCCTCCGCGAAGCGTCCTTGCTCGGCCAGCGCGGCGGCCAGATAGACACGCGGCGTCGGCGCGTCTGGAGACCGTCCGACGGCCGCCCGGAAGAATCGCTCGGCCAGCACCGCATCCCCAAGATCCACCGCCGATCGACCCAACTCGATCAGTCCGGCCTCGTCCATGGCCGGTGTAACCGCGATCGAGGCCAACGAGGCTCTGGCCTCGGCGTCGCGTCGCGTGGCGTGGTACGCGCCAGCCAGATCGTACGCCACGCTGGCCGCGTCGATGCCGGCGGCCCGGGCGACTTCGAGATGGCTGATGGCTTCGCCGGCGCGTCCCGCCTCGACGAGCGCTTCGCCCAGATTCAGTCGAATCCGCGGTTCGTTCGGATCGGCAGCCATTGCGCGTTCGAGGTACGCCACCGCTTGTGCGGGGTCGCCTTTGCCCCGCCACACCAGGCCGATGCGATAGAGCAGCAGCCCTGGCTGCGGATACCGCGATTGGGTGTCGGCCAGCAGTCGCGCACCGTCTTGGATCTTGCCTTCGTCCATCAGCCCCACGATGCGCTCGCCCCGCTCGTACATCCGCCCGTCGTCGGGCTGCAGCGGCCAGTTGACCAGGACCACCAGCAACCCGAGCGCGAGAACAGCCACGCGTGCCTCGCGACTGGCGACCGACCATCGGCGATCCCAGATCCAGCCAATCGCTGCGCCCGCGCCGACGACCATCGGGACCAGCAGGGGCAGTCGGTAGCGGGACGACACGAAAAACGCCGCAACCCCGAGGGCGTACACGGGAGCGAATGCCGCCCACGCCAGGTACGACGCGAGGTCGTCTCTCGGACGCGTCACGACCAGCCCGACCAGGCCCAAAGGAATCAGCACCCATGGTCCGACCAGGAGCGCGGAAAGGAGCGTCGTTTCGTCGCGGGAGAAATACGTGTAGCTGTAGTTGAGCGCGATGTCGACCGCATTGAGCGTCAGCGCGGCCTTGCGCGCCATCAGGGCCATCCAGTCGGTCGGATGCGCGCGGATCCACGTCCACGCCAGGCCGTAGTAATAGTCTGACGCGCCGCTGGCCGACACGGGTTGGCCCAGAGCCTGACTGGCGACGCGCTGGGCGTCGCGCGACTGGCCGGCAATCGATGGCGAGATGCCCTCGAGGCTCTTCCAGGTGCCGTCGGCGCCATCGCGGTTGCCGATGTAGAAGTTGAGGCCCCCGTGCGACGTGATGAGGGCCGGATCTCCCGCCACCAGTCGGTTGCGCACGGCGACCGGCGCCAGCAGGAGCGCGGCCCCCAGCAGCAGTGTCGCCGCCTGCAGCATGGAAGCTCTGCTGCGGTGCGCGGCGATCCACACGATCGCGGCTGCGCCCACGCACGGCAACGCGTTCGGGCGGTTGAGCGCCAGCGCGCCGAAGGCCAGTCCCGTCGTCGCAAACGCCAGCCAGGATTGGCCTCTGACCGCCCGCGTCAGCGCGAACAAGGCGGCGCTGGTCAGGAAGACGTCGACCGACGACTGAAGAACCAGGATTTCGTTGAACACGAAGACGCCGGTGCACGCCGCCATGCCGCCGGCGATCAGCCCCGCCCGCCGGCCGAACCACGCGTCGGCGGTTCGCATCATCAAGAACACGGCCGACGTGCCGAGCGCAATTTGCACGACGCGCGCGGCGAGAATCGATCCGCCCGTCAACGCGAATACCAGCCCGAGCAGATACGTGTAGAACGGCGCAAGGAAATACACGTCCGGCCCGAGTGCGAGATCGCCGGTAGCCACTCGACGCGCGAGCTGGACGTAGACCGCATCGTCGAGCACGCCGGTGGGCTGGAGAAGCGGGTGGCCGCCGAGTTGCGCCAGCACGATCGCGCGGACCGCGAACGCGGCGGCGACGATCGCCGCAGGGGCGTAACGCCAGGCGCGCGACGGGGTGACAGGGCGAGACGGCGCGGCGGGGCTCGACGGCGGGGCAGGGCGCGACGGGGATGCGCTTCGTGACGTCACGCGTCGTGGCACGGCGGTCACCTCGTCTCCGTGGGAGTCAATCGCGATAGGCGCGGCGCGCCAGCACGCGCGCCGTGCGCCCGACCAACTGAATCGTGATCGCGTGCTCGCCACGCGGCAGATCCGGCTTCACCAGGGCCACCTCGTAGCGGCCCGACAGCGCCAGACCCAGCCGATCCATCGCGAGTCCGGGCCACTCGTTGGTGCGCGCGTAAAAGCCGCCCGTGTCGGCGGCAACTTGCTGGAGGCCGGCCTCCAGGGTGTGGCTCGCCGCGTCGGTCACATCCAGGCAGAAGACCTTCGCGCGGGCCTTCATCAGCAACTGGCTGGCTTCGCCGTATTCCGCATCGACCGCCACCATGCCACTCAGCATCCGTCCGAATCCAAACCCGAAGACCACGACCCACTTTTCGCCGGGCAACGAATCGAGCGCCCGGGCCAGCACCACCAGGGCCTGCTCCATCGAGGAGGCGCGGCGGCCCGCCGATCGATCGAAGGCCAGCGACAGCGAAGGCCCTTCGCCTTGCGCCACGTCGGCGGGAGGCGCCTGCGTGAGGAGACGCCGCTCCATCAGCGCCCGAAGCACCGCGTGGTCGGTGGTGTAATCGGTCCACAAATCCAGGTGTGATTGGAACGAGACGACCGCCACGCGATCGTCTCGGTGGAGGCCGTCGACAAACCCGACGGCGCGCCGAAGCAGCGTCACCAGCCCCTGGAATCGCGATGGTTCGAGATCGCGCTGGACCAGCATGATGATTTGACGGCCCGCCGGCAAACCCACGGGCGCGTGATCGAGGCGATTGGTGGCGCTCGATTCGGCCTGCGTGACCTGGGTGGCGATCGAGTCTGACGCCCACCGCACCTGATCGATGACGGCCGGGCGGCCGTCGATCAGCACGCGAAAATCCGAGGCGCGCAGGCCGAGGATCGGGCTTCCGTCATCGGCCAGCACGTGCACGTCGACCACGACGCGGGAGACGTCGACCTTCTCGGTCATCTGCGGCGGTCGCGCCGGCGGTTGCTGCGTGCCCGAAGCCGCGCCCAGTCCCGTCAACATCACCACGATTCCGGCTGCTGTGCTGCGCACCACGATGTGATCATGATACCGGAGAGACACGAAAGGCCCGAGCGTCCGGCTTTCGCCAGAGACGCCCGAGCCTCAACCGATTCACAAACCGACGCAAGTCGAACCCCACGCTACTGCGGGATCGCGACGATGAGGAACCACTGCGGCGCGCCGATGGCCGTCACCTGGTCGCCCACCATCTTGCCGAGCACCGCCTGATAGCGTCCCGCTGCCGCGATCGGCGCTCCGCCGCCACGGCCGCCGCCGAAGCCGCCCGGCGCTCCG
>JBAXOX010000041.1:0-36448 GCA_037133015.1 Acidobacteriota bacterium
TGTCATCAGAAGATCCGCCTCAAGGGATCGTAATTACTTAACGTAGTAATACTAATCACCTCGCCCGTTATCTTGGTATTCAGCATCGTCTCTCTCAGCACGGCCGCCGTGTGGCGCGCGTGAAGGCATCCAGCGAGCGCCAGATTGCGTCTCGGTGTTCCAGTAAAAAGTCTCGGTCCTCGATGGGCAATACGCCCACGGGGATCACCTTGAAATAGCCATGAGGCTTGCGCTCGAATCGCACGCCCTGGGCTTCCATCACAAGCACCCAGGCCACCACCGCCGCCGGAATGGTCGAGCCGTCGCCCAGCGTCAACGGGCCGGGTGTGTCGAGAGTCATCACCCCGTTGTCAAGCAGTGGCCGGCCGGGCCGGTGTGGAGGGTTGTGGAGGGTTTAACCCTGTTTTTGTAACTTCCCCACGCGAGAGAAATACATAAGGAAGTTACGCAAACACCCCCAAACCCTCCATTCATTGGGAAATACCCTCCACACTTAGGCACGGGACACCCCTTCGTAGACGTTGCAGGACCGTGTTTTCGTCCGCGGAAATCGTTCGCTGCACTTGCGGTAAAACGCCGTCGCCCCGAGCCGCTCCCGTTCGCTTAGGCCTGCGCGAATCGCCCAGGCCGAATAGTGCTGGTACAGGTCTGTCGCGCCGATTGAACCGATCAGGACGCACGCTTCCTCAAGGAATGGCCCCAGGATGTCGGAGTCGTGCCGATATTGCGCCGTGGCGTCAGTGACGGGCGCAGGGGCGTCGAGACCGAGCGATTGCCACGCCAGGCAGCCCCGCACGAGCCAGTGCAGGATGCCTGGCGCCTCGGCGAGTAGGGTGTCTTTCAGCCGGCGATCCTCGGTCGAGCCTGAGAACCGCTGCGAAAAGGGCACCTGTCGCAGCCGGCGCCAGAGGCCGTCGGAATCGTCGCCGACCTTGGGCAGTTCATTCGTGCTGAGGATGATCTTACAGACTGGCCGGAACGTGAACGGTTGGCCGTAGAGATGACGCGCGGCGACCTGTTCGCCTCCGGTGATGTCCTTCAACTTACCGGCGCCGAGCCACCCACCACGAGACTCGGCGGCCAGCACCAGGCGCCGGCCGTCGAGGGCAGCGACTTCGGGCGCAAGTGCGCCGGGCCGCGCCTGCTCGAACGCCGTGAACGGCACGGTCACGGCGTAATCGCCCATTAAGGACGCCACCACGTCGAGCAGTGTGGACTTGCCGTTAGACCCGCGGCCAAACCACACCCAGAAGGACTGTTCGGACATATCGCCAGTGAGGCTGTAACCCAGGACGCGCCACAGGTAGGACGCGATCGCTGAATCGGGTTGCACCTCAGAGACGAAGCGATCGAACCGTTCACACCCGGCATCGGCGACGAACGGCACCGTCGTCTGCATCGAGATTCGATCGGCCGGCACGCCGGCGCGCAGATGGCCCGTCCGCAGGTCGACGACGCCAGACGGTGTGCCGAGCAGCCAGGGGTCCGCGTCCCAATTCGCGCCGGCGTCAGCGATCGGCTTGATCGATCGCGCCAGGGCGAGCAAGTTGTCGAGCGCCGCGCGTCGATCGAACTTCAGCCAGTGATCGACCGCCTTACCACGCTCGAACGTGTCGGTCACGTCGAGCGCCCGATGCTGCTGGCGTCGAACGTGATCGATGGCGAGTCGGAACACCGCGCCGTCGGCATCAGGTGTCCAGTGATGGTCAGCCCAGACGAGCCAGCGAGCCCGACGATGATCGAATCGCACAGACGAACCGCACGCCGCGGCGAATGACTGAGCGGCGCCGACCTCGGTGAGCGCGAAGTCGCTACGCGCCCTCTCGGGACCGCCCCAGTTGATGACGTCGGCCGTGAGCCGCTTTGTCTGTGCGCTCATACGCCCCGGCCCATCGCCACGCCCTGGGTGTAACGGCGAAGTTCTTCGCGTAGATGGAGGATGGTCGCTCGGGCCTGGTCCCGTTCCTTTGTGAGGCGCGCGAGTTCGTGTACCGCAACGTGCGCGAGTTCACGTAGAACGGCGCTGTCGGACGCCAACTCGCGGGCCTCGTCGATCAACTCGGCCTCGGCTGTGACCAAGCCCTTAACCACAAGGTCAGCGGTTGTCATGGCTGGCCGCCGCCGCGCGCGTTGACACCCACGCGACGATCGCGCGTTCAGACCAGCCAATTCGGTTGGCTGATAGCTGCACAGGTTCCGGCATCGCGCCAGACCGCCGCAACCGCCACAAGGTCGTCGTAGACAACCCGAGCCGGGAGGTCAGTTCGCGCGGGCTGATGAATCGGTCAAGGTTGGAGTCACGGGACGTTGCTGGCGTGTTCATGCGCTAAGAATAACAGCGCGGTTTGGCCGTGTTGTACATCACGCAGCCGTCGGTCTCGCCCGAAGTCGATCGGATGCGAACTTAACAGAGCCGTACTAGGCGCCAAAGGTCGGGCCTACGCCGGGAACGCGATTACGTTGTCGACCGGCTTCGCGTCCAATAGCCGCTGGAACACGCGCGCCCACAGATTGAGCGCGGCTTTCCGTTCCTTGTCGCGTGCGTAGTGGTCGTAGGACTGCATGGCGCGAGGCCCACCGTCCGCATGATTCACGACAGCGGCCAGGGTATCGCGCGCCACGCCCGCCGCCGCCATCTTCGTGATCGCGGTTCGCCGTAGGTCGTGGCGCCAGAACACAAAACCGAGTTGCCGGGAGAGGATCGCGGAGGCTTTCTTGGCCCGCAGCGCGACGGAACTATTCGCCAGGCCGGCGAATACGTACTTCGCATCTGGCAATCGCCGAGCTTGTTGTTCCTTCACGATGGCCAGCACCGGATCGGACAGGTAGACACGATGCGCGCGCTTGTTCTTTGTGAGGCTGCCCGGCAGGGTCCACCAGCGCGTCGTCAGGTCCACGTCCTGCCAGCGCATCCCGAAGCACTCGCCGGGCCGCTGCGCGGCCAGCATGAGCACTTGTAGCCCCCGCGCGATCGTGGGGGAGAGCCGTTCCGCGTCGTCGTCGCTGGCCGGCAGACGCGACGTGAACGGCGCCACCTTTGCGGCTTCTAGCGCGGCCCAAAGTTGCCGGAGTTCGTCATCGGTCAGGACGCGCGTCCGTCGTGCTTCGACACCCGGTTTCTTGATCCGCGTGGCCGGGTTCGCCTCGATGGTTTCCCGGTCCAGCGCGAAGTTGAACATGGTGGACACAACCGCGAGCGTCCGATTCGCCATCACACCCGCGCCCCGTTCGGCGATCGTGGCGACCAAATCGCGCACGTCGCGCCGGGTGATGTCGCGCGCCGCTCGGTGGCCCCAGGTGGGGAGTACGTCTATGTCCAAGATCCGTTGATCTTCTTCCCACGACCGTTTACGCGGCTTCGCGTGCAGCATGATGTAGTCGGCCGCGAGATCCTTGACTGTCGCCGCCTCGCGGGCCGCTTTCTTACCGGAGGCGGGGTCGCCGCCGTGTTCCACGTCATATCGAGAGTCGCGGGCCTTCTTGCGTGCTTTGGCGAGGCTGGTATCCGGGTAGACGCCAAGGCTGTAGCGCCGAAGCACCCTCCCCTTGCGGTAGAACAACACCCACGTCTTGCGCCCGGCCGGGCTTACCCGCAGCGCGAGTGATGGACAGTCCGCGTCGAACACCTCATATCGCCGTGTCCGGTCTGGTTTCAGGCTCGCCACGCCGCGCGCGGTCAGTGTTTCAGTGGCCATGAACGTCCCCCTGATATGTTGAAACGCGGGTAACACATGGGTAACAGCGTAACATGGCAACGCCTGAAAAGCGAAGGAAACCCGAAAACGCATATGCACCCAATAAACACGGGCCTCAATCCTGTGTTTTGGCCTGTTTTGGAGGTGGGTGAAAACGAGTGAAAAACACCGAAAACCTGAATGGGGTTCAGGGGGTCGCTGGTTCGAATCCAGTCATCCCGACCAGTTTGTAAACGCGGGGTCACATGGGGGTCGCAAAACGACACCGCGTGCCCCGCGTTTTCATGTACGGCATCATCTGGTCGCCCAGAAGCGGTGTGTCGCGCGACACCGTCTGTTCCACTGCAAGCCCCTGGGTCGGCGCTGGTCTGGGCACGGCGCAACCGCATCGGGGAGCCACCGTTGAGATACGCGGAGGCTGAACCGGTACAATGCCAGACAGATCGTCGGGGGGACTGAGGAATCGCGCGAGCACCAACACCCGCCCTGGAATTGCGTCATGGCCGAACCGAATCTCTCTTCCTTCATCTGGTCCGTTGCTGACTTGCTGCGCGGCGACTACAAGCAGTCCGAGTACGGCAAGGTCATCCTCCCATTCACCGTGCTGCGACGTCTCGACTGCGTTCTGGAGTCCACCAAGGTCGCCGTGCTGAAGGAAAGGGAAGTCCGGGAGAAGGCCGGGCTGCTGTACCTCGTCACGGAGAAGTTCGCCAACGTCGATCTCCACCCGGCGGCCGTCAACAATGCCCAGATGGGCGCCGTCTTCGAGGAGCTGATCCGCAAGTTCGCCGAGCTGTCCAACGAAACGGCCGGGGAGCACTTCACGCCGCGTGAAGTCATCCGGTTGATGGTGAACCTCATCTTCATCGAGGACGATGAGGCCCTCACCAAACCCGGCGTGGTCCGCTCGCTGTACGACCCCACCGCTGGCACCGGCGGCATGTTGAGCGTGGCCGACGAGCACCTCGCCGGCCTGAATCCCGACGCCCGGCTCGTCATGTATGGTCAGGAGCTGAACCCCGAGTCCTATGCCATCTGCAAGGCCGACATGCTCATCAAGGGCCAGGACATCGGCAACATCGTCTTTGGCAACACGTTGTCCGCCGACGGGCTGCACGGGAAGGCCTTCGACTACATGCTGTCCAATCCACCGTTCGGCGTGGAGTGGAAGAAGATCGAGCGCGAGATTCGCAAAGAAGCCGAGCAGATGGGCTTCAACGGCCGTTTCGGCCCGGGCCTGCCTCGCGTCAGCGACGGCTCTCTACTGTTCTTGCTTCACCTGATCTCGAAGATGCGGCCAGCCAAAGACGGCGGCAGCCGCTTTGGCATCGTCCTCAACGGATCGCCGTTGTTCACCGGTGGGGCAGGGTCTGGCGAGAGCGAGATCCGCCGCTACGTGCTGGAGAACGACCTCGTGGAGGCCATCATCGGCCTGCCGACCGACATGTTCTACAACACCGGCATCAGCACGTACGTGTGGATCGTCAGCAACCGCAAGCCCGCCGCACGCAGGGGCAAGGTGCAACTCCTTGACGCCGGCGGTTTCTGGCAGAAGATGCGCAAGAGCCTCGGCAGCAAACGTAAGGAACTGAGCCCCGCGCACATCGACGACGTCACACGCCTCTTCGGTGAGTTCCAAGAGGTGACGCGCGATGGCGTGCCCATCAGCCGCATCTTCAAGAATGAGGACTTCGGTTACCGCACCATCACGGTCGAGCGCCCTGCGCGGGACGAGAACGGCCAGATCGTGCTGGCCACCAAGGGCAAGGCGAAGGGCAAGCCCGTGCCGGATGCCGACCTGCGCGATACCGAGAACGTCCCGCTCAGAGAGGATGTCGACACGTACTTCAAGCGCGAGGTGCTGCCTCACGCTCCGGACGCGTGGATCGATCATGACAAGACGAAGGTGGGCTACGAGATTCCCTTCAACCGGCACTTCTACGTCTTCAAGCCGCCGCGCCCGCTTGCCGAGATTGACGCCGATCTGAAGGTGGTCACCGATCGCATCCTGACGATGATCGGAGACCTGTCGAAATGAATGACGCGACGCTCATCGAGGAGTTCGTATGAAATTCCTGCCCGCGGTGTTCGAGGAACGCGAAATCCGTCGTGTTTACGACGAGAAGACCGAAACCTGGTGGTTCTCGGTCGTGGACATCGTTCAGGTGCTGACTCAGCAGCCCGACTACCAGACCGCCCGCAAGTACTGGAACAAGCTGAAAGAACGGCTGGGCAAGGAAGGCAGTCAGTCGGTGACAAATTGTCACCGACTGAAATTGCCAGCCGCCGATGGTAAGCAATACGTCACCGACGTCGCAAACGCCGAGACCCTGTTACGTCTAGTCCAGAGCGTGCCCAGCCCCAAGGCTGAGCCGATCAAACTCTGGCTCGCCAAGGTCGGGTACGAGCGAATGCAGGAGATGTCTGATCCGGCCCGCGCCCTCGAACGTGACCTGAAGCGCGAACTCCTGAACGCCATCATGGGAGCCCTGGACGCGCACACCACCATGAGCACGCAAGCCCTGAACTCTTCGATCGTCCAAGACGGCATGAAAGAGATCCTGCTGAACCACGCGGGGCTCTGGGAGACGCTGCGCGGCCCAACTGCGGGATCGGCGACCGGATCAAGTCGGGCATAGGGTCCGGCACAATCAACCCGAATCGCCCCGGGTGCCAAGCCGTGCCCTCATCGCAGACCGCCCCAGACCGCAGAATACCTGGCGCGGCCGATCGTTCCGCCGAGCGACGGTCCATCACGACTGAGGCGCATGTCCTCCAAGCATTCCTAGTCTCATCGCGATCATCGCTACCGTCGGCGGAACGTAATCGGGTACGTCTCGCCCTCCATCGAAAGTGACAGGTTCATCGTTCGGCAGTCGGCCGACACGGTGCCGCCGAACGCGAAGGCGACACCCGCGGTGGTTGCGGCGATCCGCACGCTCGTGCCCATCGTTGAACCGGACGCAGGCGCCGAGCCGGAGCCGAATGCGCCTCCGTTCATGGTCATCGTTCCCGTGAGGCTGGTACCCGACTGGCGAAGGGAGAACCCCATGGTCCCGACATCTTCCACACGGGCCGCCCATTCCCCGGACAGCGAGCAGCCTTGCGACGCCGGCTTCGGCGCAGACGAGGAATCCTGCGCAGTCGGTGCCGCCATCCTTCGCTTTCGCGTGGGCGGTCACCGTCACCGCCGTCAGGTCTTTCGGCGCGAACGTGTAGACGCGCTGGTCGGAGGTGGCACCAGGGGTGAGTGCGTTGCCCGCGTACTCCCACCAGTAAGTGATCGCATCGCCCCCAGCGGGGCGTTCGGACGCCGTGATGCGGACGTCCTGGCCCGGGTACGGGTCGGACGGGAACGCCTGCAGTGTGATCTGTGGAGCGACCACGTCAATCTCGAGTGGTTCGGATTCGGCGATGGTCGAGAGAACCGGGCCTGACGGCTGCAGCACTTGCACCCAGACCTTGACTGTACCGGTTGCCGAGAACCTGCCAGACGAACCGTTCGCGCGTCCCTCGACAGGCGAAAACGTGACCTCCGGGTTCGGCTGCCAGCGATAGACCAAGCCGGCTGGCAGGGGAGAGCCGTCGGTCGCCCTGACCTGGGCTGAGAACGAGAGCGATTGGCCCGGCGTCACCGTTCCCCTGCCGCCTGTCGACCGCGCGTTCTGCTGGTCGCTTGCCCCCGCGTGCGCTAGACTTCCGGGGATGCGCGTCTTGATCGGATCGATCGTCGGGCTGGTCGCGTTGTGGCTGGCGTTTCGCGGAGAGTCGCCCGAAGCCCTGCTCGCGGCCATCCGGCTCGCCGACCCATGGTGGATGGTCGTCGCCCTCCTGTCGATAGCCGCATCGCTCGGCCTGGTGGCGCTGCGTTGGCGCGTGCTGTTCGGGATCACGACGACGTCCCCGCCAAGTCTGGGCTTGCTGTTTCGTGCGCTGGTCCTTGGACAAGCCGTCAACATCGTGCTGCCTATCCGCGTCGGCGAGTTGGTTCGCGTGCTTCTGGTCTACCGATCCGGCGGCCAGACGATCGAGCGCACCTTCGTCACCGTCGCTGCGGAGCGGCTCATGGATACCGGGACAGTGGCGCTCGCCGCGGGGTGGCTCGCGATGCAGGTCGTGTTTCCGCCCTGGCTCGCCGGGCCGGTCCGCGCATTGACGATGGTGGGCCTCATCGCCGCGGGTGTGGGCGTCGTCACCATGCTGGCCGGCAGGCAAGTGGCGGCCTTTCTGCGGACGAAAGTCGAAACCAGCGCGCATCAGGGCGTCGCCCGTCTGGCTCGACTCAGCGCCTCGGCGGCCGAGGAGGCCTGGCACGTGCGCGATCCGCGGACGCTGGTGCCGGCCCTGGTGCTCACCGTGTTGATTCTGGTGATGTCGGCGGCCACCAACTACATCCTGATGACGGCCTTCCACCTGACGTTGCCGATGACGGCGCCGATCCTGGTACTGCTGGTGCTGCAGGTCGGCAGCGCGCCCGTCTCGACGCCAGGCAACCTTGGCGTGTTCCAGTATCTGACGGTGCTGGCACTCGGTGTCTATTCGGTGGACCGGACGACGGCCGCGGCGTACTCGATCGTGCTGTACGCGATTGCGTATGGACCCAAGCTGGTGCTGGGATCGTGGCTGTTCGTGCGGGTCGCGCGCGACGCGACACTGGGGCCCGAAGTGCTGGCGATGATTCGGGGACGGCGATGATCGCGGCCGGGACGCGGGTCTCGGTCGTCGTTCCGTGCCGCAACGAGTCGCGACACATCATGCAATTACTCGACGCCCTCCGAACGCAGACTCGCGTGCCCGACGAAGTCATCATCGTCGATCACTCGTCGGACGCGACCGCCGACGTCGTCGCGCGGTATGCCGGTGCGCATCCCGACCTGGCCATTCGCCTGCTGCCGGTGGACAAGGCGTCGATTCCGGCGTCGGTGAATGCCGGAGTCGCGCAGGCCGAAGGCGACGTGATCGTGAGGCTCGACGGCCACGCTATTCCCGATGTCGATTACGTCGAGCGGGCGGTCGCTGCGCTTGGGGCGGGCGCCGACATCGGCGTGGCCGGCGGCGTCTGGCTGGTCGCGCCAGGGGCCGACACGCGCACCGCCGAGGCGATTGCCAGGGCGGTGTCGCACCCGGTCGGCGCGGGCGACGCCGCGTATCGCATCTCGGCGGGTTCGCCCAGTCGCCGCGACGTCGATACCGTGCCGTTCGGCTGCTATCGCAAGGCGCTGTGGAGCGAATTGGGCGGCCTCAACGAACAGTTGCTATCCAACGAAGATTACGAGTTCAACTATCGCGTACGGGCCAGCGGCCGGCGCGTCGTCCTCGATACCGCCGTTCGCTGCACGTATTTTGCGAGAGCCACACTGGGCGCACTGGCTACGCAGTACTTCCGGTACGGCTGGTGGAAAGTCGCCATGCTGCGGCGCTATCCGGCATCGCTGCGCTGGCGGCAAGCCGTGCCCGCGGCATTTGTCGCCACGCTGATCGGCCTGCTGATGCTGTCGGGGTTCTCGCTGGTTGCGCTGGCCGCGCTGGCCGGCGTGCTCATGCTCTACGCCGGGCTGATCGTGCTCGCCTCGATTGATGTGTGCAGGAAGGCCGGGTCGTGGCGAACGCTGACGAAGCTGGTGGCGGCGTTTGCGACGATCCACCTGTGCTGGGGCGCCGGCGCCCTCGTCAACCTCGCCACCTGCGGGCGATGGCCGTTCGGACCGGATTCGGTGGCCGTTCGCTAGTACTTCACTTCGCGAAGCACCAGATTGAAGCTCCCGACCGGCAGGTCGGCCTGCAGCCTGAGCGGGATCCGCTTCGCATCGTCGGACAACCACAGCGTCATTTTCCGGCCAATCGGTTTGCCCGCCGCGTCGACCACCGTCGGTGTGATCTTAAAGCCCGGCAGGGTGCCGATTCCCGTCTTGACGTCTTCTCTCTGGCCCACCGCGGCCGACAGGGAATAGACCGCGTCGCTGATGCACACCGGCATCTTGATCGTGGTGCCGGGAGCCAGGGGCATGGCGCGCATCGCGTAAAGCGCCGACAACGCATCCTGGGCCAGCGCGGGCACCGCGATGTCTTTCTTCATGCTGGTGGACGTCTGCATCTCGAAAATCGCGGTTCGTCCATCGGGATTGAAGCGCAGCGACTTCAGGCGCTTGCGTCCGTTCTCGTCGCTGTAGACCGATCCGCGCTGCGACGTGAGGCTGTAGACGTCGAGCAGCGAGTCGGCTTTGTAGTACAGCGAATACAACTTGGCCAGCATGGGCGAGGGGCGGCCCTCACCCAGGAGGTAGTACGCCATCGATCCGTACGAGGCGTGCTTGTCGACCACACGCAGCGTGGCGGACCCCGCCGTCACGAACGCCATCGACCACGAGACGTCGTACGACAGGGTTTCGCCCGCCGCGAAGGGCACGGGGCGCTCGACTTTGGGAGCAGCAGCGGCTGCAGCGGCAGGCGGACGCTTTGTCGTCTGCGTGGATTTGGGCTTGGCGGCCGGCTTGGTCTGTCTGGCTTCGAGGCCGATGGCTATCGCGCCGACAGATCCGACAAGACAGACGAACGCGGACACGACGAGACGGGCACGCACACGGGAGTTGGTCATAGATGTCACACGGACAGAGACAGTGTGGAGCCAGAATACTGTCTCCGCCGGAGTGGTGTCTAGCGCGCCCAGCGGGTCGTACAAGACAAGCGGGGAACCACCGGGTCCCCCGCAGATAGACCACCGAGACGGACGTCGCGAGTGTTACGCGTGCATCCGCGTGTACTTGGCTTCGAGATCCTCGCGCGATTCCATGTTGTTCGGGTCGGTGATGATGCACTCGTCAACCGGGCAGACTTCGACGCACTTGGCAGTTTCGAACGCACCCACGCATTCCGTGCACTTATCCACGGCGATGACGTAGACCGAGTCGGCCTGAGAAATCGCCTCGTTCGGGCACTCGGGCTCGCAGGCGCCGCAGCTGATGCAATCAGCTTCCTTGATGAACATAGCCATGACCTGATGTCCTCCTTATCGGTGCCCCCAGGGGCACGAAACTTCGTTTGATCTACAGACTAGCAAACTTCGATCCGTTCTGGCGAATGAGTTTTCGAACCAATTCGACACGCAAGATCCCTAGCAAATTACGAACGCCGGTTTTCCGGCGCGTTTCCGTCGAGATCTCGCCAAAAGTCGTGCCAATGCCGACCCGGGTCGTCGCATTTCGTACCAGCACCAACGAGGAAGGCTGCCATCACCGGTGCGGCGCCAGCCAACCGGGAGGTGCAGGCGAGGCCGCAACCGCGGCCGACAGCAGGGCCGCGGTGAGCGCAAGCGCGAGGGCGGGTCTGGTCATCGGTGGAGGCGGTCGGGAACCGCTGCTACATCAAAATGGAAATCTTGGCCTTGGCCTTCAACTGCTCGACGAACGCCTGGCTCTTCTGCTCTCGCAGTTGGTTGGACAGATACTCGCGAATCTGTTCTTTGACCTCGTCGAACGGGACATCGCGGCTCGGCTTGGCTTCCTGCATCTGGATGATGTGGAAGCCGAACGGCGTCTCCACCACACCGCTGGTCTGCCCGGGCTTGAGGCTGAAGGCCGCCTGGTCGAACTGCGGCACCATCTGGCCCTTCGCGAAGAACCCGAGATCGCCGCCGTTGGGGGCGGAACCGGGATCCTGCGAGAACTTCTTGGCCAGCTCGGGGAACTTCGCGCCCGCGCGCAGTTGCTTGAGCAGGTCGCCGGCCTGCGCCTTTGCCTTGGCCTTGGTCGCAGCGTCGGCCTTCTCGTCGGCGCGAATCAGGATATGGCTGGCGTGCACCGACTCGGCCTGGTGAAAGCGGGCCTTGTTCTGATCGAAGAACGTCTTGATCTCGGCATCCTGCACCTTGATGGTCGGCTCGATGTCGGTCTGGAGCATCTGGTTGACCGCGATGGTGTCTTCGGTCTCCTTGCGCAGTTGATCGGCGGTGACGCCACGCTGCTGGAGCATCTGGCTAAACGCGGCTTCGGTGGGAAACTGTTTCTTCAGATCGCCCAGCTGCTTGTCGATGTCCCAGGGCGCAACGGCAATCTTTCTCGAGCGAGCTTCCTGCGCCAGCAAATGGAACCCCATGATGCGATCGAGCACCTGCCGATAGACCGCGTCGCGCTGCTCGGGAGGTACCGTGCTGCGGGCCCGCTGCTCGAGCGTCTTGACGGCCATTTCGAGTTCGGTGGCGGTCACGTTTTCGTTATTGACCTTGGCGACCACGTCGGGCAGCTTGGCCGGCACCGGTTTGGGCGCCGCGTCTGGGGCGGGCGCAACCGGAGCCGAGGACGCCGCGGCGGCGGGTGTGGCTGGCGTGGCGGGCGTGGCGGCGGCCGGTTTGGCCGCCTCCTTCTGCCCGCACCCGACACCAGTACAGATTGAGACGATGGCGAACGCGGCGAGGCTTCTCTTCACGGTAACTCCCTAGATGCGGACAACCGGTCCACGGTACCAGACCACTTGCCGATACGCAAGACGGCGTTGCGGCGGCACCGCGGGTGCCCCTCGGGTTGGACTCGCGCGCGTTTGCCTGTTGCGCCGGACTGAGAGGTTTGCTACAGTCAGAGCCGTACACACACCGAAGCCTTGATTCCCATCTTGTCTTTCCGCCAGAGCACTTACCCAACGCGCCCAACAGCGGCATGTCGCCGCGTCATCACGAGGTGAAATAACAGCGTGGCAGTCCGGTTGTTTCTTGGAAATCTCCCCTACAGCGCGACCGAGGTTGACGTCCGAGCCCACGTCACCGCTGTTGCGCCACCGCTGTCTGTCGTACTCCCGATGGATCGCGAAACAGGTCGTCCCCGCGGGTTTGCGTTCGTCGATTACGCAGACCTTGCCGCGGCTACCGAGGTCATTCGTCAGCTGAACGGTCAGCCGTTCATGGGGCGGACGTTGTCGGTCAGCGAAGCGCGGCCCAGAGAAGAGCGGGGGCCTCGTCCTCCGATGGGAGCGCCGTCGGGATTCGGGCCGCGGCCCGGTCCGCCTTCCGGCCCGCCTGGTTCTGGCGATGTCGGGGGCCGACGCGAACGGAACTTCGGTCCGCCCGCCCCGCCCAAAGGCAAACGGACCTCACAGGGGAAGGGCCGCGCCGAACAGGGGCCCAAAGGCCCGATCAAGGTGCGTGGCGGCGGTCGCGTCTACGACGTGGACGAACCGGTGGTGGTGGACGCCGCGGCCCTCGCGCCGTATGACGACTTCGCCACCAGCCTTCCCGACGACGAGAAGGCGGTTGACCGCGACCAGGCCGCCGACCAGGTGGTCGTCCCGGATCTGGCGGGTCTGGGCGACGACGCCGACGACGAATAGCGCGCAGGCGGAGTGGGACGCGGCGTGTCGGCGCTGGCCGGTTCTGAGAACGGCGTCGGCCTGCCAGACGGATTCGACCTGTCGGCGAGCCGGTCACTTGGCCTCAAGCTGGTAAGCGTGCTGGCCGGCCAGCTTCGGGGGACGTTCCATCTGACCAGCGGGGCCGGTGTCCGCGCCGAGATTCGGTTTCCCCTGACTGGCGATTCCGGGTAGCAGAGTCGCGGCGTCTGTCGAGACGGACCGGAAAGCGCGGGCCTTGGGCAGCGGCCATCGTCCAGCTCGGAGATGGCGCGGGTGGGTGGCGGGGAAGGCGTGTTGAGGTGCGCCCGCGCCCTCGTCCTCATCAGGAGCCCTCGGCCGCAGAAACAGGATGCCGATCCCGCAGATAGTGATTGCCCGGGCCGCCCAACGGGTGTAGTGTGTGACGCGACTGCCAGCGAGGTACACGCGATCTCTGGTGCGTCGATGCCTCCCGCGCGTGTGCGTCCCCACGAGAACGGCGAGGTTCTTCCGCTTCTAGGCCCGCGGCACAGGTTATTCGGTCGGGTATTCCAGGATGGAGGTCTGAATGGTTGTTTCCAGACGTCGGCGTGTTGGAGTTCTGTTGGGCGCACTGGCGTGCGCGTTCGCGGTTGGCAACGTGGCGGCGCAGCAACCGCCGGCGAAGACGCCGGTGATCACGAAAGAAGCCGCCCAGCCGATCCGCTCTGTCAACGGCTCCGACGTGTACAAAGAGTATTGCGCCGTCTGCCACGGCACCGACGGCAAGGGCAAAGGTCCGGCCGCCGTGGCCCTCAAGGGGACGATGCCGGATTTGACGCTGCTCGCCAAGAACGCCAAGGGCGCGTCGCCCACCGTCGCGATCGAGACCGCGATTACCGGCAAGGGTAAGTTGATTGCCGCGCATGGCACGGCCGATATGCCGATGTGGGGAGCGGTCTTCAACAGCATGTACGGCGAAGGCGGCGCACGGGCGCGGCTGACCAACCTGATTGCCTACATCGAGACCCTGCAGGCGAAATAATCGCGCTCGAAGCGTTTGCGCGAGCCACCATGCGGCGTCTCTCGTTCGACGGGAGGCGCCGTTGGTGTTTTCGGGACCGGACAACCCCGTTTCGGACACACGAGAGGATCTCGCCCCATGATGTTCCTGATTCGCAAGCGGTGCCGACGTGTGCTCCTCGGCCTGACGCTCGTGCTGGTGCCCGCGCTCGGCTTCGCCGAAGTGACGCGCATCGAGATCGTCTCGCGCCAGGACGTGCTTGGCGGCCAGGCGTTCGGTTCGGTCGGCGCATACGAGAAAATCAGCGGCAAGGTGTACTTCGCTGTCGATCCGAGCAATGTTCACAACGCGATCGTGGCGGACCTCGACAAGGCCCCCAGAAACGCACGCGGGCGGGTGGAGTTCTCCGCCGATCTCTTCATCATCAAACCGAAGGATCCCTCGCGGGGCAACGGCGTGTTGTTGTTCGACGTCCTCAACCGCGGCGGCAAGGCGCTGTTAGGGGTCTTCAATCGCGCCACGCGCTCGGCCGACCCGACGACGGCGGCCGAATTCGGAGATGGGTACCTGCTACGTCAGGGCTACACGCTGGTCGCAGTGGGCTGGCAGTTCGACGTCAGCGGCGCAGGGCTGATGGGTCTGCAGGCGCCGATCGCCACCGACAGCGGCCGGCCGATCACCGGCTGGGTCCGGATGTGGGTGATTCCGGCGAAGGCCGCGCGGTCGATGGAATACGTCAACAGCTACAACACGCGGGCGTATCCGCCGCGCGACCTGCAGCAACCCGACGCCCGCCTCACCGAGCGCGAGGGCATCGTCGCCCCGGCACATCTGGTCGATCGTGAGGACTGGCGGTTCGCCCGCGAAGAGAACGGGCAAGTCGTGCCCGATCCCAACTCGATTTGGCTGAAGACGGGACTTCGCGCAGGGCAGACGTACGAAGTGGCGTATCAGGCCGAGCATCCCCCGGTGGCCGGGCTTGGCCTGGCGGCCATCAGGGACGTGGCGTCGGCGTTGCGGTACGGGCGCGACCCGGTCGCACCAGGACGCTACGCCTACCTGTTCGGTGCGTCACAGACGGGACGTCTGATTCGCCAGATCGTCTACGAGGGCTTCACGATTGACGAGCAGGGACGCCGGGCGTTCGATGCGGCGCTGGTCCAGACCGGCGCGACCGGACTGGGCAGCTTCAACCAGCGATTCGCGCAGCCAGGCGAACTGGGGTCGTTCACGCAGACGAACTTTCCGATTCTCTACACCACCACCACCGACCCGGTAACCGGGCGACGCGACGGGCTCGGGGCGCGCATTGCTGCGGGCCTGGAACCCAAAATGTTCCTGATCGATACCAGCTCGGAGTACTGGGACCGGGGCCGGGCCGCGGCCCTCAGGCACGTGTCTTTGGACGGCCGGACAGACATCGAGGATGCGCCCAACCTTCGCGTCTACCATCTGTCTGGCACCCAGCATGGCGCAGGCAGTCTTCCACCGGCCGACGGCGGCGGACAGTTCAAGACCAACACGAACGACTACCGGTGGGCGCAGCGTGGGCTGCTTGCCGCGCTTGACGCATGGGTGAGGCAGAACACCGAGCCTCCGGCCAGCCAGCATCCGCGATTACGAGACGGGTCGCTGGTGGCGCAACGCGACATGACGTTTCCGGCCATTCCCGGCGTGCAGTGGCCGACATCGGTCCCGGGAGGTTTCCGCGGCGACGTGCCGTTTCCGTATTCGGCGCTGCCGTTTCTGGTGCCGGCCGGGGACGTCGATGGCAACGACATCGGCGGCATCCGGTTGCCCGAACAGGCGGTGCCGCTCGCGACGCTCACCGGTTGGCAATTCCGCAGCGAGAAACTCGGCGCGCCCAGGACGCTGATCGCGATGGCGGGTGCCTATATTCCGTTTCCCGCCACGCGTGCCGAACGCGAGCAGTCCAAGGACCCCCGGCTGTCGATTGCGGAACGTTACGCCAGCCGCGAGGACTATCTTCGCTTGATTCAGGAGGCGGGCGTGCGCCTCGCGCAGCAGCGCTACGTGCTGCCGGAAGACGTCGCGGCGATGACCGAACAGGCGGGGAAGCACTGGGACTGGCGGATGACGCCACCCACCCCGGGGGCGGTCAAGTAGCAGAACGCGGCCGGCTGGCCCCCGACGGTCGGAGGCCAGCCGCCCACACCGTTACCGCACGACGGGCGCCACGACATTGTGTGTCTGGGTGCCGACGCCCTCAACGGCGCAGACCGCCAGATCGCCGGCCTTCATCCAGCGCGGTTCGGCACGCTCGATATTGGTGCCAGCCGGGCTGCCGCCCGAAATCACGTCCCCCGCATTCAACGTCAAGATGCTGGACGCGAAGTGGACCAGTTCGTAGATGTTGTGCGTCATCCGCTCGGTATTCGAGTCCTGCATCACCTGTCCGTTCAAGGTGAAGGTGTGCTTGACGTTCATCGGGTTCTTGATGAACTCCTTGGGGACGATAAAGGGGCCGAGCGGGCCAAACGTATCGTGGTTCTTGCCGACCAGCCAGTCCGATCCACCCATCTTGCGGTCTCCGCGGCCGCCCCGATCGGAGACGTCAATCTGAACGGTGTAGCCGAAGATATAGTCGGCGGCGCGGTCGGTGGCGACGTGGTCGGCCGGCTTGCCAATCACGGTGTTGAATTCGCACTCGAAATCGATGCGGTCGCGCCCCGGCGGCATCTGGATGGGGTCGTTGGCGCCGATCACCACGGTGGGCGACTTGAGAAACAAGTACGGATTCTCGCGCGTGTCGTCCGGCTTGCGTTCCCAGATGCCCGGCACCGAGGTCGCAGGCGGCGCCGGGGCGGCACCGCGTGCCGAAGCGGGGGCCGCGGCGGTTGGGGCGGCGGCGGCGCGCTGCTGCTGGGCGGCGATGCCTTGCTCGTGTTCCCGATAATTGCCGCCCGCGTTGAGGATAATCGCCGGCCGCACCGGGGGCAGCACCTTGAGGTCCTTGACTGCGTACACGTAGGACGGCGCGCTCGCAGCTCCCGCCACTTCGTTGACAATCGCGTAGATCCGATCTTTAAGGCCCGTTTCGTAGCCCAGGATCAGTGCCTTCATATCGGCCGGCATCTTCACCTTCGGGCCTGATGCCTGGCGGCTTTCCATGGCGGCGTTGGCCTGTGCCAGATCGATCACTTGCGTGTCTTTCAGCACCACACCAAGCCACACCTTTCCTCCGCGCTCAAATGTGCCGAGCTTGAACGGCTCTTTGGGCCCGGCCGCGGTCTGTGCGGCGACCCCGTGATAACTCCCGGCCACGACGGCCGCCAACCCCAGCGCGACAGCGATGCTTCGCATACGGTGATTCTCCTCGATGGTGATCCGTGCAGCGTCCCGGCCACACGCTGCGACAGTGAACAACGCCCCTCTGGCTGGGCAGGGTGAAAGAAAAGAAGAACCGGTCGGGGCCGTCGGGTTCGGGCCCCGCGGCCACGATTGGGTGCCTGCCGCGCGCGCGTCGCCCTCTCAACTCGCGGGCTGCGCCTGCGGCACGCGGGGCCCAAACCATCGCCGCATCGCCGAGACCACGATGATCACGACGCATACCATCATCGTCACGGTGAGAATGGAATTGAGGTAACCCTGAACGTGCAGCGCCGGGTTCGGGCCAACCGCTTTCGGCCAGAAATTATCCCGCACGCTCATGAAGCCGGCCGTCAGCGTCGTCGTCGCCAAGAACGCCGCCGGCACCGACGTGACCCAGGCGTAACGCGCGCGGCCCATGTTGACGAGAATCGTGGTGCCGATGGTGAGCGCCACCACCGCGAGCAACTGATTGGCGATGCCGAACATGGGCCAGATCGTGTCGATGCCGCCGGTCCAGATGAAGTAGCCCCACGCCAGCACCACCAGGGTGGTCGAGACGATGGTGCCTGGCATCCAGTCTTGCCGGCCAAACGGCGCGTAGACTCGGCCGCTGAATTCCTGGACCAGGAAGCGCGCGACGCGGGTGCCCGCATCGATGGTGGTGAGGATGAAGAGCGCCTCGAACATGATGGCAAAGTGGTACCAGTAGTCCATCAGGCCCTTCATGCCTGGCAGCGCGCCGAACACCTGCGCCATGCCAACCGCCAGCGAGACGCCGCCGCCGGTGCGACCCGCGACATGTTCTCCCACCTGCGCCTCGAGCGCGTGGAGGTTCTCGATGGGAATGCCGAGCGTCTGAAAGATGGCAGGCGACGTGTTGATCGCGAAGTAGTCGCCGGGCGCCAGCGCGGTCGCGGCGATGAGCGCGATCACGCCGACCAGCCCTTCGATCAGCATCGCGCCGTAGCCGATCGCCCGGAGGTCGGATTCCTTGTTAATCATCTTCGGGGTGGTGCCCGATCCAATGAGCGCGTGGAACCCCGAAATCGCTCCACAGGCGATCGTAATGAAGACGAAGGGGAAGAGGGGGCCGGGAATGATCGGCCCTCCGCCGTTGACAAACCTCGTCATGGCCGGCATCTTGAGTTCGGGATTGACGATGATCACGCCGACGATCAGCAGCGCGATGGTCCCGATCTTCATGAACGAGCTGAGGTAGTCGCGCGGGGCGAGCAGCATCCAGACGGGCAGCACCGAGGCGAAGAACCCGTAGATCGCCATCGCGATGATCAGTTGCTGGCGCGTCAACAGGAACATCTGCCCGAACGAGGTCGCGGCCAGCGGCTTGCCGAGGATCACGGCGAGCAGAAGCCCGGTGACGCCGATGATGGTGGCCTCGACGATCTTCCCCTTCCGAAAGCGGTACATGTAGAGGCCCATGAAGAGCGCCAGCGGAATCGTCATGGCGATGGTAAACGTCCCCCAGGCGCTCTCGCTGAGGGCATTGACGACGACCAGGCCGAGGCCGGCCAGTGCGATCACCACGACAAAGAGGACGGCCACCGCGGCGGTGGCGCCGGCGACCGGGCCGATTTCGATCCGGGCGATTTCGGCCAGCGACTTGCCGTCGCGCCGGGTGGACGCCCAGAGCACGATGAGGTCGTGCACGGCCCCGGCCAGGCAGACGCCGGCAACCAGCCAGATCAGTCCCGGCGCGTACCCGAACTGGGCCGCCAGCACGGGCCCGATCAGCGGGCCTGCGCCGGTGATCGCCGCAAAGTGGTGACCGAACAATACCCACTTCGACGTCGGGTAGTAGTTGTGGCCGTCGTAGTGGGTGTGGGCCGGCGTCGGCCGGGTATCGTCGAACACCAGAAGCTTGGTGACGATGAACGCGCTGTAGTACCGGTACGCGATCACCAGGATGCAGAGGACGGGGATCAGAACGTATAGGGCGTGCATAGGCCTCGCAGCCGCTGAGTGAAAACGCGCGGACCATCCACGCGGTGATGTCGATGTGAGCAGTGAGGGCGAACCGTCGCTTGTATCTATAGCAGAGGTGGGCGGCTGCCGCCTGTCACGAGTTGTCCCAAGATGTCTCCGAGATGTCTTGAGCATCCCGACGCAAGGCGTCTGGCGGCGGACAACGGGGCCCGTCTAGGGCAGAAACTGGTAGCCTTTGCCGTGGACGGTGATGATGTGTCGGGGCTCGTGAGGCTTGCGTTCGACGCGGGTGCGCAGTTTGGCGACGAAATTGTCGACCGTCCGGGTGACCACCTGGCTGTTGTAGCCCCAGACCTCTTTCAGCAGTTGTTCGCGCGTGACCACTTCGCCCCGATGCGCGACCAGGTAGCGCAACAGGTCGAACTCGTGGGCCGACAGATCCATGCGCCGGCCGTTCCGGGTGACCAGTCGCCGTCTCAGGTTCAGGGCGAAGTCGCCAAACACGTACGTCCCGGCCGGGCTGGTGTCGTGCGAGCCCCGGCGCAGCTGCGCGCGAACTCTGGCGAGCAGTTCGCGGATCTGGAACGGCTTGGTGACGTAATCGTCGGCCCCGAGATCCAACCCGATGACGCGATCGGATTCATCGCCACGCGCCGTCAGCATGATGATGGGGATCCACTGGCCTTTGGCGCGCAACTGCCGACAGAACTCGAAGCCGCTCATGTTCGGCAGGTTGACATCGAGGATGACGAGCGCCGGCAGCTTCGTCTGCACTTCGGCGAGTCCCTCCTCCGCGGTGCCCACCGCGCAGGTTCGGTAGCCCTCGAACCCAAGGTTGTCGGCGAGCAAGACGCGCATCAACGGTTCGTCCTCGACGACCAGGATGCGTTCTCCCCCGTGTCCACCGTTCTCAGTGTGGCTCATGCAATCCTCCCGGAACCACACGCGGTTCCGCGGAATCTTCCGGCGCTCTGCCCGACCCGGCCCGACGCCCTCGCGCGAGGGTACAGCGACGATTTCGACGCGACATGTCTCGAAGGCACGACGACGGACGCGAACATCGGCGGCCGAGTAAGGGAGCCCAACGCTGGCCGCGTGGAGGAATGAATCAACCCGGTGCAGATTACCACCGGACGGGCGCCACGGGTATCAGGTATTCTCTGTAGGGCCGGGGAGGGGAGTCAGCAAATCGGGCGGCACAACCCTGTCGAACGGCGGGGCCGGCCGTCGCGGCACCGGGGCTTGTGTGGTCTCCTGGGCGTCCGAGGGGGCGAGGTCAGGCTGGTACGTGTCCCGGGTGCTCTCCGGCAGGCGGGGAAGCCTGATGGTAAACGTGCTGCCACAGTCGATCTCGCTGGTGACGCCGATGGTCCCGTGGTGGGCTTTGACAATCTGCGCGACGATGACCAGCCCCAGTCCGAAACCCTCGCGCGAATAGGCGGCGCCGGCTCCGCGGTAGAACTTGTTGAAGATCCGACGGTGATCGTGAGCGTCGATGCCGATGCCGTGGTCGGTCACCGCGATGACCGCGTCGGCCTGCTCCCAGCCGACGCGCACCCAGATGCGTTTGGGCGGCCGCGAGTACTTCACCGCGTTGTCGAGCAGATTGATGATCACCTGCTCGAGCGCGGCCCCGTCGGCCGCGACGATCGGCCGCCCGCCAATGTCGTCCACGTGGATGTCCACCGTACTGCCGAGCGGACGACTGAAGGCCTCGACCGTATCGTGCACGAGAGCGACCACGTCGAGCGGCTCCAGCTCGTAGCGCAGGCCGCGCGCGTCAACCCGCGAGTAATCAAGGATGCGTTCGACCAGCGCGGACAAACGCGCCGTCTCAGACCGAATCATGTCGACGTACTGCGCGAGTTTAGCGGGCGAGTGCGTCCGGTTCAATCCGATCGTCTCGCAGACCAGACTCAGTACCGAGATCGGCGTCTTGAGCTGGTGTGACACGTGGGACACGAAATCGGCCTGCATCTTGGACAGCCGCCCGGCCCGCCTGTTCCCCAGCACCACCAGCGCGAGCGCCGCCAGCATCAGGATGACCGACAGGCTCGAGAGCACGTACCGCCGCAGGCCCTCGACGCCACTGAGCGCGCCGTCGCGTTGGATCGGGTTAATCGTGACCCGCCAGATCGGATGCGTGATCCCCATCGACGTCCGCGTGCGGATGGCGTCGGCCGGATAGAATCCCAGCGCGAACCGCGCCTCGCCGGCCAGCGGTGGCGGCAGCCCCTTGGGGCCAAAGACGACAAAGTCGGCCGCGTCCAGCACACGCAGTTCGAGTTCGGGCAGACCGGGTTCGCGACGCAGCAACGGCGCGAACCGCTGCTTGAAGAGCTGGGGAAACAGCGTCGCATGCACCTCCCCGAGATCGACCACGAAGCCGATCATCGCGAAGTATCTGGTGCGACTAGCGTCAACCCAGAACAGCCTGCCGAACAGATCGTAACGGTGGTCGCCGACGCCCCGCTCCATCGCGAAGTAGATCTGCTGCGACGAGGCGTGACGGGCGGCGCCCTGAAGCAGCAGGTCGGACAGCGCCTGGTCGGTGCGGAATGCCGGCAGCGCTCGAGAGCGAGCCCGCGGATCGGCCGCGCCAGACGGTGTGACGCCGGGTGGCGTTGGCAGCATGGCCGGAGACAACGCAGACTGGCGATCGAAAAACAGCACCTGGCTGGGCCAATCCGGCAGGCTGGCGGTGTTCCAGACGAAAAAACTCTGGACCTGCGGGTACCGGCCGATGTCGTCGCGAAAGCGAGCGGCCACCAGGTCGAGCCGGCCGGCGAGCAGGTCGGGATGTCTGATGGCGGCGAGCGTGTCGAAGACAGGCCCGTCGAAAGTCGCCTTGATGTCGGCCACCACGGTGGACGCGATGTGGTCGGAGATCTCGTGCTGCAGCAGGTCGGTCTGATGTTGGTACGAGGCCACCGAGCGGATGTCCAGGTACAGCACGGTCGTGGCCGCGCCGAGGAGCGCAAGAATGCCGTACGCGATCGGACCGGGGCGACGGAGGCGCTTGAGATACGCGTTAATGTGCGAAACCTAGTCGCGTTGCTGGGGATTGTCAAGGTCTGCGTGGCGGTGTGCGTAGCGGTGGAGACCTAAGTCGACGGGGCCGGCGCGCGCTTGCGCGGGCCGGCCCCGGTAGGTTGAGGACCAGGCTTACTTGGCGGCCGCCTCGCTGCCGAACGTCATCTTGTAGACGTTCCACGTCGAGCAATCGCCTTTGTACACCACGTTGTCCGATTCGCAATAGAGCGTGTGCACCAGACAGCCGCTCTGGCCGTGGTGCTGTCCGGATTCGGTCCAGCCGAGCAGGTTCCCCTCGAGATCCATCTTGTAGATGTTGCCGCCGCCATCGCCGCTGTAGAGATACTGCTTGGCGCCTGGCGTGATGCACGCCGACCACGGCGCCCGGATGCCGCTGATGACGCGCAGCGGATTCAAGTCGGGGTCGAACACCTGGATGCGCCAGTTGCCGCGATCGGCCACGTAGATGTTTCCCTTGGCATCCGAGGTGATGCCATGCGGGATGTTGAACTGATTGGGGCCGCTGCCGTAGGTGCCCACGGCCTTCACCCAGTCGCCGGTCTTGGTCGTCTTCGCCACGCGCGAGTTGCCGTAGCCGTCGCTGATAAAGACGTTGTCCTGCGTGTCAAACGTCACGTCGGTTGGCCGGTTGAACACGCCGGGCCTGCCCACGGGATGCACCTCTTCGTTCTTTTCGCCCTTCTCGAGAAAGCGTTCCATGTAGTCGATGCCTTCGGGCTTTCGTCCCAATACCATCGTCACACGCGCCTCGGGGTTGAATTTGACGATCATGCCGGAGCCTTCGTCGGTCATCCACACGTTGTCGTACTTGTCGACCTTGACGGTGTGCGCGAACGACGCGGCGTAGTTGTCTTCGCCCCACTGCTTGACGTACTTGAGGGTCTCGTCGAACTCAAACAACTGCGAGGCCGTGGCGCCGCGCGCCGGTCCGACGTTGCCGCTTCGCGTAAAGATGAACAGGTGCCCCTTGGAATTCTTGGCGACGCCGGTGGTTTCGCCGATCGTGTGGCCGGGTACCACCAGTGGCAGGACTTCCTCCTTCATGACCAGCTTGGGCGCGGTCTTTTCAATCTCCACCTGCTTGGCCAGCCGCGCCTGTTGTTCAGGCGAGACGGCGGCGCGCGCCGGCTGCGGCGCTGGGGATTGCTGGGCGTAGACCGCGTAGACGGCGGCGACAGCCACCAGGAACAGAACGGCGACAACACGCTTCATAGGCATCCTCCGACACGATGGACCGAGTTAGCCGACACGCACACGCGGGGCGGGCGGGCG
Source organism: Acidobacteriota bacterium (assembly GCA_037133015.1). Taxonomy (GTDB): domain Bacteria; phylum Acidobacteriota; class Vicinamibacteria; order Vicinamibacterales; family JAKQTR01; genus JBAXOX01. The sequence goes on from JBAXOX010000041.1 coordinate 23,617, forward strand.
CACCGGAAGGGGCGCCAGACAGGCCGCCCATCAGATCACCAGACGCCGTGCCACCCCGCGGAACGCGTGTGTGATCCCGCCGCGATTATGGCTGCCGCGTTGAGGATGTCAAGTTGGGAAGGTCGTTCGCGAAATGGCCACACGCCGCACGCGTACGGCGTCGGCAGCCAACAAGCCGCCGCGTCCCCGGCCTCCCGCCGACTCGCGCGTCGTGGCGCGTCGCGGCATCTTTGTGGGGGGCGGCGACCGATTCGCGCGACGTCGATCGCCATGCGCTGAGTGGACGTCCGGCCCTATTTAGGCCTGATATCGCACGCACGCGCCGGGATGGGGACCGCCGCACATCCGCCACACACCTGGTCGGCGAGGGTCTCGCGCGTCGACACTTGGGCCAGCCTCGACGTCGTGCGACGCCCGAATGATCGGTGTGCCACGCCGCGCGCACACGCGCGGCGGCTGGAGACATCTCGGAGACATTTCGCAGACATCGTTTGACAATGTGGGCGCTGGCTTCCATGTTAGCCTCTCGCTGCGTCTTCAGAGTGACGGCGCTTTGGGTGCTGGTGAGCGGTTGCCCCGTGGCGATCAGGACCAGCGGTGGCGGGCGAGGCGGCGCGCGGAGGTGGTCTTCCGGTGATCCGGTCACCGGGGCACAGGCAGGACGGTGTGGCGCTGGGTGGTGCTGCCAACGACTTCTTGAGTCGTGACGTTCGAGGAGTCAGGCCGCGCCCGGCGGACGGTTAACTCGTTGAGGAGGCCCCAATGGTTGATTGTGTGCGGCGCGGTGTGATGAGCGTGCTCTGCCTGCTGGCGATTGCCGTCCCGGCAATGGCGCAACAGCGTGGCTCGATTTCCGGTCGCGTGCTCGATTCGGACGGCCTCGCCCTGCCAGGCGCGACGGTGACCGTGAGCGAACAGACCACCAACTTTTCGCGCACCGTCGTGACCGCCTCCACCGGGGCGTTCCAGGTGCCACAGCTCGAACGGGGCACCTACGCCCTGAGCGTGGAGATGCCCGGGTTCAATACGTTCAAGCAGGCCGGCCTCGTGATGACCGCGGGCAAGGAACTGGTCTACGACGTCAAGCTGCAGGTGGCCGGCGTCAAGGAAAGCGTCACGGTCACCGGCGAGGTGCCGCTGGTCGAACGGACCAGCAACAGGATCGGCGGAAGCCTGTCGGCCAAGGACATCGACGAGGTGCCTTCCAACTTCCGCAACTTTACGGCGCTGACGCAGTTGGTGCCCGGCATGACCCCGAACCCGGCGCAGTCGTCGTTCGAGGGCGGCCAGGTGGTGGCCAACGGCACGCCAGCCATCTCGAACCTCTACCTGCTGGACGGCATGTACAACAACGACGACCGCCTGGGCGGCAGCCAGGGGACGCAGGTGCGCGTGGTGCTCGACAATATCGAAGAGTACCAGGTGCTCTCCAACCAGTACAGCGCCGAGTACGGCGGGGGCGCCGGTGCGATCATCAACATGGTGACGGTTGGCGGGGCCAACAAGTTTTCGGGCCGGGCGTACAACTATTACCGCAGCGACAAATTCAACGCGCCGAACTACTTCATCAAGCAGGCGGGGACGATGCAGCCGCATGAGCTGACGTTCCAGACCGGCGGAGCCATCGGCGGCCCGATCAAGAAGGACCGCGCGTTCTTCTACGTGACCATCGAGCGCGACAAGGAAGAGACCGGCGGCCTCAAGAAGTTCCCGGCCGCGGCCGCGCCGCTGGCCGTCGATCAGGTCGGCTACTTCCAGGTGCTGGCCGTCAACTACTTCGCCCGCGTTGACGTGCGACTCAACGACAAGAACTTCGCCAGCTTCCGCTGGATTCTCGAGAAGGCGCCCACCAAGGGCGAGAATTTCAACGTCAACACCGCGGCTCCAGACGCCCGCTCGTGGGAGAGCGACTGGGACCATCTGTGGGGCCTCACGTTTACCTCGGTGCTCAACGACCGCGCGTCCAACGTGGTGCGCGCCTCGCGCATCACCGAAGATCTCGGGACCGGCCAGCAGGCGTTTTTCGCCACCCAGTCGAAGTGCCCGCTCACCCTGTTTGCCGAATGCGTCAGCTGGGTCGGGTTCGACGGCAAGGACCCCTTTACGATGGGACAGCAGAACGTGCATCCCAGCTATCTCACCGGCAAGGGCGGGTCGGGCCTTGACAGCAGAATCCTGACGCTGGCGGTCGACGACTCGTTCAGCTATTTCGTGCCGAAACTGTTCGGCGGTGAGCACACCTTCAAGTTCGGCGGAGGCATCAGCCTCAACTCCATGCCGCAGCGCGCAGCCGCCAACACGGGCGTGTTCACGTTCAAGGGAGACGCGCCGTTCAACCCGAACGATTCGACCACCTACCCCTACCAGTTCGACATTCAGATGGGCGACCCGGCCGAGAAGTTTGGCTGGACGCTGACGCCGAAAGACCACCGCTTCAACCTGTTCGTCGAGGACAAGTGGCGGGCGAGCGACAGAGTGACGCTGAATCTGGGTCTCCGCTTCGACCACCAGAGCGTGACGCCGTCCGACAAGCGCGCCTTCGCGCCGCGCACCGGTTTCGCGTGGGACGTCACCGGCAAGGGCACCACGGTGGTGCGGGGCGGCATCGGGCGGTTCTACGCCTATATGCCGATTTCGGTGCTCCTGAATCTTCAGGCCAGCGCCGTGCACTCGCTGATGCCGACCTTGACGATTACCGACTTGAACAGCGCCGTACTGAAGCCCATCATGATCACCGACTCGGCAGGCAACGCCGGGGTGGCGAGCCTGAGTCCGGCCGGTATCGCCGAACTGACGGCATCGCGCGCCGCGATCATGAACGGTTCGGCATTCAGCAAGCAGCCGTACCTCGACAGCCCTGGCAGAAAACTGCCGTATCAGGATTCGTGGAACGTCGGCGTCAGCCAGGAGATCGGCCACGTGGCGGCGGTGACCCTCGATTACGTCGGGAACCGCTCCAAGGACCAGATCGGGTTGATTGACATCAACGAACCGGTCAACGGCGTGCGGCCCGGCGTGGCGGTGTTCGACCCGGCCAGCGCCCTGATTCCGGCCGACGCGCGCGGCACCGTCTTCGGACGCGTGCTCCAGTACCAGTCCAACCCGGCCTTCGACGGCGGCTACAAGTCGTTGCAGGTGTCGGTCATCAAGCGGATGGCGAATCGCTGGAGCGGTCGGCTGGCCTACACGCTGCAGAGCGCGACCTACACCGGAATCGGCGCCCCCGATGCCCGCCGCGTGTGGCTCGACAACGACCCGACGGTCGACCATGGCAACTTTACCGGCAACCGCAAGCAGGTGCTGGCCATGAGCGGCAGCGTGAATCCGTGGAAGACGCTGAACATCGCGTTTGTCGTCAGCGCCATCAGCGGCTCGCTGATCAATGAAACCGTCGGCACCGACGTCAACAAGGACGGCGATGCCACCGACCGGCCCATCGCCGGCATCAACGACCTCACGCTTCCGATCGTATCGGCGCTCGACTCGCAGGGCCGCGCCGTGATCAACGGCATCACCGGGCCCGGATCGGTTGGTGTGGACGTGTCGTTCCGGTACCAGATTCCCATGAAAAAGCTCCTGCAGAGCGTGGATCTGTACTACGATGTCTTCAACATCATGAACCGCGTCAACTTCAGCAACCCGAGCGGTGTCCGGACCTCGGCGCTGTTCAATAAGTTCGTGGCAGCCGGGTTCCCGCGGCAGATGCAGTTCGGCGTCCGCGTGCGCTTCTAAGCGAGCGAGGCCGCCGACTCGATGGCGGCCTGCGCGTTGTGTCTGATGAGCCTCGGGGTCCGCTCGCCGCCGCGTCGACGGCGGCGAGCAGACCTCGGGGTGTTTGTCGTAGGCAGGCGATGTTCGGCGTCATCGTCACAAGCGAGGATCAAGCAGCTATGAGTCCATTCAGTGTTCGTGACACCGTCAACCGTGGCCTGGTCGTGGCGCTCGCCGCGGTGGCGCTTCTGGGGGGCGCGAGTGCCGCATCCGGCCAAATGGAACTGGCCGTCATCACCGGTACGTGCACCGACGAAGCAGGGACACCGCTGGCGGGCGTTTCGCTCCGGTTGAAGGACGTCGAGCGGGGCAGTGAGATCGTGTTCCAGAGCGACAAGGACGGGCATTTTTATCGGCGCGGACTCAAGGCGATTGAGTACGAGTTTCTCGTCGACAAAGAAGGCTATCAGCCCATCAAGAACAGATTGAAGCTGACCGCCGGCATGGACAAACGCTTCAATTTCAAGCTGGTCAAGGCGGCCCCGCCTGGAGCCGAGGAATTCGCCAAAGGCGTCGCCGCGTTCAATGCCGGCGATGCGGCCGGCGCGATTGCCGCCTTCGAGGCGGCCGTCAAGAAGGCGCCCGAGGCGCCCGAGGTGCACGTCAATCTGGCGCTGGCCTACATTCGCGTCAAACGGTCCAGCGACGCCATCGTGGAATTGGAAAAGGCGTCGGCGCTGGCCCCGAATCAGCCGCGCTTTCTGTTTCAACTCGGCGGCGCGTATGTAGACGCCAAGCAGTATCCGAAGGCGATTACGGCGTTCGAATCGGGACTCAAGCTGCAGCCGAGTCTGACCGACCCGCTGGCGTTCGAGGCCACCCTCACGCTGGGCGCCGTCTATTTCGCCGCCGGGCAGATGGACCAGGCCGTCGAACGGTTCGGCGCAGCGCTGGCGGCCAAGCCCGACTCGGCCGCCGCGAAACTGGGCCTGGGGAAGTGCTTCGCCAGCAAAGGCGAGACCGACAAGGCGCTGGAGTACTTTCAGCAGGTGATGACGTCGGCCCCGGGCACTCCGGAAGCGGCCGAAGCCGATGCGTTTATCAAGGCGTTGAAGAAATTCTGATGCGGCTGCCGGGTGGCATGTGCCGTGGTGGAGGCGCCCGATGCGTGTGCGTAGACCTGTTCTCGCCGTGCTCCCCGTCGTGGTCGTATGTGTCGCCGCGGCACTGACCAGCCATCGCCTGTCTGCCGGCGGACCGCAGGCCGCCCCCGCCAAGAGCGCGGCCATCGCCCAGGAACGGGGCGGGCAGGAAGAGTTCGGACCCTACGAGCCGGTGACCGACTGGCCGCAGCCTCTACCTGACGGTGCCGACGGCCTCAAACACGCCGGATGGACGTGGGGCTCGGCCGGCGACGTGTACGCCGAAACGCCCGATCGTGTCTGGATTGCGCAGCGAGGCGAACTGCCCCTGCCCGCCGATGCGAAGCCCTGGACACCCTATTCCATGCTGATTCCGTCGCGCGGCAATGCGACGGGCAACGACGATGGCCTGGGCGCCACCTGCGAGCCGGCGAAAGTCCGGGGCTGGCAGCGTCGGTATCACCACGACATCTTTATCGTCGACCGCAATGGCAAGGTCACCCAGGAGTTCCCGGAACTCGACAAACTGTTCGACATGCCGTGCGGCCGCGGTCCCCACAAGCTCAAGATCAACCCGTACGACCCCGACAAGCACGTCTGGATTCTCGACGACCAGCTGCACGTGATCTACAAGATGACGCAGGCCGGCAAGGTCGTGCTGACGCTCGGCACCCGAGGCAAACGGGGACGCGAGGCGGGTGTGCTGTTCGACCGGCCGACCGACATCGCGTGGCTGCCGGACGGCACGTTCTTCATCACCGACGGGTACGGCGGGGTCCGCGTCGCCAAGTTCGACAAGGACGGCAAGTTCCTGCTCGACTGGGGCAAGGCGCCGGCTGACCCGAGGAATCCGGGTCCCAACGAGTGGAACACGGTGCACGCCATCGCCATCAGCAAAGATCGGCGCCTCTTTATCGCCGACCGCGGCCACCGGCGCATCCAGATCTTCGACGAGAACGGCAAGTTCCTCGACATGTTCTCAACCGGGGTCAGGTCGTCGCCCTACGCCCACATCATCACGAAGGACGGCTTTCTGTGGGTCTCGGATGGCGGGACCAATCGGATTCTCAAGTACGACTTGAACGGGAAGTACCTCTATGGCTGGGGCGCGCCGGGCGGACTGCCCGGGCAGTTCAACGGCCCGCACTCGGTGCGGACCGACCAGGAGGGCAACCTGTACGTGGCCGAGGTCTTCGGCGGACGGATCCAGAAGTTCCGCCCGAAACCCGGCGCCGACCCGGCCAAACTGGTCGGCCAGGAACTGCGGTACCCGGAACGCTTCTGACGGTTGGCATGCGCCGGCGGCTTCGCCCTCATCGGGGCAGGCCGCCAGCGCAGCCGGTTCGCGATTTTCCCGAACTCTTGTGAATGTCGCACGGGGCCACGTGGCGTGCCCGGTGCCAGAGCCCCAGGATCACGGCGATCAGGAGGTGGACGTGAGACGTGTGTTTAACCGCTTTGTCGTGGCCGGACTTCTCAGCCTCGGGTGTGTCGGATTCGGTCTCTGGCATGCCACCCAGGCCGTCACCGCCGCGCCACAGGGCGTCAGCATCCAGGTGCCGACGTTCGGCGTCGATCCGTTCTGGCCCAAGCCGCTGCCCAATCACTGGATTGTCGGCTCGGTCATTGGGGTGGCCGTCGATGCGAAGGATCACGTCTGGATCATTCATCGGCCCAAAACGCTTCAGAAGAACGAACTGCGTGCGTCATGGAAGTCGGCGCCGCCGGTGCTCGAATTCGATCCAGCTGGCAACCTGGTGTCGTGGTGGGGTGGCCCCGGGGTGGGCTATGAGTGGCCCGCGTCCGAGCATGGCCTGTATGTCGATGCGAAGGGGAGCGTGTGGACCGGATCGAGCGGCGGTAAGGACGCCCAGGTGCTGAAGTTTACGCGCGACGGGAAGTTTGTGCTGCAGATCGGCCACCAGGGGCGAAATCTCGGCAGCAACGACACCGAAAACATGGGCAGCCCGGCCAACATGACGGTCGATGCGGACGCCAACGAACTCTACGTCGCCGATGGCTACGGCAACCACCGGATCGTCGTGTTCGACGCGACCACTGGCGCCTATAAACGCCACTGGGGCGCGTACGGCAAGAAGCCGGACGACAGCTTTTTCAAGAGCGCGAACGACCGTGGCGGCATGCAGACCGAGGAGAGCAGCGGCTACAGTCCTAACGATCCGCCGGCGCCCCAGTTCCGGATCACGCACGCGGTGCGCATCGCCAAAGACGGGCTCGTCTACGTCTGCGACCGCACCAACGACCGCATCCAGGTGTTCCACAAGGACGGCACGTTCGTGAAAGAGGCGTTTATCGCGAAGAAGACGCAGGGCAGCGGGTCGGTGTGGGACATCGGCTTCTCGAACGACCCGGGGCAACGGTTCCTGTTCGTCCCGGACGGGACCAACGAGACGATCTGGATCGTGCTGCGCGACACGCTGGCGGTGGTCGGGTCGATTGGCGGCGCGGGTCACGGGACGGGGCAGTTCTATGGGCCGCACAGCCTTGCGGTGGATACCAAGGGCAACTTCTACATCACCGAGACCTACGAGGGAAAGCGCGTTCAGAAGTTTCTTTACAAGGGGCTGGGCCCCTCGAACGGCGTGCTGCCCGAGTAACCATCCTGCAGGAGGCATCAGATGCGGAGAGTCAAGCGACGTCGCGTGCGGGGCGGGTTGTGGAGATTTCTGATGGCCGCCGGACGGCGGGCCTGGCAGTCCAGTCTCAGAACAGGGCCGGTCGCCGCGTAGCCTGGGCCGTCGAGCCACCCCGCGTCGAAGGTGTGGCCCGACGGCGAGTCGCGTCGCCCGCCTGATGCAGCCGTCGAGTCAGCGCGTGGGGCCGGCCGGTCCGAACACCGGCGGCGCCTGCGGAATCGCGGCGCCGTCGTGGCGCGGCTCCGACGCCCCGAAATGCGTGCCATCCGCCCGGGTGGACACGGCCTGTCCGTAGCCGAACGTGCTGCTTCGCGGCGCGACGACGCGCACCGCGTGGCCCAGGGCCTGGAGTTCGCCCCGGACCGACTCCGGGATGAGCGATTCCACCTGCACGTCGCACCCGTCGAAGGTCCCCTTGGTAAAGCGGCCCGCCTCGAGGGCCTGCTGCAGCGTCATGCCGTAGTCGGCGATGTTGGCGACGAACTGGGCGTGGGCCTGCGCCTGATTCCAGCCCCCCATGATGCCAAACCCGATCACCACATCGTCTTTGCGCATCATCGCCGGAATGATGGTGTGAAGGGGGCGCTTGTGCGGCGCCAGCGTGTTGGGCTGGTGGGGTTCGAGGGTAAAGAGGCCGCCGCGGTTGTGCAGCATGAACCCCATGCCGGTGGGCACCAGGCCCGAGCCGAAGCCGCTGTAGTTGCTCTGGATAAGCGACACGATATTGCCGTCCTGATCGATGGTGGTCATGTAGATCGTGTCGCTGCCCTCGGCATCGGTGACGCCAGCCAGCGTTGACGGCGCCACGGTGCAGGCGGCTTTGCCCGGATCGATCAGGGCCGCGCGCTGCCGAGCGTAGTCGGCGCCGAGCAGCGTCTCGACGGGCATCTTCGAAAACTTCGGGTCGCCCACGTAGCGCAGCAGGTCGGCATAGGCGAGCTTCTTCGCCTCGATCATCACGTGCAGAGCCTTGGCGCTGTGGAAGCCGTACTCGGCTAGCGGATAACGTCCCATGATGTTGAGCATCATGAGGGCGGCGATCCCCTGGCTGTTGGGAGGAATTTCGGCCACCGTCCAACCGCGGTAGGTCGTTTCGATCGGCGTCACCCATTCGGGCTGAAACGACTTCAGGTCGTCAAGGGTGGCAGGATTCCCGTTTGCCTGCAGGATCGAGACGATCGCCTGCGCGGTCGGCCCGGTGTAGTAGCCGTCGCGGCCGCTGGCGGCAATGCGCTGGAGCGAGGCCGCCAGATCGCGATTGCGGAAGGTCTCGCCGGCTTTCGGAGCCAGCCCGCCCGGTAGAAACGTGGCCTTCGAGTTGGGATGAGCGGCCAAAAACTCGGAGGAACCGCCCCAGGCCCTGGCGATCACTTCGGAGACGGGAAATCCGTTCTGGGCGTAGAAGATTGCGGGTGCCAGCAATTCCGAAAACGGCTTGGTGCCGAAGCGCGTCCGCAGCGCGTCCCATCCCGCGACCACGCCCGGCACCGTCACCGAATACGCGCCGCGCTGCGGCATGCGCGTGACGCCTTTCGAGGTGAGCAGGTCGAGGGTGAGTTCGGCCGGCGACCATCCGCTGGCGTTGAGCCCGTACATCTTGCCGGTTTTCGCCTCGTAAACCAGCGCGAACAGGTCGCCGCCGATGCCGTTGGAGGTGGGTTCCATCAAGCCGATGGTGGCGTTGGCCGCGATGGCGGCGTCGATCGCGTTGCCGCCGCGTTCGAGGATCTGCACGCCGGCCCGGGCCGCCAGGGGCTGGCTGGCCGCCACGATCCCGTACTTGGTCATCACCATCGAACGTCCGACGACGGGCATTCCTGGCGGCGGCGCCTGGCTGCGCGTGGCAGCCGCACTAACCACGACCACCGCCAGTGCCGAGAGCAGAATTCGGGCAACCGAGTGCCTCATGCGAACGGTCCTTTCTCATGATTGCAGAAGGGGAGGGGACAGACACGAGCGTTTCTCAGACTGAGGGCGGATCACCCCGGCGCAGGCCGTCTTGCCGCCGGGGGAGACAATCGCGGGCGCCGCGATCGGCCCGCTGCCAATCACGGCGCCCTGGGAAACATTGGCGACACGGTTCTCGAACGACGAGACCGGGGAAGGCGATTCGATTCGCCCTCCCCGACCAGGATACGCGCTACTTCGCCGGATGCAGCGTCAGTTTCTGCACCCGCCAGTTCGTGATCTCGCCGACCAGGAGCTCGTTCTCGTAGCGGCAGTCGATTTCATGAACCGACCCGAACTCCTTCAACAGCTTGCCGGCCCGGCCGAATTTGCCGAGGATCTTGCCGTCCAGTTCGAGCTTGTAGATCTCGCCGTTGTTCATGTCGGCGGTGCCGTTCGAGTTCGAACTGTAGAGGTACTGGTGCGCGCCAGGCGTAATGCAGATGGCCCAGGGGGCGCCCACGCTCTGAATCACGTTCTTGAGCTCGCCATTGTTGTCGAAGACCTGGATGCGGTTGTTGCCCCGGTCGCCCACGTACACATTGCCCTTCGCGTCGACCGCGATCGAGTGGGCGATGTTGAACTGGCCTGGCTCGGCGCCCTTCGACCCCCACGACTTGATGAACTTGCCGTTCTTGTCGAACTTCGCCACCCGGGCATTGACGTAGCCGTCGGAGACGAAGATATTGCCGGCCGTGTCCCACGCGACGTCGGTTTCGCGGTTGAACAGATCGCCAGGGATGCCGGATCCGGGAGGTCCGGAGGGACCCCGTCCGCTGGTGTCGGCCGCGGGGGCCGCGGCGGCGCCACGGCCGGTGGGCGCCGGCACGGGGGGCGCGGGCGCAAGGGCAGGGACACGCAGCGATTCGGGCTTGCGTCCCATCACCATGATCAGGTCACCGGCGGGGTTGAACTTCATGATGTTGTTCGACCCCTCGTCGATCACCCAGATGTTGTCCTGGGGGTCGACGCGGACCGCATGGGCGAAATTGAACCCGTAGACCCCGACGCCGATTTCGCGGAGGTACTTGCCGGTCTTGTCGAATTCGAACAGTCGGGCGCCGCCCTTGGAGAACGCGCGCGAATCGCCCAGGCCGACGTTGGTGTGGCCCGTGCGGGTGTAGACAAAAACGTTGCCTTTCGAATTGGTGGCGACCCCGACCGCTTCGCCCATGTAGATGCGATCGGGCATCTTCAGGAAGTCGGGAACGGAGTCGTACGGAATCTCTGGAATAACCAGCTGCGCCATCAGGGGGCCGGGGTAGAGCAGCGCGGCTGCCAGGAGTAGGGTTCGAAGAGAGCGCCTCATTGTAGCCTCCGATAGAAATGGTGAACTCGACGGGTGAGCCACGTCAGCCGACGCTACTTCTTCGCGCCCGTGGCGCCCGCGGCGGCCGCCGCCGGATGCAGGAGGATGCGCTGGGCTCGCCAGTTCGTGATCTCGACCACCGAGATCTCATCAGGGTTCCGGCAGTCGATTTGATGGACCGTGCCGAATTCACCCAGCAGTTTTCCGGGTTTCCCGAACTTGCCGAGGATCGTGCCGTCCAGTTCCATCTTGTAGATTTCGCCGGTCACTGCCGCGATCTCCGAGTTGTTGCTGTCGGGATTGGAGTTCGAGCTGTAGAGGTACTGGTGCGGCCCAGGGGTGATGCAGACCGCCCACGGCGCGCCCACGTTGCTGTAGATCGCGCGGAGCACGAGATCGTTGCTGAACACCTGAATGCGGCTGTTGCCGCGATCCGCCACGTACACATTGCCCTGCGCGTCGGTGGCGATGGCGTGCGGCGTGCTCAACTGGCCAGGCAGCGAGCCTTTCGACCCGGTGTCCTTCACGAAGCGGCCATTCTTGTCGTACTTGACGACGCGCGAATTGCCGTACCCATCCGAGATGAAGCTGTTCCCGGCCGCATCCCAGGCGATGTCGGTGGGACGGCTGAGCCGGTAGGGCTGCGCGGGCGGAACCGGCGAGCCAGGGGCCGGAGTTTCCTCGAGGCCGCCGACCGCCTCGGACTTCCGGCCGATCAGCATCACCACTTTGCCTTCGGGATTGAACTTGATGATGGTGTTGGTGCCTTCATCAACGGCCCAGATGTTGTCCTGGGCATCCACCCTCACGGCGTGCGCGAAGGCGAAGCCGTAGAGGCCTTCCCCAAGTTCGCGGATGAAGGTGCCCGTCTTGTCGAACTCGAACAGCCGGGTCTCCTGGCTGCGCGTGTAGACAAAGATGTGCCCCTTCGAATTGGTCGCGATTCCGATCCCCTCACCGAGATAGAGGTTGGTCGGGAACTTGAGAAAGTTCGGCACAGACTCGTACGGAATTTCCGGTACGTTCTGGGCTTTGGCCTTGGCCCGCTGCTGAGCGGGCGTCAGGGTCTGGGGTTGTGCCAACACCGGTGTGGCGAGCAGCAGCAACCCGAGGGCGAGCGAAAAGCGTGGACATCGCCTCATTGGTTCCTCCGAAAAGGAGTCGTTCAGAATCTTGCCGGTCTGCGTGAGCTTGGGGCGGAGTCTAGCACGGGGGAAATGCGGCAAACGGTCGCGGAGACACTACGTTACAACTCGGAGACACACCATTACATTACCGGTGCGTCGCGTGGTCGCGCTGGAGGGCGGCTGTTGCCGATTGGGGGCGGGCGGGAACGGCCAGACGCCACGCCGGCAGCGCGCGTGGGCGACATGTCGGGAGTCGGCGGTCGGTCGAACCGCGGCAAAAAGGCGCAGGGCGACGCGACAAGTGCCCTATCATAGCGGAAGCAACCACCGCGGTGGCCTCGACGCTGGACAGTGCCAGACGGCAGCCGCGTCGGGCAGGAGGCAGAAGCAGGAATGAAGCCGCATGCGGTCTCGCGGATACTCGCGCGCGTCGGCGAGGCGCTGTGGGGCATGGCGTTTCTGCGCTACGAGCGCGACCTGCGCGGACAGGTGGTCGAACTCAACGATCTGTTTCTCTTGATCTGCTTCATGGAGAGCGTCGGCCTGCCCAACCCGGCCATGGCGTATTTGCTCGAGGTGTACCCGTTGCTGCTCGACGAGTGTCATCTGTGGCATCGGCGGATGGGGATGGATCGGTCGCCGCTGGCCAGTTTGCCGTGCTGCTGACATGCGCGATCTGCTGACGCGCCGTGTCCTTCTGTTCGGCGGCAAAGGCGGCGTTGGTAAGACCACGTGTGCGGCCGCGATGGCGGTGGCCGCCAGCCGCACGGGGCGGCGGGTGCTGCTGGTGTCGACCGACCCTGCCCATTCCACCTCCGACATTCTTGGCGTCGCGTTGGGACCGGACCCGCGGGACGTGGCTCCGGGGCTGCGCGCCCTCGAGTTGGATGCCGAGCACGAGGCCTCGAGGTTTCTCGCGCAGGTCCGCACACAGGTGGC
>JBAXOX010000042.1:0-34026 GCA_037133015.1 Acidobacteriota bacterium
TGAGCGTTGGAGGCGATAGCATCGGCGGCACGATTAGCGTCGACTCGGCGGCCCCTGTGTTTGCAAAGCCCGGAACCGCCATGCTTCTCAACGGCAGTCTGTCGACGTTCTACCGCAACAATGCCAGCGGCAAAGGCGGATATGCATCCGTATCGCTGGCGACCGACACGTTTCGAGTCGCGTACACCGGCTCCTACACTCAGGCCGATAACTACACGAGAAGAGACGGCGCGGCCGTCATGTCGACCTTTTTCGAAGCGACCAATCATGCCGCCCAGATCGCGTACGGCCGCGGAAGTCGCCTCGTCACGCTCGACTTGGGGCTGCAGGACATCCCGCAGCAAGGATTTGCCAACGCGCGGATGGACATGACGTACAACCGCGCGAAGATGGCAAGCGTCGGGTACCGAGACCTGTTTGGATGGGGCAGCGTCACCGCGCGTGGGTACTACCAGTACGCGCGCCACGAGATGAACATCCTCAGGGACAAGATTCCCGGCATGAGCATGCCCATGGAAACCCGAGGGACGACCTCCGGCTATGCCGTCAAGGCTGAGATGTCGCCTTCGTCCAGCAGCGTCGTTCGGATTGGCAACGAACTCTCCAGGTTCCAGCTGAACGACTGGTGGCCCCCGGTCATGGCGATGGTCGGCAACATGGGGCCCAACACGCTGTGGAACATCCGCGACGGCACCCGCGACAGGTTCGGCACCTACGCCGAATGGGAGGCCAAGGTCGGCGCCGGCTGGACCTCACTGCTCGGCGTGCGCAGTGAGGTTGTGCGGATGAACACGGGGAACGTGGCCGGATACAACGACTCGACCACCACGACCGGCAGTGCTGCGTACGCCGCCGATGCTGCGGATTTCAACGCCAGGGATCACTCAAGGCTCGACGGCAACATCGACCTGACCGCCGTGCTCAAGTACGCGGTGGCGTCGACCGGAACTGTCGACATCGGCTTTGCCAGAAAGACCAGGTCGCCCAGTCTCTACGAGCGCTATTTGTGGGTGAAGCGGAGCAGCATGTCGGTCCAGATGAACGGGTGGTTCGGAGACGGCAACGGGTACGCCGGCAACCTCGACTTGAAGCCGGAGGTGGCCAACACATTGAGCGCAACCGCCGGCCTCCGTGACCCGGGGGGCAAGAGGTGGGATCTCACGGTGACGCCCTACTACACGCATGTCGCCAACTATATCGATGTCGATCGATGTGCCGTCATCGCCGGCAGCAACGGCTGCACGGCGGCCAAGCTCGTCGCGACCACCGGCTTCGTCAATCTGCAGTTTGCCAACCACGCGGCCAAGCTCTATGGCGTCGACGCATCGGCGCACGTGCTGCTGGCAGACACCCCTGCCCTCGGGGCGTTCACGCTGGCGGGCGTCGCCAGTTACGTCCGAGGGACCAACCTCGACACAGGCGACAACCTGTACCAAATCATGCCGCTCACAACCAGACTCGCCATTGAACATCGTTTGGGGAAGTGGACCGGCGCGGTTGATGTCCAGGCGGTCGCCGCGAAGACCGATGTCCAGACCGTCCGGATCGAGTTGCCCACAGCGGGATACACGCTCGTCAACCTGCGGGCGAGCTATCAGTGGAAGCTCTTGAGGATCGATGCCGGTATCGAGAACCTGTTCGACCGCGCCTACTCGCTCCCCCTCGGCGGTCGCTACTGGGTAGGTGACAAAACGGGGGCGACGCAAGTGCCCGGTATCGGACGTTCGGCGTTCAGCGGCCTGACCGTTTCCTTCTGATTCCAGAAGATGTTGCGGCGGCGTTAAATCGGGTGGCGACGAACGGCGTTGCCGATCCCGGCGGTTGCCGGGCCCATGGGCGACTGGCACGGTGGTGCCGTATGAAGATCCCAACTGCCTGCTTCGTCGCATGCCTGTTGGTCGCCACCACCGCCGCGACGGCGCGCGCCCAGGATCGGCCGTTTGTGTTTTCTGTCACCACGGCCCCGGACCCGTCCAAAGCCAACATCACGGCAACATTCGATGTCGGGGTCGGCGGCGCGCAAGTGAGGAGCACATGCCACTGGTGTTAAACCTACTCCTTGCCGCAGCGCTCCCCATTGCGATCGTCGCGTGGGGCGTGGTTCGACTTCGCCGCACGCGAAGAACGGTTTGCGCCTCGCTCGAACGCGACGGCTACCACATCGTGCGAATCGAGCGGCGCGTCTTGCGGCAGGGGCCACTCTTCTGGACGAGCACGCCTTCGCAAGTCGTCTATCGCCTCACCGTGCTCGACACCAGCGGCCGGCAGCGCACCGGGTGGGCGCGCTGGGGACGCCGGTGGCTGCCGAACCCTGACGCGCTCAAGTTATGGTGGGACCAATAGCGCCCGAGCGAGTTTACTTTGCCCGCGTTAGGCCCTCGCGCAGCAATTCCGCAATGTGCCAGACGCGACGGCCGGTGGTCTGCCTCACCTGCTCCCGGCAACTGAATCCGTTCGACACGATGTAGGTGTCGTCCGAGGCCGCGCGCACGGCGGGCAGCAGCCCCCGCTCCCCCACCTGCATCGAGACCTCGTAATGGCCGCGCTCGAAGCCGAACGCTCCCGCCATGCGGATGCCGCATATCCCATTGCGCCTCCTCGGCTGTAACAGGTATCGGTCCGCCGCTGAAGCGGCCAGATCACGTGCTCTCGGGAGCGGCCAGATCATGTACTCCCTACACACAGCGACGCCGCGACTTGACATCCCGGCCGCTGCGGTCATAATCGCCGCGGTGCCTGGATACGAGTCTGCCCGGGCGGCGTCTTTTGTCGGGCGCAATGTCACCCTGCGAGCGGCAGGCGATCGGAGATCGGTCTCGTGCCACCTGTCGTCAGCGACGATTGCCTGTCCCACCTGAAGCAACAAGAGTCCGAATCCATCCACATCCTTCGCGAGGTGGTGGCGGAGTTCGCCAATCCGGTCGTGCTCTACTCGGTCGGCAAAGACTCGAGCGTCCTGGTGCGACTGGCGCAGAAGGCGTTCTACCCCGGCGTGCTGCCCTTCCCGCTGCTGCACGTCGATACCGGCTACAAGTTTCCCGAGATGTACGCGTTCCGGGACCGGTTCTGCGCCGAGATTGGCGCGCGGCTCATCGTCGAGCGCGACGACGCATCGATCGCCGATGGCTGCCACCCGCTTCGAGAAGGCGTCGATGCCTGCTGCGGACGCCTGAAGACCGGCGCACTGCTGGCCGCCCTTGGCAAGCACGGGTTCGATGCGGCCATCGGCGGGGCGCGACGCGAGGAAGAAAAATCGCGCGCGAAAGAGCGCATATTCTCGGTCCGTGATGGGCACGGGCAGTGGAACCCGAAGCGCCAGCGCCCCGAGTTGTGGGATCTCTACAATGCACAACTCGGCGAAGGCGAAACCATGCGCGTGTTTCCGTTGAGCAACTGGACCGAGCTGGATATCTGGCAGTACATCGCGGTCGAACGGATTCCGATCGTGCCGCTGTACTTCGCGACGTCCAGGCAGGTCGTCCGCCGCGGCGGCGCGCTCATCCCTCACGATCCGACGACGGGCCGCGCACCCGTGATGGCCGAAGGCGAGCATCTCGAAACCTGCCTGTGCCGATTCCGCAGCCTGGGGTGCATGCCGTGCACCGGGGCGGTCGAGTCCGGTGCGACGACGCTCGACCAGATCATCGCCGAGGTCGGGGCCGCCCGGACGTCCGAGCGGGAGAACCGGCTCATCGATCGGACCAACGACGCCTCCATGGAACGAAAGAAGCGGGAGGGGTATTTCTGATGACGCCTCAGAAATCTCTTCTTCGCATCGTGACGACCGGCAGCGTGGATGATGGCAAGTCGACGCTGATGGGCCGGTTGCTCTTCGAGACCAAGTCCATTCTCACGGACCAGTTCGAGGCCATCCAGAAGACCTCGAAGCGGCGCGGCCTCCAGGACGTGGATCTGTCGCTGCTGTTCGACGGCCTGGCGGCGGAACGGGAACAGGCGATTACGATCGACGTCGCCTACCGCTACTTCGAGACGCCGGTCCGCAAGTTTATCGTCGCCGATTGCCCCGGCCACGAACAGTACACGCGCAACATGGTGACCGGGGCGTCGAATGCCGACTGCGCCATCGTGCTGGTGGATGCCCGGCACGGCGTCCAGATCCAGTCGAAACGCCACGCCTTCGTGCTGTCGTTGCTGCAGGTGCCGCACGTCGTGGTGGTGGTCAACAAGATGGACGCGGTCGGCTGGTCGAAATCGGTGTACGACGGCATCGTCGACGACTACCTGCGGTTCTCGCGCAGATTCGACGTACGAAGTCTGACCTTTCTTCCCGTGTCGGCGCTCAACGGCGATAACGTCTCGCGCCGAAGCCGCCAGTTGCCCTGGTACGATGGCCCGACGTTGCTGCAATGGCTGGAGGGTCTGCACGTCGCCGCCGAGCGGAATCTGATCGACTTCCGGTTCCCCGTGCAGCACGTGATTCGTCCTCACGCCGATTTCAGGGGCTTCGCCGGACGCGTGGCCTCCGGAACGATCCGGCCTGGCGAGGACGTCGTGGTCCTGCCTTCGGGCCGGACGTCGACCGTTCAGTCCATCGACACGCTCGACGGACCGCTGCCGGAAGCGGTTGCCGGCCAGTCCGTGGTGTTGACGTTGGCTGACCAGGTCGATGTGAGCCGGGGATGCATGCTGGTGCGCCCCCGCAACCGTCCGACCACCAGCCATCACCTGGATGCCACCGTATGTTGGATGGCCGATGTTCCGCTCAAGGCGGACGCGTCGTACCTCCTCAAACACACGACGCAAACGGTGAAGGCGTTTGTCTCGAGGGTGATCTACCGCTTTGACGTGGATACCCTCCACAGGCAGACGTCCGACGAGTTGAGCCTCAACGACCTCGGACGGGTTGAGATCCGGACGACCCAGCCTCTGTTTTTCGACCCGTACAAACTCAACCGGGTGACGGGTCGATTCATCCTGATCGATCCGGTGACGGGGAATACGGCGGCGGCCGGGATGATTCGTGGCGAACCCGCTCGGGCCGACGCGGCGACGGAGCGCAGCCAGAGTGGCGCGCGATCGGCCCACACGATTGCGCGCGCACCGAGCATCGGCAGGGACATCCGAGAAGCGCGCAACCGGCACAAGGCCTGCGTGGTGTGGCTGACGGGGCTGTCCGGTTCTGGAAAATCGACCATCGGCCGGGCACTCGAGGAACAACTGCACCAACAGGGATGCCAGACGGTGTTACTTGACGGCGATCAGTTGCGGCAAGGGTTGTGCGGCGATCTTGGATTTTCCAGCCAGGACCGCACCGAGAACATCCGCCGGGCCGGAGAAGTGGCGAAGCTGTTCTTCGACACCGGGCACGTCGTGGTCTGCACGTTCATCTCGCCCATCGCGAAAGATCGGGCCGCGGCGCGCTCGCTCTTTCCGGAGGGGCGGTTCGTCGAAGTCTTCGTCGACTGCGCCGTCGAGGTGTGCATCGGTCGCGATCCGAACGGGCTCTACCGCCGGGCTCTTGGAGGCGACATCAAGGATTTTACGGGGATCTCATCGCACTACGAGCCGCCCGGCACTCCGGAGGTCACCGTGGACAGCGGCGACCAGACGGCCGCCGCGGCCGTGAGCGCTCTCTTGCAGTGGCTTGTTGATCACGAGATCGTCGCGAAGTAACCGGCCCGTCGCGCGGGCGTGAAGCGGCACGCGGCGTTCACGTGCGTTGTCGGTGATGGCGGCGTGCATGCGGGCATCGGATCAGGACGAATTGAGAACCATTCATCACCACCGAGGCAAGCCCGGCTGGTGATGCGCGCGATGGCGTTGGGAACGCAGGCTCATTGATGGTCGAATATCATTCTGGCACGACGGGTCTCTATCGTGTGAGGCACAGCGCGCTCGTCACCTCGCTGGCCAGGCGATTTCTCCGGATCAGAACGTCTCGCCTGGAGCGGCTCGTCTTTACCGCAACAACGGGACGCAGCGGAACGCTGACGCTGACGAGGCTTTTCTCCTTGGTGCCCGATTGCGCCTCGTTCCACGAACCCTACCCCATCATGAACGGGTTGGTCTTGAAAGCCGCCAGCTACGGAGAAGACGCCCTGGTGGATCGCATCTATCACCGGGCCAAGACGATCAGGATTCTCCGGTCAGCCGTCGGCTACCGCTACTACATGGAAGCGAACCACCTGTTTGTGAAGACGTTCATTCGCCAGGCGATCGAGGACTTCGGGGACCGGATCGCGGTCGTCCACCTGGTGCGATCACCGGTCGAGGTGGCGCAGTCGATCTTTTCTCTTCAAAGTCTTCCCGGGACCGAAGAAGGCAACATCTGGTGGCTGGACTATCACGCACCCACCAACATCATCCGGATCGCCGAACTGCTGGATGCCGACCCTGAGTTCTCGCACCCGTTCTACCGGTGTCTCTGGTACTGGTACGAAGTTGAATTGAGATTTGCCGGGTGGCGAACTCAATTCCCCTCGCTGCGGGTGGTCCGGTTCGAAACGCCGTGGTTCAACGACAAGGGCAAGGTCTTCCGGCTTCTCGACGACTTGGGCATTGAATTCGATCCGTCCAGGATCGAACCCATCGTGGGACGGCGGGAGCACATCAGGACGGACGAAAAGGTAGTGGACCCGCTTCCGCCTGCAGAGGCCGAGCGCATGCACGTCCGGTTTCGGCAACTGCTCGCTGACCGAGGTCTGGGATTGCCAGCCGCTGGCAGCCCATAGCCGCACCGGGAGAACGCCGCGCGCGCGCGGCTCGGCCCGCTCCGCCGCTCTCCACCGTGGCGCTATCGCCGCAGTCCCTCGCGCAGCAATTCCGCAATGTGCCAGACGCGACGGCCGGTGGTCTGCCTCACCTGCTCCCGGCAACTGAATCCGTTCGACACGATGTAGGTGTCGTCCGAGGCCGCGCGCACGGCGGGCAGCAGCCCCCGCTCCCCCACCTGCATCGAGACCTCGTAATGGCCGCGCTCGAAGCCGAACGCTCCCGCCATCCCGCAGCACCCGGCGTCGAGCAGCGTGAAGTCGAGGCCGAGTTTCTTCAACACCGCAACCTCATCGTCGATGTTGAGCGAGGCCTTCTGGTGGCAATGCGCCTGGACAATGGCGCGGCCTTTCAAGGTCGACGGCACGGTCTTTCCTTCTCGCTCGAGAAATTCCGTGAGGAACAGCGTCTGCTCGCTCAGTTTGCGCGCCAGCGGGTCGTCGGGAAAGAAGCGCAGCAGTTCGTCGCGAAACACCGAGACGCAGCTGGGCTCAAGGCCGACAATCGGCACGTCGGCTTCGATGTCGGCGCGCAGGCTGTCGAGAATCTCGACCAACTGCCGGCGAGCCGCGTCGAGCAGCCCGTGATCGTAGAGCGGGCGGCCGCAGCACAGCCGCGCGCGTGGAATCTCGACGCGATAGCCGGCCGCTTCGAGCACCTCCGCCGCGGCATGGGCGACCTCGGGATGAAAGTAGTTGTTCGACGTGTCGGCCCACAGCAGAACGCGCGGGCGAGTGTCGTTCTCGCGTGCGACGGGCGCAAACGACCGCCGGAAACTGCGCGCGGCAAACGCGGGCATGCGCCGTTCTGGCGCGACGTCGAGCGCCCACTTCGTCACCCAACTGAACGGCGGCACCTGCGTGAAGACATTGGCAAGCCACGGCATGTATTCCGCGAGCGCCGCCCACCGATGGATGAAGCCGAACGCAAACGCCCGCAGCGGTCGGGTCCGTCCCTCGTAGTAGTGCGACAGAAATTCTGCCTTGTAGGCGGCCATGTCGACGCCCACCGGGCATTCGCTCTTGCAGCTCTTGCACGACAAGCACAAGTCGAGTGCCCCGCGAACCGCCTCGCTCCGAAAGCCGTCTTTGACGACATCGCCCTGGAGCATCTCGAACAACAGGTGCGCCCGGCCGCGGGTCGAGTGCTGCTCGTCGCGGGTCACCATAAACGACGGGCACATCGATCCGCCATCGGTTTTGCGGCACTTCCCGACGCCCACGCATCTGAGGGCCGCATCGGCAAAGCTGCCCTCGGCCGGATAGGCAAACCGGCTCGTCACCTTCGGCGGGTGATACTGCGGCATCCGCAGGTGCTGGTCGAGACGGTAGGGATTGACGACTTTGCCCGGATTCATCCGGCTGTCGGGATCCCAGATGAGTTTGAACTCGCGGAACGCCTGCACGAGTTCTTCGCCGAACATCTTCGGCAGCAACTCGGCGCGCGACTGCCCGTCGCCGTGTTCGCCGGACAGCGACCCGCCGTAGGAGACGACGATGTCGGCGGCCTGCTCGACGAAGCGCCGGTAGGCGGCGATGCCCTCGGTGGATTCGAGATCGAAATTGATGCGCGTATGGACGCAGCCCTGGCCGAAGTGGCCGTAGAGCGCGCCACGCACGCCGAACGCATCCATCAGCTTCCGAAGGTCGCGCAAATAGGCGCCCAGCTTCTCGGGAGGCACCGCGGCGTCTTCCCAGCCCTCCCAGTTGTGGCCCTCGCCTGGCACGAAGGAGGTGGCGCCCAGCGCCGATTCCCGCACGCTCCACGCCTGCTGACTCTCAATCGGATCGCAAAACAGCCGCATCGCCGGCGCGTCGGGCCGGCCGCCGAAGCCCTCCATCAGGGCTGAGGCCCTCGCCACCGCTTCTTCGATCGTCTCGCCGCCGAACTCGGCGTACAGCCACCCGCCGCCAGGAGGCAACAGCGCCAGTCCTTTCGCGTTCAGCTTCTTCTTGCGAGTGTGCTCCACCAGCAGCGCGTCGATCCCCTCGAGGCCAATCGGGCCGTGGCCGGTCACCAGCGGCACCGCGTCGGCGGCCAGATACACATCCTCGAAACCCATCAGCAGCAGCGCGCGCGCCGGCGGGCTCGGCACCAGGCGCACGGCGGCCTCGAGCACGGTGACGCAGGTGCCCTCGGTTCCCACCAGCGCCCGCGCGACGTGGAACCCGTTCTCGGGCAGCAGAAAGTCGAGGTTGTATCCGGACACGCGCCGGGGAAGACGAGGAAACCGCTCGCGGATGCGATCGCCATAGGTGTCGCGCAGCGCGCGCAGGCCGGCGTAGATCTCGCCCCGACGCCCGCCCTCGGCAATGATGCGCTCCAACTCGGCGTCCGACGTCGCACCCACCCGCATTCGCAGGCCGTCGTACGTCAGAATCTCCAACTCGTCGACATTGTCGTCGGTCTTGCCCGCCATCACCGAATGGGGGCCACACGAGTTGTTGCCGATCATCCCGCCCAGCGTGCACCACCGATGGGTGGCAGGATCTGGTGCGAACGTCAGGTGATGGCGTTCGGCCTGTTCGCGCAGTCGATCGAGCACGACGCCAGGCTGGATGCGCGCCTGCCGCGCCACCGGGTCCACCGACAGGATGCGGTTGACGTGCTGGGACATGTCGATCACGACCGCGACGTTGCAGCCCTGCCCCGCCAGGCTGGTCCCGGCGCCTCGCGACAGAATCGGCACGCCGGCGCCGCGGCAGACCGCGATGGTGGCGACCACGTCGTCGACGTCCCGGGGTACGACCACGCCGATGGGAACCTGACGATAGTTCGAGGCATCGGTCGCGTAGAGCGCGCGGCTTGAGGGATCGAATTTGACCTCGCCGCGGATGGCGGCCCGCAGACGCGCGGCCAGTTCGATCGTGGCTCGCGCGTCGGGGGTTGAGGCCGCAAACGGGGCGTCGGCGGTGTGCTTCGGAGTGGGCATGGCGCGGCACTCAGCATACCAGAGCGTTGTATACTTGCCCGATTGTCCACCGCGAGAGCGGCGCAGAGAGAAGGTGTGCGTGTTCGATCTGATCCAGGACTTCTTTCGTTTCGTCTACAACGTTCCCAAGCTGATCGAATTCGGGGGACTTGTCGGCCTCGTCATTGTGATCTTCTCGGAAACCGGCCTGATGGTCGGATTCTTTCTTCCGGGCGACTCGCTGCTGGTGACGGCAGGCGTGGTCGCCTCGAGCGGGCTGCTGAACATCTACACGCTGATTCCGTCGCTCATCGCGGCGGCCGTCGTCGGCAACGCCACCGGCTACTTCATCGGCAAGCGCGCTGGCCAGGCGCTTTATAACAGGCCCGACTCGTTCTTCTTCCGCCGCCAGCATCTGATTCGCACCCACCAGTTCTACGAGCGGCACGGCGGCAAGACGATTATCCTCGCGCAGTTCATGCCGATCGTCCGAACGTTCGCGCCAGTGGTGGCCGGGGCGGCCTCGATGACGTACCGGCGCTTCGCGTCGTTCAACGTGATCGGCGCCATCGTGTGGATTACGAGCATGACGCTGGTCGGGTATGTGCTCGGCAAATCGATTCCCAACATCGACAAGAACATCCATATCGTCGTCGCGATCGTGATCGCCTTGTCGCTGATGCCGGCGCTGGTGGCGTGGCTGCGATCGCGGATGGCGAAGCCGTCCACCGCCGAGTCGCCTGCAACGCGCGTCGCCGACGCGGAGCCGTCGAGGCAGGCGGGCGTTGGCCACCCGGCCGCAGAGCGGGGGGCCGACCTGCCGGGTCCCGCGGGCCCGACCGCCGAGTCGCTGCTGCCGGTGCCGGCCGATCCGATCGAACCGGCGGGTCAGTGACCGCGCCGTAGCCGGACTGCGCGGCGCGCAGCGCGCGGCGCCGGCCCGTCGCGTTGGCATTCCGCCGGCGGCGCAGTACACTTCGGCAGACGTTCAATGGAGGGCCTTGGCATGCCACGTCCCGCATCGACGACTCGACAGCCCAAGCCGGTCACGCTGCAGAAGTTCGGACCCGAGACGCTCGCATTTCTGCGCGCCCTGGCGCGCAACAACCGCCGCGAGTGGTTTCAGCAGCGCAAGGATCGTTATCAATCCGTCGTGCAGGCGCCGATGGCCGCCCTGATCGAACGTCTGGCCGTCGACTTCCACGACTTTGCGCCGGATCTGGTGGCGACGCCGCGCGCCTCGATGTACCGCATCTACCGCGACACCCGGTTCAGCGCCGACAAGACGCCTCTCAAGACCAACGTGGCGGCGGTGTTTCCGCACCGGCTCCTGCCCAAACACGAAGGCGCCGGCCTGTATCTCGAGATCGCGCCGCAGCACGTCTGGTTCGGCGGCGGGATGTACATGCCCGCCTCGTCGCAGCTGCATCTGGTGCGCGAGCACATCGCAGCCAACCACCGCCGCCTGCGCGCGATGGTCGAGGCAGCGGCGTTCCGGCGCACCTTCGGCGAACTGGGGGGCGCGCAGCTCAAGCGCGTGCCGCTCGGCTTTCCCAAAGATCACCCGGCCGCCGAGTTCCTCAAGTTCCGCCAGTTCCTTGTCGGATGCGAGAAACCGGCCGACTTCGCCTTCTCGCCGAGCTTTTACCGGACGCTGGTCGGCGCCTTCCGGGTGCTCGCGCCGCTGATTGGATTTCTGAATGCGCCGCTCGTGGCCCACGTGGGCCGGGCATCGAATCCCTCCGCATGGCTGTCGGGCGAACCGTAGCGCGCCGCCTCCGCGAGGCCGGGGTTCGGCTGGCAGCCGGACTGGTCAGCCTGGTGCTGCTGGCGGCGACGACCCACGGCCAAATCCGATTCGGCGACGAGACCGATCGCGCCGCCTTCCGCTCCTGGTTTACATTTCTCTCGGATGCGCAATTCTACCGGCCCGCCCGCGAGGTCACCGACTGCGCGGGCCTGGTCCGCCACGCCACGCGTGAGGCCGTGCGCGATCACACGCCCGAGTGGCACCGCCTCTCGGGCCTGCCGCTCTCGCCGCCGTTTGCCGACGTGCGCGCGCGTCCCGCCCCTCGGGCGGACGGCTGGCCGTTGTTTCGGGTCGACGATCACCGGTATGCGGAATTCGCCGACGCGCGCACCATTATCGAGCGAAACACCCGCGGCGTGGGGCGCGATCTCGGCGCCTTGCGCCCGGGCGACCTCGTCTATTTCAGGCAGGACTCCCAGCGCACGCCCGACCACGTGATGGTCTACATCGGGCCATCGCTCTTTGAGCGGGACGGCCAAGACTGGATCGTTTACCATACTGGTCCAGCAGAGGGCGGCCCGGGCGAAGTGCGAAAGACCCGGCTGGCCGACCTGCTGCGCCACCCGGCCCCCAGATGGAGGCCGATTCGGCAGAATCCGTCGTTCGTGGGCATTTTCCGACTGGTCTGGCTGCTATGAAACGACTACTCCCGATCTTCTTGTTGGTCGCGCTCGGATTTGCCGCGCCGCCACTCGCCGCCCAGACGCCGGATCAGGACACCGGGCCGGCGTTCAACGTGTGGAGCAGCCAGATCTTCCTCACGAAGGATCGCCCGTCGTTTTCGCTGACGCACCGGAACATCGATCATCTCGACTTTCGTGTCTACCGCGTGGCCGATCCGATGGCCTTTTTCGCCGGCCTTCGCGATCCGCACACGCTGGGCAGCGAAAAGCCGGTGGTGCCCCAGGACCGCACCTGGCTCGAGCGCATCGCGCTCTGGAAAGCGGCGCGCCGCTCGGATGTCCGGATGTTCGTGCGCGCCCAGCTGAGCCACTCGTACCGCGTGGCCCAGCGCGAAGCCCAGGACAAAGAGAAGGTGTCGCAGCGGCAGACGCTGCAATACAACTCGTTCGCGCAGGTGCCGCTGCTCAACGCATCGAGGCTCGTCGCGTCGTGGCGCGAACTGCTGCGGCCCGTGCGCGATTCCGAAACGCGCCGGATTCCCCTCGACGTGCACGACCCTGGCGTGTATCTGGTCGAAGCGGTCAGCGCGCCCCTCCGGGCGTACACGATCGTGATGGTGTCGGACATCGGCGTGGTCACCAAGACCGCGCCCGGGCAGATCCTCGTGTACGCGGCGCATCGCCTCACCGGCGAACCTCAGAAGGGCTGTGACGTTCAGACCACCGTCGATCGCAAGCCCATCAGCCCGGGCAAAACCGACGACGATGGCCTGCTGATGACGGCGGTCGACGCGGTGAAGCCCGAGTCGATCGTGACGGTGGCCCGATGCGGATCGCAGGTGACCGCCACCGATCCCGGCGGCTGGGCCATGCACGAGCCGGTTCGCGAGTTCGCCGGCTACATCTACACCGACAAGCCCATCTACCGGCCCGGCCACACGGCCAGGGTCAAAGCGGTGCTGCGGTGGCGGATCAACGGCCAAATGACGCCCACCGATCTCAAGCAAGCCGAGGTGTCGATTACCGACGGCAACGACAAGGTGCTCTATCGCGAGACGCGCCCTGTCGATGCGTTCGGCACCCTCAACACGTCGTTTCCGATTCCTGCCAAAGCCGGACTCGGCTACTACACGATCGCGGTCGCCTCGCGCGACCAGCGTGCGACCGGCCACTTCGAAGTGCAGGAGTACCGGAAGCCCGAATTCGAAGTGACCGTCTCCAGCCCCGACCGCTTCGTGGTGCAGGGCCGTCAGGCCTCGGTGACGATCAACGCCAAGTACTACTTCGGTCAACCCGTCGCCAACGGCATCGTCAAATACACGGTCTATCGCCAGCCGTACTACTCGCCGTTCCGCTGGGGCGAGGAAGGCGACGAGGATGGCGGCGGCTGGTGGGGCGGGGGCGAGGAAACCAAGACCCGTACCGTACGCCTCGACGACAAGGGCATGGCGACCGTGTCGATCCCGCTTCCCCTCAACGACAAGGGCCACGATTACTCGTCGCGCATCGAGGCGCGTGTCACCGACGCCAGCAGCCGCGAGGTGAGCGGCCACACGTTCGTGCACGCGACGGTCGGCACCTTCTTCGTCACCGCCGAACCGGACCGCTACGTCCAGCGCCCGGGATCGCAGGCCAAGGTCCTCGCCAAGGTCCTCAACTACCTCGGTGCGCCACAGGCGGGAGTGTCGCTGCGGACGGTGCTCGAACGGCTGACCTACGCCCAGGGACGCTGGAGCGACCCGACGATTACCGAGGTGGCCTCTGCCACGGTCCAGTCCGACCAGGAAGGCCGCGCCGAATGGGCCGCGACGCTGCCCGCCAGCCCCGGGACGTATCGATTCCGGGTACGGGGCGAGAGCGAAGGGCACGGCATCGAGGACACCGCCAGCCTCTGGGTTTCGGGCGATACGAGCGCGGCGACCGACGAATCCGACTCGTACCTGGAATTGATCGCCGACAAGAAATCGTACCAGCCCGGCGACACCGCGCGGCTGATCGTCCGCGGCGGCGAAGTGACGGCCCCCGTGCTCGTCACCAAGGAAGGCCAGCAGATCTCCAGCTATCGCGTTGCCCGCGTCGGCAAAGATGCCGCCATCGAGGTGCCGGTGGTGGAAGGGGATTTCGGCGATACCTACGTCAGTATCGTTTTCGTCAGCAAGGACCGCCTGTTCCGGGCCGAGAAGCGACTCAAGGTGCCCGCCCTTCCGCGGCAGCTGCAGGTCGCCGTGGCGGCCGAACAGAACGTGTCGAAGCCCCGCCAGCCCGGGCGGTTCACCCTCACCGTGACCGACGCGGCCGGGCAACCCGTCAAAGCCCAGCTGAGCGTCGGCGTCATCGACGAAGCCGTCTACGGCGTCAAGCCCGACGACACGCCCGATCCGCTCCGGTTCTTCTACCGGGTCAACTACAGCCGGGTCAGCACGGAGTTCTCGCGCGACTATTCGTTTACCGGCTACTCGGGCGCGCAGCAGTTGCTGCTGACCCAGCGACGCGCACGGCGCCCGCTCACGCTGGCCGACTTCAAGGGCGAGAAGGCCCGTCCGCAGGTGCGCAAGGATTTCCCTGACGCGATCTTCTGGATCGCCGACCTGGTGACCGACGCGCAGGGCAAGGCCAGCGTCGAAGTGCCGTACCCCGACGCCCTGACCACCTGGCGCCTCACCGCGCGCGCCATCACGGCCGACACGAAAGTCGGCGCCGGCATCGCGCGGACGATGACGACGAAAGATCTGATCCTGCGAATCGTTCCACCGCGCTTCCTCACCGAAGGCGACACCCTCGATCTGCCGGTCGTCGTGCACAACTACACGGCGGGTGATCAAGCCGTCACCCTCACGGGGAAAGCGGCCGGACTGGCCGCAGGCGACGCCGCCGGCGCCGCGGTCGACTTGTCGCAGCCGCGCACGATCCAGGTCGCCCAGAACGGCGAAGTTCGCCTCGACTGGCGCCTGAAAGCGTCGATGGTCGGAACCGCTACGGTCACCGGGTCGGCCATCACCCCCGCCGATTCCGATGCGGTCGAACTGCCCTTCCCGGTGCTGCCGTTCGGCCTCAAACGCGAGGTCGGATCCGCCGGATCCATCGTTGGCGCCGGAGAGCAATCCGCCGACATCACGATCCCGGAGACGGCGAACCCAGCGGCCCGATCGATGCTGATCCAGATTGCGCCCTCACTGGCCGGTCCGCTGCTTGGCGCGCTGGAGTACCTCACCTCGTATCCCTACGGTTGCACCGAACAGACGCTGTCGAGCTTTGTGCCGAATCTGGTGGCGCGCCGCGCGCTCACCGACTTGAAACTGCCGCTCACCGAAAGCCTCAAGTCGCTCGACCGGCAGGTGAGCGAAGGCATCGAACGCCTGATCGACTACCGCCACCCCGACGGCGGATGGGGATGGTGGAAGACCGACGAGAACCATCCGTTCATGACGGCCTACGCGATTTACGGCCTGCTCGAGGCGAAGGCCGCCGGCTACAAGGTCGACCAGTGGACCATCGAGAGCAGCATGATGACGCTGCGCAAGCTGTACGCGACGTACCCGCGGGCCATCCCGGAGCTGAAGGTCTACAGCACCTACGTGTTGCTGCTTGGCCAGGCCCAGGGCATCGGCACCGACGCCGACAGCGACGATGCGAAGAACTGGAACAGGAAGACCGCGCTCGACGAACTGTGGAACGCGCGTGGCAGGATGACGGCCTACGGCCAGAGCCTGCTGCTGATGGCGCTCGACCTGGTGAAAGACGCGCGCGGCAACGACCTGGCCAACGAACTGACGGCGGCGGCCAAGCGGAAGGGTGATCTGGCATGGTGGCCCACCGATCACGACCCGCTGCTCGAAGATTTCAACGACACCAGCGTCGAAGCGACGGCGTTTGCGGTACGGGCGCTGGCGCGGCGCGACCCGAAGAACCCGCTGCTCGAACCGGCGGTCCGCTGGCTGCTGCTCAACCGCACGTACGGCGTGTATTGGGCCAGCACGAAACAAACGGCGATGGTGCTCTACGGGCTGCTCGACGTGATGAAGGCCCGCGGCGAGGCCGCCACCGACAGCGAGGTCGACGTGATCGTCAACGGCGCGTCGATCGGCACGCGGCGGTTTACGGCCGCGTCGATCACCGCGCCCGACCCGATCGAACTGACGGCCCCGGCCCGCGGCGGCGCCAACAGCATCCGCCTCGTCAAGCGCGGCGGCGGCGCAGTGTATTGGGCGGCCCAGGCCACCTACTACGACACGGCGGCGGCCCAGGAACGCACCGGGTCGCGTAAACTGGCCTTGCAGCGCGAGTACTTCTCGCTGGCGCCGGTCACCGTCAACGGCCGCGTCGTCTATCGCGAAACCCCATTCACCGGCACGGCCCGCCCCGGAGACCTGCTGCTGGTTCGTCTCACCACGGCTGGGTCGAAGGATTGGCGCTATCTCATGCTCGAGGATCCGATACCCGCCGGCACCGAGCCGATCCAGCAGGAACAACTGTACGCCCTCGAAAAGCGAACCTCGTTCTGGTGGGGCAGCCGGCGCGAATTCCGCGACAGCCGCGTGGTCTTCTTCCTCGAGTCGTTCGCCGAAGGACGGTACGAGTTCAGCTACATGTTGAAGGTGACGACGCCGGGCGTGTTCCGCGCGACGCCGGCACGGATTTCGGCGATGTACGTGCCTGAGGCGACCGCCTCGAGCGCCACCATGTCGGTGACGGTGGAGTCGGCGACGCCCACCGCTACGTTGCCCAAGGGAGGTCAGCAGTGATCACGCGAACCGCTGCCTGTTTCGCCTGGCTGGTCGCAGGCCACGCCGCGATGGGTGGGCTCTACTGGGCGCTGCTGAACGTGCCCGAGTCGAACGTGTTCATGCTGGGCACTTCCCTGCTGCTCGTCGTGAGCCTGGTATGGTCGCTGGGATTGGTGGAGGGCGTCGGCCTGTTGATGTGGCGCGACGACGGCGGCGTGCGGACCAGCCTGTCGACCGGGGCCAGGCGGGCGTGGCTCGTCGTCTTCCCGCTCATCGTCGTGGTCGGTGCGTGGTGGATCACCGGCCAGGCGTCGCGATGGCTCGACGCCAACTGGAGCGAGATCGACGCGTGGATCATCCTGAAAACCGGATGGACCAAGGCGGCCATCCTGCATACGGTGAGCAATTACGTGATTGCGTTGGTCCGCCTCGGCGTCGGATCGGCGCTGGGCGTGATGCTGTTCGCGATCCTGCTTCGCGACGGAATCGGGGCCATGGTGTCGCCGCTGTGGCTCCGGCGAGCCTTTGCGTGGCGACTGTGGTTGACGCTGGCGCTGGCCTATGTGATCGGCGTCATCGTGCCCTCGCAATACGCGTACTGGAGATGGCAGCCCAAGACCCTCCCAGGGTCGTGGTTTGAGCCGACGTTCGCCACCGTCAAACTGTCGGTGCTCTTCGCGCTGGCGCTGTGCGCGTGGCTGTTCGTCCTTCGCGCAGCGATGCGAGAGCTTGAGCGGGCGCGGCCTGCTACTGCTTCACCGGGTACGTCGCCCGCAATTGTTCAATGACGACACGCCGGACGTCCCGAAGTTCTTCGACGTCGCGAACCTGAGGATTGGTCCGCGTCAGAAATCCCAGATTGATCTCGCCACCGGTGAGCAGATAATCAAGCACCGCCACCCGGTAGCGCGCCGCTGGATCGAGCACCTTGCCTTGCACCGACCACGCGCCGTGATCCCGGGTCACCCCGTATGCCTGCAGGTAGCCGCCGAGGCCCTGATTGCCGGCGCCCGCGTCCAGCACGCGCGCCAGCAGCGCCCCGTCGAACGTCGCTTTCACAATCTTCCCGCCGAACGGAAGGATGCGGATGATGTCGTACTCCGTCACGGGCCCGGCCGGCACCACATCGTCGATGCGAATCGCCCCACCGTTGAGCAGGCCGACCTCCGCATTTCCGGCCTCGCGCGCCAGACTGGCGGCCACCAGGTCGGTAAGCCGTCCCGGGCGGTTGCGCACGGTGGACTCGCGCCCGTCGAACGGTTCAGTAATCGTGGCGACGACGGTCTCTGGCGAAAAGCCATCCTTGCGGAAGGCGTCGAATGCCGTCTCGGTCCAACGCCGCGCGATCGCGTCGACGGCCGGATCCGACGCAATCGTCTGGTCGATCACCTGGAGGCGCGACGAGACCAAGGGGCGGGCGCCTGGCGCGCCGAAGGCGAGCGACACCACGGCCAGCGAGCGGACGTTGGCGTCGGCCTTGATGACCGGCACGAATCCGGCGCCGCGGCGCATCAGCCAATTCTCGTGCTCGTGGCCGCCGAGGATGACGTCGATGTCCGGAACGGCCGTGGCCAGATCGGCGTCGTCAATCAGGCGCAGGTGCGTGAGCGCGACAATCGCATCCACCGATCCGCGCAGCTTGGCCACTTCGTCCCGCGCGGCGGCAATCGGGTCGCGGTACTTGACCCACGCTTTGGTCGTTGAATCGGTGGTCACCCCGATCAATCCGAGTTTGATCGTTCGGCCGCCCACCGTCACCGGCACAATGACGGATGTCGGCACGCCAGGAAACGGCTTGCCGTCTGCCTCGGTGACGTTGGAGGACACGATCCGAAACGTGCCTTCCGTCAGCCGCGATCGAAACGCCTCTTCCGAGACATCGAATTCGTGATTGCCGAAGGTGGCCCAGTCGAGCCCGACCGCGTTCAACACGGCCACCATCTGTCGACCGGCCAGCGCCTTGCCGTCCACACGCGCCGTGCCGAGCGCCGACGGCGACAGGTAATCGCCGCCCAGCGTGGTCAGCAGCTCGGGATGATCACGCTTCAAGGCGGCCCGCACGGTCGCCACCCGGGCCAATCCGCCCGACTTGCCGCCCTCGACCGGCTGAATCTCGTAGACGTCGTTCAGGTGAAGCAGCGTCACGACGGTTGGCGCCGCGGCCGACCGCGCGACGGGCGTTTCCTGAGCCGTGGCCGACTGGCCGATCGCCGCACGGGCGGACCCCACGTGCCCGAGCGACAGCACAACAACAGCGGTGAGAAACGGAAGGCATCGAACTGGTCGCATGCGCACCTCGCGGTTACAAATCACACGTGCGGATTGTCTGGTGATAACCGAATTAGTGTAAATCGATTCGGGCCGAACCGTCAGCGGAGATCCCGCCAGGGTGCGCCCGCCGCCATCGCGTGCGACACACACGAACCTGCCGCCTCGTACACGCGGCGCCAGGCCTCGGGCGAGGCCGCACCCGCGAAGTCGGCGTCCGACGGACAAGCAGCGCGACGGCCTTCGTTTCGCGCGACGGCCCCCGGGGCGCCAGCGTCGAGGTCCGGGCCCGGCGCCCACTCGCCTGCCATGACGGTGGCCACCCCCTCGCGCACCCACAGCGGCCGCCCTCCGAGGAACCGGTCGGCCAGCACGTGCACCAGTTCGTGGCGCAGTGTCAGTTCCAGCGTGCCCCGTTTCCGCAGAACGTCGAACGGCAGCACCTCGACGTGTGTGCCTGTGGTTCGCGCCGCGGTCCACCACGGCTGTCGGGTCGCCCGGACGTAGGCTTCGACGGTCGGATAAAACCGCACGACGACGTCGGGCGGCATCGGCACGCCCAGCCGGACGGTCATCGCGACTGCTGCGCGCTCCACGATCGTGCGGGCTGCATCGAGGCGGTCGCCGTCGCCCTCGGGCAGCACGACGCGAACCGATCTCGCGCTGCCACCACGCCCTGACTGCGCGGTCGTCGCCCCCGCGCCCGTCGCCCGCGTCAGCGCGGCGGTGCGAAGGCCCGGAAAATAGGCCGCCAGGATCTCGTCGCGGCTTCGTCCCGCTGCCGCGCGACTGGTGGCGCCGCGCACGCACAGGCCCACTCCGTGCCCAAGGCCCCGCCCGGAGATCACGTATCCTTGCGCCGATCGCCGCACGTCGAACAGCGTGCTCTTGACGACCTGCCAGCCGAGCGTGACGCCGGCGGCCCGCTGAAACGTCGTCGCGTCGAGCGACTCGGGCACCATCCCGTCTACGCGAAGTGTCGCGGCACGCCCGGATGGGTGGCGCGAAGCCACGGCGAAGTTGCGCACGTCGGATCCGCGAAGTCCGGCGGCCTCCAACACGCGATGCAACTGCGGCGCGGCAATCTCGCTGGTCCAGGCAGGCTCGTTCCGACATGCCGGGTCTGGTCGGGCCGACAGATACGCGGGGTCGGCCGCCCCGGCCCACACGTGCGACGCCATCTCGGTGTGCCCGCCGCACCACGCCGAATAGAAGATGCTCGCCACGCGATCGCCATCGCGCAGCACGAGATTCCGGGTCGCCTGCGCTGCCGCCTCGGCGACACCGGACGCCTTGCCCATCGCCTGGCAGTGCGTGAGGTCGCACAGGTCGAATCCTTCGTTGGCGTGACGCGCTCGGTTGGCCGCCGTAAAGGTCCGCACCGTGATCGCCATCGCTTCGAGCGCCTGGGGAGGAGCCGTGGCTGGCATCTCGCCGGCCACCACGCGGGCGACGTACGATTCGAAAGGGATGACGACCACGTCGTAGCCGCCGCCGCGTTTGGCGACGCCCACCCGCACAGGCCGGTCGTCGCGCGCCGGTCCGCGGCTGCTGGCTGTGGTGCGCGTCATCAGGTCGGCCGCCACCGCCGCCGCATCCGACCCCGCGCCGCCCGCCACCGACACGACGATCGCGTAGCCGGGCGTCGACTCGATTGTCGCGGCGACCAGCATGCCGAGGTATCCGCCTCCGCGCATGGGGGCGGTCCCCGTCTTGGCCAGCGCCCGGATGCCGGCATCGCCGAGCGCGGACGCGGTTCCTGACGTCGCCGCCGTCCGCAATCCCGCCGTCACCATGGCCCGCGTCGCATCCGACAGATGCAGTGTGGGTGCGGGCCCGGCCACCTTGAGAAAGGCGTTGAGCAGCGCCCGTGGCGTGGCCCGAACGCCGGCCAGTCCCAACGCCGCCAGCACGGTCGGCGCCGCCGGGGTGCTCGGTTCGAGCCCCATGCGCACCAACACTGCGTCGAGCGCCCCACGCGACAGCCGCTGCGCCACCGATGCGAAAAACGTGTTGCACGAGTAGCCGAGCGCTTCAACCGGGCTCAGCGGCCGGTGCAGATCGGGATGCACGCAGGTCAGCACGTGACCATCGACGGTGATGCGCCGGCGGCACGCGATGCGCGTCGCGTCGTCGACCACGCCCTGCTCGACCGCCGCGATGAGGGTCGCGATTTTGATCACCGACCCCGGCGCGACCGCGGTGTCCAACACGTCGCGGCGCGATTCGGCGATGACGCGCCTTGACGGAAGCTCAAGCAGAAGGTAGGCGGGGCCCGGCGGCACGATCGCCTGACTCGACCGGCCCGCCGCCTGCGGGGCGGAAGCGGAAGCCGAGGCAACAGCGGAGGCGGGGGCGGAGGCAAAGGCCCGGGCGGCGGCAATGCCCCACACCATCATGGCGACCGCCGCCACACGCCTCTGCCACACGACGGTCACACCGTCTCCGGCCCGTCTGGCAGTTCGGGACCCGCGCCGTCTCTGCACACGCCAAGGAACAGCGCCGATTCGGTCCAGATCACCTCGCGACTCGCGCCGAGGCTGTGGTCGTCGTCGACCATCCGCAACGACGCCGACGTCCGCTGCGCGGCAAACCGCTGCACCATGGCGGGCGCCACCACATCATCCCGGCTGCCGTGGAAGATCAGCATCGGCGTGGCCACCGGCTCGGCGAACGAATCGTACGCCTGGGCGTCTTCGTACAACGCGTAATGCACCGGCTTGAGTTGGTTCAAGGCGTAATGCATCACGTCGTAGCGATTGGTTCGGCGCCACTGTTCGAGCCCGTCGGCGTCCAGCGGTCCGAATCCCGATCGCCCGAAATCCAACGCCGGAGCCAGCAAGATCACGCGGTCCACCGGCGACCGCACAACCTCGCCGGCAGCCTGTGTGCGGGCCTGGCGCGCCGCGACGTGATAGGCCACGAACCCGCCCAGGCTCGACCCCACCAGCGCGACCGGCGCCGGTGTCAGTTCGGCCATCACTCGCTCCACCTGCTCGACCATGCGCGTCGTGGTGAGCGTCGAGAAATCGGGCTCGTTGAGATCGGGGCAGTGCACGCCGACACCCCGCCGCGCGAGCCGCTCGACAAACAGCCGAGCCTTGGTTGAATCGGGCGACGACCCGAACCCGTGCAGGTAGACGAGGTGCCGCATCGTGGGAGCCCGCGTCGGTTCGAGGCTCAGAGCTTGGTCCTGCAGCCGGGTCTGCACTGGCACGCGATGCCGGCATTGCCATCGGTGTAGTAGCGGTACGACAGTTCCTCGCCCGGCTTGATCGCCCGCGCCGCGCAGATCCAAATCGTGTCGCCCACGATCCGCGAATAACAGTTGGGCCGGCACGAATGATTGACGTATCGCGCGACGTTGCCGCCGACTTCGGCGTCGCGCACCCACAGGCGATTGATCGCAAACAGCCAGATGTGTCCGCGGGAGACGTGCTCCGCCTCGCGCTCGCGGCTGTCCCGGGTGCGAATCTTCTCGCCGGCATAGTTGATGATGCGGGTGTTTTTCGAGATCGGCTCGAGGGCGAACACGCCCCATCCGTGGAGCCGGGAGCGCCGGCGGACAATGCGGGGACGCTCGGACGTGCTCATCGATGCTTCACCATTGGTTCATTCTACTCTTCGATCCCGGTGCGGTGATCACGGGCGGCCCCAAGACCGTCGTGCGCCGCTACGCCAGCCGGCGGGTACGATACACTGCGCGAAGCCCACGTGGAACCGGAGCACCAGATGACACCTCTCTTCCTGCGCCGCATCGGCATCGCCTGCGTCGTCGTTTTCGCGGCGGCCCGGATCGTCACAACCAGCAGCACCGATCCGGTTGTCGTCGGGATCGAGGCCAGCTCAGGCTCCCGCGCCAGTTCCCGCGCCAGTTCCAGCTCCAGCGCCAGCTCCAGCTCCAGCTCCGGCCCAACTCGACGGGCCGCACAGGAAGCCGCCGCCGCGATGCCCGCCTTCGCGCCAACCGCGACGCACGGCGGCGTGGTCTACGTGTCCGGCATTGTGCCAGGCCCGGCGGTCGCTTCGCCGTCGGCGGCCGACGACATCACCAGCCAGACCACGCGCGTGCTGGACGCGTTGTCGGCCCGTTTGGCGAAGGCCGGCACGAGCCTCGATCGCGTCGCGACGCTCACCGTCTACCTCGCGCGCGCCGAGGACTTCGCCGCGATGAACCGGGTCTGGGCGAAATACTGGCCTGCCGACCCGCCCTCTCGCACCACGGTCGTGGCCTCCCTGCCGTCGCCCGGCGCGCTCATTCAAGTCGCCGCCGTCGCCGCCGCGGCCGGCTCGCCACGCCAGACGATCCATCCGAAGGCCTGGCTCAAGTCGCCCAGCCCGTATAGTTACGCCGTACAGACCGGAGACACGCTCTACCTGGCAGGCCTGGTGGCGAGACGCGGTACCGACAACACGACGGTCGCAGGCGACATCACCATCCAGACCAGGACGGTGCTTGACAACGCGAAAGCCATACTCGCAGAGGCCGGCTTCGGGTTCGACGACATCGTCAGCGCCCGGGTCTACCTGACCGACCTCGCGAATTTCGGGGCGATGAACGACGCGTACCGCTCGGCGTGGACACGCGATCCGCCCGCCCGCGCCACGATCGTCACCGGACTGACGAGCGCGGACTATCTGGTCGAAATCAGCTTCGTCGCCGTCAAGGGCGGCGCGCGCGTGGCCTTGACGACGCCATCAGCCTCCGGGACGTCTTCCCCGCCAAGCCCCAATCTGAGCAGTGCGATTGGCGTGGGCCCGCGGCTGTTTCTCTCCGGCATGCTGGGGATGGTCCCCGGTGCGGCGCCCGATGCGGCGGCGCAGACGCGCGAGATCCTGGCGCGGCTGGGCCGGACCATGGCGCTGGGCGGCGCGCCGTGGTCGACCATCATCGACTCGACCGTCTATGTGACCGATCTCGCCAAGGCCCGGGCCGTGCTCGACGTGTTTTGCGCCCAGACCGGCGGATCGCTTCCGGCCGGCACGCTGGTGATCGCGAAACTGGTGAGCCCGGAGGCCCTGGCCGAAATTACCCTGACCACTGGAAAGTGAGGCACCGCCAATGGCTGGCAGTTGTTCATTCGATGTGACGTCCACGGTCGACTTGCAGGAAGTTGACAATGCCTTGAATCAGGCCCGCAAGGAAGTGGTTCAGCGCTACGACTTCAAGGGCTCGAAAGCGGCCATCGATTTCAGCCGCACCGACAGCACCATCACGCTGACTGCCGACGACGAGTTCAAGATGCAGGCGCTGTGGGAGATCGTGCAGGGCCGGATGCTCAAACGGAACGTGCCGGTCAAGAACCTCACGCTCGGCGAGATTGAGCACGGCGGCAACGACACGGTTCGGCGCGTGATCACACTGCAGCAGGGCATCACGTCGGACGCCTCCAGGGCCATCGTCAAATTCCTGAAGGATCGCAAACTGAAGAAGGTGCAGGCCGCCATCCAGGCCGATCAGTTGCGGATTTCCTCGCCCTCGAAGGACGAACTGCAGACGGTGATGCAATTGCTGCGGGCCGAAGATTTCGGCATCGCGCTGCAGTTCGGCAACTTCCGAGACCAGTGACGGCCAGGCCCCTCGTCAAACCTCGCACGCTGGTGTGGCTCGGCCTCGCGACGGCCTTCGTCCTGTGGGCCACCGCGCTCGGGCTGGGATCCCAGGCGTTTGCCGCGGCCCTGTTCGCGTCGGTGCTGCCGCTGCCGATCTACATCGCGGCGGCCTTGTGGATCGACCGCTTCGAGCCCGAACCCCGGGGCATGCTGGCGATGGCCTTTTTGTGGGGCGCGTCGGTCGCCATCCTCGCCGCTGGCGTCGTCAATGTGTCGGTGGGATCCAGCTTCGGCGAACGCGCGGCCTCCATTTTCAGCGCACCGGTCGCCGAAGAGAGCCTCAAGGCGCTCATCCTGTTCCGTTTCTACCGCCGCAAGCGATCCGAATTCGACGGCGTGGTCGACGGCGTCATCTACGCCGCCATGGTCGGGTTGGGCTTTGCGTTCATGGAAAACATCGACTACTACGGACGCGCCCTCAACAAGGACGGGCCGTCGGGCCTCGCGGTCACCTTTACGCTGCGGGGTGTGATGGGACCGTTCGCCCACCCGCTGTTCACCAGCGCGACCGGCATCGGCCTCGGCCTGGCGCGGCAGACACATCGTCGGTGGCTCCGCGTGCTTGCGCCGCCGGCCGGTCTTCTCACCGCCATGACCCTCCATGCCGCGTGGAATACCGGCGCGTCGCTGGGATGCGGCTTCTTCGTCGTCTACTTTGTCGTGATGGTCCCGTCGATGGCCGGACTGCTGGCGATCGCGGCCTTCAGCTTGAAGGCGGAAGGCCGGACCATCCACGTGTATCTCGCCGCAGACCGGGAACGCGGCGCCCTCGCGCCGGTCGAGTACGACGTCCTGTGCTCGGTGCGGGGACGACTCCATGCCTCGGTCACGGCACTCACGCACCACGGCTGGAGGGCATGGCGGCGGCGACAAGCCTTCCACCGGGCCGCCAGCGAGATCGCCTTCTACCGGCATCGCGTGGCCGACGGCGACGAACCGGCCGACCCGGCACGCGAGTCCGACTGGGACGCCCGCCTGCTCGACGTCCAGGGGCAGCCGTCGCCCGCCGTCACGCCAGGCCAGGCCGCCAGTTAGCGTCTGGCGGGTGCTGGCGCCGGATCCCGGGCTACCGTTTCGTGAAGACGACGATGCGGTTGGAGTTGGTGCCGAGCGTGTTGTTGTCCACGCCCCAGATGTTCGCGGTCTTGGTAAAGACCTGAGCGTTGATCAGGACCAGCACCGCCTCGAGTCCGGCGTCGATGCCGGCCGGCACGACCGCGTCCTCGAGTTTGATGGACCCGCCCCGCACCTCGCCCACCTCGAACGCCACGCTGCCGCCTGGCTTGAGCACCCGATGCAGTTCCCGAAACACGCGCGTCATGTCGCGCTGCCAGTCGGCCAGCCCGGCGCCGTTGGTCAGGTGGACGGTCCCTGGGTCGATGCCGCAGAACCAGCATCGCATCCAGTTGTCGATCTTGTAGTTGACGACGTTGAGAAACGGCGGCGAGGTCACGACCAGGTCCACCGACGCCGACAGGATGTCGGGCGTGGAATCGGCAGGCCGCGTCATCAACTGCGCGACACGCCGCGAGGCGGCCAGCGCCGTGCGCGTCGGCGCGTCGCAGTGTTTCAGCAGGGCTTTGGTCTTGCGCAGAATCAAGGCGACGACATCGCGGCGAGGCGGCGTCTGCGACCGTGCGGCGTTGATCTTCCGTTGCGCCTGCACCGAGGTCGCCTGATTGGGCGGCAGCGTGTAGACAGAGAAGAAGCCCGGCGAATGCCCCGTCAGCCGGTTGACCGCCACCATGCGAATCCACCGATCCACGTCGTCGAGGGTGCCGTCCCGCTCCTGTTGCAGCAGATACTCGCGCAAGGCGCAGATTTCCTGCAGCGTGTCGCGGTGGTAGAAGACCAGATGGTCCTCGGGCAGATCGATGCGCCGGCCAACATCGACCGTCGCCAGCCGGAGCCGGACCTCTTCGAGTCTGGGCGGCGCCAGCCGCGGGGCCAGCAGGACGGCGGTAAGCGGATTGATGTCGCAGGCGACGGCCGAGCGCCCGGCCAGTGCGGCTTCGAGCGGGGTGGTGCCCCGGCCGGAAAACGGATCGTAGACCACGTCGCCCGGTTCGGTGAGACGGTCGATGAAGAAGCGCGGCAACTGCGGCTTGAAGCACGCCCGGTACGACACTTCGTGGAGGCTGTGCGCGGCGCGCTGTCGGCTGGTCCAGAATTCGTTGATGAAGGTCGGCACCTCGACGTGACGGCCGTCGTCCGCCGCCGCTGCGGTGATGCCCTCGGCGGTCGCTTTGTCGTCCCAGCGAAACGCGCGAACGTGGTGCAGAAGTTGATCGGTCGTCATCGACACGATGTTGATCGTGGTGGTCGCGGCCAACGGTGTCAAGTGCCGCCAGGCCTGGGTGTCGTCGGATCTCGATCGGCTGTCGGGCGGATGGTGCGTGGTTCGAGGGGCCGGGTCGACCCCGTGCCGACCGATCCGGATGTGGCAGAGACTCGGCTGTGTCGCATCCGTCGCTAATAGAAGTCGTGAGAGGCGACGTCGACGGCAACGCCCGCGATGGCCTCAACGCGCTCGGCGCGCACGGAGGTGACGCCCTCCTGGTTCTGCAGCAGGCCCTCGATGAGCAGGAACGGCTCTTCCAGAATCGCGAGGCGATCCCGCGCGAACAGGTCGGGCCGCACGATGATGTTCGAGATGCCCGTTTCGTCCTCAATGGTGAGGAAGACAAATCCTTTGGCGGTCCCCGGCCGTTGCCGGGTGATGACCGTGCCCGCCACGCGGATGCGGCGGCCCTGGCGTTCGCGGGGCAGATCGACGGCGCGCAGCACGCCGCGCAGCGCCAGTTCGCGCCGCCGCAGGGCCATGGGATGCGGACCGATGGTGAGGTGGGTGCCGGCATAATCGGCCACCAGGCGTTCGGTGATCGACATGGGAGGGAGGGGGCAGGGATCGGGCGCGACGCCTCGCGCCTCTACGGGCTGGTCACGATATTCCTCGAACAGATCCCCCGCCGGCCGCACGGCCCGCTCGATCTGCCAGAGCGCCTCGCGCCGGTGGTAGCCGAACGCGTTGAGCGCCCCGACCTCGGCCAGCACGGCCAGTTCCTCCTTGTTCGCGCCCGTGCGCCGGACACATTCTTCGAGCGACCCGAACCGCACCTGCCGCGGCGTCACCATCCAGTCGTGCGCGCAGGTGTTGCAGAACCACGCCATCGCGCGGCCGGCCGGCGCGTGTTCGAGCATGCGCGGATCGTCGCAGCCGCATTTGGGGCAGCGCAAGACTTCCGGATCCTCACCGCGCGCGATCCCGTGCGCCCCGGTGGATTCTCCCGCCCCCTCGATCGCCTCGGCCACCTGCCGGCGAAGCCCCGCCACATAGCGCAGCCCAATCCGGATGGTGCCGTCTTCGGCCACCTCGCAGTTCCATCGCGAATGCTGCACGTCGACCGGCGCAAACCGCACGCCGTGCCGCTGCGCGTCCTTGACGAGCGTCGCCGGGTGGTAGAACCCCATCGGCTGGTTGTTGAGCAGGGCCACGTAAAAGGCGGCCGGGAAGTACGTTTTCAGGTACGCGCTCGCATACACAATCAGCGCGAAGCTCGCCGCGTGCGACTCGGGAAAACCGTAGAGCGCAAACGACGCAATCGACTTCACAATCGCGTCGGCCGCGTCCCCCGTAATGCCCTGGCGCGCCATGCCTTCGCGCAACTGTCCCTCGATGGCTTTCATGCGTTTCTCCGATCGCTTGAATCCCATGGCCCGCCGTAACTCTTCGGCCTGGCCGCCGGTAAATCCCGCCACGACCATCGCGATCCGCAGCAACTGTTCCTGGAACAGCGGCACGCCCAGCGTGCGCGCCAGAATGGGCTCGAGCGATGGATGCGGATATACGATGGCAGCCCGTCCCGCACGCCGATCGAGATACGGATGCACCATCTGGCCCACGATCGGCCCAGGCCGGATGAGCGCCACCTCGACGACCAGGTCGTAGAATTTCGCCGGCTTGAGGCGCGGCAGCGTCGCCATCTGCGCGCGCGACTCCACCTGGAACACGCCCACCGTGTCGGCGCGCTGGAGCATGTCGTACACCGTGGGATCGTCGGGCGGGAGGTTCCACATCTCGAGCCGCGGGCCTGCCCGGTCTGCCTCCGCCCGCCGATGTTCGTCGCTGGCGGGCGAAGGCAACGCGCGCGAGGGCGAAGCGAGCATCGGCTGATTGATGATCGTGAACGCGTCCTGCAGCACGGCCATCATGCCCAGGCCGAGCAGATCGATCTTGACGATCCCCATGTCGGCGCAATCGTCCTTGTCCCACTGCACCACCACCCGGCCAGGCATGCTGGCGTTTTCGAGCGGCACCACGTCGTCGAGCCGGCCGCCCGCCAGCACCATGCCGCCCGAGTGCTGCCCCAGATGCCGCGGCAGATCCTGGATGCGCCGCCACAGATCCGCGAACATCGCGATCTGCGGCTGCGCGGGATCGAGACCGGCCTCGCGCAGATCGCGCCGCAGCGCGGCGTCCTGGTCGGTCTCGGCGAACTCGAAGCGCCCCAGCAGCGTCGCCAGCCGATCCAGTTGCGCCGGTTCGAAGCCCAGTACCTTCCCCACCTCGCGCGTGGCGCTGCGATCGCGGTAGGTGATGACGTTGGCCGTCATCGCGGCGCCATGGCGGCCGTACTTCTGATA
This sequence comes from Acidobacteriota bacterium, assembly GCA_037133015.1. GTDB lineage: Bacteria > Acidobacteriota > Vicinamibacteria > Vicinamibacterales > JAKQTR01 > JBAXOX01. The sequence goes on from JBAXOX010000042.1 coordinate 29,326, forward strand.
GACGTGCTGGATGACGCGCTCGCGCCGATCGCCGCTCGGCAAATCCAGATCGATATCCGGCCACTCGCCGCGCTCCTCCGACAGAAACCGCTCGAACAGCAGATCCATCCCCACCGGATCCACCGCCGTGATGCCCAGGCTGTAGCACACGGCGCTGTTGGCCGCCGACCCGCGCCCCTGCGCCAGAATCTGCTGATCGCGGCAGAAGTTGACGATGTCCCAGACGATCAGGAAGTAGCCGGCCAGGTCGAGCTTCTCGATCACATCGAGTTCGCGGGCGATTTGCGCGCGGGCCTTGTCGTGCAGCGGCCGGTAGCGCTCGTGTGCGCCCACCAGCGTGATGGCGCGCAGAAACGAGCTGGCCGTCTCGCCCGCCGGCACCGGAAAGTCGGGAAATCGATAGCCGAGATCGGCCATCGAGTACTGGATGCGATCGGCCAGGGCACACGTGGCGGCGAGCGCCGCGGGCTCGTCGCCAAACAGGGCCGCCATCTCGGAGGGCGGCTTGAGATACCGCTCGGCATTGCGCGCCAGCTTCCGCCCCGCCTGCGCGATCGTCGTCTTGTGCCGGATGCAGGTGAGCACGTCAAACAGCGGGCGATCGGCCGGCGCCGCCACGCGCACGCCGTTGGACACGATGAGCGGCACGTGGAACGCCGCCGCCAGACCGCGCAGCATCTGGTTGGCCGCCTCCTCGTCTCGAAGCAAGTGGCGCTGGAGCTCGATGACCACATTCGCGCGTCCGAACACGCCCGTGATGCGATCGACCAGGCCGCCCACGCCATGCCGGCCGGCCGCCAGCGCCTCGCGGCCCACGATCGCGACGAGCCCGCCGGTCTGGCCGTCGAGATCGTCGAGCGTGAGCGCGCCCTCGCCTTTGGGCGCACGCAGCTTCATCCGCGTGAGCAGGCGGCACAGGTGCTGGTAGCCTTCGCGCGTTTCGACCAGGACGGGCAAGCGCCAGGTCTCGGGAGTCGGGAGTCGGGAGCCGGGATGAACCCGCAGGGGCCGATCCGTGTGCCGGCCCGTCACGGTCGAGGCCATCGTCAACTCGCAGCCGATGATGGGTTTGATACCGGCAGCGCGGGCGGCCTTGTGGAAGCGCGGCGCGCCGTACACGCCGTCGCGATCGATGAGCGCAAGCGCGGAATACCCCAGCGCCGCCGCCCGATCGACCAGCGTCTCGGGCAACGAGGCGGCTTCCAGGAAGCTGAAGGCTGAGGAGGTGTGAAGTTCGGGGTACATGGACGTCGCTCACGCTGTCCCTAATCCACCACCGCGTCGATAAACCACCGTCCGCTTTCGCGATCCTCAAAGATGCGATAGCGGCCGCCGTCGCCAAGCGCCACATCCCATTCGTCTCGATTCCAGCCCGCCAGGCCGCGCAACGCCGCCATCCCGGATGTGCCCGGCGCGTCGCCCGTCTTCCACCACTCGCCCGACGTGCGCCAGGGGCCGGCGCAGACGCACACGCGTCCGCCCGGCAATCCCGGCCGATCGGTCTTGACCACGATGGGGCGATTCCGATCGATCAGCACGCGCGCCGGAATGGGCAGACGAAAACGGCGAAGACACGCGGTCTGGGCGCCCGCCGTCGCGCCGCCGCCCTCACGATCGACGTGGCACTGGAAACGTCCGCCCCCGCCCATGGTGTCGTCGCGGAGCCTGGACGTGGACGTGGCACGCGACACTCGGGAATCCGGCACGCAAAACGGCGCCATGGCAAATGCGCCGGGGCGATGGGAATCGACCAGCGCGGGCGAGCCGCATCGCGTGTCGCCCATCAGTGCGCCGAGCCGGGCCAGCAACGTCGAGACCTGTTCGGGAGCCGGCAAGGCCCGCGTGAGCAACGATTCCTGCACGATGCGCCCGGGGGTTGGTTCGATCGACACCGTCACCCGATCGACGCCGGCCGGCGCCTGATGCGATTCGAGATCCAGCAGCAGCAGCGTGCGCAGCACCTTCGCATCGCGCATCGGGGCGGGCAATTGCAGGCTGCGGGTGTGCGTGTCCTTGGTGATCAGCCGCAGATGCAGGTGCAGCACGGCCGCCCCGCGATCGCGCCGTTCGAGCCGCTGGCAGAGCGATTCGAGCAGGCCGCCGAGCACGAACGACAACGGCTCGAGCCCCTCGATGGGCCATTCCAGTTCGGCGGTCGCCTCGCACGGCTCCTCTTCCGGCGTGGGCACCAGCGGACCGGCGTCTTCGCCGCGCGCCAGGCGCTGCCACCACAAGCCCTCCTGCCCGAGGCGTTCGGACAGTTCGGCGGCGGGCAGCGCGGCAAACTGCCCCAGCGTGCGAATGCCCCAACGCGAGAGGACGGGAAGCAGGGGGTGATGGGCTGCGGCGTGGCCCGCAGGCCCCGCGAGAAAGACCTCGAGCATCCGCAACGGCATCGGTGCCAGCACCGCGGCTTCCTCGCCGGCCGGCACCACGGTGACGCCCGCGCGTGCCGCGGCGCACAGCATGGCCGTCGTGCGCGTCGCCGCCAGGCCCACGTGCACGCCCACGAGCCCGGCGTCGGCCGCCACCCGCCGCAGCCGGTCGCCAACCGCCTTGTCGTCGCCGAACAACCGCGCGAGGCCATCCACCGCCAGCACCACCGTCGTCTCGGCGCGCACGTCCACACGCGGCGAACACTGACGCGCCACCTTCAGCAATGTCGCGCCGGGACCGCTTCGCCCCGCTGCATCCGTTGGCGCCGCGCGCATCGACGCCCTCCCGCCCGGGGCGGGGCGCACGGGTTGAGCCGGCAAATGGAGACAGGCAAACATCAACGATTCCTCGCGACCAGGCCCCGGCCCGAAACACATGGGTGCCGCGTCCCGATCTCTGAACCCGGCCTCCGCCGCCGCCCTGCGTGGCCAGCGGTCGCTGAGGACCACGTGCCGCGTCCCGATCGCTGAGCCCGGCCTCCGCTGGAGTGACGAACCCGCGAGACTCAGGCGCTGACCTGCAGGCGCACCGGCGAGGTGATCGCACCGGGCACCAGCCGCGCGCGTGCGACCCGCACGTCGCTTTCGCTCCCCGGCAACATCCGCCCAGCCCCCCACACCCCGTCGGCCTGTCCCGCCGGAACAGGCGTGGCCACTGGCTGAGGAAGGCGGCAGCCCTCGCCGCCGCCCCCGGCGATAGACACAGGCGCAAGCCGGGATTCCCGCGGCTGCAACGAAAGACTGACGCCGCCCGCGCTCCGGCTCAGCGGCGCATTCCCGACCATCACCCCCACGGTGTCCTGCCCTTCGAGCACGCGCTGGAATCGCAGCCAGGTCGTCATCGGCACGCGCCGCAGCGCCTGCGGGGGCGCATCGGCCAGATCCAGCGCCATCACGCCAAACATGCCGGCCTGCACGATCAGATTGGCGGCCTTCAGGGCCCGGGCAATCGCCCGATCCGCCCCGGTTTGGCGGGCACTGGCGTGCGGAAACGCCGGGACACACGACTCGCCGCGCACCCAGAGCAGCCGGTGCACATCGACGCCGGCCGCCGCCGCCGATTCCGGATCGAACACGTCGAAGGTGTCGACCAGCGCCACCATCTCTCCTCTGGCGGTGGCCGCGGCCAGAATCGCCATCAACACGCTGGTGCGCCCGGAGGAACGCGGCCCGACGATTTCGGACATCTGCCCCAGCGGAAGCCCGCCACCAAGTTGCTGGTCCAGCTCGGATACCCCAGTTTTCGCGACCTGCTGGGCCACCACGTCCGGCATGCCGGTAGCCGTCATCGGCACCAGCGTTCGGTCGAGTTTCTTGCTCCGCAGCAACGCTTCCACATCCGCACGACAGACAGCAGGCATTGGGGCCTCCAAGATGGCGTTTTCGAGCTTTCGCTTTTGTTTCGCTTTGCAGACTATAACGCGTCAGCCCGCCGAGTGCAAGCACCAGGCGGCAGCGTCGATCACATGGTGTTGTGCGACAAAACGAGGGTTTTCTACGCCCAGGCTTCGGAACTCGAGGTGACAGACTCCCTCGCGCGTCAGCCGGAGAGCCCCTGGCTCCTGCTGTTCGGCTGGTATCTGGTCGTGATGATGCACAACGACTCGGCCAGCTTCGTGCCCATCATCGGCTGATCTGGGCGCACTCGCGCCGGCCGGCGGGAGTACGGCTTACCAGATCGTGGCGACGGCGCTGTACCCGCGGATGTTGCGGTCTTTGGTCACCAGCGTTGCCCCGCCCAAAACGGCGGTGGCGACAATCAGCCGGTCGGCGGGATCGCCGTGGAACGCGCCCAACTGTGTGGCCTTGACGGCCACGGCTGGTGTGAGCGGCAGCAGCTCGACACGAGGCAGAGCCAACGCCTGTTCGATCCACTCGAGGGGCGCCCGGTCGAGCGTGATGCGCCCGCGGGAGACAGCCGCCGCCACCTCGAAGGCGCAGACCGCCGGCACACCGATGCGGTCGGCCGCGTCGATGGCCGCGCGGCCCTTCCGGCCGAGCCTGGACGGTTCGCTGGCCCACCAGATCCAGGCGTGCGTATCGAGGACGATCACCGGTCCACGTCCCACGCGTCGAGCACCGGGGCCACGATGTCGCGGTGCACGGTCACGCTGCCGCGCAGCGACCCCGCCGCCGTCGGGCGCGCCGAGACGAGACGCGCCACCGGACGCCCGCGTTTCGTGATGACCAGCGTTTCGGCGTGCTCGGCGACACGATCCAGCAGGGCGAGGCACTGCGCCTTGAAGGCGCTGGCGGTGATGACGCG